>CAJPFN010000063.1 GCA_905339215.1 Rhizobiaceae bacterium
ACGCAGACCCATAAATCCACTCCCTGTTCCAGGAGCAAATTGTCAGGCGAGAAAACCAGGGCGGTCAATCCGTTCCCGCAACGTTCCACAACTTGGCCAAAATCACAGCTTCGGGCCGATTAGGCCTATAGGCCAGCTCGCCGGCGTCCCGCACCTTCCACGCATGGCGCTCGACCATCTGGCCGTCTGGAAGCCGAACCGGCACCGAACCCATATGTTGCAGGCCGATCTTGTCCCCGATCTCGGGCGCGCGCTCCGCGCCCTTCATGGCCCGCTCAAGATCGACGCCCCATATGGTATTCCGCTGGCCCTTGTCGTCTTCCAGCGTCACAAAATAGCTGTCGCTCTTGCCGGCCTGGTGCTCATAGGGCGCGGCCCCATGCTCGACCAGCCGGCCCGAAGCCAACGTTTGGCCGGCGTGACGGTCGGTGAACTCGTCCTGTGCCGCATAGAGCTGCGCCCCGTCGCGATGCCGGGTCATGGCGACATAGGTGAGATGCCGGTCCATCGTCCCCGACGCCAGCACATAGGCGCGATCGACGGTCGCGCCCTGGTTCTTGTGAATCGTCGTCGCATAGCCGTGGTCAAAAGACTGGTAATCATTTGCTAGTATCGAAATCATGTGGCCATCGGTTTGGCCGCCAGCACGCTTGTCGAGCCGGACATGCAGAATGCCCGGCTCGACATTTTCCACCGTCCCAAGCATCCCGTTTTTCACGTCAAGGTCGCGGCTGTTTTCGAGGAACACGATGCGGTCGCCCGTCGCAAAGTCGCGCTTGCCGGCATTGGTCTGGAAGGTCAGCGCCCGGCCTGGTGCTTTTCGCTCATGGTCGACGTCACCCGGCGCGAGGCTGTCGGCCTCGCTGACGCGCGCCAGCTCGCTCCGTGCCAAAACACCCCGGTCCTGTAGCTCGGCCCGGATCGCATCATTGATGGCGCGAACATCGGCCCGGCGATGCGCCATCGCTACGCGGGTTCCCTCCGGCCGCTCGTCCCGATCGGCAAGGTAATCGCGCACGATCTCGCCGCGCGCGTCCTCCCGGCTTTCGCTGAAACGAATATCGCCATGCTCCCGATAGGCGGCCAGGCCCTCGGCCGTGCGATGCGTGGCGAACGCAACCGACGCCTCCCGCTGCCAGTCCACGCGCTGCCGGCGAATCTCGGAAAGCTCGGCATGGCCGATTTCCTCCGTGATCGCCCGGAACGGTGCGCCGGCCCCGATCGCCTGCAACTGCTCATGGTCGCCGACAAGGACGATCTTCGCCCCGCGCGCCTCGGCCTCGCCAACGAAGCGGGCGAGCTGCCGGCTTCCGACCATGCCCGCCTCGTCGATCACGAACACGTCGCCGCGGCCGAGTGCATAGCGGTCCCCACTATGTGGGTTCTCCCAACCGCGGGACCATGACGCGAGGGTCCGGCTCCGGATACCGGAACTTTCCTCCAAGCCCTCGGCCGCCTTGCCCGACAGGGCCGCGCCGTGGACCTGATAGCCCTCGGCCTCCCACGCCTCGCG
Source organism: Rhizobiaceae bacterium (assembly GCA_905339215.1). Classification (GTDB taxonomy): domain Bacteria; phylum Pseudomonadota; class Alphaproteobacteria; order Rhizobiales; family Rhizobiaceae; genus DUSC01. Next base: position 1,514 of record CAJPFN010000063.1, read on the forward strand.
CGCGGCCGCCAGCATCGTGCTCTTGCCCGCGCCGGCGAACCCGACAACGGCCGCGATGCGCTCCCGGCCGGTAACATGCTCGATCGCCGCCCGCTGCTCGTCGGACAGCCGGGCGGAAGCATCGCCGGCGCCCCGCTGAATGGCCGCGTCCTGGGCTTCAATGGCGCGCTCGACATGCCGGCGATCGACGCCATGATTGCGCGCCTGGTGCATCCGCTGCGCGCTCTCGACCATGCCGGATTCGATCTCGACCATTTCCCGCGTCGAATACCGCGCAAGCTCGATCTCGCCCGTCGCCTGGTCGATCCGTTCCGGTTGAAGCTCAACCAGCGCCGGCGAGGCCATGACCTTCGCAAAGGCGCTTTGGAACTCCTGCGGGTCGTCGTTGATGTAGCGATGCAGCGCCCGCGCAACATCGTGACGGTCGAACACGCTCTTTTCCCCGGTGATGAGCGTAAGAACCTGCTCGGGCTTCTCCCGGATGAGGTCCGCGTTGCGCTTCGCCGCGTCCTCGTCCAGCCGCGCCCGCGACACGTCGAGGCCGCGCCTGTCCATCTGCGTGGCATGGACGCCAACATGCTCGGTCGGCGCGATCTCAAGCCCGCGCTCCATATGCGAGCGATGGTCGATCCGAATATCAAGCCCGGCCATCGCCAGCCGCTCGTTGGCGATCCCCTCCCACCTCTGGCGAAGGTCGCGAAGCTGCATGTCGGTCGTCGGCAGATCGTTCGCCAGTAGCCATTTGTTTTCGCGCTCAAGATAGGTCTTGTCGCCTAAGCCTTCCTCCGTGACCTGGCGCGTCGTCATGAGGATATGGGCATGATGATTGCGAACGTCGCTCGCCTCATGCGGCTGGTGGATGGCGAAGTCCACGGCCGCGCCGTAGCGGTCGGCCAACTCCTGCGCCATCTCCCGCGCGGCCTGTAACCGTTCCTCGGCCGACAGCTCATGCGGCAAGGCAACCTCGAACTCGCGGGCAACGCGGGCGTCTTTCCGGTTCTCGGCAAATTCGGCCGCGTTCCACAACTCCGACCGATCCCGCGCCCAATCGGCGTTGACGCCTTCCGGCAAGACGATCTCCGCATGTTCCACGCCCTGCTTGGCCGTGTAATCATGCGTGATGCCGTCGCGCTTGTTGGTCAGCTTCTCCCCGGCACGATAAGCCATAGAGGCAACGGCGCTGCGGCCTTTCGCCCTTGAAACCGGCTTCATGCTGAAATGGTAGATTGCCAACCCGATGCCTCGATCCCGTTTCGCCAGTTCCCGCCAACCTCCGACGTTGGCAGCGCTCTGAGTTGCTAGTAACTCGTAAGTGCGCCCTTCGCAATTCGCTCGCTACGCTCTCTCATGCCTCCGGTGTGGCGCTGCGGCAACCTCTGTGCGATCCGATTGAAGCCGCGATTGTGACTCCGAAAGCCCAAGATTTCAAGGCTCGAACCGTTCGCGCTCCCCTGCCCTGCCGAAACCTGATAGGCTCGGCCGCAACCGGAAAGAGAGAGGCAACACGATGGCGCGCAAGACGATCGAACAACGCTTGGCCGAACTGGATGCGCAGCGCGCCACCCTCAAGGCCAGGCTGTCAAAACAGGAACGCGCCAACGATACGCGCCGTAAGGTGCTGCTCGGCGCGCTCGTGCTCCATCGCCTCGAACACGGCCGCGATGAAATCGCGCGCTCCCTGCCCGATTGGCTGCGCCGCGAGCTGCCCGGCTTCCTCACCCGCGACATGGACAAGGAACTGTTTGCCGATCTGCTCAAGCCGCCAGCGGATAGGGGAGCGGCCTCATGACCGATTTCCGGCTGGCCTGGACCGCCTTCAAGAACATGCTGCGCGCGGTCGGCCGCGATCCCCTGTGGGCCTTCGTCTCGATCGTCACCGGCCCGTTTCGTGCGGCCGGCTATGTCGCCAGAATGGGCGTGCTGTTCTTCCTGGTCCTGCTCGTCGTCGGCGGCGGCCTCATGGCTCTCATGCAATGGGCCGGCATCCAGCGCGGCGATGTGCTCTGGTATGTCGGCAACATCGCATTCACCGCCTTCCTCGCCCTGCTCCTGTTCCGCCTCGCCTCCCTGCCCATGATCCGGCATTTCGGGGACGTGGACGCCGACACGCACGGCTCGGCCCGCTTCGCCACCGACAAGGAATCTCGCCCCCTCACCCGCTCTCAAGCCGGCCTCCTGGTCGGCCGCGACAGCAAGACCGGAAAGCTCCTGCGCTATGACGGGCCGGCCCATCTGCTCACGATGGCCCCGACCAGGACCGGCAAAGGGGTGGGAACGATCATCCCGAATCTGCTTGACCTCAATCGCTCCGTGATCTGCATCGACCCCAAGGGCGAGAATGCCAGGATCGCCGGCAGCGCCCGCCAGAAGTTCGGCCCGGTCCACGTCCTCGACCCCTTCGGCGTCACCGGAAAACCCTCGGCCGCCTTCAATCCCCTCGATGCGCTCGACCCTGACGGCCTCGACGTGGCCGAGGATGCGTCCACGCTGGCCGACGCCCTGGTCTATGACGAACCAGGCACGGCCGGCGAGGCGCATTGGAACGACGAAGCCAAGGCGCTGATCGCCGGCGTCATCCTCCATATCGTCGCCAGCGAGCCGCGCGATCGGCGCACCCTCGCCACCCTCCGCGACAACCTCACGCTCGCCCCTGACGCCTTCACGGCGCTGCTCAAGGCAATGCAGGCGTCCACGGCCGCCGGCGGCCTGGTCGCCCGCGCCGCCAATCGTCACCTCGGCAAGTCCGATCGCGAGGCGGCCGGCGTGCTGTCGGCCGCACAGCGCCATACCCATTTCCTCGACTCGCCGCGCATGGTCGCGGTCCTCGGCCGATCCGATTTTGCGTTCCGCGACTTGAAGGCGCGCACCGGAACGGTGTTCCTCGTCCTGCCGCCCGATCGCCTCGCCACCTATTCCCGATGGCTGCGCCTGCTCGTCACCCAAAGCCTCACCGACATGGCCCGCGCCGCCAGCTCGTCCCCTGCCCCACTGGCTGCGCCAGTGCTGTATCTGCTGGATGAGTTCGCCGCCCTCGGCCACCTCGCCCCCGTCGAGCGCGCTATGGGCCTCATGGCCGGCTACGGCGTCCAGCTCTGGCCCATCCTGCAAGACGTTCACCAGCTCCGCGCCACATACGGGCAGCGCGCCGGCACCTTCCTGTCGAACGCCGGCGTCCTGCAGGTCTTCGGCGTCAACGACCACGAAAGCGCCCGCCTCGTCTCCGATCTGCTCGGACAGGAAACCGCCGTGTTCAAGACGATGGGCCAGGCGCTCGATTCCGATAAGTCCGGCATATCCTACGGCGAGCATCATTCCGGCCGGCCGCTGCTCACCCCCGACGAAGTGCGCAGCCTGCCGCAGAACGCCGAGCTGCTGTTCCTAGCCGGGCAACGCCCGATCGTCGCCGGCAAGCTCGCCTATTATGCCGATCCCGAGTTCAAAGGACTGTTCAACCAGCCATGACGGATGAAACCATGACCGACACCGATGCACCCGAATGGCCCGATCCCGCCGACAAGGCCCATGCCGTCGAGCAAGCCAAGCGCATCCGCGACCAGGCCGCCAAGGGCGGCTTACGGTTTGAAGCCTATTTGCCGCCGGAACTGGCGCTGTGGCTGCTCGACAGGATCGAACAGGGAATATTCCTCGATCCGTCCGAAGCCGTGTTCGTGATCCTGGGCGAGCATGAGGAACTGGAACCCCATGCCGATTTGCGCCGAGAATTGTTCAAGCGCATGATCCAGGCCGCCGCCGACGATCCACGGCCGGGGATTTCGGGTGAGGAAATGATGAAGCGGCTGCGCGAGGCGAGCAAGGGAGCTCAACAGGAACCCGCCAGATGGGAAAAGCGGTCCCGGCGCTGACGTGCCGGGGCTTCTCTCTTGCGGCCCTCCGGTCACTTCGGCGCTATGTGGGAGCGCGTTCCCTCCGGGCCGGGGCCGGCTGCTCGCCGGCATCGCTCAACCTCGCCACACCCGCGACGGCAGCCCCCGGCCGGCCCGCTCTCATCATAGGAGGGCCGTAGGGACGGCCGGGGGGTGGGATGCAAGCAGATAACTTGCCAAATTGCCTGTTTGCCGCCTTGCCAGCAATCAGGCAATCGCCTCAAGGCCCCTTTTTTGAATAACGGTCAGCAGCCGCAGCGCCGGCCCGCCGGGTTTCTTCACCCCACGTTCCCAATCTGACACCAGCCCCTTGCTCACATTGAGATAGCGGGCAAAGACCGGCTGCGAGATACGCTCACGCTCACGAATAGAACGGATTTCCTCGGGGGTCAGCGGCTCAACCGTTGTCAGGCACCCCTCGTCAAATTCGCGCATCGTCTGCTTGTCGATCGCGCCGGACTCATAGAAGCCTTCCATCATCTCATGGACGGCCGCCAGAGCTTCACTCTTGTAAGTCTTGCTCATCGCAATTCACCTCGAACATTCGACCCGCAGCAACTTCCGCGTCCATCTGCGCATCTGCAAACCCCAAGACCAGCTTTGCGGCCTTCTTCAAGTAGGCTTCTTCCGCATCATCAAGGTTTGCCATATCGCTCTTGGCAAACCCGAACGCGAAAACCGCCCTCGTCTCCGCGCGGAAGAAAACCAGCGTTCGGAAGCCGCCAGACTTTCCAGCGCCCGGCCGCGCGACCCGCTGCTTGATGAGGCCGGCCCCTAGATCGGCGTCGATCTGGCCGCGCTCTGCGCGCCCTACAGCTTCACAAAGCATCGCGTCAGAGATTTTCTCCTTTCGGGCAAACTTGTGAAACCGGCTGTTTTTGAAAACCCTCACGCGACTTTCTCGCCTCTCAATGTATGACACCTAGCGTTACACTTCAAGCCCTTACCACATCGCCGCCTTGCCAGCAATCAAGCATTATGTTTTGCCAGCAAATCAGCAAGCGCCTCGCGCATAAGGTCTTCAATGGAGCGGTCGGTGTCGGCTGACAGCCGCTTAACCCGGCGATGTTCCTCCGGCTCGACCACAACCGTCACCCGCTTCATTCCGACCCGCGTGGCGGCATGGTAACGTTTGCCCTCAGCACGATCCGGGACCGGCGCGGGGGCGGATTCCACCATCGGCGCGGCAGGCGGCGGGGTCTGCGCGCCCACGGCCTTCATGCTCGCGGCTAAACTCGGTCTTTTCGGCATGGTTTTATCCCATGAAACTGCCAGTTTGCCAGCAATATCATTATGCCTCATTGCTGGCAATACAGCTTGCCGTCAAATCAGCAATTGGCCTCTAAGCCAGGTCAGCAATTCGGACACTTCCTCGCTGGCTTTGCCGGCCGGCTCATACTCTGGCGCGGTTTTGCCGGCCGTGAGCGCATGTCCGAAAGCCGCCCGCTGCTGAAAGGCGACGGGGGCAACCTCCAAGCCGTGAACCTGAACGGCCTCACGCGCGTCGGCCAGGAGCTGCGTGGCGCGCGGCGGCACGGCGTTCAAAACGACAAAGGCCGGCTTTTGAGCGAGCTTCACCAGCTCGGCCGTGCTGCCGATCGCGCGAAGATCGAGGATTCCGGCGCGGCAGGGGATCAACACCAGGTCGGCCGATCGTGTCGCCGCCATTGCGGCCGCTTCGGAGTGCGGCGCTGTGTCGATCACGACCAGCTCGGCCCCGCCATCGGTTGCGGCCTGCAAACCTTGCGGTAGGCGGGTATGAGGAAGGGCCACGACAACCGGAGCCTCGCCCTGACGGCTGTCGCCCCATCCGGCGGCGCTCGCCTGGGGGTCGAGGTCGATAATCGCGGCGGGAAGCCCGGCCGCCTCGGCGGCCGTGGCGACGTGCAAGGCGAGGGTGGTTTTCCCGGCCCCGCCCTTTTGGCTGACAATGGCGATCGTTTTCATGTTGCTGGCATAGTAGCAATGAGAATTGACGGCAAGAAATTTTGCTTAAATGCCCGATTGCCAGCAATACAGCAAAGAAAGAGCGCCGACCTTGCCCCTCGCGCCCTCTCGAAAGCCCATAGCACGTTAGCCGCAGGGCGCGAACGGTGCGGAATAGGTGCTAAGGGTGTCGCTTCCCGGTCCGCCCTATAAGCGGACCGGAACCGCCGCAGGGCCGCGGTAGCGGCCCGAACAGCGGCGTCCGCTTATGTTCCGCCTTTTAGATATAGATCAGATGGGGATTCAGTCTGGTTATCGGACTCACGCTTCTGGATAGCTTTCCCAAGGGCCGCCAGCGCCCGACCTAGCGCGGTATCGCCGGCCTCGGACAGCGCCCGCTCGTCGAGGGGCAGGGCCTTCCTGTAGGCGTCCAGCTCGGCCGCGCGGGCTTCCTGTGCGGCGCTGTGGTCGTCGGGCAGGGGCGGGGCCTTGCTGAACCGCCCAAGGAACTGCCGGGCCTTTTCCGGCAGGGACAGGCGATAGGCGTTGCTCGCCTGCTGCACCTGTGGGCCGCGCCCCTCATTGCCGGTCGGCTCATAGCGCCGCAGCCAGTCGATGAACCCATGCGCCCGCAGGTTCTTCAGCGCCCGCACGATCGTATCGCGCGACCGGCCCAGCCGATCCATGATCGTCGTGATTGACGGCTCAAGCCGGCCGGTGCGGAAGTCGATGAGATTGACGAACAGCCGCAGCACGTCCAGCGCCACCGATCCTAGCGGGCCGCTGCGCTCGCCCTTCTCGTGCAAGCCGGCCTCGTTGTAGATTTCGGCCGCCTTCAAGATCGCCTGAACGTCCTTGCGCGTCGTCGGCCGCCAGATACGGCCCTCCGATCGCCCCCGGAAATGGCTGTGCCGGCGAACCGGCGTCGGGCATCGCTCGGGGGGAGGGGGCATGACCAGGCCAAGCCCCGCCTGTCCCGATCCCCGCCATGCCGCCCGGCGCTCCTGGGCGAGCGTGGAGAGCTGGCCGGCCTCGTCCTCGGTGAGCTGGCCGGCGCTGTAGCGCGTCCAGACTTCCCGCATGATTTCATCAAGCGCGTTCCCGCGCGCGCAGCCAATCGCGGCCGCGATTTGCGTCCTCAACATATGCCTTCCGTCCTTCCATTCGGAGGACATGACGACTGTGGACGGCAGGCACGGCGCTCCCGTTCCCGCAAGAATCAATCTTGCGGATTGGAGTGCTCTAGCGTAGATAAGGGGAGAGTTAGCGGACCCCTGACCTACAGTGTGTCTGACGGCCTATAAAACGCTCGATCGTTCCACCGATCGGGCGTTTTGCCGTTATGTCCCTTGCTGCGCCTCGATATAGACCCTCAATGCTTCCTCGATGATCGGCGTGCGTCCCCGCACGCCTCTGGCTTCCTTGAGCTTGTCGATCGCCTCGACCAGCTCGGCGGGAAGGTCGGTGTTCACCAAAATCCGGCCAGCAGCACGCCGACGCTCCCGATGGGCGCGAACGAGTTCCTTGCTCGGTGCTTTGGCTACACGACTCATATTTACATGTAATTCAGAAAATCGCTGATTCTGCAACGCATTGAATCGAAGCCCCTGAAATCGTGGGGTTTGCGCCGTGTTCGCCGGCCTTGCCAGCACACGATCGCGACGCGACTCACCCCGACTCGGATGCCTAGCCGGCGCTGCCGGTGCGCGGCAGCAGGGCAGGGGCTTTCGAGGGAGAAACTGCGATTACTTTGTATCGTACGAAGCAATTTAGTTGATCGCCGGGAAGGATTGGGGCAGGCTTGTATCGTACGATACAGCAGCGGAGCGCCACCATGCTCACCGACAATCCGACCCTCAAGACCTATGACGGCCTGAACCGCGCCTATGCCTTCTTCAACGATCGGCTGTTCGCCGGCGAGCTGCCGGCCTGCCTCGTCACCTTGCAGCGCGCCAAGAAGGCTTACGGCTATTTCGCCGGCGGCCGCTTCGGCTCCAAGGACGGCAAGACCGTCACCGACGAAATCGCCCTCAACCCCTCCCATTTCCGCGACCGCACCACGGAGCAGAGCCTTTCGACGCTGGTGCATGAAATGGTCCACCTGTGGCAGCACCATCTCGGCAAGCCCTCGCGCTCCGGCTACCACAACAAGGAATGGGCCGCGAAGATGCACACGGTCGGCCTGGTCCCGTCCGATACCGGCCAGCCTGGCGGCAAGGAAACCGGCCAGCAGATGACGCACTACATCGCGCCGGGCGGTCCGTTCCAGCTCGCCTTTGCCGATCTGGACGCGGCCGGCTTCGACGCCCTCTATGTCGAGCTGTGGGGCGATGCGGAAGCTCGCAAGAAGCGCAAGGCGAAGGCGGCGAGCAAAACCCGCTATACCTGCCCGAGTTGCGAGTTGCACGCTTGGGCGAAACCCGGCGCGCGGCTGATGTGCGGCGACTGCGAAATCCTCATGGAAGCGCCGGAAGGGGAGGGCGAGGACCAGGAGGAAGCCGAAGCGGCCTGACGGCCGCGATCCTATGCCCTCGGCCGGAAGCGGCCTATTCTCGTCCGGACATGAGGATGGAGACGGCGACACCGGCCGGGAAGGATCGCGCATGGAGGACGAGCTCACCCGGAAGATTCGCGCCTATGTGAACGGAGAGGCGGGGGCCGACATATTCGACGCCCGCGATCGGCGGCATATCCGCGTGCTCCTGAAGGAACACCAGCGCAAGCAGGAATGGTTGCGCGACAGGCTGCCATGCCCTCATTGCCAAGGCACCGGCCTTCAAACCGTCGCCAATCCCGATGACGCCCCGATCGTCAAGAACGGGCGCGGCTATCGGATGGCGTATTGCCTGCATTGTCATGGGACGCGCTACGTGACGATCGCGCAAGCTGCCTCGGGGGAAGTGCATTAGAAGGTGACGTTTGCGGGAAGGGGCGGAATCCTACGCCAAGGTTTTGGCCAGCCCTTTGTTCGACGCGCCGCAGGCGTGGAGAACCCCGGAGCGGAGCGAAGGGCGGGACGCCCTTCGTCCCGACAGGTTCAGGATTCCATAGGGGCGCAGGCTGCGTCAAAAGCGGCCGTAGGCCGGGATCGGAGCCACGCGCAGGGGCCGAAGGCCGCGAGCATGGCGAGAACCCACCTTTTGACGCGGCCGAGCACTATGGTCGGCCTGCTATTCCGATTCCGCCTTCTTACATGGCCGCTGCGCCGTCTAGCGCCCGATAGAGGGTAGCGCGATGCACGCCCAGGAGCCGCGCGACTTCGGCAACCGGCCTTTCCTCGCCCCTGATGAGCTGGCGGGCGTGTGCGATCTGCTCGGCCGAAAGGGCAGGGGGGCGGCCGAAGCGAACGCCCTTCGCCTTCGCAGCAGTCCGGCCGGCGCTCGTGCGCTCGTGGATCAAGCTGCGCTCGAACTCGGCAACGCCGGCGAAGAAGGTCAGCACCATGCGCCCGGCCGGCGTCGTCGTGTCCGCCCACGGCTCGGCCAAGGACCGCAAGCCGGCCTCGGCCTGGCCGATCCGCTCGGCTATGTCGAGAAGATCGCGCGTCGATCGGGCGAGGCGATCGAGCCGCGTCACCGTCACCACGTTGCCGGGCTGCAAATGATCCAGCATCTTCGCCAGCTCGGGGCGGCCGCGCTGCGCGCCGGATGCCTTTTCCTCGAACACGCGCTTGCAGCCCGCCGCCTTCAAGGCTGCGCGCTGCTGGTCGAGGGTCTGGCCGTCAGTCGAGACGCGGGCATATCCGATCATCATGGGGCAGGGGGCTTTCGCTGCTATGCTCACCGCCCGAATCTAGCGGGTGCATCCCGTCGCGAAAATCCCTATTGTGCGACTGTCGCGGGTTTCGGGATTTTCGCGACGGAAGGAAGTGAAATGGCGTCGAACAAGAAACCAAGAGCACGAGTATCGATGTTTATCGACGCCCCGCCCAAGGCGATTTACGACGCATTTGTCGAACCGGCGTGGTTGACACGCTTTTGGCTGTCGAAGGCTTCGGGGCCTCTGCGTATTGGACAGGCAGTCGAGTGGAGCTTCATGGTTGCCGGAGCTAGAGACACGGTAACGGCGACACAGCTAGAGCCCGGCAAACAAATCGCATGGCAATGGTCCGACGGTGCCGTGCGCATCGATCTGGAGCCGTTCGAGGGTGGGACTGCAATCACGCTAATCAATGATGGGTTCCCCGGCGAAACTGAAGAACAGATTGACGCCGCTCTGAACGGGACAGAAGGCTTCTCAATCGTGCTTTGCGATCTCAAAACACTTTTGGAGTCGGGGCAGTCGGCGGGTTTGACGAAATCGAAAGCTCGATTGATCGAAGCCCGGCAACAGAAATAACGAAGCCGTTGTCGCGGAAATCCTGACTTTTGCGACAAAATCGCCGGCACTGAATTTGCAGGGAAAAATCTGTCGCAAAAATCAGGTGCGAAAGTCAAACTTGTGCGACTGACTTTCGCAACACGTCGCGGCCCGGATTCCCGGCCGCTGCGGACGTGACGCAGGTTCTATGAATTGCGCGACAAGACGCCTCGCCGCGATGAACGCTCCCCGATGCCCTCAACGACGATACGGATGATGTGCCTGATTTCGTCCTCGGTGAACTGCCCTCCGGCGAGGGCTGAAAGCGTCGCTAGTCGAGTCTAAAAGCAGGCAAGAGGGGGACGGGACGTCCACTCACAGCTTCGGGCCGATTGGGCCAGACTTGCCATTCCACAACGGAATGCGTCAAAACGCTCAGCGGCTCACCCGTCCTGGAGCCTGCAAGTTGAGCGTCACCATGAAGCCCTTCCGGCTGTTCCTCAATTCGAGCGCTCCGCCTGCAGTCTCGGCAATGTCGGTGGCGATGGCGATGCCCAGCCCTTCACCCGGCACGCGTTCATCAAGACGCCGCCCGCGTCGGCCGATCTCAGAGAGCTGATCTTCCGGCACGCCCGGACCGTCATCAAAGATCGTAATCCGTACGCGGTTGCGATCATTTTCTGCCGCTATGGCGACTTCCGATCCGGCGTGTGCCGCTGCTGGCCAAACCCAGTGCCAATGCCCAGCAACTGGCGACGATCGCCGAGGAGGTGACACGCGCCGAGGAGCGGTCCGACGCGTTGCACGAGCGGGGCCTGAAGGATCTGTTCCACCGCCATCGCGGCGGTAACGCCATGGCCTACCTGATCGGCTCCGAGATCTACGGCCGGTTGGAGGAGGTGGTCGACCGTTTCGAGGATGTCGCCAACGAGATATCCGGCATCGTCATCGAGAACGTGTAGTCGCCGATGGACGCCTCGCTCGCCTTTCCGCTGCTCGTCGGCCTGATCGCCGTTGCCCTGCTGTTCGATTTCCTCAACGGGCTGCACGACGCCGCAAATTCCATTGCCACCATCGTCTCGACGCGGGTTCTCAGGCCGCATTATGCTGTGTTCTGGGCGGCTTTCTTCAATTTCATCGCCTTTCTGTTTTTCGGCCTGCATGTCGCCGAAACACTTGGCAAGGGCATCATCGACGCCGACACGGTGACGCCGGCGGTGGTGTTTTCGGCCCTTGTCGGCGCCATCGTCTGGAACATCGTCACCTGGTGGGCGGGCATCCCGTCCTCGTCCTCGCACGCGCTGATCGGCGGACTGGTCGGCGCCGGCGTCGCTAAGGCCGGCACCGGCGCCATCGTCTGGGGCGGTCTGACAAAGACGGTGGCGGCGATCGTTCTGTCGCCGGCCACCGGCTTCGTGCTGGCGCTGATCCTGATCCTTCTCGTCTCGTGGATTTTCGTGCGGCGGACGCCATTCGCCGTCGACAACACCTTCCGCGTGGCGCAATTCTTCTCGGCCTCGCTCTATTCGCTCGGGCACGGCGGCAATGACGCACAAAAAACCATGGGCATCATCGCCGTACTGCTCTATTCGCAAGGCATGCTGGGCGACACCTTCTACGTGCCGCTCTGGGTGGTGCTGACCTGCCAGTCGGCGCTGGCGCTGGGCACGCTGTTCGGCGGCTGGCGCATCGTCCACACCATGGGCTCGAAGATCACCCGGCTGAATCCCATGCAGGGCTTTTGCGCCGAGACCGGCGGCGCGCTGACCCTGTTCGGCGCGACTTGGCTCGGCATTCCGGTCTCCACCACGCACACCATCACCGGCGCCATCGTCGGCGTCGGCGCCGCGCGCCGCATCTCGGCCGTGCGCTGGGGGATCGCCAAAAGCATCGTCGTCGCCTGGATCGTCACCCTGCCGGCCACCGCCGCAATCGCGGCTGCGACCTACTGGATCACGCATCTGACCAGCTAATGCGTTCCTGCGTCAAAAAAAATCGTTAGCCGGGAATAGAAGCGAAGGTCCCCCGTTCCTCACCTCAAGACGGCGGCACCCCGCCTCCAAAAGAGGGAGACAGACAATGAACTGCGAACATCCACACAACCGTAATTCGAACGAGATGGCTGCGAGGCAGCAATGAACGCCGATCTCCTCATCCAAACATTTGACCATCCACTCGCCGCGCAGGCGCTGCGTTTCGCTCTCGACCTCGTCGGCATGACGGCGCTGGTCTTCGGCATGTATTACCGCCGCTACCGCGACAAGGAACTGGTCACCGCCGCGGCGCTCTTCAACATCTTCAATTTCGCGGTGCTGACGATGCTGTCGTCAGTCAACTTCAGCGTCGCCGCCGGCTTCGGCCTGTTCGCCATCCTGGCCCTGTTCACCTTGCGCTCCGAGCCGCTCAGCAAGACCGAGATGACCTACTTCTTCGGCAGCGTGGCTGTCGCCGTCATCACCTCGGTCCAGGGGACAACCGTTCCCTTCGTTGCGGCGACAATCCTCTTCCTGCTGGTCGGCGCCTATGTGCTGGACCATCCGAGAATGCTGCGGTCGGTCTCAGGCGCAAAGCTCAGCCTCGACAAGATCCCGCCGAACCTTTTGTCAGATCCCGACGCACTGTGCGCCGATCTGTCGGAGCGGCTGGGCGTGGAGGTGATGTCCTATCAGGTTCTCCAACTCGACTACATCACGGAAATGGTGAGATTGAATGTCTATTACCGCAAGCGCCGCCACATGGCTGGAAAGTCCGTTCGCGCCGATCAGCCTGGACATGCTCAACTGCAAGGCCAGCATGCTTGAGCGGCTTGACAACAAGTATGTCGTCGACGCCTCGCTCCTACAGAGCGCCGTACCGGAACTGGCGCGGCTCTTCGATATGCTCGACATCGACGGTCGCCGTGCCTTCACCTACGAAACGTGCTATTTCGACGACGTCGAGCGGCGCAGCTACTTCGACCATCATCAAGGCCGCCGCCGCCGCGCCAAGGTCCGTATTCGCAATTATCTCGATGCCGGGCTCTGTTTCGTCGAGATCAAGCTCAAGGACAGGCGCGGCATTACCGTCAAGAAGCGGCTGCCCTATGATGCGGGGAAGTTCGGTGTCATCGACGCCGAGGCGCTGGCCTATGTCCACGGCGTCTATCGCGCTCACTATGGCTGCGAGTTTCCGCACGAGCTCATACGGGTCCTCGACATGCGCTATGTGCGCATGACGCTGGTGGCGAAATCGGGCGGCGAGCGCATGACCATCGACAACTGCTTGCGGTTCAGCGCGCCGGCCGGATCGAAAGCGATCGCCGACGACCGTTTCATCATCGAAACGAAATCGGCGAACGGCAACGGCATGGCGGACCGTATCCTGCGGGCGCTGCACCAGCACCCGACCAAACACTGTTCGAAGTACTGCGCGGGCGTTGCCCTGCTCCAGGAGGGGGCAAGGCGCAACCGCTTCCTGCCGGCGCTTCGCAAACTTGGGATGATGACTGAAACCGAAAGGATGGCATGATGTATCGATTGGCATGGATAGCGGCGCTGATGACTGGCGCTCTGGCTCCTTCCCACGCGGCGACCGTAACGCCGGAATTGGAGGTCCTTGGAAGCTTTGACAGCCCTGCTGAAGGCATGAACGGGTACAGGATCGAAGAGCTGTCGGGCCTGGCCTGGGATGCGGACGAGAAGCTTCTTTACGCCGTATCCGATACCGGCATTCTGCACCATTTCCGCATCCGCCTTGAAGGCGGTCGCGTCACCCACATTGAAGTCGTTCATTCCGCGCCGCTGACTGCCGAGGACGGCACGGAACTGGCCGTCAACGACGCCGAAGACGTCGCGGTGGTCAACGGCGGCAACGGCAAGGCGAACGACAGCGAATTGCTGATCGCGATTGAGGACGGGCCGGCGGTTGCCCGCTTTACCCCTCAGGGCAAGCGCATCGCCAACGTCGTATTGCCGGGACCGCTGGCCGACAAGACGCAATACCCAAAGAAGAACCGGCGGCTGGAATCGGTTGCATTCGACGCCCGCTATGGCGTTGTCACCGCACCGGAAACCGCCTTGCTCGGTCAACCCGAAGACCAGCACACACTCTATGCAACCGATGGCCGAAAATGGTCGTTCAAGGCTTTCCGGGCCGGCGACAGTAACGTCAAGGCCATCGAGATCATGCCCGACGGAAACGCCCTGGTTCTCGAACGGACACGCGAGGCAAAGGGTGCGCTGTTTGTCGGCCGCCTGCGCCGGGTCGATATCGCTGGCTGCGGCGGCAACGAAACCTGCGGCGTGACCGATTTTACTCCTGTGCCTGCGGCAGGGTTGGCGAACAATTTCGAGGGTATGACAAGCCTTGGCGACGATATGTTGCTGCTTGTCACTGACGAGACGGCAAAGGACGGAAAACCCACGATCTTCACCCTGGTTGCGTTCAAACCGGCATCCCAATAGAGACCGCCAGGTCACGATATCCGGCCTACGAGGCGTCGATGGATCATGCGGTCAGAATGCGGCGCAAATTGACCGGCGAGCTGCGCGAGGCCATCGAGCACAACCAGTTCGCGGTCTATTACCAAGTGCAAACGTCCGTCGCGACCGGGGAGATACGAGGCCGAGGCCAATCCCCAGTCCAGGGCGATCATTCGCGCCGTACTTGCGCTCGGCGGCAGCCTGGACATTCCCGTCCTCGCCGAGGGTATCGAAACCGAGGGACAGCTCTCGCTGCTTCGCACCGAGGGATGCAACGAAGCGCGGGGCTATCTGCTGGGTCGGCCGGCACCGCTCGCCCAGATCATTGCCGACGGCAAGGCTGCTACCCTGCGGCGGGCCGGTTGAGCGGCCACCAATCGCACCTGAATCGCGCCAAGCCTGTCCGCCCTGCGCGTGCTGCGCGCGTTCGATGGGTTCGTGGTGACCCGTGATCCGGTGATGCTGGAGGGAACGCTTTGGGATCGAACCGGTGCACGGAACGATTAAGAATCGTGGGCGTAGGGTAACAGAATTTTAAGCGGTCGCCGTGTAACCTTCTGGAATGTTGTACAAATTCCTGCTCGACCGTTCCGGCAATTTCGCGGCCATCAGCGCCATCCTGTGCGTGCCTCTCTTGTTGGCAGCGGGACTGGCGGTTGACTTTTCGCGCTACTCCGCTGCCAACCGCCACCTTCAGGAAGTTTCAGACGCCGCCGCTCTGGCGATGGCCATTTCCAAGGAACAAAATACCGAGAAGCTGAGAAAGATCGGTCTCGATTATATCGCGGCCAATGCCGACCCGGATAAGGTGCAGAACGTCCAGATCGAGACGTTGAGCACGACCGCCGACGATGTCGACCTGACGTTGCGCGGGGACACCCCGGCGATGTTCATGAGCCTCGCCGGATATGACCTGCTCACCAGCAGAACGTCAGCGCTGGCGCAACGCGCGACGCAAGGCAATGTCGAAATCGCGCTTGTTCTCGACAACACCTGGTCCATGTCGGCAGCCGACGCCAACGGTATCACCAGGATCGCCGCGCTGAAGTCGGCCGCCACCCAGCTCATCAACGAAGTGTTGCAGTCGGGCGATGGCCTGACCCGCATCGGCATCGTTCCGTATGCTGATTATGTGAATGTCGGCATGCAGTACCGCAACGCATCGTGGCTTGACGTGGGCGGTGACTATTCGGTGCCGCCGCCGCCGCGTGTCTGCAAGTGGAAAAACGTCACCACGACGGTTTGCAACAAGCCGCTTCCTGTCAAGACCTGCACGCGTGAGGTCGACGGCGTCATCGAAACCTATCAGTGCTCGGGCGGCTGCGCGCCAGGCCATTCCCGAACGGTGGTGGAGTACAAGGAGGTCTGCACCGGCGGCGGCAAGGCCACGAACTACAAATGGTTCGGCTGCGTCGGTTCGCGCAAGGGCAGCGATTACCGGCTCCACGACCAGAGCCCGTCAGTCAAATATCCGGGCTACCTCGAAACCAGCCAGCGTTGCCTGAATCCGATCGTGACGCTGACGCCGGACAAGGCGAAACTCCTGCTGGCGGTCAACAGCCTGATCATCAATATCGGCTCGTACCGGCCCAACACCTACATTCCGGCAGGGATGGTGTGGGGATTGAACGTCCTGTCCGATACGGCACCGCTGGACGAAGGCGGCGCATACGATCCGCAAAACATCAAGCCGCGCAAGGTCGCGGTGCTGATGACGGACGGGGAGAACACGCTGCGCTACCGCTCGAGCGATGGCCGCCATATAACCCTGAGCGGAGCCGGGGCTGCCCGCAATAACCAGATCGCCCAGGTCAACGCCGACACATTATCGATCTGCGACACCATGAAGGCCCAGAATATCGAGGTGTTCACGGTCGCCTTCATGGTCGATGAAGGGGCCGGAAAGACGATGCTCCAAAGCTGCGCGACCGACCCGGCCCATTACTACGATGCCGCCGACGGCGACGCCCTGGTCGCGGCGTTCTCCGGCATCGCCGCCTCCCTCCGTGTCGTCCGGCTCGCACGGTAGGTCGCGCGCCGCAAACCACCGGCAAAGATTGGAACGGCAGCCCACATCGAGCAGTCGCGGCGGATCGGTCCCCCAGCCCTGCCCTACCGCGCCGGCGCTTTCACGGTGATCGTGCATTGCTGATCCGCGCCGGCCGTGCGCGCGGCCTCGGAGCACCGGCCGATCGCCTTGGCGTTGTCGCGCGCGAGCTGCGAGGCATCGACCACGCCACGCCAACCGCCGGGGTCCGCCGCCTGCATCATGGTGACGCCGGCGTTCCATCGGTCCTGGCCCATGACGATCGCCGCAACATGGGTATCGGCCGCAAAGGGCAGGATGCACGGCAACAGCAGCACCAGGAGCGCGCCGGCGAGCAGGCCGACGCCGCCCGCGATCCACATGCGCAAATCCTGCGAGCGCCGGTCGTAGGCGCTCTTGGTATAGGCGGCCAGGTTGATCGCCTCGCGCTCGAGGTCGCGGCCCTTCCCCTCGAGCTGCTGCGCGGCGGTCCTCACCAGGCCCTCACCGCTGCGCTCGAGCGCACGGGCGTAATGCTCCGGGCCGTTGCGCAAGATGGGCGATTGCTCGACGGCTTCAAGCCGCTCCGCGACAAGGGCGAGCTGCTGGACGATGCGGCCAAGATCGGGGCCGTAGTCGGTCGGCTGCTGGAATTTCTCGAACTGGTCGAACGCCGCTTCCACGCCGCGCCGGATGATCGTCATTTCCGCGCCGATCTGGCCGCCCTGCTTCTCGACCGTGTGCCGCAACGCCTCGAACGCGGCGGCCGGGTCGCCGGCCTGGCTGTCGTCCTTCGGCTCGAATCCTTCCCTATCCTCGTCCGTCATGACGTCTCCTACCGTTCAAGGCCGAGCGATCGGCCGCGCGTGAGGCTCCGTTCCAGCTCCCGCGAAATCCCCTCGCTCTGGCGCATGTGCTGGCCGATCCCGATTTCCTGCCGGCGATTGCGCAAGAGGGATTCAACCTGCGGATCGCGTTCAAGGCTCTTGGCAAGGCCCTGCATCTGGCCTTCGACCTTCCCGCGCGCCATGTCGTGTTGCCAACCGCGAAGCTGCTGGCGTTGCCCCTGCAACTCCCGCCAGCGTTCAACGAAGCGATCGGCCCTCACATTCGGGTCGGCCTGCATGGCGCGCTCGTTGTCCAGCCGCTCGATGACCTGACCGACGCGCTCCCGGCCGGAAAGCTCGGTCATGCTACGCTGCATGTCCGGGTCGTAGCGCAGCGCCGAACGCATCAGCTCGCGCGCGCCTGGCCGCGCCTGGTCGAGCTGCTGCCCCGCAAGGCTCAACTCCTGTTTCTGCGCTTCGAGTATGGGCAGCCCCTCGCGCTGATGCCGGTGCGCCGATTCATAGGCCCGCGCGTAGCGGTCAACGGCCTGCTCAAGCGGCGACTGCGCTCGCATCCGCTCGGCAAGCCGGTCCTGCGCCGGCGCCGGCCGCAAGCTCCCTTCCCTTCCCGGCCCGTCTGCCCGGTCCTGGGAAGGGCCAGGACGGGCATTGAGCTGCAACCCGTCGAACATACCGAGCCGGCGTGTCTCGGCCTTCTCCGGGCGCTCCTGGGCCTGCTCGTCGCGGTCCTGCGTGGCCGATGCGCCACGCGATAGTTTCAGGCCCTCGAACCGGCTGCGGCGCTGCTGCCGATCGCCAGCGAGATCATCCCGGGCGAGATCATCCTTGGGCAGCGGTTTCCGCATGAGATCCTCGCCCTTGTTTTTCTCGACGGCGGAAGGCAATCTGTCCGCGCTAGCGATTTCGCGAGCCTGGTCCCGGCCGTCTGCCACCCCCTCAACGCCCAAAGCGGCCGGGACCGATCTTTCCGCCGGCCGCCGAACTGCGATCCGCTCGGCCGTCGACTCCCGTTCCGCACGTAGCCCGGCACGATCGGCGGGAATTTCGATCTCGCTGCGGACGCCCATGCGCTCCGCGATCCCACGCCGCTCGGCAAAGTCGCGGGTATAATCCAGCGTGGTTTCCTTCACGCCCGACCGCGACAACCGGCTTTCAAGCTCGCTATAGGGCCCAATCGGCCCGAAGCTGCGATTTTGGCCAACGCGCAGAACAATTAAAGAACATTACGGTTTACTCTGCGTGTGAAGAATCATGGCGACTTGTTCGGCGGCAAATTTGAAGCCTCTGCGGTCGGGAATTCGCTCGGCGGAGATCGGATAGCGTGGCCGCTTGGGATCGATGCCGGTGATCCGGAACCGCTCGCTGCCGGTGCGGAACTCACGGCCGAAGTCGCAAGGCTGCAAGCCGTAGTGTTCGGCCAGGAACTCGAACCTGTCCTGTTCGAGATTGAATGCCGTACCGTCGGAGTCGGGAACGCTGACACGGAATACGGGCTCGAAGGCGAAGCTGGTGTCCATGCCGCGCCATCCGGCGCTCTCGACTACCAGGCCATGGTCGGCGGCGACCTTATGGCAGGCCTCGAGCATATGGGTCTGGATTTCCTCGCATGCCGCTGGCGTCAGCCGGGTTACGATCTTACCCTTTGTCATCCGCTTTTCCGTACCTGATAAACGGTGCCGCGCGAGATGCCGAGATCACGGGCGATTTGCGTCGGACCGTGCCCCTGTTTCAGTCGTTGGCGGATCTCGTTTCGGTCGATTTTTGGCGGCCTGCCCTTGTAGATGCCGCGCTTCTTGGCAGCCACGATCCCCTCGGCCTGGCGCTCGCGCCGCAGATTGGTCTCAAACTCGGCAAACACGCCGAGCATGTCGAAGAATGCCTTGCCAGCGGCTGTCGAAGTATCGACGGGTTTCTCTGTCGCGAAGAGATACGCGCCCTTGATCTTGAGCCTGTCTACGATCACCTGCAGGTCGCGCAGTGAGCGCGCCAGCCGGTCGATCCGGGTGACGACAAGGGTCTCTCCGGGATGGATGAAGTCAAGGATGGTGTTGAGTTGCGAACGCCCATCGAGCGACGTCCCGCTTTTCTGCTCCTCCCGGATGACTTCGCAGCCGGCAGCCTTGAGGGCAGCGATCTGCGCGGCGAGGTTCTGGTCGGCGGTGGAGGTGCGAGCATATCCGATGCGGGTCATGCAAACTGTTCATTTTGGGTGTGCCGGCGCGACAAGCTGTTCAATAACGCAGATTTGGCCCAAAATATACAGGCTTTTCCAGTTGCAACATGTTCAACGTCAATGTTCAGGCCGGGTATACCCAAATTAGCCGCCGGCAGTATTTCGCCGTCTGCGCGGTTTCAATTTCTTGGTCGCTTCCACCAGCCACTCGACGGCGCCGGGCGTGGACTGCCAGACTTTGCCGTTTTCCTCGACATAGTCGGCGGCCTCGTCCTCGCCGCCCATGGTGATATAGCCGTCCATCGAGGCCACCAGAGGCTGCTTGCCCGACAGGACACCAGGCACATGGCTGTTGGCCAGCCAGGCTTCCTCGGCCAGTTTGCCGGCATCCGGGCCGTTTTCCCGGAAGGCGAGAAGCGCCTGCGTGTAAAGCCACGCGGCGGCGCCATCATCTTCGTATTGCCTGATGAGCTTTTTCAGGGCCTTGATGTCATCGCGGGCCAGCAGATGCCCGGCCAGCACATAGCGGATGCCCTGATTATCGTTGGGGTTGAGCTTGAGCATGGCCTGATAATGGCCGATCGCCTCCTGATGACGACCAAGCCGCCAGAGCGCCGCGGCAAGACCTGCCCGCGCGCGCATGTAGGGACGAGTTTCGAGAAAGCCCCAGAAGTGACCGGCATACTCCTCGAACCCCTCCGAACCGAGGGCCATTTCACCTGCCTCGACACCCTTCTGATAATAGTCGAGCCCTTCCTCGACAGACCGCGCTTCCTCTTCGGCCAGCAGCACATAGGCGTCAGCGCAGAGCGGTGACACTTCAAGCGCTTTCCTGGCCAGCGCGATACGTTTGCTGCGAGTGGTCGCCTCCCAAGCCTCATACATGATGTCCTGCGCCGCCTCTGTCGGATCGCTCCCGTGGCGCCCGCCGAAAAGGCCGGCCATGAACCCCTCGATGCCGCGCCGGTCCGGCAACGGCGGCAGTATGCTGTCATCTTTCGGCTGCTTGGGAATCGCCGCTTTCTTCCGGGGCTTCTTCGAGATCGGCATTTTGCTCCCTCCAATTGTGATCACGCCGCCTGCCGCTCAAAATCGATGCGGCGCTCGAGATCGAGGTCGAAGCGGCCGTAAGGATTGACATGCCCATAGATCAGCGGTGTGAGGCCACGATAGTCGTCAGGCGTCAACCGCACCGACCATTGCGGCTCGCTCAGCACCGACTGCATCATCCGGGTGTTCACGTAGACCAGCGACGCCTGCAAGAGATGCAGGGCGAGCGCCGAGACCTCCTGATCGTCGAGCCGGTTGGAGGCAATCTCACCGCCCTTGCCGAAGAACACGAAGCTGGTGGCGCTGTTCCAGTTCTCGACCACGTTGAGGCCTTCATGGATTTCGCGGCGGAACGCCTCGTGGCGCAGATAACGGCACAGGAAGATCGTCTTCACCGCTCGGCCGAGTTCGGCAAGCGCCTTGTAGGTCGGATGCATCACCTCGGCACGGGCAAACCGGCGCAGGATCGCTTCCGGATCGGCGATCCCGCTGTGCATGGCGGCGGCATATTTGACCATTTCGTCGTACTGCTGCTCGATCTCATCCCAATTGATGACGCTGGAAAGAACCGGCAGCAGATTGGGCAACTCGGCTCGCATGCCTGCATATGGGAGCGCCAGCTTCTGCCGGGCGATCGCCTTCAGGCGCGGGGCGAGTTCGAAGCCCAGCAGATGGCAAAAGGCAAAGCCGACGGCACTCTGACCATGGCTGTCGACATATTGCCGCTGGATTTCCATGTCGGTGCAGTGCCTGAGCACGCCCTTAATCATCGAAGCCACTTCCGAGGACGAGCAGCGCTTGAGTTGCGAGAAGATGCAGGTCGAACCCTTCTCGACATGCCAGTAGATCATTACACCCCGGCCGCCGTAGCGGACATGCCATTCGGTCATTAGGTTGCTGTCCCAGGCGCCGAACTTCTTCGAATCCGACGCGCAGGCCGTACCGGTCTCGCCCCAAATGGCGGTGTTGCGGACAGCCAGCGTTGCATTGGCGACGCGCCCGCATGCCGCCTCGAGTGCGTCGCGGTGGATGAAACGCCGGCCGACGTGCAGCAACTCCTCATAGCTGACATCCGGACATCCGGCTGCAACCCGTTTCAGACCGGCATTGGTGCCCAGTCCGTAGAGACACAAGATCAGGCGCCGGTCGAGCGCACCGCGTGGAAGCGCCACGCGGGAAGCTGACGTTTCAAAGGCGTCCAGGAAGCCGGTGTCGAGCGCGGCCTCCTTCAACACATCCAGGAGCTCCGTCATCGGCCAGCGTCGGCCGATCTCGGATTTGACCGATTGAAGGCCCTGCGGTTCCGGCAGCGGATCGAACGGCGTGATCGAAATGCGGTTTTCACCGCGCCAGAGAATTCGCACCTTGTCGTTACGGGGAATTTCGGCGTTCAGCAGCCGCAGTTCCCGTTCGAGCTCAGCCTGGATTTTGCGCGTGAAGGCCGGCGCGTCCGGTGTCAGGTTCAGCGCCCCGTAGTAGGCCGCGCGCCTGGTCTCGAAATCCTTGGGCAGGTCATCGTCCGGATTGCGATAGCGATCGGCACCCACCACCCAGATTTCCTTGGCTCGGATGCGGTCGCGTAACTGGCTCAGCACGCAAAGCTCATAGCTGATCCGGTTGATACGCCCGTCCTTACCGACGATCGCGCTGCGCCATTTCGGCGGGATGACGCCGTCGATCGGCACGCCGTTCCTGGGAACGATGCGACATCCGCTGGCGAGCGTCCGCCTGATCCAGTCCAGAGCTTCGAGCACCGGCCGATGCACGGCATTGTTCGAGCGAAACTCCAGCACCGAAAGCAGCCTCGGCAGGATCCGTCTGTAATGATTGGCATAGGAGCCGCGCATCACTTGATAGATGCGGCGCTCAAGAGTGCCCTTCGCCCGATATTCCTTGATGATCGCCGCGAGTTTTTCCTTGCCCGCCACTGGAAAGATCACATCACAGACCCGGCCGTCCGGCGTCTCAATGGCTGCACCGGCAATATCGACCAGCAACCGTTCCTTGTCGTAAACCTTCTCGATATCGCGGGCGATCCCGGCAACTACTTTGCGTTTCGACCGTACACCAATCTTGTGCACCGTCTCTACCAGAAGATCGATCATGCCATCGATGATCTGCGCTTGCCGCGCCATGAGGAAGACAGCATAGAGGCCCAGTTGCCGCCGTGGCGCGTGGCGGCGCATCTCGGAGGCTTTTTCAGCGCCGACCCGCCGTACAATCTGGCCGGTCCAGGTCTTGCCGGCGCCCGTCAGCAAGTCCCGCGGCAAATCCAGCTTCTTGATGAATGCCAATCGGTCGGCGAGGCCAAGCATATTGTCCAGCGTCGCCGCCCCGGCATCGCCCTTGATCGTATGGAACCCCGTCGAGCTTTCTGGATCGGCGAGAGAAGCTTCCAGTAAAGCGGCCGTTCCTGGAACAAGCCGATCTGCCACACGGCCGAGAAATGTTTCCAAGAACCGTTGCCGTTCGGAGCGCACCAGCCGCTCGATCTCCTTGCGCGAGGAGCCGTAAATTTTGTGGTCGCGACACCAGAGAAAGACAGCATCGAGCATCGCGCCGACCGATGCCCCTCCTGGGCAAACCTCTGTAGCCATCCACTCGACAAGCGCCATACGATCCGAGCGTTTCATACGCCGAAAACCCAGGTGACGCAGTATTTCCGCGCAATGGCGACGTCCCGAACGTCCCGAAAAACCGTAACCGTCAAGATCGGTCTCGTTGCCGCCAAGCTGGTCGGCCAGATACGAAACCGACTCACCGGGAACCTCAGCCGCCGCGGTGGCGAAATATCCGAAAGCTGCGAAGAACTTCAGCTGCACCGCCAGTCCGAGTCTCGAACCGGCCGGCTTGGCGTTCACAAAGTCGATGTCGGCAAAAGACAGGCTCCATTCCCTGGCCAACGACTCAGGTGAAACACGCAGACCCATAAATCCACTCCCTGTTCCAGGAGCAAATTGTCAGGCGAGAAAACCAGGGCGGTCAATCCGTTCCCGCAACGTTCCACAACTTGGCCAAAATCACAGCTTCGGGCCGATTAGGCC
>CAJPFN010000064.1 GCA_905339215.1 Rhizobiaceae bacterium
CTACAATCCCGAGGCCACCATCGTCGCCACGATCGGTGTCCTCTACATCCTCCAGCAACTCGCCTTGACCTTCTACGGTCCCGACGCCCGACCCGTCGCGGCGCCCTTCACCTACCGCGTCCTGTTTCCCTGGTTCGGCTACTCGGGTTACAAGCTGGCGGTCGTCGGCGCTTCGGTCGTGCTGTTGCTGGTAACCTGGTTCGTGCTGATGCGTACCCGGCTCGGTCTCGTCATGCGCGCCACCCAGTACGACCGCGAGACAGCGCAGGCTTTCGCCATCCCCGTCGATCGCGTCTATGCCGGCGTTTTCGCGCTCGGCGCCATGCTTGCCGCGGTTGCCGCCGTTCTGATCGTGCCGATCAGCCAGGCACACTATCTGATGGGCCTCGACCCGCTACTCCTCTCCTTCATCGTGGTCATCATCGGCGGTCTCGGCTCGCTGCGCGGCACGCTCGTGGCCGCCGTCCTGATCGGCCTTTCCGACGGCATCGTCTCCGCCTTCTTCCAGCCGACGCTCGCGAAGATGATCGCCACACTGCTCGTCGCGCTGGTGCTGGTATTCCGGCCGACGGGCCTGTTCGGGACGCCGACGCGATGACCGGTGAGGCGGGGGCGGTGGCCGCGACGAGGAAGCCCCGCCACAGGCGCGCCGCAGCGGGCAGCCGCATGACCGCGGGCCGCGCCGTCGCGCTGCATGCGGGTGTGATCGCGCTGCTCTTCGTCCTGCAGTTCGTGCTGCCGGCCTATCACCACGGCGTGCTCGCCCGTGTCATGGTCCTCGCCGTCTTCGCCATGGGCTACAACCTCTTGTTCGGCTACGCCGGCCTGCTCAGCCTCGGCCACGCGATGTTCTTTGCCGCCGGTCTCTACGGCGCCGGACTGTCCGTCTATCATCTCGGCTGGAGTGTGCCGGCCGCCTTCGCCGGAGGCATCCTCGCCGGCCTCGTGCTATCGACCCTGATCGGCCTGCTCGCCCTTCGCACCACCGGCGTCGCCTTCATGATCGTCACCATGATGTTCGCCCAGGTGTTCTACCTGACGACGCTCTACTTCAACGTCTGGACCGGCGGCGACCAGGGCATCGTCGTGCCACAGCCGTTGCGCTCGGTGACGGCTTTCGGCGGTACGCTCGACCTGACCGATCCGGCGACCCGCTATTTCGCGGCGCTCGGTCTGTTCACGCTCGTGCTGGCGGCAATGCTCGCGCTGGTGCGCTCCCCGCACGGGCGCGTGCTGGTTGCCATCCGCGAGAACGAACAGCGCACGACCATGCTCGGCTACGATACCTTCGCCAACAAGCTCGCTGCCGTCGCCGTCTCGGGCGCCGTCTGCGCCGCGGCAGGGGCGGCCTACGCGCTTCTCTTCGGTTATGTCGGCTCGAGCTTCGCCTCGGTCCAGTATTCGATCCTGCCGCTGCTCTGGGTGCTGCTTGGTGGCGCCGCGACGACGCTCGGCCCCTTGGTCGGTACGCTGTTCATGTACTACCTGATCGACATCTCCAACGACCTGCTGGCGGCCTGGGCTCCCGGCTGGAACTTCAGCTCGCTCGGCATCGTTGGCATCGCGCTGATCCTGCTCATTCTGTTCTTCCCGAAAGGCCTGCTCGGCACGGTCCGCGAGAGGTGGCTGACATGGCTGCCGTGACGCCACTGCTCGAGACCAGCGTTCTGTCGCGCAGCTTCGGCGGCCTGCGCGCCGTCGACGCCGTCAACTTCTCGCTTGAGAGCGGCGAGATCCGCGCCATCATCGGTCCGAACGGCGCCGGCAAGACGACCTTTGTCAGTCTCGTATGCGGGCGGATCCCGCCGACTTCGGGCGCGATCCGTTTCGCCGGCGAGGACATCACCATGCTGCCGGCGCACCGGCGCGTGCGTCGCGGCATCGCCTATACGTTCCAGATCACCAGCGTCTATGCCAACCTCACTGCTTTCGACAATGTCGCGCTGGCCGTGCAACGGCGCCTGCTCGACGAGCCGCAGGAAAAGGCCTCGCGGCCAGCGCTCGCGGCCGCCACCATGGACGCGCTGGAACGTCTCGGGCTCGCCGAACGCGCCGACACGATCGCCGGTACCTTGTCCTACGGCCACCAACGGCTGCTCGAGGTGGCGATGGGGCTAGCGCTCAAACCGCGGCTGCTCATTCTTGACGAGCCGACTCAAGGGTTGTCCGACGGCGAGATCGACAACTTCATCGGCCTCGTGCGCGACATGGCGCGCGACTCCACGGTACTGCTCATCGAGCACAACATGCCGGTAGTGATGGCTCTCGCCGGCCGCATAACCGTCTTCGACGCCGGCCGCATCCTTGCCGAAGGCGCGCCCGAGGTCATCCGTGCCGATCCCGCGGTGCAGCAGGCCTACCTGGGGACGGCTGCGACATGACCGACGCGCTTTCCGTCCGCGGACTCGACTGCCGATACGGCGACTTACCGGTTCTGCACGGTATCGACCTGACGCTTCGCCGCGGCGAAGTGCTTTGCGTGCTCGGCCGCAACGGCGCGGGCAAGACGACGCTGCTCAAGGCGATCATGGGACTCGTCCCGGCGGCTGGCGGTTCGATTCGGCTTGGCGAAACCGAACTGACGCGCCTTGCAGCGCACGCGGTGCCGAAGGCCGGGGTTGCCTACGTCCCGCAGGGCCGGCGGCTTTTCGCCGAACTCTCCGTGGCAGACAATATCGAAATCGGCCTGATGGCGCGCGGAAAGGGCGCGGCGACGCGCGACGCCGTACTCGACCTGTTCCCCGTCCTGCGCGAGCGCATGGCGCAGCGGTCCGGGACCCTTTCCGGCGGCGAGCAACAGATGCTGGCCATGGCGCGCGCGCTTTGCCTCGAGCCTGAAGTGCTCCTGCTCGACGAGCCGACGGAAGGCCTCATGCCGTCCATGATCGGCAGGATCCGGGACACCGTGTCTGCGCTGCGTCAGCGCGGCGTTTCCACCATCCTCGTCGAGCAACGTGTCGACGCCGTCCTTTCCGTCGCCGACCGGGTCCTGTTCGTCGAGAACGGCCGTAGCCGCGACACGGTCGGCGTCGAGACGCTTCGCGCCGATCCGTCGGTCGTGCTCCGCTATGTCGGCGTCGGCTAACCGAAGAAGACCAGGCCGCAGAGCAGGAACGTCGGGATCAGGATGCCGCCTGACCACAGCATGTAGCCGAAGAAACTCGGCATGCGTACGCCCTGGTGGCGGGCGATCGCATAGACCATGAAATTCGGCGCGTTGCCGATGTAGGTATTGGCACCCATGAAGACGGCTCCCGCCGAGATCGCAACCAGCGTCGGGCCGAGCGTGGTCATGAGCACCTGCGGATCGCCTCCGGCCAGTTCGAAGAAAACGAGATAGGTCGGCGCATTGTCGAGGAAGGACGACAAAATGCCGGTCAGCCAGAAGTAGGCCATCTCGTTGGGCGCCCCCGAGGCGAGCGTCACCAGCGAGACGAGCGGCGCCAGCGCGCCATCCATGCCCGCGCGCAGGATCGCGATCACTGGCACGATGCAGATGAAGATGCCGGCGAACAGCTTGGCGACCTCCAGGATAGGCCCCCAGGAAAAGCCGTTGGCGCGGCGGTATTCGCGCGGCGTGAGGACCAGCGACACCACGGCGAGGCCGAGGATGATCGCGTCGCGCACGAGGTTCTGCAATTCCACGGCGACGCCGGCGACAGTGAAGGCGACGCCCGGCTTCCACGCCGCAGAGAGCAGGATGGCGCCGATGACGCCGGCCAGCAGCGGGAGGTTGAGCAGCCCGCGCAGGCGCACCTGGGTGTCCGGCGTCGGGTCCTTGATCTTCGGCGCGCCGTTCTCGCGGCGGTGGAAGAAGACATCCATCGCGACGAAAGCTGCCAGCACGATGCCGCCGACCAGGAGCGTCTCGCGGAAGAGATGCTGCGTCGTCCAGAAGAAATCGACGCCGCGCAGGAAGCCGACGAACAGCGGCGGATCGCCGAGCGGCGTCAGCGAGCCGCCGATGTTGGAGACGAGGAAGATGAAGAAGATGACGACGTGGGCATTGAAGGGCCGGTTGTCATTTGCCCGGATCACGGGACGGATCATGATCATCGAGGCGCCGGTGGTGCCGACCACCGAAGCGAGCAGTGCGCCGATCGCCAGCAGGCCGGCGTTGACCACCGGCGTCCCGTGGATGTTGCCGGCGATCAGGATGCCGCCGGCGATGGTGAAGAGCGCCAGCAGGAGGATGATGAAGGACATATACTCCAGCAGCAGGGTATGCAGCACGGCCTCGGCCGACGCGGTCCAGCCGAAGAAGAGCGCCATCGGCACGATGACGAGGGCGGCCCAGACGGCGGCGAACTTGCCGTAGTGGTGTTCCCAGAAGTGGGGATAGAGCAGCGGCCCGGTGGCGATCGACAGGAGCAGCCCCGCGAAGGGAATGGCCCAGAACAGGCTCATCTCGGCACCCGGGAGCCCATGGGCTTCGGCCGCGAAGGCCGATACGGTCATCGGCATCACTGCGGCAAGGGTCAGCCCGGCTTTGGCCAGCAACGTCAATCGCATCGAAACCCTCCCGAGCCCCCCGGTAACCGCCCGCGACCGGCAAAGCGTCTGCTCTGTTTCACGCAAGTGTCACGCCCGCGTCGCGCATACGTCCCAGCATCGCCGCCACGGACCCGCCGAGATCGATGCCGCGGCAAGCATCGAGCCTGACGGTCGTGGCGAAGCCTTGCGCGGTCGCATCGAGGGCCGAATAGGCGACGCAGTAGTCGGTGGCAAGGCCGACCAAAGTCACGTCGCCGATGCCGCGCTCGCGCAGATAGCCGGCGAGACCCGTCGGCGTGCGGCGGTCATTCTCGAAAAAGGCCGAGTAGCTGTCGATGGACGCGCGAAAACCCTTGCGAAGGACGAGTTCGGCCCGGGTCCAGTCGAGGCCGGGATGGAACGCCGCTCCCGGCGTCCCTTGCACACAATGGTCGGGCCAAAGCGTCTGCTCGCCGTAAGGCATGGCGATCGACGAGAACGGTTGCGCACCCGGATGGCTGGAGGAGAAGCTCGAATGGCCCGCCGGATGCCAGTCCTGCGTCAGGACGACATGCGCGAAGGAGGGCGACAGCGCGTTGATGACCGGCACCACCGCGTCGCCGTCGGCGACGGCGAGCGCCCCGCCCGGGCAGAAGTCGTTCTGGACGTCGATGATGATCAGAGCCTTGTCGGCCATCCTGCCCTCTTTTTACGGCTTGGGTGGGTTCACGCGGTGACAGCGAAAGGTCGCCGAAGAGGCGCAACTGCGTCAACAGCTTTCGCCATCGATAGCTGAGCTGGGACCGAGATCAAGGCCTGGACCCGATGCGCTCGCAGAGAGTCGGCCGTATAAACTCGGCTTTGACAACGAATCCAGCCTTGATATCATTTGCGTGCAAACGATTTTTCGTTGCCGGAGGCAAGCGTGACGCGTTACGCCAGACCAGAGACGGTCGAAGAAGCGCTGCACCTTCTCGGTGACGGCGTCTGGCGTATCCTTGCCGGCGGCACCGACTTCTATCCCTCGCTCGGCGACCGGCCGGTTCGCGACCACATCCTCGACGTCTCCGCTCTCGCGGCACTTCGCGGCATCGGCGAAACGGACGCCGGCTTCGTTTTTGGGGCGGCGACGCGGTGGATAGACATCGCCCGCCACGACCTGCCCCCAGCCTTCGACGCACTTCGCCAGGCCGCGCGCGAGGTCGGCTCGATCCAGATCCAGAACGCCGGGACGATCGGCGGCAACCTGTGCAACGCTTCGCCCGCCGCCGACGGCGTGCCGGCGCTGATGGTGCTCGATGCAACGGTCGAGGTGCGCTCGCGCGAGTCGACCCGGCACCTCGGCCTTTCCGACTTCATCCTCGGCAACCGGCGGACCGCGCTGCGCCCCGGCGAGATGGTGACCGCCGTGAACGTACCCAAACGGGCGGCACGCGGCCGCTCGGCATTCGTCAAACTCGGCGCGCGGCGCTACCTGGTCATTTCGATCGCCATGGCGGCCGCCCGGATCGAAGCCGGACCGGACGGCACCATCGCCAACGCGGCGGTCTCCGTCGGCGCCTGTTCGGCGGTGGCGCAGCGCCTCGGTTTCCTGGAGGACGCGCTGGTCGGCCGGCCGATCGACGGTGATCTCGGCGAAGCGGTACATGTGTCCGATTTCGCCGCGCTGTCCCCGATCGACGACGTGCGCGGCAGCGCCGCCTACAGGCGCGAAGCAGCGGTAGAGATCGTTCGGCGCGCGGTCCGGGCCGCGGCCGCGCGACCGGCCAGCGGGGAGTTGGCCGCATGAACCGCGATCCCGCCCGCGTTTCCTTCAGCGTCAACGGCATGCCGGTCGTCGTCTCCGCACCGCCGGTAAGGCGCCTTTCGGCCGTCCTCCGCGAGGATCTCAGTCTGACCGGGACCAAGGTCGGCTGCGACGCCGGCGACTGCGGCGCCTGCACGGTCCTTGTCGACGGTGAGCCGCTATGTGCCTGCCTCGTACCCGCCGCGCGGCTCGAAGGCGCGCAGGTGCGAACGGTCGAGGGGCTGGCGAACGGGATGCTGTCGCGCCTGCAGGCATCGTTCCTCGCTCATGGCGCCGCCCAGTGTGGAATCTGCACGCCGGGCCTGCTGATGGCCGCGACGGCACTGCTGGAGCGCTCGCCGAACCCTGCCGAAGGCGAGGTCGCCGATGCGCTCGGCGGCGTGCTCTGCCGCTGCACAGGCTACCGCAAGATCGTCCGCGCCGTGATGGAGGCGGGCGCGGCGACCGATGCGCTCGATCTCCGGCTTCCCGCCGCGGGCCGCGCCGTCGGCGCCGCACCCGTGCGGCTCGACGGGATGGCCAAGGTCACCGGCGCGGAAATGTTCGGCGCCGACGGCATCCCGCCCGACGCGCTCGCCGTCATCGTCGTTCGCTCCCCGCACCATCACGCCCGCTTCGCCTTCGGTGACCTCGGAGCCTACGCGTCCGGGAACCCAGGTATCGTCGGCATCTTCACGGCGGCGGACATTCCCGGCGTCAACCGGTTCGGCACGATCCCGGCATTCGCCGACCAACCCGCCCTCGCCGAGGGCCTGGTCCGTTTCCGCGGCGAGGCCGCCGCGCTGGTCGCGGTCGAGCGGAACGCCGCGCGCGAACTCGACCTTGCCGCCTTCCCCATTGAATGGACGCCGCTCCCGCACGTTCTCGACGCGGACGCCGCGCACACGGCCGAACCCCTGCACGAAACGCGAAAAGGCAACCTGCTCACCCAGGGATTCGTCGAGCACGGCGATCCGGAAGCAGCCCTCGCCGGCGCCGCAGTCGTCGTCAGCGGCGCCATCGAAACCTCCTATGTCGAGCATGCCTATATCGAGCCGGAGGCCGGCTACGCGGCGATGGACGGCGACACGCTGATCATCCGCGCCTGCACGCAGGCGCCTTACATGGACCGCGACGACACCGCCAGGGTACTCGGCCTTTCGCCGGCTAATGTCCGCATCGTTCCCACCGCAACTGGCGGCGGCTTCGGCGCGAAACTCGATCTTTCGGTGCAGCCGCTCATCGGCCTCGTCGCGCTGAAAACCGGCCGTCCGGCGGCGCTGGCCTACAGCCGCTCGGAGTCCATGGCGTCGACGACCAAGCGCCATCCGGCCTCGATGCGCGCCACCATCGGTGCCGACGCCGACGGTCACATCGTCGGCATGACCTTCGACGGCGAATTCAACACAGGGGCCTATGCCAGCTGGGGGCCGACGGTGGCGACGCGCGTCCCCATCCACGCCTCCGGACCCTACGTCACGCCGAACTACCGTGCGACCGGCCGAGCCATCCACACCAATGGCCCGATCTCCGGCGCCTTCCGCGGCTTCGGCGTGCCGCAGGCAACCATCATGCAGGAAACGCTCTACGACGAGCTCGCCGCCCGGCTCGGCCGCGACCGGCTGGAGTTCCGTCTGGCAAATGCGCTTAGAAACGGTTCCGTAACGGTTTGCGGCCAGCGGCTCCAGAGCGGCGTCGGCATCGTCGACTGCCTGGAGGCGCTGAGACCCCGCTGGAGCGAGGCGGGGGCGGCGGCCGAGGCCTTCAATGCCGCGCATGACGGCATTCGGCGCGGCGTGGGTATCGCGTCGTGCTGGTACGGCTGCGGGAACACCTCTCTGCCCAATCCCTCGACCATGAAGATCGGTCTGACGGCCGACGGCGCGTTGGTGCTGCACCAGGGCGCAATCGACATCGGCCAGGGATCGAATACGGTGATCGCGCAGATCGCCGCCGACGCGCTCGGCGTGCCGCTGGCCGCGATCCGCCTCGAAAGCGGCGATACGGCGATCACGCCCGACGCCGGCAAGACGTCGGCGTCGCGCCAGACCTTCGTCAGCGGCCGTGCCGCGCAAGCGGCGGCGTCCGCGCTGCGGGAGACGCTGCTTCGTTTCGCCAACGTATCGGATCGTGCAGCGATTGACCTTGCCCCCGGAAAGCTGGTCATCCGCGACGGTGAGGCGACGCGCAGCCTCGACCTCTCTGTCCTGCCTGTCGACGCCGACGGTTATGTCTTCTCGGCGACCGAAAGCTACGATCCGCCGACCGCACCGCTCGACGCCAAGGGGCAAGGTAGCCCGTACGCGGTCTACGGCTACGGCGCGCAGATCGTCGAACTCGACGTCGACCTCGCGCTGGGCACGGTGCGGCTGGTGCGCATCAGCGCCGCCCACGACGTCGGCCGCGCCATCAACCCGCTTCTCGCCGAGGGCCAGATCGAGGGCGGCATCGCTCAGGGCATCGGACTGGCGCTGATGGAGGAATACGTTCCCGGCCGCACCGAAAACCTGCACGACTACCTGATCCCGACCATCGGCGACGTTCCGCCGATCGACACCATCCTCGTCGAGGTTCCCGACCCGGAAGGCCCGTTCGGCGCCAAGGGGCTGGGCGAGCACGTGCTGATCCCCACTGCGCCGGCGATCCTCAACGCCATACGCCACGCGACCGGGGTTCTGGTGACGAAAGTCCCGGCGACGCCGAGCCGGGTCCTCGCCGCGCTGCGCGCCAGGGAAAGCGGCCCATGAGCGAACTCGCCGAACGCTTCGATACGCACGAGCCGGGACCGGCGCAGTCCGGTGACAAGATCCGCTGCGATGCGTGTCCGGTGATGTGCTACGTCGCCGAAGGCCGCACCGGAGCCTGCGACCGCTACGCCAACGTCGCCGGGCGCATCGTGCGCTGCGATCCGCTCGTCGTGCTCGACCATGCCGAAGAGGCCGGCGAGCCTGTGGTGCCGTTCCTCGAGGGCGGCAGCTGGGAAGGCGAACTCGTCAACACCGGGCGCCGCTTCGTCACCGCGATCGGCGCCGGCACGACCTATCCCGACTACAAGCCGGCGCCGTTCATCGTCAGCCAGGAGGTGGAAGGCGTCGACCTCGTTACCATCGTCACCGAAGGCATCTTCAGCTACTGCGGCGTCAAGGTGAAGATCGACACCGACCGGCACATCGGCCCCGAGACGGCGACGGTGCGGGCTGCGGGAGAGGCGGTCGGCCACGTGACGACCGGCGAGTACGGCTCGCAGATGCTGTCGCTTGGCGGCGTCCATCACCTGACCGGCGGCTCGAAGGCCGAAGGCCGCGTCACCTGCGACACGCTGGTGGCGCTGTGCAACAAGAAGGCCGTCGAACTGACCATCGACGGCGGTGCTACGGTGGTCGTCGCGGCCGGCAAGGCGCCGGTGATCGACGGAAAGACGGAAAGCCGCATGCGCGTCGGCTGCGGTTCGGCGACAATCGGCATGTTCGCCACCCAGTGGCGCGGTCTGGTCGACGAAGTGGTGGTCGTCGACGACCACATCACCGGCGTCGTCTCCGAGCACCAGGCCGGAAAGGTGCTCGGCTGGGAAGACACCGGCATCAAGATCCTCGGCCGGCGCTCGACGCCCGGCCGCTACTTCAAGGTCTCCGAGCCGGGGCTCGGCTGGGGCGGCACCACCATCTCCGATCCGCTCGACATCCTCGGCCCGTGGAACCCGAAGAAGGGTGCGAGGCCCGGCCTGTCGCTGATGATGGTCTCCACCACCGGCGAGCAACACGCCTACTACGAGCTCGACGACGCGCTGCGGCCGGTGAAGAAGCCGTTCCCCGAGCGACTGGCGAAATCAGTTTCGCTGATCGAGGAGAACTGCGAACCGGCGCTGTGCACCGTACTTTTCGTTGCCGGCGCCGGCGGCTCGTTGCGCGCCGGCGTCGTCGAGAATCCGGTCAACCTGACCCGCTCCGTGCAAGGCCTGAGGACCTACGTGACGGTGGGCGGCGCGCCGGTCTACGTCTGGCCGGGCGGTGGCATCACGCTGATGGTCGACGTCGCCCGCGTGCCCGACAACGCCTTCGGGTACGTGCCGACCCCGGCGGTCGTGGCGCCGATCGAATTCACGCTGCGCCGCGACGACTATGTGCGCCTCGGCGGCTACGAGAGCGAGATCCGCACGGTCGCCGACGTGCTGGCGCGCGGCGGCGAATACGCCAACCCACGCATCGGCGCCGCGGCGGCGACCGGCAACCTGTGGCCGCCGCTGGAGCAGTTGCGGCGCATGCCGGACGCGCCGCGATGACGTCGCCGGCGCAAGGGTGCCTGCTCGCCGACGGCCGGCGCCTGCATCTCCATCACGGCCCGATCGACCTGATCGTCGAGGCCTTCGCCGAAGGCGGCGAACGCGCCGCTGCGTACCGGCGGATCGCGGCGCGCTTCGCCACGCTGCTCGAGGAACTCGTCGCCGAACTCGGCGAGCTGCGCCGCCCGGCGGCGGCGACGCCGCGGCCGTTCTGCGGCTCCACCGCCCGACGCATGGAACGGGCGGTCGCGCCGCTGTCTTGCGACTTCATCACGCCGATGGCCGCGGTCGCCGGCGCGGTCGCCGACGACATGCTCGCAGCGCTGGTCGAAGGCGGCGAGATCGACAAGGCCTATGTCAACGACGGCGGCGACATCGCGCTCTTCCTTTCGCCGGGCCAGTCGATCCGCGCCGCGGTAGCCGGAACGGGCAATGGCTTCGCCGACCGGCTCGTGGTGCGCGCGGCAGACCCCGTGCGCGGCATCGCCACCAGCGGCTGGCGCGGCCGCAGCCACTCGCTCGGCATCGCCGACGCCGTCACCGTGCTGGCGCGCACGGCGGCGGAGGCCGACGCCGCAGCGACGATCATTGCCAACGCCGTCGACCTGCCCGGCCATCCCGCCGTCACGCGCGTGCCGGCCTCGTCGCTTTCGCCCGACAGCGACCTCGGCGACAGGCTCGTCACCTACCGGGTCGGCGCGCTGAGCCGGGCGGAAATCGCCGCGGCGCTCGACCGCGGCCGTGCCACGGCCGAAAGGCTGCGCGGGGCCGGCCTGATCGAGGCGGCGGCGCTCTTTCTCGGCGGCGATGTGCAGCTCTGCGGCGACCCGCGCCTCGCGCCGGCTGCCGCTGCCGATGAGATTTCGAGAGAGGTTCCCGTCCATGCCTGAGTTCCCGATCCGCAAGACCAGCCTCGTCGTCGAGGAGATCTTCCACGAGGGCGGCCCGGCCGCCGAGCGCCCGCGCCGCCGCGCCGCGGCGATGGCCGTGGTGAAGAACCCCTTCGCCGGCCGTTACGAGGAAGCGCTGCAGGGCGCCATGGACGACCTGAAGCCGCTCGGCCTGCTGCTGACCGACCGGCTGATCGCCGCGCTGGGCGACCGCTCGGCGATCGACGGCTACGGCAAGGGCGCCATCGTCGGCACGGCGGGCGAGATCGAGCACGGCGCGCTCTGGCACGTGCCGGGCGGCTACGCCATGCGCGAGCGGCTCGGCGAGGCGCGCGCCATCGTGCCTTCGGCGATGAAGGTCGGCGCCTTCGGCTCGCGGCTCGACGTGCCGGTCGGCCATATCAACGCGGCTTACGTGCGCAGTCATTTCGACGCCATGGAGGTCGGCATCGCCGACGGCCCGCGCCCGGACGAGATCCTCTTCGTGCTGGTCATGACCTGCGGGCCGCGCATCCACGACCGCATGGGCGGGCTGGCGGTGGCCGACATCAAGGCCTGGGACGGGCTGCGGTGAGCCGCGACGAGAATAACGTCACGCTCGACGACGCCGGGCCGGACGGCAACGCCTACCGGCTGCAGGAGCAGATCGGCTTCATCCTGCGCAAGGCGCACCAGCGTCACGTCGCCATCTTCGCCGCCCATATCGGCGACCTGACCCCGCCGCAGTTCGCCGCACTGGCCCGGCTGCGCGACGTCGGCGAAACCTCGCAGAACCAGCTTGGCGCGCTGGTGGCCATGGACGCCGCGACGATCAAGGGCGTCATCGACCGGCTGAAGGCGCGCGGGCTGGTGACGCTCTCGCGCCATGCCGGCGACCGGCGGCGGCTGATGGTCGGCCTGACGCCGCAGGGCCGCGAAGCGGTCGAGCGCCTGGTGCCGCTGGCAAAAACCATTACCGCCGAGACCCTGGCACCGCTCACCGCGCGCGAGGCGGAGACGCTGGCCCGGCTTCTCGGCAAGATCGCCTGACGGCGGCGCCTCGTCCGGGCCCTTTTCCGCCCTCGTCCTTCGAGGCTCGCTTCGCTCGCGCTGCAGGATGAGGGCGGGGCGGCGGCGCCCACCTCCCCCTTGTGGGGCTTCGAGGCCGATCTTCCGATCGAGCCGGCGGCTCGATCGTCGGCCGAGAAGGCCGGGGAGATTGCGAAGCAATCGGGGTCCCCGGCACATCTTTCGACGCGAAGCGTCGGGTGGGGGTGTTTCGCGGCAAGCTCGACGTTTGAATGGGCGCCGCACACGTCACCGGCGACCCCACCCGTCCAATCGCCTGCGG
>CAJPFN010000065.1 GCA_905339215.1 Rhizobiaceae bacterium
GGCCGGTGAACAGCTGCGTGTAGCCCCAGGCCATCGCCACCAGGATGGCGTAGAGCACCAGCATCAGCGTCGTGTCGTTGCCGCCGAGCGGCGACTTGCACAGCAGGTCGTAGAGGATCCAGCCCAGCGCGATCGAGGCGATCGAGAAGCCGATCGCCACCGGCGCCGAGACGTCGAGCACGTTGCGGTCGATGAGGAAGAGGTCGGCGCCGGCATAGTAGACCACGCAGAGAAGCGCGAAGCCGGTCAGCCAGGTCGAATACGCCTCCCATTTGAACCAGGTCAGGTGCTCGGGCATCTCAGCCGGCGCCACCAGGTATTTCTGCACGTGGTAGAAGCCGCCGCCGTGGACCTGCCATTCCTCGCCATGGGCGCCGGCCGGCAAGCCCGGCCGTTGCCGCAGTCCGAGGTCGAGCGCGACGAAGTAGAAGGAAGAGCCGATCCAGGCGATGCCGGTGATGACGTGGAGCCAGCGGATGGCGAAGCTCAGCCAGTCCCAGAAGATCGCGAAATCCATCATGCCGCCGCCCTCGCGCACTTCGACCCCCGAGACTTTACGGCCTCGCCGGCAATCGGGAAGGGTCCGCCGCCGCGATGACTTTCAAAAAAAAATGGAAAATACTACCCTGCATTGGAAATAAGTCGCCTCATCATCCCGCCCGGTCCCGCGCATGGCCTATCTCGACAACATCGCCGTCTTCGTCCGCGTCGTCGAACTGGGCAATCTGTCTGCGGCCGGCCGCGACATGCGCATCTCGCCCGCGGTCGCCTCGAACCGCATCAAGGAGCTGGAGAAGCATCTCGGCGTCCGGCTGTTCAACCGCACGACGCGCCAGCTCATGCCGACCGAGCACGGCAACGTCTTCTATGCCGGCGCCAAGCAGGTTCTGGAGGCGATCACGGAAGCCGAGGCCGCGGTCAGCGCGCTGTCCGGCCAGCCGCGCGGCACCATCCGCGTCACCGCCCCGCTCGGCCTCGGCCGCCGGCTGATCGCGTCCGGCATCCCGGATTTCCACGACCGCTTCCCCGACATCGAGGTGCGCCTGCGCCTGTCGGACCACAATGTCGACATCCTGCGCGAGGGAATCGACGTCGCCTTCAAGCTCGGCGTGATCGAGGATTCCAGCCTGCGCATGCGCGGCATCATGGAGTGCGAGCGGGTGCTGGTCGCCTCGCCCGCCTACCTCGCCGCGCGCGGCGAGCCGGCCGAGCCGGGCGACTTGACCGGCCGCCGGCACGACTGCCTGATGCTGCGTTATCCCGGCCTGCGCGAGCATGGCTGGACGCTGCGTACGCCGGCCGGCATCGCCAAGCTCGAGGTGCACGGACCGTTCGATTCCGACGACGGCGACGTACTCACCGGATGGGCGCTGTCGGGGCGCGGCATCGTCAACAAGCCGCGCTTCGAGGTGGAGCCGTTCATCCGCGACCGCCGACTGAAGGTGATCCTGCCGGACGCGCCGCCGACCCCGGTGCAGCTCGCCGCCGTCTACCCGCACAAGAAGCTCCAGGACCCGAAGGTGCGCCTGCTTCTCGACTTCATGGCCGAGCGCTGCCAGCGGCTGATCCGCAACATCCTCGCCGGCCGGTAGCCGCGGCAGCAGCGCCGGACCGCCGCCGCCGGATCGGCGGCTCGTCTCCCTTGACGCAGGACAAGGACCGCGACGTCCTCGCGGCTATGTTTCCGTCATCGCGAGCGGGCGGGTCACGGGAGAACGGCCGATGATGTCGAGGCGGGGGATGATGGTCTCGGGCGGCGTAGCGCTCGCCTTGCCGGCAGCAGGCTGCGGTGCCGGCCAGAGCCGCTGGAACGAGGCGGTGGCGGAGACCTGGGCGACGTTGGCTGCCGACGCCTCACTCGGCGATCTCGTCCGCTACGCCACCCTCGCGGCCAACAGCCACAACACCCAGCCCTGGCGCTTCTCCGCCACGGAAGGCGCCGTGACGATCCTGCCGGACCTGTCGCGGCGCACGCCCGTCGTCGATCCCGACGACCATCATCTCTTCGTCAGCCTGGGCTGCGCCGCCGAAAACCTGTCGATCGCCGCGGAGGCACGCGGGCGGCGCGCGACGATCGGCTTCGACCCGGCCGGCGACGGCAACGTCGCGATCTCGCTCGAGCCGGGACCTGCCGCCGAGACGCCGCTGTTCGTCGCCATCCCCGAACGCCAGTGCACGCGCTCGGAGTATGACGGTCGCGCCGTACCTACCGGGGATCTGGCCCGGCTTGAGGAAGCCGCGCGCGTCGACGGCGTCGACGTGGTCATGATCGGCGATCCCTCGCGCATGGCCGCCGTGCTCGACTACGTCGTCGCCGGCAATACGCGCCAGGTCGAGGACCCGGCTTTCGTCGCCGAGCTTTCCGAATGGCTGCGCTTCAACGCCGGCCAGGCCGCCGGGACCCGCGACGGCCTCTATTCGGTCGCGTCGGGCAACCCGACCTCGCCGACCTGGCTCGGGCGGCTGCTGTTCCCCTGGATCTTCTCCGCCGAGTCGGAGAACGACCGCTACAGCCGGCAGATCCGCTCTTCGTCGGGCATCGCCGTCTTTGTCGCCCGCGAGGAAGGCAAGGCCGGCTGGGTCGCCGTCGGCCGAAGCTACCAGCGCTTCGCCCTGCAGGCGACCGCGCTCGGCATCCGCAACGCCTTCGTCAACCAGCCGATCGAGGTGCCGGAAGTGCGCGCCGAGTTCGCTGCGTGGCTGGGCCTTGGCCGCCGCCCTGATCTCGTCGTCCGCTACGGCTACGCGCCGTCGATGCCGAAATCGCTGCGCCGCCCGGTGGCGGACGTCATGGCCTGAGCGCGTCGGATGCTTCGGGCGTCCCGATCCGCCGTCGACCGGTCCCCGGCGCCGCGCGCCAGCGCCGCAATGACCTCGGCCGCAGCCAGCGCGGCGATCACTGCGGGGCGCTTGTCCTTCACCTCGCCGCCGATCGGGCTGACCAGGCGCGCCAGCGCCGCCTCGTCGCCGCCGGCCGTCTTCAGGTACCAGTTGCGAAAGGTGGCGCGCTTGGTCTTCGAGCCGATCATGCCGACATAGGCGGCGTCCTTCCGGCGCAGCGCCTCGGCGACGATGAGGAAATCGAGCGCGTGGTCGTGGGTGAGCACGACATAAGCCGCGCCCGCCGGCGCCTCGCGGACCATCTCCTCCGGCACGGCCGTCAGCCGCGTCTCGACGCCGGCCGGCATGTCGTCCAGCGCCTCGGCGCGCGTCTCGACGACCACGGCACGCACCGGCAGCAGCGCCAGCGCCGCCGCCAGCGCGTGGCCGACATGGCCGCCACCGAAGAGAAGGACGGTCGGGTTGGCGGCGTCCTCTCGCTCGGCGCGGCGGACGACCTCCTCGCGCAATTGCGGATCGA
Organism: Rhizobiaceae bacterium; assembly: GCA_905339215.1. Taxonomy (GTDB): domain Bacteria; phylum Pseudomonadota; class Alphaproteobacteria; order Rhizobiales; family Rhizobiaceae; genus DUSC01. The sequence goes on from CAJPFN010000065.1 coordinate 3,362, forward strand.
GGCGACGTACCGAGACCGTCACCCGCCCGCCGCAGCACTGGCCGATCTCGGGGCCGAGCGGGACGTCGAGGATCGCCGTGGCCGCGGGTCTTGCGGCACTATCAGCACCACCGCCAAGTAATGCGCGCGCCCGGTCGATCGCCATGAACTCGAGCTGGCCGCCGCCGATCGTGCCGTACGTCCTCGCCGGCGAAACGACCATCCACGCGCCCGCCTCGCGCGGCGTCGAGCCGAGCGCCTCGGCCACCTCGACCAGCGCGGCATCGGGCGCGGCGGCGAGGAAGGCGCGGAGAGTTGCGAGCGAGGACATCGCGAAAGGATAGCGTCCGCCGGCCGCGACGGCTACGCCCCGGCCTTCAGCCGCTCGATCGCCATCAGCACGCGCTCCGGCGTCGCAGGCGCGTCGAGGCGCGGGCAGATCGTGTGGCCGGCAACGCTGGCGACCGCATCCGACAGCGCATGCAGGACCGACATCGCCAGCATGAAGGGCGGCTCGCCGACGGCCTTGGAACGGTGGATGGTCGGCTCGTGCGCCTCGGGCCAGTCGGCGAGCGTCACGTTGAACACTTTCGGCCGGTCGGAGGCGAGCGGGATCTTGTAGGTCGACGGCGCGTGCGTCCTCAACCGCCCCTTCGGGTCCCACCACAGCTCTTCGGTTGTCAGCCAGCCCATGCCCTGGATGAAGCCGCCCTCGATCTGGCCGAGGTCGATGGCGCGGTTCAGCGAGCGTCCGGTCTCGTGGAGGATGTCGGTGCGCTCGACCATGTACTCGCCGGTCAGCGTGTCGACCGAGACCTCCGAGCAGGAGGCGCCGTAGGCGTAGTAGTAGAACGGGTGTCCCTCGCCCTTGTCGCGGTTCCAGTGGATCTTCGGCGTCTTGTAGAAGCCGGCCGCCGACAGCTGGATACGCGCCATGTAGGCCTGCTTCACCAGGTCGGCGAAGGCGATCTCCTGATTGCCGACGCGTACCCGGTTGGGCAGGAAGACGATCTGGTCGGCCGGCACCTGGTAGCGCTCGGCGGCGAAGTCGGTGAGGCGCTGGCGGATCTGGCGCGCCGCGTTCTGCGCCGCCATGCCGTTGAGGTCAGAGCCCGACGAAGCCGCCGTCGCCGAGGTGTTGGGCACCTTCGCCGTGGTCGTGGCGGTGATCTTCACCTGGTCGATGTCGATCTGGAATTCTTCCGCCACGACCTGGGCGACCTTGACGTAGAGCCCCTGCCCCATCTCGGTGCCGCCATGGTTCAGGTGCACCGACCCGTCGGTGTAGACATGAACCAGCGCACCCGCCTGGTTGTAGTGTGTGGCGGTGAACGAGATGCCGAACTTCACCGGGGTGAGCGCCAGGCCGCGCTTGATCCAGCGGCTGTTGTTGTTGAAGGCGGAAATCTCGCGCCTGCGGCGGGCATAGTCGCTCGACGCCTCCAGCTCGGCGACGATGCGGTGGATGATGTTGTCCTCGACCCTCTGGTGGTAGGGGGTGACGTCGCGGCCGGCGCCGTCACCGGCCTTGCCGTAGAAGTTGAGCTTGCGGATCTCCAGCGGGTCCTTACCGACGGCGAAGGCGACCTCGTCGATGACGCGCTCGGCGCCGACCATGCCCTGCGGCCCGCCGAAGCCGCGGAAGGCGGTGTTGGAAACGGTGTTGGTGTAGAACGGCGCCGACCGCGCGTGCACCGCCGGCAGGTAGTAGGCGTTGTCGCAGTGGAACAGGGCCCGGTCGGTGACCGGCCCGGAAAGGTCGGACGAGAAGCCGCAGCGCGCCGCATAGGTGTAGTCGACGCCGAGGATCCTGCCCTCCTCGTCGAAGCCGACCTCGTAGTCGACGACGAAGTCGTGGCGCTTGCCGGTCGCGGTCATGTCGTCGTCGCGGTCGGGGCGGATCTTCACCGCGCGGCCGAGCCGCTTCGCCGCGATCGCGGCGAGCGCGGCGAACTGGTTGCCCTGCGTCTCCTTGCCGCCGAAGCCGCCGCCCATGCGGCGGATCTCGACGGTGACGCAGTGCGAGGGCACGCCGAGCGCGTGCGCCACCATGTGCTGCACCTCGCTCGGGTGCTGCGTCGATGAATAGACGGTGACGTCCCCGTCCTCGCCCGGCACCGCCATGGCGATCTGGCCCTCAAGGTAGAAATGGTCCTGGCCGCCGATGCGCATGCGGCCCTTGATGCGCCGCGGCGCCGTTGCGATCGCGCCCGCCGCGTCGCCGCGCCTGAGCGTCAGCGGCGGCGTCACCAGCGTGTCCCGGTCGGGATCGAGGCCGGCAACGTCGAGAATTGCCGGCAGTTCGTCGTATTCGATGCGGGCGAGACGGCAGGCGCGGCGGGCCTGCTCGCGCGTCCCGGCGACGACGCAGAAGATCGGCTGGCCGTGGAACTGCACCTTGCCCTCGGCGAGCACCGGCTCGTCGTGGCGGCCGGTCGG
>CAJPFN010000066.1 GCA_905339215.1 Rhizobiaceae bacterium
CCCCCGTAAACGGGGGAGGATCAAGGGCGCCATCCCCGGGGTGGGACCCGCTGCCTCCGGCAGCGCCCACCCGGATTTTCGCTCGCATCGACCCACCGGGTCGATGCGTCCGGCCCGGCGGGCCGGACCGCTCAATCCCCCATCTTGAGCGCCTCGATGAAGGCCGCCTGCGGGATGTCGACCTTGCCGAACTGGCGCATGCGCTTCTTGCCCTCCTTCTGCTTCTCGAGCAGCTTGCGCTTGCGGGTGACGTCGCCGCCGTAGCATTTGGCGGTGACGTCCTTCCTGAGGGCGGAAATGGTCTCGCGGGCGATGATGCGGCCGCCGATGGCCGCCTGGATGGGGATCTTGAACATGTGCTGCGGGATCAGTTCCTTCAGCTTCTCGCACATGGCGCGGCCGCGCTTTTCCGCCGCCGAGCGGTGGACAAGCATGGACAGCGCGTCGACCGGCTCGTCGTTGACCAGGATCGACATCTTGACGAGGTCGCCTTCCTTGTAGTCGGTCAAATGGTAGTCGAACGAGGCGTAGCCCTTGGAGATCGACTTCAGCCGGTCGTAGAAGTCGAACACCACCTCGTTGAGCGGCAGGTCGTAGGTCAGCATGGCGCGCTTGCCGACGTAGGAAAGGTCGACCTGGACGCCGCGGCGGTCCTGGCAGAGTTTCAGGATGCCGCCGAGATAGTCGTCGGGGGTGAGGATGGTGGCGCGGATCCACGGCTCCTCGATCGACGAGATCTTGACCAGGTCGGGCATGTCGGCGGGGTTGTGCAGCTCCTTCACCGAACCGTCGGTCAGGTTCATGCGGTAGACGACCGAGGGCGCGGTGGCGATCAGGTCGAGGTCAAACTCGCGCTCCAGCCGCTCCTGGATGATTTCCAGGTGGAGCAGGCCGAGGAAGCCGCAGCGGAAGCCGAAACCGAGCGCGGCGGAGGTCTCCATCTCGTAGGAGAAGCTGGCGTCGTTGAGGCGCAGCTTGCCGACGGCGGCGCGCAGATCCTCGAAATCGGCGGCGTCGACGGGGAACAGGCCGCAGAAGACCACCGGCTGCGCCGGCTTGAAGCCGGGCAGCGCGGCCGCGGTCGGGCGGCGGTCCTCGGTTATGGTGTCGCCGACGCGGGTGTCGGCCACTTCCTTGATCGAGGCGGTGATGAAGCCGAACTCGCCGGGGCCGATCTCGTCGGCCGGGACCATCTTCGGCGTGAAGAAGCCGGTGCGCTCGACCGGGTATTTCGCGCCGGTGCCCATCATGCGGATGGTCTGGCCCTTCTTCAAAACGCCGTCGATGACGCGCACCAGCACGATGACGCCGAGATAGGCGTCGTACCAGCTGTCGACCAGCATGGCCTTCAGCGGCGCGGCCGCGTCGCCGGACTTCGGCGCCGGGAGCTGGTGGACGATCGCCTCGAGCACGTCGGGGATGCCGATGCCGGTCTTGGCCGAGATCAGCACGGCCTGGCTGGCGTCGATGCCGATCACTTCTTCCACCTGCTCGCGGATGCGCTCGGGCTCGGCTGCCGGCAGGTCGATCTTGTTGAGCACCACGACGATCTCATGGTCGGCATCGATCGCCTGGTAGACGTTGGCCAGCGTCTGCGCCTCGACGCCCTGCGAGGCGTCGACGACGAGCAGCGAGCCCTCGCAGGCGCGGAGCGAACGCGAGACTTCATAGGCGAAGTCGACGTGACCGGGCGTATCGATCAGGTTGAGGACATAATCCTCGCCGTTCTTCGCCCGGTAGTTCAGGCGCACGGTCTGCGCCTTGATGGTGATGCCGCGCTCGCGCTCGATGTCCATGGAATCGAGCACCTGCTCCTTGCCGGCCATTTCGCGCTCGTCCATGGCGCCGGTGAGCTGGATCAGCCGGTCGGCGAGCGTCGACTTGCCGTGGTCGATGTGGGCGACGATGGAAAAATTGCGGATGTGGTCGAGCGGCGTGGTCATGGCGCGGCCTTTAGCAGGGAAGCGGGCAAAGGCAAAGGGCGGGAGCGGGAGGCTTCAGGCCACCGCGGCGGCCCGGGCCGTCCGAACTGCGCCGGCGCACGAAGCCTCCTGACAATCTGCACGCGGCGGTTGCGTAACCTTGCGTAACTCGCTATAGTTGTATCCTGAATACATCTTATGGTTGCATTCCGGTATATGGCGGGGCCGCGGCGGGCACCTTGGGAGGGGTGGCGTGGACTGGTCGGATTTCCTTTCGCTGGCAAGGACGGCGCTCGGCACCGGCGATCCCGCAGTGACCGTGGCGGTGCTCGACGGATCGGTCGACACCGCGCATCCGTGCTTCGCGGGGGCACGGCTGGAGCTCGTCGCAACCCCGGCCGACGGCGGCGGAGCGACGGCGCACGGCACGCATGTCGCCAGCCTGCTGTTCGGCCAGCCGGGCAGCGGGATGGAGGGCCTGGCGCCCGGCTGCCGCGGGCTGATCGTGCCGGTGTTCGGCGGCGAACAACCGGCCTGCTCGCAACTCGACCTGGCGCGGGCGATCCTCCTCGCCGTCGACCGCGGCGCCGACATCATCAACATCTCCAGCGGCCAGCCCTCGAGCGACGGCGAGCCCGAGCCGATACTCGCCCAGGCGATCGAGACCTGCCGGCGGCGCAACGTGCTGATCGTTGCGGCGGCCGGCAATGACGGCTGCGCTTGCCTGCACGTGCCGGCCGCAGCGCGGACCGTACTTGCCGCGGGCGCCATGGACGCGGACGGCCAGCCGCTGCCGACGAGCAATTTCGGGCCGGCCTACCGCAGCCAGGGCCTGCTTGCGCCCGGTCACGACATGCCCGGGGCTTTACCCGGCGGCGGCGTGACGCGGCGCAGCGGCACCAGCTACGCGGCGCCGGCGGTCTCCGGCGTCGCCGCACTTCTGGTCGGGCTGCAGAGACGGCTGGGAAGGACAGCCGACCCGCACGGCGTACGCCGGGTCCTGCTCGCCACCGCGGAGCCCTGCCGACCCGGTCAGGAAGACGACTGCAGCACCGCACTCGCGGGGAAGATCAACATCCGAAGAGCGATCGACGCCATCACAGGGGGAGAGACCATGACGACCGACACCGACATGCTCGTGCCGAGCGACGCCGCCGACAACGGCGCCGCGCCGGAAACCACCCGCCGGTACGACCCGACGGCCTTCGCCGCACGCCGGCCCGCAGCCATCGCGCGTTCCGAGTTGCGGCCCTCGGACGGCGGCAGCATGTCTCCGCCCGAGCCCCCCGCCCCGACCGGAGCGGGCGCGCTCGCCGTCACCCCGTCGGACTGCGGCTGCGGCTGCGGCGGCAAGAAAGAAGGGGGCTGCGCCTGCGGCGGCAGGAAGGAGGGCGGCGGCTGCTCCTGCGGCGGCGGGCGGCCCCAGATCGTCTACGCCATCGGCCGCCTCGGCATCGACTTCGGTAGCGAGGCGCGCCGCGACTCCTATCTGCAGGCCATGTCGGTGCAGCCGGCCGATTCGCCGATCGAATCGCCGGTGCCGGAACACTTCGGCCAGCAACTTCTCGCGTATCTCGACGGATATCCCTACGAGGCGCCCGGGCTCATCTGGACGCTCAACCTCGACGCCACGCCGATCTATGCCATCCAGCCGCTCGGGGCCTATGCCGAAGCCGCCTACGACCGGCTGCGCGAAGCGCTGCGCGCACAGATCAACGAGGGCGTCGAGCTGATCTCGGTGCCGGGAACGATCGCCGGGCAGGTGCGCCTGCAATCGGGGCAAGTCGTGCCGCTCGTCGTACCGGCGATCCGCGGCCTCTATTCCTGGGCGACGGAGCCGCTGGTCGCTCACGTGCTTGGCGCCATGCCGGCAGCCGCGGCCGACCGTGAGGTCTACGAGCGTCAGGCGGGCGGCCTCGCCAACTATCTGGACCGCGTCTACTACGACCTGCGCAATCTCGGCATCACCGGCGAGGAGCGGGCCCTCAACTATTCGGCGACGAACGCCGTGCAGATCGCCTCCGTCATCCGCAGCGCCACCAGCGACCAGCTCGACCTCGACCGCATCGCCGTCCACAAGAGCCCGGTCTGCCGACCGGATTCCGAATGCTACGACGTCGAACTGTCCTTCTTCGATCCGCGCAACACCAACGTGGCGAGCCGCGTGTTCCGCTTCACCGTCGACGTCAGCGACGTCATCCCGGTGACGGTCGGACCGGTGCGCAGCTGGACCAGGAGGGCGTGATGGCGAAGCGTGGCCGCAAGTCCCGCCGACCGACGACGGCGAGCAGCACCGATTCCCTGCCATCCCGGTTCGGGTGGCGCCTTCCCGCTCTCGCGCAACCGGTCATGCGATGGCCGAAGAAGGATCCGGCGAGCTGGGGCGTGGGCGTCTCCGACATCGGCTGCAGCGCCTGTATGGCGCGATGCAGCCTGCTTGCGGCTCCACTCCGCAGCATTTGCGAAGACCTGTGCGCGGTGACGTGCACCGGATGAGAAGGCAATCCAGTTAACGCAATGGGAGGAGTTCAATGAGATTTCCGCAGCAATGCCAGCCGGTTGTCCGCCCGCCGGGGGCAGCGCCCTGGGCGGGTGCGGTCCAGCCTTCGGGATGCAGCATCTTCAAGAAGGCCGCTTGCGCGGCGGCGCTGCTCGCCTGCGGCACCGTCTGCGTGGGAACAGGCGGATTGGCCTGCGCGCAGTGCCTCGCCGGAATCGGTGCGGCCGGTTGCATCGACTGCGTGTGAAGTCGGAGGCGTCGCCTCGGGGGCGGCGCTTCAGTGCGTCTCTCAGGAGACATCGTCAACGAACGTCGTGTCCCGGGCGACATCGAAGAGAGGAGAAGGTCATGAAGTTTCCGATGCAGGCACTCCCGATCGCAAGGCAATCCGCGGCGCGTAACGCGCCTGGCGGCCTGCAGCCGTCGAGCATCCAGTGCAGCCTGTGCCACCTCGCCTGCGAACAGATCAGCAATCCGCTGGCCAAGCAGGCCTGCCACATCGCGTGTGACCAAACCGTCTGCTGATGCTGGCGGCCCGGCGGCGTCCCGGTGGACTTGGGACGCCGTCGCGGTCTCCGGCGAGTAGGCTGACGAGCCTGCGGGCTATCTGCGAAGGATCGCAGGCCGAAGCGCTTCCCCGGTCATTCCGAACGCCCAGAGAACCGCAATGCGGCGCAATGAGTGCAGGACCGCACAGCAACTCGGGATTTTTTCGACAAAGCTACTCGGCCGCCATGGGTGCCGCCTTCTGCGCAGGCGAGAACTGCATCTTGATGAAGGCGCGGTAGGCCAGCACCTGGTCGGCCAGGCGCTGCGGGTCGTTGAGTACCTTGGCCATGATGATGCCGCCGTCGATGATGCAGGATAGCATCTCGGCCATCACGTCGAGCCCGATCGGTTCGCGCGGCGGATAGAGCGCGGCGATGTCGTCCAGATAGCCGCGGAAGCGCGCATTCCAGCTTTCGATGGACTGGCGGTTGAGCGCCACCACGTCGCGGTCGAACAGCCGCTCCTGGTAGCAGATCGAGGCGACCAGGCAGCCGGGGTGGCCGCCCGGCAGATCGGACAGCAGGTCGGCCAGCATCTTCAAGCCGACAAGGAAGGCCTGCAGCGGATCGTCAGTCAGGTCGGCGGCCCGGCCGAAGACGTCGTCGAAGATGCGGTCGTCGGTCTCGACGTAGCGACGAAGCAGCGCCCGGGCCAGCTCGTTCTTGTCGCGGAAGTGGTAGAAGAATCCGCTCTTGGTGATGCCGGTCTCGGCGATCAGTTCCTCGATCGAGGTCGCACCGAAACCCTTGGCCAGTACCGAGGCCTCGGCCACCTCGAGAATGCGCTCGCGTGTCGCCTCGCCCTTGCGCATGAACGCCTCCAGAACTGTACTTGCGGTACGGAAATATCACGACGGAAAGGTAGCACGTTCCGCTGCGTCACCGCCAGACTTACCGTAAGTTACTGTTTTATTTTATATATCTGACGCTAACCCGACACCGCACCACGCGTTCACTAGTTTGCATGCAAACGAATTTGCATAACCCTCCCGTCAAGGGCGCAACCACGGCCCATCAGTTTTCGAGGGAGAATGAACAATGGCGAAGTATCGTCACGCACTACCTCAGGCCAATGGCGGCCTGTTCCTCAGCGACGGCGGCATGGAGACCGCGCTGATCTTCCTGCAGGGCCACGATCTGCCGCAGTTCGCGTCTTTCGTCCTGCTCGAGGACGCGGCTGGCCGCGCCGAGCTGACGAAATACTACGAACACTACCTGCCGATCGCGGTCGGGCGCGGCCTGGGCTTCGTGCTCGACACGGCAACCTGGCGGGCCAGCCTCGACTGGGGCCGGATGATCGGCTTCGACGCCGAGCGGCTCAGGGCCGTCAACGCAGCCGCGGTGGATCTCGTCGCGGGGCTGCGCGAAAGATGGGAGACGCCGGGCAACCCGATCGTGCTCAACGGCGCCATAGGGCCGAGGGGCGACGGCTACAAGGCCGGCCGAATGGAGGCCGGCGAAGCCGAGGACTACCACGCCTTCCAGGTCGATATCTTCGCCGGCACGCAAGCCGACATGGTCTCCGCCATCACCATGAACACGGTGAACGAGGCGGTGGGCATCGCCCGCGCGGCGAAGGCGGCCGGCATGCCCTGCGTGGTCTCCTTCACCGTGGAGACGGACGGCCGCCTGGTGGACGGCACCACGCTTCGCGCCGCCATCGAAGCGACCGAGGCGGCGACCGGCGCCTCGCCGGCCTACTACATGGTCAACTGCGCACATCCCACCCACTTCGAGCAGGCGCTGGCGCGCGGCGAGGAATGGGTGAAGCGCATCCACGGCGTGCGCGCCAATGCCTCGGCGAAGAGCCATGCCGAACTCGACGAGTCCGATACGCTCGACATCGGCGACATCGGCGATCTCAGCCGACGCTATCAAGGACTGACAAGGGCCTTCCCGTCGATGCGCATCCTCGGCGGATGCTGCGGCACCGATCACCGGCACATCCACGCGATCTGCGAAGCGGTGTCGCCCGCCGCCGCGGCAGCCTGAGCGAACCGCCAACCAACCAGAGATGAAACAGCGGACGGGCGCGCCCCGTCCGCCGAGGAGATCTTCGATGTATCACTACGCCCTCGCCGTCATGATCGCGGCCGTCATCCCCGATCGCAAGGCGGATCGTCGTCCGGCCGGACCTGCATACCACCGCACGCCGCAAGGCCTCGCCGACCTCAACGACCACCACCTGCGCGACATCGGCTTCGAACGCGAGCGGACTGCCCGTCCGCGCGACCATCTGATGCGGATGTGACCGACAACCGGAGAGGAATTCAGCCATGACACTGGCCCTGACAAACCCGCCGGTGCCGTCACCGGTACCGGTGCTGCGGGTGCGCCGCGCGCGCAAAAAGGACGCAGCCGCCATCGCTCGGCTGTTCCTCGTCTCGTCGGACGGGCTCGCCGCCTACATCTGGAGCCGGCTCGCCGCGCCGGGCGAGAACCTCGCCGAGATCGGCGCCCGCCGCTATGCGCGCACCGGCACGGCGTTTTCCTTCGAGAACTGCCTGCTGGCCACCGTGGACGGCGCGGTGGCCGGCATGGCGCACGCCTTCCCGATGCCCGCCCGGGCGGAGGAGGATGTCGAGGACGACCCGGTGCTCGCGCCCTATGCGGCGCTCGAAGATCCCGGCTCGCTCTATCTCTCCGGCCTCGCGGTCGACGAGGCGCATCGCAGCCACGGCATCGGCGGCGCGTTGATGGACCATGTCGAGGGGCTGGCGATCGAGAAGAATTGCCGCCGTGTCTCGCTGATCTGCTTCGAGCGCAACGAAGGCGCCATGCGGTTCTACCGCCGCCGTGGCTATCGCGAGATCGCGCGGCGCCCGCTCGTGCCGCATCCCACACTCCGCTACGCGGAGGGTGATGCGGTGCTGCTGGTCGGCTGCGCCTGACGACACCATCGATATCAGGAAGCCGGACATGGACAACCTCGAGACCTCGCGACGCGCGCGCCTGCGCGCGCCAGCCCTCCAAATCGCCGCGACCCTGCTCGTCATGGCGGCCTGCCTCGCCGGCGTCTTCCACGCCGCCGGCGCATTGCACCGCTGGACGGTGGAGACGCCGATCGTCGACCTCAGGCTCTGACGCCCGGATCGGCGCAACACCGGGCGCGCCGCGCCCGGCCCAGCGGCCGCGAAGGCCGCACCCAACCGGCTCGTTCCCGCAACGGACAGCGTAGCCATGGCTCCGGACAGGAAGGCGGTCCGGGGCTCGCCCTCCCACGCCTTCACACCAGGAAACGGAAAGGAACCACCATGAAAACCGCTCACATTGCCGCCGCCCTCGTTGCGGCCTCGACGCTCGCCTTCGGCATCTCTTCCGCCGGCGCGCAGGACAAACCCACCCTCGAGGAGACCTACAAGGACATCGAGGCGGTCTATGGCGTCACGCCGGAATACATGAAGGTCTATCCCAAGCAGGGCCTCGCCGCGGCCTGGGCGCTGACCAAGGCGCTGGAGGTCGAGAAGGGCGCACTCGATCCCAAGATCAAGTCGCTGATCAACGTCGCGGTGGCGGCGCAGATCCCCTGCCGCTACTGCATCTGGCTCGACAGCAAGTTCGCCCGCGAACTCGGCGCCACCGATGAGGAGATCGCCGAGGCCGTCGCTCAGGCCGGCCTGACGCGCCACTGGAGCGCGGTCCTCAACGGCATGCAGATCGACTTCGAAGCCTTCAAGGCCGAGTTCGGCGGCGACTGAGCGCCGCTTCGAGGCAGTGTCCCGCCGGGACTCCCGGCGGGACGCCTTCGTTCAATCGTACCTGAGATCCCCGGCCTTCCCGCCGAAGACGCGGTAGGCATAGAAGGAGTAGCCGACGATCACCGGCAGCACGAAGCAGGCGCCGACGAGCACGACCGCAAGGCTCTCGGGCGCGGCCGCCGCCTGCCAGATGGTCAGCCGCTCGGGCACGACATAGGGGTAGAACGAATAGGCGAGGCCGGCGAAGCCGAGCGAAAAGATCAGCGCCAGCGTCAGGAAGGGCAGGATCGCGTGGCGGTCGCCTTCCCTCGGCAGGACGAAGGTCTGCCGCCACAGCCAGAGGAACAGAAGCGCCGAAGCGACGGGAAGCGGCGACAGCAGGACGATCTCAGGCCAGGCGAACCATTTATCGAAGATGCGCGGCGAGGCGAGCGGGGTGGCGATCGACACGGCCGCGAGCCCGGCGGCGGTCAGGACCAGCGCGCCGCGCAGCCAGACGACGGCCTTCTTCTGCAACTCGCCTTCGGCCTTGTAGATCAGCCAGGCTGCCCCCATCGCCGCATAGGCGGCGGCGAGGCAGAGCGCCACGAGCAGGGCAAAGGCCATCGCCGCAAGCCCGGTGTCGAGGCCGAGAACGTAGATGCCGAGCATGTAGCCCTGCGCCAGCGAAGCGAGAAGCGAGCCGGCGAAGAAGGCGCGGTTCCAGCGCTGCTTGCGCGCGACCGGCACCTTGGCGCGGAAGTCGAAGGCGACGCCGCGCAGGATCAGCCCGGCGAGCAGCACGAAGACCGGCAGGTAGAGCGCAGTCAGGATGATACCGTGGGCGAGCGGAAAGGAGACGAGCAGCACGCCGACGGCGAGCACCAGCCAGGTCTCGTTGGCGTCCCAGAAGGGACCGATCGAAGCGATCATGACGTCCTTCTCGTGGTCGTCCGCCGCGGCGAAGAGGATGCCGATGCCGAGGTCGAAGCCGTCGAGGACGACATAGACGAGGATCGAAAGGCCCATCAGCGCGGCGAAGATCAGCGGCAGAAGCGTCGGCCAGTCGAGGGTCATCGTGCGGCCTCCATGTCCTGCGCCGGCTGAGCCATCGGCCGGTCGGCGAGTGCCGGCAGCGGCGAGGTGTCGCCGTCCTTCGCCGCCTTCAATGCCAGGTGGACGAGGACCGCAAGATAGGCGACGAGAAGGATAGCGTAGAGGGCGAGATAACCGGCCAGCGTCAGCGCCACATGACTGCCGGCAACGGGGCCCATCGCTTCGTCAGTGCGCAGGATGCCGGTGACCAGCCAGGGCTGGCGGCCGATCTCGGTCGTGTACCAGCCGGCGAGCGTGGCCACCCAACCCGACACCGCCATCGGCACCATCAGCAACGCCAGCGGCCGCGGCAGCCGTCGGCGGCGGACGAAGACGGCCGCCGTCCACGACACGGCGAGCATCAGCAGACCCGTGCCGACCATGATGCGGAAGCCCCAGAAGAGCGGCAGCACCGGTGGATGGTTGCCGACGAAGTCGTTCAGTCCGGGGACGACGCCGTCGAGGCTGTGGGTGAGGACGAGGCTGCCGGCATTGGGGATGGCGATCTCGAACCGGTTCTCGCGGGCTTCCTCGTCGGGCCAGGCGAACAGGATCAGCGGCACGCTGCCCCTGGTCTCCCAGTTGGCCTCCATGGCGGCGACCTTCTGCGGCTGGTGCTCGAGCGTGTTCAGCCCATGCTGGTCGCCGACGAGAACCTGCACGGGGATGAGGATCGCGGCGGTGAAGACGCCGGTGCGCATCGCCTTCCACATGGAATCGGACCTGTCGCCGGCGAGGTGGCGCAGCGCCGAGAAGCCGGCGACCAGGAAGGAGACGGTGAGGCCCGAGGCAATCAGCATGTGGACCAGCCGCCAGGGAAAGGACGGATTGAAGATGACCTTCGCCCAGTCTGTCGCGTGCGCCACGCCGTCGCGCATCTCGAAGCCGGCCGGCGTCTGCATCCAAGAATTGAGGGCGAGGATCCAGAACGCCGACATGGTGGTGCCGAAGGCGACGAGGAAGGTGGCCAGCGTGTGGACGCGGTTGGAGACGCGGCGGAAGCCGAACAGCATGATGCCGAGGAACACCGCCTCAAGGAAGAAGGCGGTCAGCACCTCGTAGGCGAGCAGCGGCCCGGCGATGTTGCCGACCTTCTCCATGTAGCCCGGCCAGTTGGTGCCGAACTGGAAGCTCATGGTCACGCCGGAAACGACGCCGAGCGCGAAGGAGAGCGCAAACACCTTCACCCAGGTGAAATAGGCGCGCATCCAGCCGACGTCGCCGGTGCGGTTGTAGCGCAGCTTGAAGAAGAGCAGGACCCAGCCGAGCGCGATGGTGACTGCGGGGAAGAGGATGTGGAACGAGATGTTCGCCCCGAACTGGATTCTCGACAGAAGCAGGGGGTCCATGGCGGGTTCCGACCTTCGACCGATGAAGAACTAGGGCCGTCAAGCGACCGGGTCAAAGCGGCGCGGCGTCGCGCGGGACCGAGTGTCGCAGCCAAACGCGGTTCGGTCTGGTTAACGGACCCGTAACGCGCAGCGGATATCCTTGGTTAGTTAAACGCCGCGCGGACCCCCAGATGAACATTGCCCTTCGCCGCATCGACGCCGATGATACAGGGAACGAGGCCGGATACGGTAACGTCGACATCGCCGATATCGGCCGGCGCGCCAGCCGGCTCGGCATCGAGATCGCCGACATCGTCGGGCTGATCGACGATCTCGGCGGGCTTGGCCGAACACAGCTCGAGACGCTGCGCAGCGTGGTACGCTCGGCGCGCGAATCGGGCGAGACGAACAGCCGTCTGGCGCAGTCGATGGAAGAGGCCCGTTCGTCGGCCGCGGACACCCGGACGATCCTCGAGACGGGCGCGGCGACCCTCGCCTCCACGCTTTCCCACGCAGTGGACAACATGCGCACGCTGAGCGAGGGCGTGCTGGGCTTCAACGAGTCCCTGGAGAAGGTCAGCTCGACGATCGCGATGGTGCGCGAGGCGAGCGCCTCGATCAACGAGATCGCGCGCGAGACGCAGCTCGTTGCCCTCAACGCCAGTATCGAAGCCGCCAGGCTCGGCGAGGCGGGCAAGGGCTTCGCCGTCATCGGCAGCGCGGTGAAGGTGCTCGCCGACCAGATCAGCGCCTTCGCCAAGCAGAACGAGACCAGTCTCGCGGCGCTGCAGGGAACGCTGACGGACCTGTCCCAGCGCACGAAGCAGAGCGCCAAGACCGCCGAGGCAGCGGTCGAAGCCTCGAACGAGGCGGCCGAAGCGACGCGCACGCTCCAGGCACTGTCGACGACCGTGCAGCAATTGACGGGACGCATCGAGGGCATGGCCGATCCCGTCCAGCGCAACATCGACAGCAGCGCCAGGCTCGGCCAGAGCGTGCGCGAACTCGCCTCACTGTCGAAGACCTGCCAAGGCAAGCTCGACGCTGCGGGCGAACGCTCCCAGGCCATCCTCGACATCTCCGAGGACTTCATCCTTTTCATCGCCCAGAGCGGCATCGAGACGCCCGACACGCCGGTGATCGAGATCTGCCGGATGACGGCTGACGCAATCGCCGAACTGTTCACCGGCGCCATCGACCGGGGCGAGCTATCGATGTCGGACCTGTTCGACGAGGACTACCGACCAGTGCCGGGAACCGACCCGCAACAGGTGCTGACCCGTTTTACCGATTTCACCGATCGCGTCCTGCCGCCGATCCAGGAGCCGGTGGTGAAGCTCAACGAGCGCATCACCTTCTGCGCGGCCGTCGACCGCAACGGCTACCTGCCCACCCACAACCTGGTCTATTCAAAGCCACAGGGCGACGACCCGGTGTGGAACGCCGCCAACTGCCGCAACCATCGTATCTTCAACGATCGCACCGGCCTCGGCGCCGGCCGCAACACGAAGCCGTTCCTGCTGCAGACCTACCGGCGCGACATGGGCGGCGGCAATTTCGTGCTGATGAAGGACGTCTCCGCGCCGATCATCGTTCGGGGCCGCCACTGGGGCGGATTCCGCGTCGGCTTCAAGCCCTGAGCGCGGGGGACAAGCTCCACGCAACGCCCGCTGGCTAGACTGGCGTCGATTGGCCAGAGCCGCGGAAGCACCGCCATGCAGATCGCCGGCATACGCTCCGTTCTAAACGGACGCACGACCCGTTCCGACGTACCGGGGGGACGGGCCGCAGAACCCACCCAGCCGGCACGGGAGACAGCCGCGCCGGGACGCATCTCGGCGTTGGCACCGCTGCCGCCCTCGCCCGTGCGCGATTCGGCATTGGCGCGCCCTGTGGTGATCGCCTTCCCAGGCGCCGAGGATAGAACCACCGTAGACGCCCGCATGACGCGCGACGCCCACCGCGCCTATCGCGACGTGCAGAACACCGCCGCGCCGCGTGCCGCCCTGACGCTCGCCGAGGACGCCGCGGAAGTCGCAACCCCGGTACGGTCCGTCGCGCGCCCGGCCCGGACCGAGGCGCCGGCCCGCGAGGAATCCTCCTCCGACGCATCGCGGCCGACACAGACCGGCGTTCCCGGTTCGGTCTCGCAGGGACTGGCGACGCTGTGGCGGCTCCTTTCCGGACAGGCCGACGTCGTCGCGGACAGGCAACGCAAGGCGCCGCGCAAGGCGGCGGCTGCTGTACATCAGGCTGGCGTGTTGCCGGCCGACGAGGGGGGATGGACCGAGGCGCTGACGCTGTTCACGCTCGTGGCCACGGTCTGCCTGGCAATCTGGCTCCTGCTGTTCTGAAGAAAATGCGCCGGTTCCGGCGAGCGGCTCACCAGCGGGCAAGACGCGGCGCGGCGAGCGCGCCGACGCAAGCGAGGCTGGCGATGGCCAGCGAATACCATGTGGCGACGAACAGCGGCGAATCGTCGGTGCAGTGCGCGGCGTAGAACGTGGCGGCCAGGCCACCCGCGGCGATACCCGCGACCGCGCCGGCGAACACCGGCCGGGTCGGCGCGCCGTAGCGCAGGACGCCGAGGAAGACGGCGAGCGGAGCGATCCCGATCAGCGGGATGAAGGTCAGGCAGAGGGCGAGGTTGCTGCCGACGAGGCGAGCGGCGTAGTCGGCCGGTGGAATCACGACGAATTCGATCACGACCGCCGCCGCGAGCAGGAGCGGCGCCAGCGCCAGGAAGGGCGCGGCGCGCGAAGCCGGCGCGCCCGGCCGCGCGAGAAGGCGCAGCAGGACGAAAGCGGACGCCGCCAGGAGCCCGGTGACGAGGAACTTGAAGAGGAAACGCGGCGTCTCGACAGCCAGGGCGAAATCAGCGCGCGGGCCGAGCAGGACGAAGAAGGCGACGGCGGCGACCGCCACCGCGAGGGCGGCGGCGGCCCACCATGCGGCGGCGAGCGGCGGCGAACGCCTGGCGGCGTCGGCGGAAATCGCCCTGATCAGATCGTCGGTGCGCATCTCAGTCCCTTCCGAACCTCCTCGCGATAGCAGCCAGGCCACGGTGCAGCGCGACGCGGACGGCCGTCTCGGTCATGCCAAGCCGGCGCGCGGTCTCGCCGATCGATTGGCCGTCGACGGTGATCGCGGAGACGACGCCGCGCTGTCCGGGCGCCAGCCCATCGAGCGCCCGTCCGATGTCACGCTCGCTGAGGCGTTCCGTCTCGGGCTGGGCGAGCGTCTCGGCGACCTCGTCGACGTCGATCTCGACCCGGCGGCCGCGGCGACGGTAGGCGTCGACGATCTTGAAGCGCGCGATGGCGTACACCCAGGGTAACACCGGGGCGTCGACGATCCAGGTGTGCCGCTTCAGGTGGATGGCCAAGAGGGTCTCCTGCACGATATCCTCCGGATCGACGGCACCGTCGCCTATCCTGCGTCGGGCGAAGCCGCGCACGAGCGCCGCGGTGCGCTCGAGGAATCGGGCATAATCCCGCTCGTCGCCCGCGATCGCCGAGCGCAGGAGTTCGGCTAGCAGGGAATCGTCGCTGCTGGCCAAAGCTTCGTCCTCCCTGTTTCGCGCGCGAGCGCGCCCTTGTTACGCGGGCAGCGGAAGAAAGTCCAAACAAACGGATTTCGCGATCACGAAGTCGTGTTGCGCCACAGCGTAACGCCGGCTGCCGGTCCGCCGAACTGGAGAATGCGCGGCCGATGGACGGCGCGCGACAGATCCAAGGAGACGATCCATGACCCGTTCCACGCTCGCACTCGCCCTCGCCGGCTCTCTGACTTCGGCCCTCGCCACCGCTGCCTTCGCCGGCCCGGTGAGCGCCGAATACATGTCCGGCAAGGAGAAGTGCTACGGCATCGCGCTCGCCGGGCAGAACGACTGCGCCGCCGGACCTGGCACGACCTGCGCCGGCACCTCGACCAAGGACTTCCAGGGCAATGCCTGGAAGGCGGTCCCGGCCGGTACCTGCACGACGATGAACGTCGACGGCCACATGGGCATGCTCGAGCCCATGGAGGGCTAAGGCTACCGGGAGGCTCCGCCCGGCGGGGCCTCCCCATGCCCGCAGACCTGCCGACGACAACCGATACAGTGAAGAGCACCCCGATGAGCATCACGGACACCAAGCGGACGCTGCCGCCTCGCGCGGGGCTCGGCCTCAAGCCGCAGCACTACGACGCGATCCTTTCCAGCGAACCGGACGTCGGCTTCTTCGAGGTGCACGCCGAGAACTACATGGGCGCCGGCGGTCCGCCGCACAGATATCTCGAGGCAATCACCGCGCGCTACCCACTGTCGCTGCACGGCGTCGGCCTGTCGATCGGCGCCGACCGGCCGCTTGACAGGGCGCATCTGGCGCGCCTCAAGCAACTCGTCGAGCGCTACCGGCCGGCGAGCTTTTCCGAACACCTCGCCTGGTCGACGCACGACACCGGCTTCCTCAACGATCTCCTGCCGCTGCCCTACACGCCCGAGACGCTGGCGCGTGTCGCAGCCCATGTCGACGAGACGCAGCAGGCGCTGGGCCGACGCATGCTGCTGGAGAACCCTTCGACCTACATCCTCTTCGCCGAGAGCACGATCGACGAGATCGACTTCCTCGACGCCGTCGCCGGGCGGACCGGCTGCGGCCTGCTGCTCGACGTCAACAACGTGATGGTTTCGGCGGTCAACCACCGGCTCGATCCCTTCGCCTATATCGACCGTTTCCCGGCCGAACGGGTCGGCGAGATCCACCTCGCCGGTTACGACGAGACGACCGACGAAGCCGGCGACCGGCTCCTGATCGACGCGCACGGCACGCCGGTGAAGACCGATGTCATCGAGCTCTACCGCCATGCGCTTTCGCGCACCGGCCCGGTCGCCACGCTGATCGAATGGGACAACGACGTGCCCGACTTCGCGACGCTGAAGGCGGAGGCCGACCGCGCCGAGGCGATGATCACGGCGGAAGCGGCGCGGCGCAACGCGACGCAGACGAGGGCCGCCTGAGATGGGTACAGCCACGCTCGACCTGTTCGCCGCGGCGCTGACCGATCCGAGGAGCCCGCTTCCGGCCGGCCTCACCACGGCGCGCGGCGACGCCGACGCGGCGCGCTTTGCGGTCTACCGCAACAACGTCCATGTCGGCCTGACCAATGCGCTGGCGCAGCGCTTCCCGGTAACCGAGCAGCTGGTCGGCGCGGAATTCTTCCGCGGCATGGCGCGCATCTACGCACAGGACCACAAGCCGGCCTCGCCGCTGATGTTCGAATACGGCGACGATTTTCCCGACTTCATCGCCGGTTTCGTGCCGGCCGCCGGCCTTGCCTACCTTCCCGACGTGGCGCGCGTCGAGGCAGCGTGGAGCCGGGCCTATCATGCCGCCGATGCGATAGCGCTGCCGGTCACCACGCTCGCCGCGCTGGCACCGGAGGGCCTCGCCGGTACGCGGCTCCCCCGGCACCCTTCGGCAAGCCTCGTCGCGTCGCCATACCCGGTCGGCTCGATCTGGGCGGCGCACCAGACGGAGCCGGTTGGCGCGGTGGCCGCCTCGCGGCCGGAGATCGTGCTGGTCGTGCGGCCCGACGCCGTCGTGAACGTGCACGTGCTTCCCGCGGCGGACGCCGCTTTCGCCGCCGCCGTACTCGCCGGGCAGACGCTCGGCGAGGCCGCCGGACAGGCACTCGACGCGAATGCGGAGTTCGACTTCGGCGCGGCCCTCGTCGGCCTCGTCACGCTCGGCGCCTTCGCCGCAACCGAAAGAGGATAGCCCAATGTCGACCATCGATCCCGCCCGGCCAGCGCCGACCACCGACCGCAGACCGCTGCGCGGCCTTCTCGCCCTGCCGATGCGCATCGACGCCCTGGCGGGCACTATCCCGCAATGGCTGCCGCTGCTCGTGCTGCGCTTCGCGCTGGCGATCCCATTCTACCGCTCGGGGCTGACCAAGTGGGACGGCTTCCTGCAACTCTCCGGCGGGGCGGAGTTCCTGTTCGCGCAGGAGTTCAGGCTGCACATCCTCGGCGGCGAATACCCCTACCCGTTCCCGCTCGTCGCCGCCCACGCGGCGGGCATCGCCGAGATCGTCCTGCCGGTGCTGCTGGTGCTCGGCCTGTTCACGCGGCTCTCGGCGCTGGGCCTCCTCGCCATGACCGCCGTCATCCAGATCACCGTGCCGGAGGGCTGGGCGAACTTCCACCTGCCCTGGGCGGCGATGGCGCTGGCGCTGGCGACCTTCGGCGGCGGACGGCTTTCGCTCGATGCGCTGCTGGCGCGCCGGCGCGGCTGATTGCCGGCTGGCCCACGGCCACGGCGCAACGCGGCCATTGACGCCCCGGAAGCTTTGCCGGACAAGGCAGGCGGCGCGGTCCGGCGCCTTCGGGAGAACCTCGTGACCCTGTTCGGCCTGCTGCAGCTCGCGGCGTCGACCGTGATCTACCTCACCGCCGCCATGGTTGCCAAATCCTGGGCGCTGAATCCCGGATGGGGCAAGCTGGTGCTGACGCTGGCGCTCTACACGGCGGGCAACCTGATCATGCTCAGGCTGGTGCGCGACTTCGGCATGGCGTCGGCCTTCAGCCTTTCGGCGGTGATCCAGCTCGTCGCCGTCAACGTCATCGCGCTGACCTGGTTCGGCGAGAGGCTGACGAGCGTGCAGACCGGGGGCGTGGCGCTCGCCGTGATCGCCGTCGGCATGATCACGCTCGGTCCGAGCCTCGGCAGGTAGCCGGCGGCGGCGGATCGCCATCACGACCGGTCAACTGAGCGTGAGGCGGCGGAACGGACCGGGCTTTCGTGGTTTTATGCCCTAAGTGGCCGTGCGAACCGAGCGTTGCCCGTCGTCGCCGATCCCGGGAGCTTGCCATGGACCGCCTCGCCCTGCCAATCGCCATCGCCGCGGCCCTCGCTCTTGCCGCGCCTGCCGCGGCGCTCGACGAGATATTCGAGACGAGAGGCCCGACGATCCGCGTCACCACCGTCGCCGACGGCCTCGACCATCCCTGGGCGATCGCCTTCCTGCCCGACGGCGGCATGCTGGTGACGGAACGACCCGGGAGGCTGCGGTTGCTGAACGCCGACGGAAACCTCTCCGATCCGATCGCCGGCGTGCCAGAGGTCGACGCGCGCGGCCAGGGCGGCCTGCTCGACGTGACCCTCGATCCGGCTTTCGCCGAGAACCGCCTGGTCTATCTGAGCTATGCGGAGCGCGGCGACGGCGGCAATGGCACGGCGGTGGCGCGCGGGCGGCTCGGCGACGGCGGGACGACGCTTGAAGACGTCGAGGTGATCTTCCGCCAGTTGCCGAAGGTCGACAGCCGCCAGCACTTCGGCTCGCGGCTCGTCTTCGACCGAGACGGGCATCTCTACGTGACGCTCGGCGAGCGCTCGCAGGAGCGGTTCCGCATGCAGGCGCAGGACCTCTCCTCGCATCTCGGCAAGATCGTGCGTATCAATCCGGATGGCAGCGTGCCCGAGGACAACCCGTTCGTCGGGACGGACGGGGCACGGCCGGAGATCTACGCCTACGGCGTGCGCAACGTCCAGGCCGCGGCGATCAACCCGCGGAGCGGCGAATTGTGGGAGATCGAGCACGGGCCGCGCGGCGGCGACGAACTCAACATCATCCGTCCGGGCGCGAACTACGGCTGGCCGGTAGTGACGCTCGGGGTCAACTATAGCGGCACGACGATCGGCGAAGGACTGAAAACGAAAGAAGGCATGGTCGACGCCATCTACAGCTGGACACCGGTGATCGCGCCTTCCGGCATTATCTTCTACGACGGAGCGGCATTCCCCGGCTGGAAGGGCGACCTGTTCGTCGGCGGGCTCGCCTCGACGGCGCTGGTCAGGCTCGACGTCGACGGCGACACGGTCGGCGGCGAGGAGCGGCTGCTGGAGAGCCTCGGCCTGCGCATCCGCGACGTGGCCGAGGGACCGGACGGCGCCATCTACGTGGCCACCGACGAGAGCGACGGCGCCATCCTCAGGATCGCGCCGGCCGACTGACGGCCAATGGCCGGACCGCCGGCCGGTCCAGGCTCCCGGCATTCCGGACGAAGATTCTTCGCGCCGTCGTGTCACACCGGGCGCTGCCGCCTCGTCATGAGCGTGTCCAACAAGAGAGGCACCCTCATGCGAACGATCCTCATCATCCTCGCGGCCTGGCACGGCGCGAACGGCGTCTTCATGCTCGTCGCCCCGGAGGCGTGGTACGCCTTCGTCCCCGACGTCACCGAGACCGGCCCCGCGAACCTGCACTTCATCCGCGACATCGGGCTCGCCTTCATGGCTTCGGCCGCCGGCCTCGTCGCCGCGACACGCGCCGAGGCTCCGGCCGCAATTCTGCTGGCGCCGGCGATCTTCCTCGGCGGCCATGCCGGCATCCACCTCGTCGAACTCTTCGAGCACGGCGCGACGGCGGCAACGGCGCTGCGCGACACCGCCCTGATCCTCGTTCCCGGCTTCCTGCCGCTCGCCTTCTTCCGCCGCCGACGGCTCGAAGGGAGGATGGCGTGATGCTCGCCTCCGTCCTGAAACGCCGGCTCGCCGCTTTCGGCCAGCGCTACGACTACGATACGTCGTACCTGATGGAACTCGCCGACCTCGATCCCGGCGGTGCGGCGAAGCTCGCCATGGTTTCGGCCTTCACCGGCCATCATTTCGGCTTGCCGCCAGCACCCTACTATGCCGCCAAGGCGGTCGCGGCGAAGTCGGCCGATTGCGGGCCGTGCCTGGAATTGGCGGTGGCGATGGCGACCGAGGCCGGCGTCAACCGTGCCGACCTCGCCCGGATCCTGACCGGACGAACGGACGAAGCGCCGGACGGCATGGCGCTCGCCGCACGCTATGCCGATGCCGTCCTCGCCAACGGCGGCGACCTTGCCGATCTCCTGGCCGAATGCGAAACGAGGTGGGGCCGACGCGGCGTCGCCGGGCTGGCGGCCGCCGTCGTGTCGGGCCTGTTCTACCCGATGCTCAAGCGCGGGCTCGGCCACGGCCTGGCCTGCCGGCCGGTGATCGCGAACCTCGCGGCGGAACTCGAGCGGATGGAACGGGGGGAGGTTGTCCATGCGTGACGGCGCGGCGGCAGGTGGAGGCGAACAGGCGCGGCTGTCGGCGTTCCTCGGCGAACGCAGGCGGCTGCTCAGGCTCGCCTACCGCTACCTCGGCTCGGTCAGCGAGGCCGAGGACGCCGTGCAGGACGCCTGGCTGCGCTTCGCCGCGGCCGTGGACGAACCCGGACATGCCGGCCGCTACCTGTCGCGCATCGTCACCAACCTCTGTCTCGACCGGCTGAAGGCGGCACAGGCGCGGCGCGAGCGCTATGTCGGGCCATGGCTGCCGGAGCCGCTGGTCGAGGCAGCCGGCGCCGTGGAAACGGACGCCAACGACGCCGCGCTGGACATCTCGTTCGGCGTCATGCGCGCGCTGGAGCGGCTGTCGCCGCTCGAACGCGCCTCGCTGTTTCTGCACGACCTCTTCGAGCTGAGTTTCGAGGAGGTGGGCGAGACGCTGAAGCGCTCGCCCGCCGCCTGCCGGCAGATGGCGTCGCGGGCGCGGCGCTCGCTGAGAGAGGGAAGCGCCCGCTTCCAGCCGAGCGAGGCCGACGTGGCGCGTTTCGTCGCCGGTTTCGCCGAGACGGCGCGGACGGGCGACCTCGGACCGCTGAAGAGCCTCCTGGCCGCAGATGTCGACTTCGTCTCCGACGGCGGTGGCAAAGTGACCGCCGCGCTCAACGTCGTCAGCGGCGCCGACAAGGTGGCGCGCTTCCTGCTCGGTCTGGCGCGCAAGAGCGCGACACAGGCGTCGGTCTCGATCGTGCCGGCGGCGATCAACGACGGACCGGGACTGATCGTCCACGTCGACGGGCGGATCGACCAAACGATGGCGTTCTCGGTCGACGGGGACGGCGCCATCGCGGCGATCTACGTGGTGCGCAATCCCGACAAGCTGCGCACCGTGCCGCAGGCAGGGGAGCCCTAAGAACGGGCCGGCTGGCCGAGCCGCCTATTCGGCAGCGCGGACGCGCCGGGCGCCGCCGTCCTCCGCCCAGGCGATCGTCCGATAGTCGAAACCATATTCGAGCGTCGGCTTGACGATGCGGAAATAGGGCGAGAGGTCGAAGTCGCGCGGGGTGTAGAGCGAGTGATGGCGGATGTGCAGGATTTCCTCGCGCGAATAGTGCGACTGCGCCGAAGCGCGTCCGGGCGCACGCGTCATCTCGGGCAGGATCGGGTAGCGCACCGTCGCGTAGGCCTGGGCGATCAGCGTCGAGCAGACCGCCCGCGTCGGATCGCCGGAGCCGAAGGCGATCATGCGGCGGCGCCAGCGCACCGGCACCGGAGGCGTCGGGAAGAAGTAGCGCAGCATGTCGAAGATATTCTTCAGGTCGTAGCGCAGGCCGATGCGCTCGACCATGAACGCGACGACCTTCGCCCTGTCCTCCGGGGTCAATCCGCTCGCGCGGCAGATGCGGGTATTGTAGGTGCGGTATTTCGACAGCGGCACGCCGATGCAGCCGTCGCCGAGATTGACCTCGACAAGGCGCGGCCGTTCGCCGCCGTCGGCAGTATCTGGCAAGGCGTCGCCGACATAGAGCGCCGAATGCGACCACGTCGACTGAGTAAGGTATTTGATCGCGGCCGATATCTTCTGGTTGCCCTCGACGAGCAGGATGTCGCCGGGTTCCAGCGTGCGGCGCAGCGTATCGGGATCGGACGGCGTGTAGGGCTCGTAGCCGGACGATGACGATTCCAGCCGGCGCGCGAGGAAGCGGCCGAACCGGTCGAGATAGGTATCGCCCTCCGCGCTCATCGCCGTCCGCACGCCTCCCGCACGTGTCGGACGCAACTATGGACCGGGAGCCGGCAAAGGTGAAGGCCGGGGAAACTCAGTCCGCGGCAGCAACGTCGTCGCGATAGCGGCCGGCGATCTTGCGGCCGATCCTGCGCGGGACGAGATCGAACGCGACTTCGGCATCGTCGAGGCAGCGGCGACGCAGCGCCTGTTCCGTGCGCTTGAGAAGGCGCATGAGCAGGCGCCGCGTATCGTCGGCGGCGAACACGGAATGGTCGGACGCGGCGAGCAGGCGCATGACTAGCGCATCGTTCAGTTCGCCGAGACGCTCGCCCAATGCGTCGAGCGCCTTCAGGCGCGCCTTGACCGGCCGTGGCCAGTAGGCGCGCAGCAGCTCGACATGCATGGCATGGGCCTTCACGCATTTTCGCAGCTCGTGGAAATCCTCGGTCTTGCCGGAGCGGCGCGCCCGCCTCAGTGCCTTCGTGGCACGGCGCACGACACGGCCAGCGCCCTCGGCAAGCAGGTCGGCCGCTTCGCCCGGATCGTCCGGCAGGGTCGCAGTGGCGAGTGCCGCTCGGCCGCCCTGGGCGGTCCACACCGCCGCGCCGATGACCGAATCGATACCCGACGTCTCACCGGCGATGCGGTCGTGGCGCGCCACCAGCGCCGCGCGCAACTCGGCGAACCCGGAGCCGCTCGTCTCGCCGGGGAAACCGGCGACGACGCGGTCGAGCGTCTCGACCAGCGCCGCGGCCTCGCGGGCCCCGGCGATGCTGCGGGAAAGGTCGCGCCACCGGGCGTCCTCGGCCTTCCAGTAGGCGGGTTCTGCGGCGCGAACCAGGCGGATCAGCGCACGCAGACGCTTGATCCGGCGGCGACAGCGATGGAACCCCTCCTCCGGCTTGCGGCGGGCAAGATCGAGATCGGACATCACCCCGTCGACCAGTTCCGCACCGATGCGGCGGACTTCCGCGGCGAACGGCCGGTCGGGCTTGATGCGGTAGGTCATGGTTCGGGCCTCCCGTAGAGCGCGAGGCTGGAATTGTAATACGTGCTGTCACCGGTAACCTCGCGGCCGAGCCATGGCGGCAGGTCGGCGTCGGCGACCTCGTCGGGGGTCTCCAGTTCGACGACGACGAGCCCGGCAAGGTCGCCCTCGAAGACATCGACCTCATAGACATAGCCGCGCCACGATACGTGGTGGCGCGTCTTCTCGATCACGCGGCCGGTAGCAAAGGTGCGCATCTCCGCCGCGTCGCCGATCGGCACGGAGTATTCGAACTCCTCGCGGTGACGGCCCTGATCGCCGAACTTGATGGTGATGCTCGCTTTGCCGTCGCCCCGGACGCGCACGCGCGCCGAGCGGTCCGGCTCAGCGAACACGTAGAACTGGGTGATGGTCACGACTTCGCCCACGCAGGCGCGCCACGCGTCGCCGGCCACAAGGAATTTACGTTCGCTCTCCCTCGCCACGCGGCGACTTAACCGTTCGCGCCTGTCACATTCAACATCATTGACATTAATCAATCGTTTGATTAAAAAGGGTGCATGAACGAACGGCAGACATCCAGCGGGTCGCGCGAAGTGACCTCTTCGCAGGCGGAACAAACCCGGACGGCGCTGATCCGCGCGGCCCTCAACCTGTTCGGCCAGAAAGGCTTCGACGGGACTTCGACCCGCGACATCGCGGCGGCAGCCAACGCCAACATCGGGTCGATCGCCTATCATTTCGGCGGCAAGGAGGGATTGAGGCTCGCCTGCGCCGGTTTCATCGTCGAGACGATCCAGAGGATCGCCGGCCCGGCGATGGCGGCCGCCGCCGTTCCCGGCGAGGGCGAACGCGGGGAAGCCGCGGCGATGGCGCAGATCGACGCGATCCTGCAGCGCATGGTCGGCTTCATCGTCGCCGAACCGCAGGCCGGCGAGATCGTCCAGTTCGTCCTGCGCGAACTTTCGCACCCGACCGCAGCACTCGACGCCATCTATGCAGGCGTGTTCGAACCGGTGCACCGGCGCCTCTGCGCCATATGGGCGGCGGCGACCGGCGAGGAAGCCGAGGCCGAGGAGACCCGGCTGCGCGTCTTCGCCATCATCGGCCAGGTCGTCTACTTCAGAATCGGCCGGGAGGCGGTGCTGCGGCGCATGGGCTGGAGCTCGATTGGGCTTACGGAAGCAGCCCGCATCACCGGCGTCATCACCGAGAACGTCCACGCCATCAGAGGCGCGGTCAAAGGCAGGTCGTCATGAGCATGTTCTGCGCCATCCCCTATCTGGCGACGCTGCTGCAGGCCTGCGCACCATCGGCGCCGGTCGCGGTCGGCTATGTCGAGGGCGATTACGTGCTGCTCGCGCCAATCGAGGTCGCCCAGGTGCGCAGCGTCGCGGTCAGGCGCGGCGAGCGCGTCGAGGAAGGCGCGGCGATCGCTTCGCTCGAGGCGGACGATGCGACCATCGCGGTTTCGCAGGCCGAGGCCGCCCTCGGCCAGGCCGAGGCGCAGCTCGCCGACCTGAGGCTTGGCCGCCGGCCGGAGGAGATTGCCGTGCTCGAAGCGACGCTGCGCTCGGCCGAGGCGCAGGCCTCGGAGGCGCAGCGCGTACTTGCCCGCATCCAGGACCTGTTCAAACGCGGCATCGCCACGCAGGCGCAACTCGACGAGGCCTCGACGCAGGTCGAGGTCGCCGACGCGGCGATCGGGCAGGCCAAGGCCAATCTCGCCGTCGCCGCCCTCCCGGCGCGGCCGGAAGCGATCAAGGCCGCGGAGGGTCAGGTGCGCCAGGCGGCCGCCGCCCTCGACCAGGCGCGCTGGCGGCTTGCGCAGCGCAGCATCGCCGCTCCCGCCGCGGGGCGGATCGACGATGTCATCCGCAATCCCGGCGACATCGCCGGCCCCTCGGCCCCGGTCGTGTCGCTACTTCCCGACGGCGCGGTGAAGCTGCGTGTCTACGTGCCGGAGGCGCAGTTCTCGGCGGTGGCGGTCGGTTCGCTGCTCAAGGTCAACTGCGACGGCTGCGCGCCGGGGCTGACCGCGCGCGTCAGCTATGTCTCCACCAGCCCAGAGTTCACGCCGCCGGTCATCTACTCGCTGGAGACGCGGCAGAAGCTCGTCTACCTCGTCGAGGCGCGACCGGAAGGCGGCGACGGGCTCCAGCCGGGGCAGATCGTGGATGTGGAGCTTCAAGGCACGCCATGAACGCCATCGAGGTGCGCGGCCTGGTCAAGCGCTTCGGCGACAAGACGGTCGTCGACAACGTGTCGATGAGCGTCGCCGAAGGCGAGATCGTCGGCTTCCTGGGGCCGAACGGATCGGGCAAGACGACGACGATCCGCATGATGTGCGGACTGCTCACGCCCGACGAGGGCGAGGGCCAGGTACTCGGCCACGACCTGCGCACGGACGCGCTGAAGATCAAGCGCGAAGTCGGCTACATGACGCAGAAGTTCTCGTTCTACGAGGACCTGACGATCGCCGAAAACCTGATGTTCGTGGCGCGCCTCTATCGCATGAAGCCGGCGAAGGAGGCAGTAGACCGCACGCTGGAGGATCTCGGCCTGACCAGCCGGCGCAACCAGCTCGCCGGCACGCTGTCGGGCGGGTGGAAGCAGCGGCTGGCGCTCGCCGCCTGCATCATGCACCAGCCCAGGCTGCTCCTTCTCGACGAGCCTACGGCGGGCGTCGACCCCAAGGCGCGGCGCGACTTCTGGGACGAGATCCACCGCCTCGCCCATGGCGGCCTGACCGTGCTGGTCTCCACCCACTACATGGATGAGGCCGAGCGCTGCCACCGCATCAGCTACATCTCCTACGGGCGCATGCTGGCGACGGGGACTGTCGACGAGGTGGTGGCCGGCTCCGGCCTGACGACCTTCGTCGTCCACGGGCCGCGGCTCGACGAGGTGGCGGCCGCCGTCGCCGGCAAGCCTGGCGTCGACCAGGTGGCACCCTTCGGCACGACGCTGCATGTGGTCGGCTCCGACCTCGCCGCCCTGGAGGCGGCGCTGGCGCCGATCCGCGAGCGGCCGGGAACGATCGTCGAGGCCGGCCAGACGAGCCTTGAGGACGTCTTCATCCAGTTCATGGGCGCCTCGCGGGACAACATGTCATGAATACCGTGTTCTCGCTCGGCCGGCTGGCGGCGCTGCTCGCCAAGGAGTTCATCCAGATGCGGCGCGACCGCATCACCTTTGCCATGATGCTCGGCGTGCCGCTGATGCAGCTCGTCCTGTTCGGCTTCGCCATCAACAATGACCCGAAGGCGCTGCCGGCCGCGCTGGTGGCGACCAGCAACGACCACTTCACCCGCGCCATGGTCTCGGCGCTGGAGACGACCGGCTACTACCGCTTCGACCACGTGGCGACGAGCGCGGCCGAGGCCGAGGCACTGATCCAGAGCGGCGAGGTCGCCTTCGTCGTCACCATTCCCGCCGACTTCGCCACGAGGATCGCGCGTGGCAACCGCCCGCAGATCCTGATCGAGGCGGACGCAACCGACCCGTCGGCATCGAGCGGCGCCATCTCGACGCTGGGCACGGTGGCCCAGCAGGCGCTGCTGCGCGAGCAGGGGCTAGAGGCGGCGGCCGCGCGTGCCGCAGCCGACCAACTCGAGGTCGTCGTGCACCGGCGCTACAATCCCGAAGGCATCTCCCAGTACAACATCGTGCCCGGCCTGCTCGGCGTCATCCTGCAGATGACCATGGTGATGATGACCTCGATGGCACTGACCCGCGAGGCCGAGCGCGGCACGATGGAGAACCTGCTCGCCATGCCGGCGAGCCCGCTGGAAATCATGCTCGGCAAGATCCTGCCCTATCTCGTGGTCGGCGCCGTGCAGGTGATCGTGGTGCTGGCGGCGGCGAAGCTCCTTTTCGGCGTGCCCTTCGCCGGCTCGATGACGCTCCTGATGACGGCAATCCTGATCTTCGTGCTGTCGCTGGTCCTGCTTGGCTACACGATCTCGACCGCGGCGCGCTCGCAGATGCAGGCCATGCAGCTGACCTTCTTCTTCTTCCTGCCGTCGCTGCTGCTTTCGGGCTTCATGTTCCCTTATCGCGGCATGCCGGGCTGGGCGCAGGTGCTCGGCGAGATCTTCCCGTTGACGCATTTCCTCAGGGTGATCCGCGCCATCATGCTGAAGGGCGCCGACTTCACCGCCGTATCCTTCGAGGTCGGCGCGCTTGTGGTCTTCATCCTCGCCTATGCGGCGCTGGCGCTGCTTCGGTTCCGGAGGACGCTGGACTGACCGGCGGCTATTCCGGAGCGACGATCCGCGCGTAGGCCGCCGGGTCGACGTTGCCGCCGGACAGAACGACGACGACGGTCCTGCCGGCAACGGCAATCCTTCCAGAGAGCAGCGCGGCGAGGCCGACGGCGCCGCCCGGCTCGACGACCAGCTTCATTGACAGCATCGCCTCGCGCACCGCGGCGGCAGCCTCGGCATCGCTGACGGCGACGACGCCGGCGACCTTCCGCCGGATCACCTCGAAGGTGACGGCGCCCGGCTCCGGGGTCAGGAGCGCATCACAGATCGAACTGTTTCCGGGACGGTTGGCGACACGGCGGCCCTCGGCGAGCGAGCGGCGGGTGTCGTCGAAGTCTTCCGGCTCAACGCCCCAGACCGCGGCGCCTGGAAGCGCGTCGGTGACCGCGATCGCCACGCCTGCCGTGAGCCCGCCGCCTCCGCACGGCACGACGACCATGTCAGGTTCTGCACCGGCGGCGCGCGCCTGTCCGACGATCTCCAGGCCGGTGGTTCCCTGCCCGGCGACGATCAGCGGGTCGTCGTAGGGCGGAACCAGCACCATGCCCGTGTCGAGCCAGGGTCTCACCACCGTCATGCGGTCGTCGCGGAAGCGATCGAAGGGGACGATCTCGGCGCCCATGGCGCGGACCCTGTCGAGTTTCACCCGCGGCGCGTCGGCGGGCATGGCGATGACGGCGCGGATGCCGAAGAGGCGTGCCGCCTCGGCTACGCCCTGCGCGTGGTTGCCCGACGAGAAGGCAACGACGCCGCGCGCCCTTTCCTCGGGACCCAGCGCGGCGATCTTGTTGTAGGCGCCGCGGATCTTGAACGAGCCGGTGCGCTGCAGGGTCTCGGCCTTGAAGAGGATGCGCCCGCCGAGCCGCTCGTTCACTTCGGCGCTTTCGAGGAGCGGCGTGACCACCGCGACGCCGGCCAGCCGCCGCGCGGCGGCGCGCACGTCATCTATCCCGGGAACGGCAATGGCGGTAGCATCCATGACAAGGTCACCCAGCGAGTCGGCCGCGAGTGTGGCCCGGCGGGCGCCGGCTCACCAATGAAAAGATGTGATCCATCGATCGGTGCAGCCTGACGCGGTGGCACTGGGCCAGATCGGCGCACGGTCGGCGGAAGGACGATCAGGCGTTGAACAGAGGCCGCGAGGGCGATAAGTTTAGAATAATTCTAATCTGGACATCGACAGTCATGCTTTCCCGCGTCTTCGGCTTCGGCCGCCGTTCCTTCGATTCGCTCTCGGAGCAGGAGATTCTCGCCCTCGCCATCTCGTCGGAGGAGGACGACGGCCGCATCTATCGTGCCTATGCGGACGGCGTCCGCGAAGCGTTCCCGCAGTCGGCAAAGATATTCGACGCCATGGCGGAGGAGGAGGACAGCCACCGCGCAGCCCTGATCGATTTGCACCGCGCCCGCTTCGGCGAGCGCATTCCGCTGATCCGCCGCGAGCATGTGCGCGGCTTCTACGAGCGCAAGCCGGACTGGCTGGTGCGGCCGCTCGGCATCGACAGGGTGCGCGGCCAGGCGGCGGAGATGGAGCGTCAGGCGCAGCGCTTCTACGAGGAGGCGGCGAAACGGACATCGGACGCCTCGACGCGCAAACTGCTCGGCGACCTCGCCGCGGCCGAGGGCAAACACGAGGCCGTCGCCCAGAGCATGGAGCAGACCCACGTACCCGCGGACGTGCAGGCGGAGGAGCGCACGGCGGAGCGCCGCCAGTTCATTCTAACCTATGTCCAGCCGGGGCTGGCCGGCCTGATGGACGGCTCGGTGTCGACGCTGGCGCCGATCTTCGCCGCGGCCTTCGCCACCGGCGACACCTGGCAGACCTTCCTCGTCGGCCTGTCGGCCTCGGTCGGCGCCGGCATCTCGATGGGCTTCACCGAGGCCGCGCACGACGACGGCAAGCTGTCGGGCCGCGGCTCGCCGCTGAAGCGCGGGCTTGCCTCGGGCATCATGACGGCGGTGGGCGGGCTCGGCCACGCCCTGCCCTACCTGATCCCGAACTTCTGGACGGCGACGACGGTCGCCGCGATCGTGGTCTTCGTCGAACTGTGGGCGATCGCCTTCATCCAGAACCGCTACATGGAGACGCCGTTCCTGCGCGCGACCTTCCAGGTGGTGCTCGGCGGGGCGCTGGTGTTCGCCGCCGGCGTGCTGATCGGAAGCGCCTGACGGCCGCTCAGCCGTTCGCCTCGCGGCTGTCGGCGGGAACCTGTTCGCGCTCGCGCATGCCGTAGTCGCGCAGCACATGGGCGACGCGCAGCCGGTAGCCGGCGAAGATGCCACCGCGGCCGGCAGCCTGCGCCGCGCGGTGTTCGGCCGTGGCGCGCCAGGCAGCAACTGCCGCCTCGTCGCGCCAGAATGACAGCGACAGCATCCGCGCCGAGTCGGCGAGGCTCTGGAAGCGCTCGACCGAGACGAAGCCGTCGACGTCCTCGAGCAGCGGCTTCAGGCCGGCCGCCATGGCGAGATAGGCATCGCGACTTCCTTCCGCCGGCTCGACCTCGAAGATGACGGCGATCATTCCGATCCTCCCTGCGCATGGGGCGCAGAGACAAGCTTCAGGAAGATGCGGTCCTCCTTCAGGATGAAGCGCTCGCGCCGGGCGAACTCGTAGTTCCGCCGGCCGAGTTCGCTGTCGGCGAGACAGGCCCGGTAGGCCTCGTAGGCGGCGAGGCTGTCGACGTTGTAGACGCCGTAGGCGGTGGTCGCCGAACCCTCGTGCGGCGCGAAATAGCCAACGAGATCGGCGCCACAAGGCGGAATCGCCTGACCCCAGACGCGCGCATACTCGGCGAAGGCGTCGCGCCGGAAGGGATCGATCTCGTATCGGATGAAGCAGGTTACGGTCATCGTTATCTCCTTTTTAAAAGTGCATCGATGCTTCGCTCACGATCGAAGCGTTTGTTCTCCGGTTCTTGTTAGGAAAGCTTGCGGCATTCGCGCCTGACGTCCGCGCGCGTCAGGCCGACGTCGAGAAGCAGGCGCTCGTCGAGTTCGGCCAGGGCGCGGCGCTGAAGGTGGCAGTCGTACCAGCCCGCCAAGCCGCGAAACATGCTCCGCAGACCGGCGGTCAGCGGCAGCATGCGGCGTCGGAGTGTCGCCGGTTCTTGGGAGATGGTCATGTCTGCATCCATCGTCGGCTCCTTGAAACGAAGCCAGGATAGTGCTTTCAAAGCGAGAATGCTTCGATGAGGATCGAACCATGAAAGCAGGAACGGATCTCGCACTGATCGGCAGCCTCGTCGGCGACCCGGCACGCGCCAACATGCTGGCGGCATTGATGGGCGGCACGGCGCTGACGGCGAGCGAACTTGCGCTGGAAGCAGGCGTGACGCTACCCACGGCGAGCGCGCATCTTTCAAAGCTCGCCGACGGCGGGCTGACGCGCGTGACGCGGCAGGGGCGCCACCGCTACTACCGGCTCGCCGATCACCAGGTGGCGGCAATGCTGGAATCGATCATGGGCGTCGCTTCGGCGCTCGGCCCGAAGAAGGTGCTGCCGGGGCCGCGCGACGCCGGTATGCGCGACGCCCGCGTTTGCTACGACCACCTCGCCGGCACGATGGGCGTGGCGCTGCTCGACGGGCTCTGCGCACGCGGCATCATCGAACGGAAAGGGGAGCGCCTGGAACTGTCGGCCAGAGGCGCTCCGTTCTTCGCCGGCATCGGCATCGATGTCGGCGCACTGCGCGAGGGGCGGCGGCCGGTCTGCCGCGCCTGCCTCGACTGGAGCGTCAGGCGGAGCCATCTCGCCGGGTCGTTGGGAGCGGCGATCTACGACATGGCGATTTCGGCGAAATGGGCACGGCGCGAGGAGGGCGGCCGGGCAATCAGGTTCACGCCGAAGGGCAAGGAGACTTTCAGCCGTCTGTTCTTCGCCGAGGCGACTTGACGCTCGCCGCCAGGGTAGCACGGCAGACGAACGAGAAACGCGCGGGAACGGCAGCGCTGGGGATACGCGCCGTTCCCGCCGGCGGCCTGCCTTTCGGGGCGGCCAGCGACGCCTACCGCTATTCGGCGGCGGCCAGGTTGACCTTGCTTTCGGCGAGCTCGGTCAGCTTCCTGTCGGTCGCCTTCTCCTCGTCGAGGTTCTGCTTCAGCACCGACGCGCAGTCGGCGCGGCCGAGCTGCTTCGCCCACTCGACCAGCGTGCCGTAGCGGGTCATCTCGTAGTGCTCGACCGCCTGCGCGGCGGCGATGAGGGCCGCGTCGAGCACCTGCTTGTCGTCGACCTCGCCGGCAACCTCGTGGGCCTCCTCAAGGATGCCGTCAATGGCCGGGCAATCGACTTCCTTCGCCGACACGCCGTGCATGCGGAAGACTTCCTCGACGCGTGCGATGTGGCCCTTGGTCTCCTCCAGATGCTTCTGGAAGCCTTGCTTGAGCATCGGGTTGGTTGCCTTCTCGATCATGTCGGGAAGCGCGTCGCGGATCTGTTTCTCCGCGTAGTAGATGTCGCGGAGCGTGTGGACGAACAGATCGTCCAGGCTCTTGATGTCCTTCGAAAAGAAGCCCATGGCTCTCTCCCTTCCTGTTTCGTGGTCTTGAGGGTGGCGTCGGCGCACGCCGGCGCGGCAGCCCCCGCCCGCGAAGACAACGGGCGACCGTTCGCCCGGTTCCGAAAATTCGAGCCGCCGTGGGGGGCGTCCGCACCGGTTCTCCGGGAAGGATGGCGTTGCCGAAAAACCACAACGCGGAAAATTGCGCGGGCGCCCCGGGAATGCCGCGATTCCCACCGGTTTCCGTCATGATTCCAAGGCGTTTTGCGCAAACATTAATATGCCGTTCACGGAGTATTCACCGGCGCGGCGTATGATCCACCCACATTCGGAAGGGACATCCGAGGGTTAGGGACCAGAGCAATGGCATTGCGGCGTCACATCAAGGGTTTTGCATTCGCGTTGCGCGAGTTCATCGCGCCGACCTACCGCCCCGAGCGGCACTACATGCGCGGTCCCGGGCCGGCCTGCGCCCGCCGCGCTGCCGCCGCGCGCTACGCCTGAGGCTGGCAGCCGCTCATGGACCGGCGCCCGCGCAGGGCGCGATCTCGACGGCCTCTCCGGTCCGCGCGCCGAGCGACAGGCACTCTCCCCCCGAACACAGACGCCAACCCTCCCCGGTCGCGCCCGATGCCGCAAGCAGTAGCGACGCCTGCGGCGGTCGGCCCGGCCGGTAGACGTACCAGCCGTCTTCCAGCACGGCGCCCTCGGCGGGCTCCATGCCGGCGCCCGATCCCCTCACCCGCGCCTCGACGAGGCGCAGCCCCGCAGGTTCGACCAGCCAGTCCTCGCGCCACTCCGTGCGCTCGACCGAATGGGTCCAGGAGAGGGTGAAGGCCGAGACGACGAGCACGGTCGTCTTGCCGGCGGCCAGGATGCACAGGCTCATCCTCTGGCCCTCGGCGCGACCCCGGGCGCGCCCCGACGCGAGCGCCGCCAGTGCCAGGTGAAGAGGATCGCGGAGAGGGCGAAGCCGACCTCGTCGGTAACGGGGAGTGCCGCCACGAGCGTGAACGCCGCCGCTACCGCCGCAAGGCGCTCCGCAAGCGTCATGCGCGCGATGAGGAAGCCGATGACGGCCGCCCCCCACAGCGCGACCGCCAGCACCGTCTTCACGACGATGTAGCCGACCGCCGGCCAGTAGCCGATCGCCGCAGCGAGCGGCCCGCCATCCTGCAGCATCAGCGCCGGCGTGTAGACCGCCATGAAAGGGATGACGAAGCCCGCCGCCGCGATCTTTACCGCCTCGATGGAAATCTTCAGCCCCTTTTCGCGGGCGATCGGCGCAGCGGCGAAGCAGGCGAGCGCCACCGGCGGCGTCAGGTCGGCGAGGATGCCAAAATAGAAGACGAACATGTGGCTGACGAGCAGCGGCACGCCGAGTTCCAGAAGCGCCGGGCCGGCGATGGAGGAAGTGATGATGTAGTTCGGGATGGTCGGGATGCCCATGCCGAGGATGATGCAGGTGACCATGGTCAGGAGGAGCGACAGGAACAGGCTCTTCTCGCCGACCGAGACGATGAACTGGCCGAACGTGGTCGCCACCCCGGTCAGCGTCATCGTGCCGATGATTACGCCGACGACGGCGCAGGCGACGCCGACGGGAAGCGCGGTGCGCGCGCCTTCGGCGAGGGAATCGCGGCAGGCCGCCAGCGTGTCGCGTCCTCCGGCAACGACCAGGTTGGCGGCGACGAGCACCACCGCCGCAACGAGGATGGCGTTGATGCCGACGCGGAGGAAGCTCGCGGCTACGAGGCCGAGACCGATCCAGAAAAGGACGCGCAACACGGTGGAGGGGATGCCGAGGGCCACCGATCCGCCGAGGATGAGCAGCACGGTCAGCGCCAACCCGATCGTACCGGCGTAGAGCGGCGTATAGCCGGAAAACAGGAGCCAGACGAGGACGGCGAGCGGCAGGATCAGGTACCAGCCGCGGCGCACCGCTTCCAGCGGCGACGGCAGGTCGGCGCGCGGCAGGCCGATCAGTCCGTGCCTGCCGGCCTCCAAGTGGACCATCCAGAAGGCCGAGGCGAAGTAGAGTAGCGCCGGAATGAGGGCAGCCTTGACGACCTCGTAGTATTCGACTCCAAGCGTCTCGGCCATGATGAAGGCAACGGCGCCCATGACAGGGGGCATGATCTGTCCGCCCATGGAGGCCGTCGCCTCGACGCCGCCGGCGAAGGCGGCGCGGTAGCCGAAACGCTTCATCAGGGGAATCGTGAACTGGCCGGTGGTGACGACATTGGCAACGCCGGAGCCGGAAATCGTGCCCATCAGCCCCGAGGCGATCACCGCGACCTTGGCCGCGCCGCCACGGGCGTGGCCGACGAGACCCATGGAGACGTCGGTGAACAGGCGGATCATGCCGGCGCGCTCGAGAAACGAGCCGAACAGGATAAAGAGGAAGATGTAGGTCGCCGAGACGTAGACCGGGATGCCGTAGATACCCTCCGTGCCGTAGGCCATCTGGTCGATTACCTGGGCGAAGTCGTAGCCGCGATGGTCGAGCGGCGCCGGCAGGAACTCGCCGAACAGGGCGTAGATCAGGAAAAGGCCCGAGATGATCGGCAGCGCCGGGCCCATGATCACCCAGGACGCGGCGAAGACCGTCACCAGGGCGACGACGCCGAAGGCGATGTCGACGCCGTTCAGGTCGCCGGCGCGCAGGATCAGCGGGGCATATTCGACATACTGGTAGACGGCGACGGCGACGCCGGCCGATGCGAGAAGCCAGGCGAGCGCCCGGCCCGCCGTGCTCGCGCCGCGCGCGGCCGCAACCAGCGGAAAGGCGAGGAGCAGGAGGAAGCCGACATGGGCCGCGCGCAGCACCTGGCTCGGTACGGAGATCAGATGGGCTGCGGTGGCGATCTGCCAGGCGGAGAAGGCGACCGCGATCCAGAACAGTAGACGACCTTTCAGCCCCCCGGGGAAGCCTTCTCCCGTGGGATCGTGGACCGCCGCTCCCTGAGCGGCCACTCCTGCCTTGTCGGTCATCCTCCCCCCCGCTCGCCGGACTGTCGGCCGGCCCCGCGAACGGCGGAAAGCCGCCGCGGGGCGCCGCCGATGCGGGATTACATCAGGCCCTTCTCCTTGAAGAAGCGCTCCGCTCCCGGGTGCAGCGGGATGGGCAGGCCCCTGGCGGCCTCCTCGAGCTTGATCCCCGAAGCGGCCTTGTGCGCGGCCACCATGGTGTCGAGGTTGTCGAAGAGCTGCTTCGTCATCTGGTAGGCGACCTCGTCGGAGACGTCGGCGCTGGTGACGAGGATATTGGTGATGGCGAGCGTCGCCACGTCAGCCGTCTGGCCTGCGTAGGTGCCGGCGGGGATGGTGGCGGCCTGGAACGGCGCGCCGAGCTTCTCGGCGACGCCTTCCGGCACGGCGACGACGGTGATCGGTACGGAGACGGCGAGGTCCTTGATCGAGGCAACGCCGAGGCCGGCGGACTGCAGCGTCGCATCGAGCTGGCGGTTTTTGATCAGGTCGACGGATTCGCCGAAGGGAAGGTACTCGGTCTTGCCGAGGTCCTCGTAGCTCATGCCCAGGGCGCCGAAGATGGCGCGGGCGTTGAGTTCGGTGCCGGACTTCGGCGCGCCGACTGACAGGCTCCTGCCCTTCAGGTCGGAGAACTCCTTGATTCCGGATTCCTGCGAGGCGACGACCTGGATGTAGTTTGGATAGATCGCGGCGATGGCGCGCAGCTTTTCGAGCTTGCCCGGGAAGCCGGCGTCGGCGTCGCCTTCCCAGGCGGCCTTGACGGAATCGCCCAGCGCGAACGCGATCTCGCCCTTTCCCTGCTGGATGAGGTTCAGGTTCTCGACGGAGGCCTTGGTCGCCTGCACCTGCGTGCGGACGCCCTCGATGTTCTTGCCGTAGATCTCTGAAAGGGCGACGCCGAGCGGATAGTAGACGCCCGATGTACCCCCGGTGAGCACGTTGATGAACTGCTCGGCTTTCGCCGTGCCGGCGGCGAAGACGAGCGCGAATGCGCCCGCGGCGACGAGTTTCCTGGCGATCTTCTGCATGAACATTCCTCCGTTGCTTGCACTTCGGCGCCGCCCTCACCCGGCGCGGGAGGGCGATACTGGTTCATGGATGCAAGATTGCCAACCCATAAAGACACTTCCGCCCGGCGGGACGGCCGCAACCGCGGCCCCGGTTACCAGAAGCGGTGGGTGCGATTCAGGCGGTCGACGACCGGATGAGCGCGCAGACGGGTACAGAGATCAACGATGCGCACCCACTCGTCACGCGGGCGGTCGCCGACGGGATGCCAGTGGGCGAGCATCAGAAGATAGACGTCGGCGATCGACATCCGGTCACCGGCGAGCCATCCGCGGCCGCCCAGCGCCGTATCGACGACCGCGAACAGGCGGTCCGTCTCGGCGAGCGCAGCCGCCCTGACCGCTTCGACGCCCGAGGGCGCGGTCGTGTACCGATCGGCATAGAAGTAGCGCAGCAGCGCCGGATAGAGCGCCGACGACATGAACAACATCCAGCGCAGGAAATCCGGCCGCGCCGGTGAATCGATTGCGGGCGCCAAGCCGGCTTCGGGATGAAGGTCAGCGACCAGGATCGAGATCGCGGCCGATTCCGTCATTGCCCGCCCGTCGGGCAGGATTAGCGCCGGTACCTGGCCGAGCGGGCTAATGGCGAGGAACTCGGCCGGCGGCTCGGCTTTCGCAACATTGATGAGCATCACCGGCAGCCCCGCCATTTCGAGGACCGCTTCGGCGACGAAACCGCCCGATCCCGGGCGGCTGTAGAGTGTGTACATGGTTTCCCTCCCCTCGGGTCCGTCCCGCGGTCCGACAGACTGGCGCGGATCGGATGGGCGCGGACGCCCCCTCGTCCTTACACCAGCACCGCGGCCCGCTATCCGTCAACGGCAGGCCGGGCTATCGGATGGGCCAGGGTCGCAGGGGGCCTCGCGGCGCCCGCTCAGCCGCCGAGGCCCTCGAACAGGGCCGTCGACAGGTAGCGCTCGGCGAAGGACGGTATGATGACGACTATCGTCTTGCCGGCGTTCTCGGGGCGCGAGCCGACGACGACCGCCGCCTGGAGGGCGGCGCCGGAGGAGATGCCGACCGGCACACCTTCGAGCCTGGCCAGCAGCCGGGCATTGGCGAAGGCGTCCTCGTTGGTGACCGTTACGATCTCGTCATAGACCGTGGTGTCGAGGATCTTCGGGGCAAAGCCGGCGCCGATGCCCTGGATCTTGTGCGGACCGGGCTGGCCTCCAGAGAGTACCGGCGAGGCCTCCGGCTCGACGGCAATGACCTTTACGCCCGGCTTGCGCGCCTTGAGCACCTGGCCGACACCCGTGATGGTGCCGCCGGTACCGATGCCCGAGACGAAGATGTCGACCGCGCCCTTTGTGTCGTTCCAGATCTCCTCGGCCGTAGTTCGCCGGTGAATCTCCGGATTGGCGGGATTCTCGAACTGCTGCGGCATGATCGCGTCTGGGAGCGTGGCGACAAGTTCCTCGGCACGGGCAATGGCGCCCTTCATGCCCTTGGCGCCCTCAGTCAGGACGAGTTCGGCGCCGAGGAGCAGCAGCATCTTGCGCCGCTCCATCGACATCGTCTCCGGCATCGTGAGGATCAGCCGATAACCCTTTGCGGCCGCGGCGAAGGCGAGCGCGATACCGGTATTGCCCGAGGTCGGCTCGACGAGCACGGTCTTGCCCGGCGTAATGCGGCCGGCGGCCTCGAGCGCTTCGATCATGGCCACGCCGATGCGGTCCTTGACGCTGGCGATCGGATTGAAGAACTCGAGCTTGCCCAGCAGCTTCGCGACGATGCCTTTCTCGCGCGCGAACTTGTCGAGGCGCACCAGCGGCGTGTCGCCGATCGTCTCGGTGATGGAATTGAAGACCCGGCCGCGACCGGGGACGCGGGCAGAGGTTTCCGGCTTGTTCATCGTTTCGCTCCCTTGCGGTTCCCGGCGAACATAAGGGCAATCCGCGCCGATGCCGAGGGGTTCGCCAGGGAAAAAAGCGCCGGGCGGGCCGCGGCTGCTAATGGCGCGCGGCGATGGCCGCCGCCGCACCCATCATGAAGCCCGCGGCGGTGCGGTTGAGTGCCTTCAGGGCGCGCGGCGAGGACAGGAACCAGCGCGCCTTCGCCGCCAGGACGAGGTAGGGTACGAGAACGACAAGCAGCACCACGACCGTGATCGCCGCGAGCACCGCATAGTCGGCCGCCGTGATGGTGGCGAGGTCGACGATGGTCGGCGTGATGGCGAGGTAGAAGATCATCGTCTTCGGATTGCCGAGGGTCACCGCAAGGCCGGAGGCGATGGCGGCCAGCGCGCCGCCGCTGCCGCGTCTGGCCTCGACGGTCTCGGCGGAAATGCCGCTCCTCCAGAACGTCCAGGCTAGCCAGGTGAGATAGGCAACGCCGAGCCACTTGATGATCAGGAACACTGTGCCGAACGTCTGCGCGA
This sequence comes from Rhizobiaceae bacterium, assembly GCA_905339215.1. GTDB lineage: Bacteria > Pseudomonadota > Alphaproteobacteria > Rhizobiales > Rhizobiaceae > DUSC01. The sequence goes on from CAJPFN010000066.1 coordinate 38,066, forward strand.
CAAAGACGAGGCCGAGAACCACCGCTGTCAGGTAGGTCAGGTCGCCGACGACCAGGCCGAAGGCCATGAACAGCGACGAGCGGAAGCCGGAGCCAAGCGCACGCGCCACCAGCGCGGTGACGCCGGGGCCAGGGATGGCGGCGGCGATCGCGAGGGCGCCGGAATAGGCGATAAAGCCGGTGAGGGTCATGGCGCGCTTATGGCAGAGGCGCGAAGGCGGGAGAAGCGAGAACTTGGAATGCAGGAATCAGCAGGATTGATGGATCGTGGCGCCTAGGCGGCTTCACCGCACGAGAAACCCCCTGCCCAGCTCGTCACCGTCCTCCACCCAGTATTCCGCCCTGCCGGAATAGTGGGCGCGGCCGCCGACGCGGGCGACGATGCCCTGCCTGCCGTCGGCAAGCGCGACCTGGCGCGCGACCTCGCCGGTGAAACGCGAGCCGACGATGCTCTCGAACAGGCGCGGCTGGCCGACGCCGGCCTCGCCCTTGGCGTGCATGGCGGCGAGCCGGGCGGTGACGCCGGAACCGGTCGGCGAGCGGTCGACCTCGGCCTCGGCGAAGACGCAGACGTTGCGCGTGGCGATGCCGCCCGAACCGTTGCCGCCGTCGGTGAGAATCGAGCCGTAGAGGAAGGCGAGGTCGGCATGGTCGGGATGCGAGAGCGGCACGTCGCGCTTCACTCGCTCGGTCAGCGCGGTGGCCGCGTCGACGAAGTCGCGGGCGCGGTCGCGGCCGAAGGCGAGGCCGAACTGGCTGCAGTCGGCGAGCGCATAGAAGGCGCCGCCATAGGCAACGTCGAAGGCGATGCGGCCGCGTCCAGGCAGGTCGACCGACAGGTCGCGGGCATGGAGGAAGGCGGGCACGCTCTCGAACGACACCGCCCCGGCCTTGCCGTCCTTCACCTCGACCGACGCGACGACCATGCCGCACGGGCACTTGATGTTGACCGTCGTCAGCGGCTCGATCGCCGCGACGATGCCCTGGTCGACGGCGTATCGCCCGAGCGCGATGACGGCGTGACCGCACATGGTCGAGTAGCCCTCGTTGTGCATGAACAGAACGGCGAGGTCGGCACCGGGCAGGTCGGGCTCGACCGGCAGGACGCCGTACATGTCGTAGTGGCCACGCGGCTCGAACATCAGCATTTTCCGCAAATGGTCGAGGTTCTCGCGTACCCAGGCGCGCTTCTCGAGGATGGTGCCGGCGGGGATCGGCGGATAGCCGCCTGTGACGATCCGGACCGGCTCGCCGCCGGTGTGCATGTCGATGACGGTGAGCTTGTCCATGCCGATTTCAAGGGCCGATCGACGGGGATTGTCAAGCGGGGCGCCGCCTGCTGCCGGGGGCGCGGATGACGGCGCGGGATGCCCGACCCCGGTCAGCTCTTTGCGAACAGCCCCTGCAGTCGCGCATAGGAGACGCCCTTCCGGGCGAAATCGAACGTGCCGTGATCGAGGATTTCCCGCGCCGCCTCGTCGAGGCCCGAGAAGGCGGCGACGGCGAGCTTGGAGCCGAGGGAGACACGCTTCACCCCCGCCTCGGCCAGCGCGGCGACGGTGAAACCCGGTACCGCGAGCACGTTGACCGGCTTCGTCACCGCCGAGCAGACTGCCCTCACCTGATCCAACGTGGTCAACCCCGGCGCGTAGAGAACGTCGGCGCCCGCCTTCTCGAAGGCCTGCAGGCGGCGGATGGTGTCGTCGAGATCCGGCCGCTCGTGCAGGAAATTTTCTGCACGCGCCGTGAAGACGAAATCGGGTTTCAGCGCGCGCGCAGCCTCGGCCGCCGCAGCGACGCGCTCGACCGCGAGCGACAGATCGTAGATCGGGTCCGATTCGTCGCCGGAGAAGTCTTCCAGCGAACAGCCGGCGAGGCCGGCCGCTTCGGCGGCGAAGACCGTCTCGGCCGCAGAATCGGCACTGTCGCCCCTGCCCTTCTCCAGGTCGGCCGAGACGGGCAGGGCGGTCGCCGCGGCGAGTTCCCGGCAATGGGCGATCATCTCGTCGAAGCCGACGCCGCCATCCGGCAGACCCCGCGAGAAGGCATAGCCGGCGCTGGTCGTCGCCAGCGCCTCGAAGCCGAGCGCGGCAAGGAACTTCGCCGAGCCGACATCCCAGGGATTGGGAATGACGAAAGCGCCGGGACGCTCGTGCAACGCGCGGAAGGCCGCGCCGGTGTTCCTGTGCATGTTCGGCTCCACGTCTTCGGTGTCGCGTATGCTAGGCCGGCAACAGTGCCGCTACCAGACCGTGCCGCAGCGGACATGATCACTCCTGACAAAGTCGGCGCTGGCTTCCGCGAGGGGACTGGACGGGTCTGGCGGAACCGGCTCTGCCCGTGTCAGAAGCGCTCGGCGTTTTCCGAGGCGAGCTGTTGCAGCGCATCGCCGTCGACGCGATAGCGCGACTCCGCAGCGTCCCATGCATAAACCGCGCGTATCGTGCGCCCGGACGGTTCAGGCACTGCCTCGCCGCCACAATCGGCCCCGGTCGCTACGGTCCTTTCGGTGACCGTCACGACGATCTCGGCGCGCTCGGCGGCGCCGGCCGTCTCGATGCCGGCCTGCTGACTGCGTTCGAAGGCGCAGGACTTGTCGCTGAAGGTGAAGACGCTGTCGATCAGCGAGAGCCGGTCCGCGTCAAACAGGATGATGCCATTACTGACATAAGCTTGGCTGGAGTTGGCATGCATGCTCATGGTCAGGATCGCCAGGCGCCCCGCGCCGAGATCGAGGCTGGCGGGATCGAGGAACCAGGTCATGCGGTCGAAGGCGACATCGGCGGCATCGAGCAGTCGCGGCGTGGCGGCGGGGTCGAAGAGCGCCAGGACCGCGTAGCCCTGGGCGGCATCGCGCGCCATGCCGAGGTCGACGAGCAGCAGGACGCGTCCGCGCCCGTCGAGCGGGAAGACGGAGAAAGTCGCGACCGCCGGTTCGTCCGGCGGCTCGCTTTCGTACTCGGGTCCGGCGATGTGGCGAAGCCGAACCACCCGCGTGCCGCGGTAGACGGAACCGGATAACTCGAGGTCGGGAACGATCTCGCGCAGCAGGTCGAGATAAGTGATGCCGCCGGCACCGGGCACGGCGTCACCGGGCGCCGGAAAGGCGACCTCGGCGGCCGATGCCGACGCAAGGCCGAGCCAGAGCGCAGCGAGGACGGCGCTGAGCCAGGCGAACAGGGATCGAGTCTTGGCGCTCATCGGTTTCTGCCTCCGGGGCTGCGCGGACCATAGCCGAGGTTAGTGTATCCTGCGATGGCGCATCGCCGTCAGCCGATTGCCATCAAGCCCGGCAGTTCGCGCATGTCGTCAAAGAGGATGCCGCCGGCCGCCGCAAGCTCGGCGCGATCGTTGAACGGATCGCCGCAATAGGAGAAGACAGCCATCCCTGCGGCGCGCCCGGCGAGCGTGCCGGCGACGCTGTCCTCGACGACGGCGCAGGCGGCCGCGGGATAGCCCATGACTTCGGCGGCGTGGAGGAAGAGGTCGGGAAACGGCTTGCCGCGGGCGACCATGGTGGAGCTGAACATGCGCCCCTCGAACAGCGGCAAGAGGCCGGTGGCGCCAAGGGTAATCATCATCTTGGAAACGCGTGCCGAAGACGCCACGCACCAGGCGAGGCCGGCGTCGCGGACCGCCTCGACGGCCTCGCGGACATGCGGGATCGCCTCGACGCCCGCGGCGAAGAGCTGAGGCAGCGCCGCGTTCCAGCGGTCGGGGAAGTCGGGGCCGAGGCTGACACCCGCCGCCTCCACCTCGGCCTGCACCGAGACCATGCTGCGGCCCATGAAGCGGCGGCGGCAGTCCTCGTAGGCTATCGGAAAGCCGGCATCAGTCAGCCATTCGGCAAGCCGCCGGTTGCCGAGCGCCTCGGTGTCGACGAGGACGCCGTCGCAGTCGAAGATCACCAGGTCGGGCCGCGCGGTTGCGACCCTCATGCGATGCCCGTCGAGCCGAAGCCGCCGGCGCCACGCGTCGTGGCCGATGCGAGACTTTGCTCCTCGACGGCAAGGCGGGCGACAGGGGCGATGACGAACTGGGCGACGCGCATGCCGCGGGTGACGGAAAAGTCCTCGTCGCCGAGATTGACGAGCAGGACCTTCACCTCGCCGCGGTAGTCGCTGTCGATCGTGCCGGGCGTGTTGAGGCAGGTGATGCCGTTCTTCAACGCGAGGCCCGAGCGCGGCCGGACCTGGCCCTCGAAACCGGCGGGGATCTCGAAGACGAGACCGGTCGGAACCAGAGCGCGCCTGCCCGGCAGGATAATGAGCGGCCGGTCCTCGGGCACCGCGGCGCGCAGGTCCATGCCCGCCGCGCCGGCGGTCTCGTAGGCGGGCAGCGGCAGGCCCTGCGAATGGGGCAGGCGGACGACGACGAGAGAGGGGATCATGGCGCGGCGCTCCGGACGTTCGGCTGCTCCTAGCCAGCGGCCCATCGTGCGGTCAACCACCAAACTCCGTCATGCACCGGGATCGCGCCTGCCCACCTCACAGCGGAAGCGCCGTGGTCTCCTTGATCTCCTCCATGACGAAGGAGGCGGAGACATCGGCGAGAGGCACCTTCGCGATGAGGCGCTGGTAGAGACGGTCGTAAGCCTTCACGTCGGCGACGCGGGCGCGCAGCACGTAATCGAGATCGCCGGTCATGCGATAGACGCCGGTGATCTCGGGAAGCGTCGTTACCGCCGAGCGGAACGTCGCCAACCATTCCGGATCGTGGTTCGATGTGCGGACCATGATGAAGACGGACAGGCCGAGGCCGACCTTCTCGGCATCCACCAGGGCGACGCGGCCGGCGATGACGCCGTCGTCCTCGAGCCGCTTGACGCGCCGCCAACAGGCATTGCGCGACAGGTGCACGCGCTCCGCCAGCCGTTCGACCGAGAGGGAGCCGTCGCGTTGCAGTTCGGCGAGGATACGCCGGTCGATCTCGTCGATTTCCGTGGCCATCGTGGGATGTTTATCCCGATTTTTCCGACTCCGGAAGAAGAATTGGGACACATTCCCGGTACGCGCCGTGCAAACTGCGACACAAACAAGAGGGAGATCCGCCATGACCTCGCGCGCCGCGCAACTGTTCACCCGTCACCCGGCATCGGTCGGCGAGACCTATTTCGGCCACATGGCGTTCGCCGCGTGGTTCGCCTCGCGCCTGTTCGCCGCCGGCGGCGCGGCACTCGTTCACGCTTTCTTGCCGTTTCTGTTCGAGACTACGGCGAGCGGGATCATCCGCGAGCTCTACGAGCGGACGAGCAGGAGAGGCAGGACGGACTGATGTGCCGATGGGCGGCCTATCTCGGCAATGAGGTATTCCTAGAGGACATCGTCACCGCGCCTTGTCATTCGCTGATCGCGCAGAGCCACCATGCGCTCGAGGCGAAGACGCCGACCAACGGCGACGGCTTCGGCGTCGCCTGGTACGGGACGCGGTCCGAGCCCGGGCTCTATCGCGACATCCTGCCCGCGTGGTCGGATCCGAACCTGAAGAGCCTTTGCCGGCAGATCCGTTCCGGCCTGTTCCTCGCCCATGTCCGAGCCTCAACGGGGGGCGCAACCAGCCGCGCCAACTGCCATCCTTTCGTCGCCGGCCGCTGGAGCTTCATGCACAACGGCCAGATCGGCGGCTTCGAGAAGATCCGCCGTCCGTTGGAAAGCGTTCTCGACGACGCACTTTACGACCAAATGGAGGGGACGACGGATTCCGAACTGCTGTTCCTGCTTATGCTGCAGGAAGGACTCGACAACGATCCCGAAAACGCGCTGGCGCGCGCGGCGGGGCGGGCCATCGAGGCATCCCGTCGCGCCGGGATGGAGCCGGCGCTGAAGCTGACGGCCGCCTTCTCCGACGGCGACCGCCTGTACGCGGTGCGCTACGGCAGCGACGGCTCGGCGCCGACGCTCTATGCCGCGGCAACCCTCGGCGGCCGCTGCCTGGTCTCGGAGCCCTTCGACCGCGAAGGCGCGGAATGGCGGGCGGTGCCGCAAGGCAGCTTCGTCACCATGACCCGCGACAGCGTGACCATCCGGCCCTTCGCGCCGGAGGCCGCCGACCGCCGCCTGGCGCTGGCCGGATAGAAAGGTCCGTAAAACCGACAGGTCGCCGCGGGGTCAGACGATCTTTCCAGGATTCATGATGCCGAGCGGGTCGAAGGTCCGCTTCAGGGCGCGCATGGCCTCGACGGCGACGGCGCCATGTTCCTCGACCATGAAATGCTTCTTGCCTTCGCCGATCCCGTGTTCGCCGGTGCAGGTCCCTTCCATGGAAAGCGCGCGGGCGGCGACCCGGTCAACGAAGGCTTTGGCGCGCTCGACCTCCGCCGGATCGTTCATCATCACCAGCGGCGAGGCGTGGAAATTCCCGTCCCCGACGTGGCCGACGATCGGAGCGATGATCCCGGTAGCCTCGATGTCGCGCTTGGTCTCGGCAACACATTCGGCCAGCCGCGAAATCGGCACGCAGACGTCGGTGACGACGACGCTGGCGCCCGGGCGATAGGAGCGCAGCGCCCAGAACACGTCGTGGCGTGCGCGCCACAACCGCGCCCTCTCGTCGGCGTCACGGGCCCATTCGAACGGCTCGGCGGCGTAGTCGGCGACAATCTCGCCGAAACGCTCGGCTTGTTCGGCGACCCCGGCCTCGCTTCCGGCGAATTCGACGAAGAGTGTCGGGCGCTCGGGCAGCCCAAGGCGTGAATGAACGTTGCAGACACGGATCTGCACCTCGTCGAGCAGTTCGATGCGCGAGATCTGCATGCCGGACTGGATCGCCGCGATCGCCGTATCGCAGGCCGCGGCGACGCTCGGAAAGGGGCAGATCCCGGCCGAGACAGCCTCCGGAATGCCGTGCAGCCGCAGCGTCAGTTCGGTGATCACGCCGAGCGTTCCCTCTGCGCCGACGAACAACCGGGTCAGGTCGTAGCCGGCGGACGACTTGCGGGCGCGCCGGGACGTGGTCATCACCTCTCCCGAGGGCAGGACGACACGCAGCGCAAGCACGTTGTCCTTCATCGTGCCGTAGCGGACCGCGGTCGTGCCGGACGCACGGGTTGACGCCATGCCGCCGATCGAGGCGTCTGCCCCCGGATCGACCGGGAAGAACAAACCGCTGTCGCGCAGGTACTCGTTCAGCTGCCCGCGCGTGAGGCCCGGCTCGACCGTGCAATCGAAATCCTCGGCGCGAACGGCAAGGACCCGTTTCATGTCACGCAGGTCGAGACACAAGCCGCCCATCGGCGCGTTGACGTGGCCCTCGAACGACGTGCCCGCCCCAAAAGGGATGACCGGCACGCGATGGCGGGCGCAAATCCGTACCGACTGCTGAACCTCTGCCTCCGACCGCGGAAAGGCAACCGCGTCGGGCGGCTCGCCGGCAACCCAGGTCGTCGTGTTCGCATGCTGCTCGCGGACCGCGCGCGCGATGGACAGGCGCTCGCCGAAGAGGCCCTCCAGTTCGCCACGCGCAGAGAGGAAGGCGGATTCGGACGAACGGACTGGCATGGCGACGGACATGAAAAGGCCCTCCCTTAATCGAACGAGACCCATCTTCGCGCATGCGGACGGCCGAAAAATATACTAATGGGTATACTTTTTGGAGGATGGGCCGTGGCCCGAGGCGACAAGATCCGCGAGCGCATTTCGGCAGCGGCATTCCGGCTGTTCCGGCAGAAGGGTTTCCTGCGCTCCGGCGTGGACGAGATCGCGGCCGCGTCGGGCGTGACCAAGCGGACGCTCTATGCGCATTTCGGCAGCAAGGACGAACTCCTTGCGCAGGTCATGGCAACGCAGGCCAAACTCGCGCTCGACGTCTTCCGGACGGATTTCGCACCGAATGCCGGCAGCGCGCGGGAGATCGTCGCGACACTGTTCCGCGACCTCGGGCGCTGGGCGTCGACACCGCGGTGGGCCGGACCCGGCTATTCGCGCCTGGCCGCCGAACTCGCCGACCTGCCGGGTCATCCCGCACGTGCCATCGCCCGCCGACACAAGAGCGAACTCGAAACGCTGCTGGCAGAGAGACTCGCGTCGGCCGGAGTCGGCGACAGCCATATGCTGGCACGGCAGATCTGGCTGCTCATGGAAGGCGCGATGATGACGATGCTCATCCATGGCGATCCGGCCTACATCGATGCGGCGGCCGATGCGGCGCTCGTCCTGCTCGCCGGCCGGGCGGAGGGCACCGAGACCAATCCCGGCTGAACGCACCGCGGCAGCCCGACCGAAGCGGATCACCGGCCTCACGACCGACGACCAGTCTCCTGCCGGTAGAGCGCCGGGAGGAAGTTCTCGAACATGCCGACCTCCTCGATGTTGTGACGCAGCCAGGCGCGGCCGTGGGCGTCGTCGAAGGCCAGTCGCGCGAGCAGCGGATTGGCGAGGCGGAGAATGGACCTGGACGTACCGATGATCAGGCAGTTCTCGTAAAGCGTACCATCGGGAACGGGCTCGAACGTATATTCCATGCGCGCCAGGCCCGTGCGGCCACCGACTTCCGGATTGTGGATGTAGCCGCCTTCGTCGAGACGTTCGATGTGGGTGACGGTGTCGACGACGAACTTCTCGTTGCGGCCGAGCACCTCGATCAGGCGGATTGCCGCGCCGGGGCCGATCGAGCCGTCCGGAAGACGCCGCGCATAGCTCGCGTGCACGTGGTCCTGCGGATGCCAGAAGCGGTAACGGTTGTAGCGCCGGCCGGCAAACTCGATCGTTCCCTCCAGATTGCGGAACCACCAGGAGAGCATCGCCGGCGTCACGCCGCGAAGCACATCGTGGCGGATCCAGTACTTCATGCGGCCGTCGCGCAACGTCTCGACGCCCGTGTCGGCGGACGAGACAGGCTTCAGCGGGAAAGGAAGGTCGAGCGGACGCGGTAGGCCATTGTAGCGCGGCGGCAGGGGATCAGATTCGTCGGTGAACGGGAGAGCAGGCGAGGCAAGTACGGACATGGGGGCGATCCTGTTCGAATTTAGTATAGCATTTGCTTTACATATAATGCCTGTACGCCTGTCGCGGCGATATGTAAAGTGTCTGCAATATGAATTGGAACTCCTCATGGAAGAGTCGCACGAAGGCAGCCGCGGAAAGCCCGGCCGAAAACCCTCGCCGGCCATCCGCGCGGCGATCCTGCGCGCCGCGGTGGCGCTGTTCGCCGAGCGCGGCGCCGAGGCTGCGACGACCCGCGAGATCGCCGCGGCGGCGGGAACGACCGAACGCACGCTGTTCAAGCACTTCGGCAGCAAGGCCGGACTCATACAGGGCGTCATAGCCGAAGTGGCGCTCGACCTGATGCGCCAGGATGCCTTCGCACGAGTCTACGATCCGCAGCCTTTCACGCGGGCAGAGCTGGCGGACTGGCACCGGGCGTTCCTGGCCGAGCGGATCGCCACGGCGGAGCGGTCGCCGGACAACTACCGGGTACTGCTCGGCGAACTGCTGCGCGACGCGTCCTTCCGCGAACGCTTCTCCGAGATCTGGCTGTCGAGCGTGTTCGCACCGCTGGTCGGCCATCTGCGACGCATGCAGGAGGCGGGCGCGATCGCCGCGACGCAGACCCCGGAGGCGCTGGCCGGTGCCTTCTTCAGCCTGAACCTCGGCTATCTTGTCTCCCGCTTTGCGCTGGGGCCTGCGCGTGGCTGGACGACAGGTCACGACGTCGAGGCAATCGCGGCGCTGTTCCTGGCCGCCTGCGGCGCGGCAGCCGAGCCGGCCAATCCGAGGAGATGAAGCCTCAGCGCGGACGCGTCGAGTAGACGACCGCGGTCGCGGCGAGGAGAAACGCCGCCGCGACAAAGCCCATCGCGACAAGCCGGCCTGCATCGAAGAGCACCCCGCCCATCGCCGAGCCGACCGCCTGGCCGACATAGATCGCCGAGCTGTTCAGTGCGATCGCCGCGCCCGCGAGCGGCGGCACCGCGGCGGCAAGTCGCGCCTGCTGCATGGAGTTCGACGAGGCGAAGCCCAACCCCCAGAGCGCGCCCCCGACGATCATGACGGCAAACAGCCCGGCACCGGCGGCGAAGCCCAGCGCGCCGGCCACCATCAGACCGAAGCAGAGCAGCGAGGTGCGGTAGACGCCGAGGCGGCCGACCAGCCGGGTCGCGCCGAGATTGCCGACGAAGCCGGAGACGCCGAAGACGGCGAACATGACGGCGATCTCGTTGGCGGAGGCGCCTGCGAGGCCGGCGAGCAGCGGTCCGAGAAAGGTGAAAACGACGAACTGCCCGGCCGCGCTTACGGCCGTCGCCGCGATCAGCGAGACGACAAGGCGGTTGGAGAACAGCGTGCCCCAACTCGACAGTGACATGGACGGCGCGCGCAGGCCGGTCGGTACGGGTATCCACACAAGTAGCGCCGCGATTGCCGCGCCAAGGCCGAGCGCGACATGGATCGAGCGCCAGCCGAACTGCCCCGCGCCCCAGGCGACGAGCGGCAGGCCGGCCGCAACCGAAAGCGACCAGCCGAGGAAGATGAAGGAGATGGCGCCGGGCCGCTCCTTCTCCGGCACCATCATGGCGATGGTGCTCGCCGCCTGCGGCGTGAAGATCGCCGCGGCGGCCATCGAGACCAGCCGCAGCGCCAGCAGTGCCGTGAGGTCCGGCGCAAACGCCGAGCCGGCATGGCCGATGGCGAGCATGGCGAGGCTTGCGGCGAGCAGGCGGCGGCGGTCGAGCCCGTTGGTCGCCCAGGCAACGAGCGGCGAGCCGATGCACAGCACCACGGCGCCGGCCGTGATGAGCAGCGCGGCGCGCGTGACCGGAACACCCAGACCGGCGGCCAGAGCGGAGATCATGCCGGCGGGCGCCAGGATCGACAGGCCGATGAAGAAGTTGCCGACAAGCAGCGCGAAGGCGGCGAAGCGCGTCGATCCAAGCGCGGCAGGGGACGCGCGGCCGGACGTTGCGGACATGGGTGCGGGCTCCTGCTGGTCGGGGCGTCCACGATAGCGCAGGATTGTTCAAAGCGGAACAATCAATCCCGCCATGATCTGTCAGCATCGCGTGATCCCGTCGGGCGGAGACGGCAGGCGGCAGGCTCCTGACAGAACCTGTCAGCAGCCCGATGTAGTCTGCCGCGCGCACGGAGATTCGCCATGGACGACGACCGCCCCGCCTACCCTGCCCTGAAGGAAATCTTCGACCGCACCCGGCTCGCCTCGATCGCCGACGCGGCGGCCGAGGTTGCGCCCGGGTTCGACCGCGACCGGTTCATGGCGGTTGCGACGAAGGACCTCGACAATCTCGGCATCATGCAGCGCATGCGGCAGACGGCTGCCGCGCTGGACGCAGCGCTGGCGATGCCGTTCCCGACGGCCGCGGGGCTGCTGCGCGAGTTGGCGCCGCGCATCGACCACGGTTTCGCCGCCATCGCACTTTGCGAATACGTCGCCCTATTCGGCCGCGGCCATTTCGACCTGGCGATGCAGGCGTTGCACGACCTCACCCGGTACGGCTCGGCCGAGTTCGCCGTGCGCCACTTCCTCGCCGCCGACTTCGAACGCACGCTTGCGGCGATGCGCGACTGGATCGGCGATCCCGACGAGCACGTGCGGCGACTGGCGAGCGAGGGCTCGCGGCCACGCCTGCCGTGGTCGTTCCGCCTGGAACGCGCCATCGCCGATCCGTCGCTCACCTTCCCGATTCCCGATGCGCTGCGCGGCGACCCCAGCGCCTATGTGCGCAAGTCGGCGGCCAACCACCTCAACGACATCGCCAAAGACCATCCGGACTGGCTGCTCGACCGCCTCGGCGCTTGGCCCGCGGGGACAGCAGAAGAGCGCTGGGTCATGCGCCACGCGCTGCGGACCTTGGTGAAGAAGGGCGACCGGCGGGCTCTGGCGCTGATCGGCGCGACGGGAGCGGCCGAGGTCAGGGTCGAG
>CAJPFN010000067.1 GCA_905339215.1 Rhizobiaceae bacterium
CCCGCCACTTCTTTACTTTATCACGAACCGAGCTTCTTGGCGCTCAGGACGGCGTCCTGCACTTCCTTGAGCTTGTCGGCCGACAGCGGGGTCAGTCCGCGCTCGGCCATGTATCCGTCGGGGCCGAGGGCGGCGTCCGAAACGTACTCCTCGAGGAACTCCTTCATGCCCGGGATGACGTCGCGGTGTGCGTTCTTCACGTAGAAGAAGAGCGGGCGCGCGACCGGATAGGAGCCGTCGGCGATCGTGTCGAAGGTCGGGGCGATCGCGTTGACCTTCACGGCCTTCAGCTTGTCCGAGTTCTCGTAGAGGAACGAGTAGCCGAAGATGCCGATCGCGTTGGCGTCGGCCTCGAGGCGCTGGACGATCAGGTTGTCGTTTTCGCCGGCCTCGACGAAGGGACCGTCCTGGCGCATGCGCGAGCAGACCTCGTTCCACTTCTTCTCGTCGGCCTTCTTCAGGTCGGCCATGCCGTCGAGGCCCTTGCAGCCGTCATGCATGACCAGTTCGACGAACGCGTCGCGGGTACCGGACGTGGGCGGGGGGCCGAAGGCGATGATGTCGAAGGCGGGCAGGGACGGATCGATGTCCGACCACTTCTTGTTCGGGTTGGCGGCGAAGCCGCCCTTGCCATCCGGCAGTTCGGCGGCGAGAGCCTTGAAGATCTGCTCTTCGGTCAGGTCCATCTCCGGGGCGCTCGACGAGTGCGCGATCGAGAGGCCGTCATAGCCGATCAGCGCCTCGGTGATGTCGGTGACGCCGTTGTCGGCGCAGAGCTTCACCTCGGACTCCTTGATGGCGCGCGAGGCGCCGGTGATGTCGGCGAAGTCGGGGCCGATGCCGCCGCAGAACGCCTTGAAACCGCCGCCCGTGCCGGTCGACTCCACCACCGGAGCCGGCTTGCCGGTCTTGTTGGCGAATTCTTCGGCCGCGGCCTGCGAATACGGGAACACCGTGGACGACCCGACGATCTTGATCTGATCGCGGGCGGCGGCGATACCGGCCGAGCCGGCGAGGGCGATGGCCGCAGCCGACGCCGTGAGGAGGAATTTCTTCATCTGGCCTACTCCTGTGCGGAATTTCTGGAGCACCCGACCGGGCACCCGCGGATGGCCTTAAAGCGCCCTTGTTACAGTTCGATGACAGATTTGTGTCGAGCCGGTTAAGCTCGGCAGCGGCCGCCGCGGCGTTGCCGGCTTGTCCCCGGCCGCCGCGGCGAAAAGGCGTTTGCCGTCCGTCGGTTGGGGGGGAGACCGGATGGCTCGCCACTTCCTGGCGCTCCATCCGGTCGTCGCGAAAAATCCGGGCGGGAATGCGTTACGTCACCGGAATTGCGACGCGAGGCGCCGCGGAGACAGATCCCAATTGGGGCAAACGGGACGCTGCTCGATTCCGGCGGTCGCATGTCCCGCCCGTAAGCTACCGGGCCGAAGCTCGAAGCAGCGGGAGTTTCGCCAACAGGAACCGGCTTTGATATGGCGCGATCGCGCCATTGCGAGTGGGTGGCGAAGCGGCGCTCATCCGGCCTCGCGCCTTGCGCCGTCCCGGCTCCAGCGCTCGATCTTCTCGAGCAGGGCGCGCGGGCTGATCGGTTTCGGCAGATAGTCGTCCATACCCGCCTCGATGCAGCGTTCGCGGTCACCCTTCAGGGCGTGCGCCGTGACGCCGACGATGGGGACGTGGCCGCCCGACCGGGCCTCGGCGGCACGGATCGCCTCGGTCGCCTGCAGGCCGTTCATCTCCGGCATCGACACGTCCATCAGGATCATGCCGGGCTGCCTCTCCTGCCAGGCATCGACAGCCAGCCGCCCGTTGGCGACGATCTCGAAGCTCAGGCCGGTCTCGGCGAGGATCTGGGTGAACACCAGCTGATTGACCTCGTTGTCCTCGGCAACGAGGATATCGATGCGCGCCGGATCGGCTGGCGTGGACGCTTCGCGCACGCGGGGACGTACCGACGGCCGAACCTCTGGCGACGGCGGCCCGCGGTCCGTTTCGCCGTCCCGGTCGGGTACGCCGCGATACTCCGCGGTTTCGACCCCGCCGACGGCGCGGCGCTTCTGGATCGTCGCCACAAGCGTCTCGAGCAGGATCGATGACCGCACCGGCTTGATCAGGTGCGCATCGATGCCGATCTCGCGGTAGCCGGCGTTGGACGCGGAGTGGTCGACCGAGGTGAGCATGATGATCGGCGTCGCCGCGATGGCCGGATTGGCGCGGATGGCGCGCGCCACTTCGGCCCCGCTCATGCCCGGCATCTGGTAGTCGAGGATGAGGCAATCGACGTCGAGCCCACGAGCAGCGGCAGCGGACAATACGTCGAGGCCTTCGATCCCGTTCTTTGCCGCGCAGGCGTCGAACCGCCACGACGCCATCTGTTCGGAGAGGATCGCGCGGTTCACCTGGTTGTCGTCGACGATCAGGATGCGCGCGCCGGTAACGTCGAGCGGCGCCGCGCGCACGCGCGACGGCTCTTCGGCGACCGGCAGTTCCAGGCCGAACCAGAAGGTCGAGCCGGCGCCGTGCACGCTCTCGACGCCGATCTCGCCCCCCATCATCGCCACGAGACGGGCAGTGATGGCGAGGCCGAGGCCGGTACCCTCGTGGCGGCGCGTCGAGGAGGCGTCGACCTGGCTGAACTTTTCGAAGACGAGTTGCAGCTTGTCGCTGGGAATGCCGATGCCGGTGTCGGCGACATTGATGCGCAGGCCCGGCCCGCCGACGTCGGGATCGCCCGTCACCTCGACGAGGACGTGACCGGCTTCGGTAAATTTGATGGCGTTGCCGACGAGATTGGTAATGATCTGGCGGATGCGGCCGACATCGCCGACGAAATGGCTGGGCAGCCCCGGCTCGACGCGGACGATCAGCTCGAGATCCTTCTCCTTGGCCCGCGTCGACAGCAGCGTCGCCACGTCCTCGAGCGCCTCGACGAGATTGAAGGGAGCCGGGTCGAGGACCATCTGGCCGGCATCGATCTTCGAAAAATCGAGGATGTCGTTGATGATGGTGAGCAGCGCGTTGCCCGACTTGACGATGATTTCGGTGAAGGTGCGCTGCTTCGGATCGAGGTCGGATTTGGCGAGCAGTTCCGCCATGCCGAGCACGCCGTTCATCGGCGTGCGGATTTCGTGGCTCATATTGGCCAGGAACTCCGACTTCGCCCGGTCGGCGAGGACGGCGCGGTGCTGCGCCTCGCGTAGTTCCTGCTCGCGCTGCTTCAGTTCGGTAATGTCCGTCGTCGAGCCGATCAGATAGAGCGAGCCGTCGGAGGCGATCATCGCGTCCTTGCGGGCGATCTGGTAGCGCGTCCCGCCATGGGCCGAGGAGAAGGTCTCCTCGATCACCTGCCGTTGCCGCGTGGCGAGCACGGCGAGGTCGCCTTCCATGTAGGCCTCGCCGTCGGTCCCGAAGATCTCCGCGTCGGTATGCCCCAGCGCCTGTTCGGCCGTGAAGCCGGTCAGGTCGCACCAGCCCTTGTTGACATAATGGAGCCTGAGGTCCGGGCGCTTGGCGTATATCGCCACCGGAACGTTGTCGACGAGGTTGCGGAAGATCTCGTTGTCGCGCGTGCTGATCTGCAGCGCCGCCTCGCGCTCCTTCAGCTGGCTGATGTCGACGCGCACGCCGACGAAAGAGCCGTCCTCGGTCCAGGTGTCGTAGACCTGGTACCAGCGGCCGTCGGGATGCAGTCGCTCGTAGGGGGCGTGCTGCGAGCGGTGCCGCTCCATGTAGCGCTCGACCCAGGCTTCTGGATCGGTGTCGTAGAGCGCGTCGATCGAGGGGTCGCCGCTGTTGCGGAAATAGCCGATTGCGTGGCCGTAGGCGATCACGTCGCGGAAGGAACTTCCCGGCGTCCACACCGTGTGGAGTTCCGGCATCGAGTCGCGAAGCTTCTGATTCGCAAGCACGAAGCGGTCGTCACGATCGTAGATGATGACGCCTGTCGGCAGCGAATCGACCACGCTGGCCAGGTGCCGGCGTGCGTCCAGGGCCTCGGTCTCGCGGCGCTTGAGCTCTGTGATGTCGAAGATGAAGCAGGCGACGTAGTTGCGTCCGCCATCCGTCGTCACCCGGCTCTTGCGCACCACGCGCGACTGGCCGATGCCCTGGAACTCGAAGTTTTCCTCGACCTCGTAGGTCTCGCCGGTGTCGATCACCGCCTGTTCGGTCTCCTCGAAGGCAGCTGCCTCTTCCGCCGTCACGAAGTCGCCGCCGCGCAGCCCCAGCATGTCCGCCGGCTCCTTGCCGAAGATCGAGGCGAAGGCACGGTTGGCGATGACGAAGCGAAGGTTCTCGTCCTTGACGAAAACCGGGTCCTTGACGTCGTTTATCACCGCTTCGGCGAGGCGCGACTTTTCCAGCGCCTCGGCCAGGCGCTGCTCGCGATCCTTGATGTCGCTGATGTCATAGTAGCAAACGAGACGTTTTCCGCCCGACAGCGCCTTCACCGAATAGATCATGGTGCGCCCATCGATGCGACGGAACTCGCGCGGCTCGACGTCGCCGCGGCGCACTTCCTCGGCCCGCGCCGCGACGTAGGCCGGCCACTCGTCGTCGGGAATGTCATACATGCCGCGGGTGCGGTTGATCGCCATGCCGGCGCCGAACGGACTGCCGACGGGCAGTTCGTCCGGCGTCAGGTTCCACATGCGGTAGAAGGCGCTGTTGATGCTCTCGGCCCGGAGGTCGGCGTCGAGCAGGATCACGCCCATCATCATCGAGTCGAGCGTCGCCTGCAGATCCTCGACCAACTCCCTCGCCTGTTCGTTCGCCTGCGCGATCTCCGCCTGGCGGTTCTTCAGATCGGTGACGTCGGTGCGGATCGAGACCCGGTCGCCCCACGGCGTCACCGTCTCGCGGCGCAGCACCCAGCGCCCGTCGGCGGCTTCGCGCACGACTTCCTTGCCCAGGTTCTCCTTGCGGCTGGCGAGATATTCGCGGATCCAGTCCTCCTCGCGCCCGACCGCCTGCGGCATGCGCCCCACGGCGACAAGGTCGCGGAGGATCGCCTCGAAGGTACGCCCCGGCCGGAATCCGTCGAAACCATCGAAATCGGCGAGGAACGCGGCATTGCAGTCGACGAGCCGGTCCTCGGCATCCCAAAGAACGATGCCGAACGTCATGGCATCCATTGCCGCGAGCAGCCGCTCGCCGGCATTGGCGTCCAGCCCGCTTCGTGCCGAGCGGCTGTCAGCGCCGACGTCGCGTCCGGTAATGTCGGTGAATACCGCGACCGTGTCTCCGCCGGGGCAGTTGATCTCGCGGTAAAGAGCGGCGCGGCCGTCGGCGAAACGCAGGGTCGAGCGGCTGCGGCCCGGCTTGCGGTGACCGGCAAGCGCTGCGGCGCGCCAGGCCTCGGCGCCCATCGGCGCGGTCTTCCAGACGCCGCGCTCGAGGCCGGCGTCGACGATCTCGTCGAAGCGGCGGCCGGGGCTCATGACGTCCTCCAGGCCGCGGTGAATGGCAAGCGCTGCGGCATTGCAGGCGACGATCCTGTCGTCGGGGCCGTAGTGGCAGACACCGTCCCCTGCGGCGTCGAAGGCCGCGGCGAATTGGGCCGCGCCCATGGCGCCGCCCGCCTCCGCTCCTTCCACAAGGGTGTGTCCGCCCTGCACGGCAATCCTCCTCGGTCCGACGAAACTCGGCCCGCAGCCATCCCATGCCCGGCGCGACGTCGACCCCTCGAATGCGGTCGGCCCGGCGGTCACAATGTGACCGACAAGCATTAACGTTCCGCTAACCGTGATTTGTGCAGTAGATCCGAAGAATTCCGTCGATTTTTTCCACTGTCGGTGCGGCGGGAAGCCTGCTCCGGCAGCGGGTCTCTCGTGGAGATCGAGTTGCGTTTGGCCTTTCGTCGAAGAATTGGCCCGGCAGGCCGATCTGCCGGCGCCCGGCGCACGGACCCGCATGTCCAGGAACGACTGCCTGTCCCGTCAGTCCGTCGGGCGGGCGGGAGTACCTTCGTTGATCGACGCCGCGGGTCCCGCGCCGGCCCTGCCGGGCCTGGCCGGCATGAACAGCGTCCGGTGGCGCTCGACCTGGTCGGAGATGAAGTTGGCCGCGGCGCGGATGCGCGCCGTCTCGCGCAGGTCGGCATGCATGATCAGCCAGAAGGTTCGCGTGATTGTCACCTCGTCGGCAAGCACGGGCACGAGTTCGGCTTCGCCGGCGACGAGGAAGTCGGGCATGACGCAGACGCCCGTGCCCGCCAGCGTCGCCTGCATCTGCGCCACCAGGTTGGACGAGGTCAGCCGGACGTCGAGGTCGCCGGGGATCTGCGGCAGGTAGTCGAGCTCGGGCGTGAAGATCAGGTCGGGGATGTAGCCGATCATCAGGTGGCGGGAGAGGTCGCCGACCTGTCGGATCGGACCGTTGGCCTCGAGGTAGCCGCGCGAGGCGTAGAGATGCAGGTGGTAGTCGGTGAGCTTGCGCGACACCAACCGCCCTTCCGTGGGCCGCGTCAGGCCGATGGCGATGTCGGCCTCGCGCTTGGACAGGCTGAAGATGCGCGGCATGGCGATCAACTGCACGTCGAGGCCGGGATAGCGCCGGCACAATTCGCCGATGCGCGGGGCGAGGAAGAAGGAGCCGAAGCCGTCGGGCGCGCCGATGCGCACGGCGCCGGTGAGCGCGAGGTCGGTGCCGGCGATGTCGTTCTGGATGGCGGCGGCGACGTTCTCCATCTGCTCGACATGGGCGAGAAGCCGTTCGCCGGCCGCCGTCAGCACCGAGCCGCGCGGCGAACGCTCGAACAGCCGTGCGGCAAGCGACTGTTCAAGCGCGGCGATGCGCCGGCTGACCGTGGCATGATCGGTCGACAGCTGCGCCGCCGCCGTCGTCAGCCGGCCTGTGCGGGCGACGGCGAGGAAGAAGCGCAAATGCGACCAGTCGAAGCTCATCCCTGTATTTTCGTGCACAGTGATTGCCGGCGCAAGTAGGAATGGTGTGCAGCGAAGGCGGAGGGGAAGCTGCCTACTCAGACGGTGGCCGGGAGGTTGACCCGGTTCCGGCCGAGTCGGTATTCGTTATTGGTGCTCGTGCCGCAGAAAGCCGGTTCCGCGCGATCAATTCGAGGCCGTTAGCTGTTGATATGAGGAGTCCGGCGCCGAGAAGGCGCGGATGAGTTCGGCCCTGAGGTACAAAAAAAAGCCTGACTGTCTGTCCGTAACATGATCGGGCTCGTTTCGATGTTCTCCAAGTATACTCGAAAACGCTTGCCGACCAAGACTGCGGATAGGAAACGACGATGGCGAGTCGCCCCCTTCCTCGCAAGTTGTCAACTAGGCAACCGAAATCGCCATCTCGGCGTCGTGGCCTGTGGAACAATGTCGAGCGTTTGTGAATCGTGGGCACGTGAGCACCTTTTTTCGCCGATCCGGTCGGTTTGGCAGTATCTGGACGGTCATCTTCAACAGGGACTGATTCCCGGATGACCAACGTCCAGATCGCCTACCTCATGATCATCGTCGCGTACATGATGCTGCTGACCGCTTCGTTCAGCTCTCACTAGGCTAACGACTCGACAGCGTTCCAACGGCAATCCGACGTGGTCTCACGACGGACGACAACTGCCGGAATTCTGAAGGAATTGGTACGCCCAAGGGGAATCGAACCCCTGTTTGCGCCGTGAGAGGGCGCCGTCCTGACCGCTAGACGATGGGCGCAGCGACCCGCGATATAGGCTGCGGCAGCGCGAAATGCAACCCGATTCTCCCGGCCGGCTTCGACGTTGCCGGCGCGGCCATGGGCAGCCAGCGAACCGGCCATGCCTGCTGGCTGCCACTCTCCGACGGCGATGGGGCGCCCGCGCTCAGCGGCGCGGTTCGATCAGGTCCCAGAGGTTGCCGTAGAGATCGGCGAACACCGCCACCGTGCCGTAGGGCTCGCGGCGCGGTTCTTCGCGGAAGCGCACGCCGGCGGCAGTCATCGCCGCGTGGTCGCGGAAAAAATCGTCGGTCTCGAGGAAGAGGAAGACGCGGCCGCCGGCCTGGTCGCCGACGCGCGCCGCCTGTTCGGCGCCGGAGGCTTGCGCCAGCAGCAGCCGGGCGCCGCGTTTGCCGGCCGCCACGACCACCCAACGCTTGCCGCCGCCGAGGTCGATGTCCTCGGCAAGGGCGAAGCCGAGCTTCTGCGTGTACCAGGCGATCGCCTCGTCGTAGTCGGCGACGAGGAGCGTGACCGTGGCCAGCGCGCGGCTGGGCCCGCCGGCACTCATTGCTGCGAGAGGGCGATGCGCGCCACGACGCGGCGGGCGGCGACGTCGTAGATCAGCAGCGAGCGCTGCCCGTCGACGGCTTCGATGTGGAGCGAGACGCGATTGCCGGAAAGGGCGTGGCCAAGCACCTTTGCGCCGGCCGGCAGCGGCAGGTCGAGTTCGAGCGGCGCGCCGTCCGGCGCCGGGATCTCCGAGACCGCGTCGGCGGGCGCATCGTTGTCGAAGGTCTTGTAGACAACTGCGACCAGCACCGCCATAACGGCCAGGAACAGGAGCCCGAGGTTGACGGCGACGAAGCGCACCAGCTTGCGCCGGACGCGCTCGGCCGCCGGGTCGAGCGGCTTCTCCTCGGTGTCGTCGACGGACGGCCTGGCCATGATCGGATGCCCCGGAAAACTGATGAGCGACCCTGATAGCGAAGAGGGCCGGCGATTGAAAGTGCTGCATGCCGACGCAGCCGCGGCGGGTATGCGCCTCGACCAGTGGCTGGCCGGGCTGCTCGCCCCCGACTTCTCCCGCAGCCGCGTCCAGGCGCTGATCCGCGACGGGCAGGTCGAGATCGGCGGCAAGCCGGCCGACGAGCCGAAGAAGAAGCTCGCCGGCGGCGAGACGGTGATCGTCGCGCTGCCCGAGCCCGAGCCGGCCGAACCCGGGGGCGAGGCGATCCCGCTCGCGGTCCTTTACGAGGACGCGTCCCTGATCGTCGTCGACAAGCCGGCCGGGCTCGTCGTCCATCCCGGCGCCGGAAACTGGACCGGCACGCTGGTCAACGCGCTGATCCACCATTGCGGCGACAGCCTGTCGGGCATCGGAGGGGTGAGGCGGCCGGGCATCGTGCATCGCCTCGACAAGGAGACCAGCGGTGTCATGGTCGTCGCCAAGACCGACGCCGCCCATCGCGCTTTGTCGGAAGCCTTCGCCGACCACGGCGCCTCGGGCGGGTTGGAACGCGCCTACGTGGCGCTGGTCTGGGGCGCTCCGGCCAGGATGTCGGGCACGGTCGACGCCCCGCTCGGCCGCGCTGCCGACCGCGTGCGCCGCGCCGTCGTGCCGGAGGCCAGAGCCGACGCAAGGCACGCCGTCACCCACTATCGCGTGGTGGAGCGCTTCGGCAACGACGGCGCGGGATCGCCGCTGGCCTCGCTCGTCGAATGCCGGCTGGAGACTGGCCGCACCCATCAGATCCGCGTCCACATGGCCCATATCGGGCACCCGGTCGTCGGCGATCCCGACTACGGCCAGGCTTTCCGCACGAAAGCCAATCGGCTGCCCGAGCCGCTGCGCGCCCTGGTGAAGGCGTTCCCGCGCCAGGCGTTGCACGCACGCCTGCTCGGCTTCGACCATCCCGCCAGCGGCCGGCACATGCACTTCGAGGCCGAATTGCCGGCCGACATGGCAGCCCTGGTCGAGGGATTTCGCGCGCTCGGAGGGCGTCTGCCGTTCACTTCGGCGTGACACTCTGTTTCGAGTTGAACAATTTCGTGCTTTTCCGGTTTTGTTCCTATATAAGGATCGCGGCGCGGGGGTTTGTGCACCGCGCCATATGCCCGCCTTGTTCAGGGGGCACACTAGAGAAGAGGGAGGGTGCTTTATGGCCCAGTCACTACCCAGCATCGTTTCCGGCGAAGGCGGCCTGGCCCGCTACCTGGAAGAAATCCGCCGCTTCCCGATGCTCCAGCCGCAGGAAGAGTACATGCTCGCCAAGCGGTACCAGGAGCACGAGGACACCGGCGCCGCCCACAAGCTCGTCACCAGTCACCTGAGGCTCGTCGCCAAGATCGCGATGGGCTATCGCGGCTATGGCCTGCCGATCGGCGAAGTCATCTCGGAAGGCAATGTCGGCCTCATGCAGGCCGTGAAGAAGTTTGAGCCGGAGCGCGGCTTCCGGCTGGCGACCTACGCCATGTGGTGGATCAAGGCGTCGATCCAGGAGTACATCCTGCGCTCGTGGAGCCTGGTGAAGATGGGCACCACGGCCAACCAGAAGCGCCTGTTCTTCAACCTGCGCAAGGTGAAGGGCAAGATCCAGGCGCTCGACGAGGGCGATCTCAAGCCCGACCAGATCACCGAGATCGCGACGCGGCTCAACGTCTCGGAGGAAGAGGTCGTGTCGATGAACCGCCGCCTCTCGGGCGACGCTTCGCTGAACGCGCCGATCCGCGCCGGCGAAGGCGAATCCGGCGAGTGGCAGGACTGGCTCGTCGACGACCACGACAGCCAGGAAGAGATGCTGATCGAGCAGGACGAGTTGGAGAACCGCCGGCTGATGCTCGCCGACGCCATGTCTGTCCTGAACGACCGCGAGCGCCGCATCTTCGAGGCGCGCCGCCTCGCCGACGAGCCGTTGACGCTGGAAGAGCTCTCGTCCGAGTTCGATATCAGCCGCGAGCGCGTCCGCCAGATCGAGGTCCGTGCCTTCGAGAAGATTCAGGATGCCGTGAAGGCCGCGGCGCGCCGGCAGGCGCAGTCGCTGCGCACCATCGAGGCGACCGCCTGACGGGACGCCACGGCTGAGGTCGCGCCGCGCGCCTCAATCAGGAGAAAGGCCGCTCTCCGGCACCGGAGGCGGCCTTTTCCTTGTCTCGGGCGAAGGCGCACGCAGCCCGAGCCGACCGTCAGCCCGCGCTGGCGGCCTGCCAGGCCTTGATGGCTTCCTCGAAGGCTTTTTCGCCGGGAATGCCCTTCTCCATGGTGATGAGCGCGCGGCGGCCGGACTTGTAGATGACCGGAATGTCGATCCAGTTCTGCCGGCCGAGAAGCTGCAGGTTGGCGTCGATCTCAGCCTTGGAATCGTTGAGCGCTATGAGAAAATATCCGTCGGCGATCTTCGCCGGCATGCCGATCAGTGGATTTCCCGGCGCCTCCTCGGTGTCCTTCAGAGCGAAACGCAGGATGTTCTCGATGCCGCCGCCGCCGAAGCCTTCGGGAGTGAGGAAGATCAGCTCGATGATGTGACTCGCCGGCAGGGTCTGATCGGCATTGCGGCGGATGGTCATGCGCAGCTGCAGATCCTTGGCCGGGATCGTCGCCTCGCCGCGGATCGCCGGTTCGGGCGGCGCGTCGCCGCCAGGCGATTCGCGCACCACCGACCAGACGATCGAACCGCTCTCGGCGGAGCCCTGCGCCGAGCTGGTCCGCTCCTCGTAGTAGATCGCCTTCTGGCCGACGGCGACTTGCGCCGCGGGCGGCTGCGCTCCGGCGGTCGCCGCGGTCCCGGCGCCAGTCGCTTCCGTCGCCGGGGCGGCTGCATCGGCCGGCTGTTCGCCCGCGGGCTGCTCGGCGCCTGGCTGCCCCGCAGCAGGCGGAGCCGCTTCCGAAGGCTGGGTGGCGGCGGCCACGGTCGTGCCCTCCCCGACAGTCGGCGCTACGCCGCCGGCCGGGCCTTCGTCGACCTCGGTGCCGTCCGCATTGAGGCGCTGGGTGAACTTGGGTTGCAGCTCCTCCGCCGCAGGCGCCGGAGCCGCATCCGGCTGCGGGGCGGCGGCGGGCGCTGCGGTCGGGGCGCTTTCCCCGGCCGGCGCCGGTTCCGCCTGTTGCGGCGGCGTCGCGGCAACTTCCGTGCCGCCAAGACCGAGCATCGCGGCGAAATCGTCCTTGTTCAGCCACACGGCATAGCTGCCGCCGGCGACGACGAGGAGAGCGATCGCTGCCGCGATCGGGACGACGAGGTTGCGCTTGCGGGCCTGCGTCTCGCGCGGCTCGTCTTCCGGTCCGAATCCCGGGCCGAACACGGACCTGCCGCCATCGTCGGGAGCCGGCAGTTCGTCGTCGTCCCCGGTGAATGCGGGCGCAACGGCCGCCGGCTGGTGCACGACCGGTCGCGAGGCCGGCGCGAGGTCGCGCGCGGGCGCGGCGACCGGCTGCGGCTTTTCGGCCGGGGCGTAGCTCGGCTTCGGCGCGCGCTCGGCATCGGTCGCGGACGGCGCCAGGGGCGCGGCTTTCGTGGAGCTGCTGGTCCAGCTGCTGGCGGGGGCGACTGAGCTCGAGGCAGGTGGCGGAGCCGGCTTGATCTCAGGCTTCGCCTGGAGCGAAGCGAATACCTGCTCGAGTTCGGCCAGCGGATCGGAGCGGTCGCGCATCGGACGCGCCGGTGCGTATTCCGACTCGACCTGCGCGATCGCCTCTTCCAGCGAGCGTTTCTGCCGCTCGGCAACCGCGGCAGGCGGCGGCGGGTTGATGGCGGCGAGTTTGGCGGCGATCGTGGAGCGTGCCTTGTCGTAGACCCTGGCGCGCATCTCGGGCGTCGGCTTGTCGCCGAGACCGTCGATCGTCTTCCTCAGAACCGCTACGAAATCTGCCATGCGTCAGCTTCCTGATCCGCCGCGCCGTCGCCCGGCGGGGCCGCCGGCGCGGGGGTGGGCAAAACTAGTCTTGAAACGGATCGGTCACAAGTATCGTGTCATCCCGCTCCGGGCTCGTCGAGAGCAGCGCCACCGGCGCGCCGATAAGCTCTTCTATGTACCGTACATACTTCACCGCCTGCGCCGGCAAGTCGTTCCAGCTGCGGGCGCCCTTCGTCGTTCCCGACCAGCCTTCGAGCGTCTCGTAGACCGGCTGGACCCGCGCCTGCGCGCCCTGGCTCGCCGGCAGGTAGTCGATCAGTTCGCCGTCGAGCCGGTATCCCGTGCAGACCTGGATCTCTTCGAGCCCGTCGAGCACGTCGAGTTTCGTCAGCGCGATGCCGTTTATGCCGTTCAGGGCCACCGCCTGCCGGACCAGCACCGCGTCGAACCACCCGCAGCGCCGTTTACGCCCTGTAACTGTGCCGAATTCATGACCACGGGTACCGAGGAACTCGCCGACCGCGTTGTCCTGCTCGCTGGGGAACGGTCCCTCGCCGACGCGGGTCGTATAGGCTTTCGTGATGCCAAGCACGTAGCCGATGGTGCCGGGACCGACGCCCGAGCCGGCCGCCGCCTGGCCGGCCACCGTGTTCGACGAGGTGACGAACGGATAGGTACCGTGGTCGATGTCGAGCAGCGTTCCCTGGGCGCCCTCGAAGAGGATGCGCGCGCCGCGACGCCGCTTTTCGTCGAGCACCTTCCAGGTCCTGTCCATGAACGGAAGAATGTCGGCAGCGACCGAGGTCAGCTCCGCCAGGATCGCCTCATGCGTGCTCTCCGGATGGCCGAGACCGCGGCGCAGCGCGTTGTGGTGGGTGAGCAGCCGGTCGACCTTGGCCGGCAGCGTCTCCAGATTGGCGAGATCCATGACGCGGATGGCGCGCCGGCCGACCTTGTCCTCGTAGGCCGGGCCGATGCCGCGCCGCGTCGTGCCGATCTTGGTGCCGGCATTGCTGGCGGCGTCCTCGCGGAAACCGTCGAGTTCGCGGTGCAGCGAGAGAATCAGCGAGGTGTTCTCGGCGATCTTCAGCGTCTCGGGCGTCACCTCGACGCCCTGGGCCCTGAGCTTCGTCATCTCGGCGACGAAGGCATGGGGTTCGAAAACGACGCCGTTGCCGATGACCGACAGCTTGCCCGGCCGCACGACGCCGGACGGCAGCAGCGACAGCTTGTAGACCTTGCCGTCGACCACCAGCGTGTGCCCGGCATTGTGGCCGCCCTGGAACCGGACGACGACATCGGCCCGCTCCGACAGCCAGTCGACGATCTTGCCCTTGCCTTCGTCGCCCCACTGCGACCCGACCACCACGACATTGGCCATCTGCAATTTCCCTTTCGCGCGCGACGGCCGGCCGGCCGCCGCAAAGACAGGCCTCTATAGCGTCAAGGATTCGGCAGCGCGACACTTGTTTGCCGGCAGCCGGGCTTCGAGGCCCAACATTTTGTCGCTGGACCAGGGTTTACCCGCCCGGCGAACGGCCCTAGTTCGGATTGCCGGACGGAAAGCCTGAATGAGAGACCGCACTGCCTACATCCTGCTCCTATTGACCACCTTGTTCTGGGGCGGCAACGCGATCGCGGGCAAACTGGCGGTTGGACATGTCTCACCGATGCTGCTGACCACGGCGCGGTGGTCGATCGCCTGCCTCGTCCTCACAGCGATCGGGTGGCGGCGCCTGAAGGTGGACTGGCCGGTCCTTCGCAAGAGGCTGGTATTCCTAACGGTCCTCAGCACCGCCGGCTTCGCCGTCTTCAACATCGCCCTCTACAGCGCGCTGCTGTTCACGTCGGCGATCAACGTCAGCATCGAGCAGGCCGGCATGCCGATGCTGATCTTCGTCGCCAACTTCATCCTCTTCCGCCTGCGTGTCGCCTGGGCGCAGATCGTCGGCTTCGTCGTCTCGCTGGCCGGCGTGGCCCTCACCGCCGCCCATGGCGAGCCGGCCCGCCTGCTCGATCTCGACGTCAATTTCGGCGACGCGCTGATGCTGATCGCGCTGGTAGTCTATGCCGGTTACACGGTCGCGCTGCGTTTTCGCCCGGCTGTCCACTGGCAGAGCCTTATGATCGTGATGTGCGGCGCAGCCGCGATCAGCTCGATGCCCTTCGCGGTCGCAGAGTACGTCCATGGATCCGCGATCGTTCCAGACGCACAAGGGTGGGCCGTGATCGGCTACACGGCCCTCTTCCCCTCGATCCTGGCTCAGGTCTTCTACATCCGCGGCGTCGAACTCATCGGCGCCAACCGCGCCGGACTGTTCATCAACCTCGTGCCGATCTTCGGAACGCTCCTGGCGATCGCCCTGCTCGGCGAGACATTCTACCTCTACCACGCCGTGGCGATGGCGATGGTGCTCGGCGGCATCGCCGTCGCCGAGATGGGCGGACGCAAGGCGGCGTAGCAGATCCGCAGACGCTCCGCCGCCCCCGCCTTCAGCCTGCCACGTCGAAGACCAGGGGCTTGGCCGAGACGATCTTCGGATTGGCGCGCAGCTCGGCGAGCACCTTTTCCGGGAACGGCGCGTCGAGATAGAGCAGCGCGATCGCGTCGCCGCCCGGCCGGTCGCGGCCGAGCTGGAAGTTGGCGATGTTGACGCCGTTCTGCCCGCAGATCGTGCCGAGCAGGCCGATGATGCCGGGCGCGTCCGGATTGGTCGTATAGAGCATGTGCTGGCCGACCTCGGCATCGAGGTTGATGCCCTTGATCTGGATGAAGCGCGGCTTGTGGTCGGAGAAGCAGGTCCCCGCGATCGAGCGGGTCATGTGTTCGGTCTTGACGGTAAGCTTGATGTAACCGTCGAACACACCCGACTTGTCGCGCTTGACCTCGGCGACGATGATGCCGCGCTCCTTCACCATGATCGGCGCCGAGACCATGTTGACGTCGGCGACCTGGGGGCGGATCAGGCCGGCGAGCGCGGCACTGATCAGGGCACGCGTATTCATCGCCGCGGTCGAGCCGTCGAACAGGATCTCGACCTCCTTGATCGGGTCCTCGGTGACCTGGCCGACGAAGGCGCCGAGCACCTCGGCGAGCTTGACGAAGGGCTTCAGCCGCGGCGCTTCCTCGGCGGTGATGGAGGGCATGTTGATGGCGTTGGAGACCGCCCCCTTGATCAGGTAGTCGGCCATCTGCTCGGCGATCTGCAGGGCGACGTTCTCCTGCGCCTCGGTCGTCGAGGCGCCGAGATGCGGCGTGCACACGACGTTCTCCATGCCGAACAGCGCGTTCTCGGTCGCCGGCTCGACCTCGAACACGTCGATGCCGGCACCGCCGACCTTGCCGCTCTTCAGCGCGGCGACGAGATCGGCTTCGACGACCAGCCCGCCGCGGGCGCAGTTGATGATGCGCACCCCGTCTTTCATCCTTTCGATCGCGGCGGCGTCGATGATGTTGCGGGTCCGCTCGGTGAGCGGCGTGTGCAGCGTGATGAAGTCGGCGCGATGGAAGAGTTCGTCGAGTTCGACCTTCTCGACGCCGAGTTCCTCGGCGCGGTCTTCGGACAGGAACGGGTCGTACGCGACGACGTGCATCTTCAGCCCGACGCCGCGCGTCGCCACGATCGAGCCGATGTTGCCGCAGCCGATGACGCCCAGCGTCTTGCCGGTGATCTCGACGCCCATGAAGCGGTTCTTTTCCCACTTGCCGGCATGCGTCGAGGCGTTCGCCTCGGGGATCTGCCGCGCCAGCGCGAACATCAGCGCGATCGCATGCTCGGCGGTGGTGATCGAATTGCCGAACGGCGTGTTCATGACGATGATGCCGCGGCGCGAGGCGGCCGGGATGTCGACGTTGTCGACGCCGATGCCGGCGCGGCCGATCACCTTGAGGTTGGTCGCGGCGGCGATCAGCTTTTCGGTGACCTTGGTCGCCGAGCGGATGGCGAGGCCGTCGTAGCGGCCGATGACCTCGAGCAGCTTTTCCTTGTCCTTGCCGAGATCGGGCAGGTAGTCGACCTCGACGCCGCGATCCTTGAAGATCTGCACGGCGGTGGGGGAGAGCTTGTCGGAAACGAGAACGCGGGGCATGGGTGGCTCCTTTGCGATTAGCGTCCCTCCCCCTCGAGGGGAGGGTGGTCGCGAAGCGACCGGGTGGGGTCGTTGAGACCGATTGCGGCCTTTTGAATTCGGTGGGTTGTCGGGTTGAGCCGGTGGAGGCAACCCCACCCGGCTCACTTCGTTCGCCACCCTCCCTTCGAGGGGGAGGGAAAGGGCATCATGCCGCGGCCTTGAGCGTCGCCTTCTGCTGGGCGAAGGCCCAGTCGAGCCAGGGCAGTAGCGCCTCGAGATCGGACGTCTCGACGGTGGCGCCGCACCAGATCCTGAGACCCGGAGGCGCGTCGCGATAGGCACCGATGTCGTAGGCGACGCCTTCCTTCTCCAGCGCCGAAACGAAGCCCTTGGCGAAGGCCGCCTGGCCGTCCTTGTCGAGCGCGGTCACGTCCGGATCGACTATGGTGAGGCAGACCGACGTGTTGGAGCGCGTCGCGGGATCGACGGCGAGATTGGCGAGCCAGCCGCTCTTGGCCGTGAAGCGATCAAGCACGGCGAAGTTGGCGTCGGCGCGGTCGACGAGTGCATCGAGTCCGCCGATCGCCTTCGCCCATTTCAGCGCGTCGAGATAGTCCTCGACACAGAGCATCGACGGCGTGTTGATTGTCTCGCCCTTGAAGATGCCCTCGATCAGCTTGCCGCCCGAGGTGAGGCGGAAGATCTTCGGCAGCGGCCAGGCCGGCTTGTAGCTCTCCAGCCGGGCGACGGCGCGCGGCGAGAGGATCAGCATCCCGTGCGCGCCCTCGCCGCCGAGCGCCTTCTGCCAGGAGAACGTCACGACATCGAGCTTGGCGAAGTCGAGTCTCTGCGCGAAGGCGGCGCTCGTGGCGTCGCAGATGGTCAGGCCCTTGCGGTCCGCGGGAATGAAGTCGCCGCTCGGCACGCGCACGCCCGACGTGGTGCCATTCCAGGTGAAGACCACGTCGCGATCGAAGTCGATCTTGGTCAGGTCCGGCAGCTTGCCGTAGCCGGCCTCGATCGTGCGCACGTCGGCGAGTTTCAACTGCTTCACCACGTCGGTGACCCAGCCCGAGCCGAAGCTCTCCCAGGCGACCATGTCGACGCCGCGCTCGCCGAGCAGCGACCACAGCGCCATCTCGACGGCGCCGGTGTCGGAGGCCGGCACGATACCGATCCGGTAGTCGGCCGGCACTTCGAGCACCTCGCGCGTCAGCGCGATGGCCTGCTCGAGCTTCGTCTTGCCGATCTTGGCGCGGTGCGAGCGGCCGAGCGGCGCGTCGGCGAGGCACTCGGGCGTCCAGCCGGGACGCTTCGCACAGGGACCTGAGGAGAAATTGGGATTTGCCGGACGCAAGTCCGGCTTTGCGACGGTCGTCGTCATCGTGGTCTATCCTTCCAGATAGCTAGCCCCTCGTTGGGGAGGGGTGGCCCACGGCGGCGAATACGGGTTCGCTCGGCTGTCGTCAAGGGGAAAGTTTTCGTCGGTTGCAGGACACTTCCGCACATCTCGGCGATGCGCAAACGACAAAAGCGGCCCTGCGGCCGCCTTTACCGAAGGATTGCGGAGCGAGAACTACCAGAGGTCGTAGCGGAAGCCGACCTTGACCTGATGGTAGCCGAGGCCCTTGCGGATTTCGGGCGTTGCGAGGACCGGGTTGAAGGTCACGTAGCTGGCGTCCGGAATGGCCAGGTACTCGTAGCCCAGATCGACCGAGGCGTTCTTGTTCATCCGGTAGGAAAGTCCGGCGGCGAGCGAATAGACAAGCTTGACCTGGCTCTCCGACGTCACCGTGCCCTGGTAGAACGAGTCGTCGAAGCAATCGAAGTTGATGGTCGTGGTGTTGCCGCCGCCGACCGTCGTCGTTGTCTCGTCAAGGCAGTCGCGCGCGCCTTCGGCCAGCCTGTACTTATTGTAGGCGAGGCCGAGGCCGCCGCCGACGTATGGCGTGATGCCGACATAGGTGCCAAGGTCGATGTAGGCATTGGCCATCAGGTCGTAGGCCTTGTTGTTGCCCGTATCCATGCCCTCGCAGGGCCGCGTCGAGGCGCCGGTGACCTGGCTCGTGATGGTGCCGGTCGCATTGTCGACCACGGTGGTGGTCTGCGTGCCGTTGCAGGTGGTGGTGTAGGCGTTGTTGAACTTGCTGGTCGGCAGAAGACCGATGTTCAGCTCGCCGCGGAAATAGTCGTTGAAATGATAGCCCATGCCGACGCTGCCGGAGAACGGCTGGTACTCGTCGGTCAGGCCGGCCGGCGTGACGTCGATCTTGTAGGGCTTGTTGAAGGCGTAGCCGATGTCGCCTCTCAGATACCATCCGGATCCCACCTCGACCGGCACGTATTCGGCGGCCTCTTCGACGAAGATCGGCGGATCGTAGTCGGCGGCGAGAACGGGGACCGTGGGCAGCAGCAGGGCCGCCGCTGCGGAGACGATGACGAACGACTTGAGGCTCATGGCCGCTACTCCCGATTCGCGTCCGCCGAATCCATGCCGGCAGTCGCGCTGATGGGAGTGAGTGTTAACCATAGTGGTTAAGTGGCGGTTAAGGATAACAGACGGTTAGCGAAAAGTCCGGATCCGCGGCGCCGGCATTGTCCGCAAATGCGAAGCCGCCCGGCCAGAGGCCGGGCGGCTTGGATGCCGAAGACGGGCTGGCGCCTTACTTGTAGATCGGCGTCGGCGGGGGTTCGTAGGCGATCGGCTCCGGCTCATAGCATTCGCTGCGGCCGCTGAACTGGTAGCGCAGGCCGGCGCGACCTTCGTGGATTGAGATGCCGCGGTCGAAGCCGGGGCCGGCCACCGGAGCATATTCGAACTGCCGGCCGCCCGAGATCTTGGCGTAGCGGTAGCCGACGTCGAGCTTGAGCTTGTCGGTGAGGCAGTAGGAAGCACCCGCCATCAGCGCATAGGCGAAGCGCCAGCTCTTCACGCCGCGGTGTACGGTGGTCACCCCGCCGACGGTGTTGCGCAGATCGTCCCACTTCAGGTGGGCGCCGCCGATGGCAGCGCCGACATAGGGGGTTACGCCGTGATAGGTGCCGAGGTCGGCATAGGCGTTGGCCATCAAGAGCAGCGCGCTGTAGGACGATTCGTCGACGGACACGCAGGTCGGTTGACCGCAGGAGCCGGGCGTGCCGGTCGTCTGCCCGCTGAACTTCGACTTGAACATGTAGTCGAAGGTCAGGTCGGTGCGGAAGTACTTGCTGACCTGGTAGCCGACGCCGCCGCCGATGGAAAACGAGCTGCGCAGATTGCCGAAATCGAACTGGCCGGTGCCGGCCGGCGGGCCGTAGGTGATGTAGTCGCCCCTGTGGTAGCGCGACGCGTGATAGTCGAGGTCGCCGCGGATGTACCAGCCGCCGTAGGACACCTCTTCGTAGACCGGCGGCGGCGTCGTCTCGATGACCGGCGGCTCGTACAGATCGGCAGCAAACGCAGATCCCGCGGTGCTGGCGACCAATGCAGCGAGAAAGGCCTTACGGGCAAATCTGTACATTGCTTCAACCCTTGCGATGTGCGGACCCGTTTCGAATCCGACGACCATTGAACTCGTCGTGGATAATGAAACGCAAAGGTTAAAGGGCACTTAACCCTGTTCCTTAACTACGATTCGAGATCACTTCCCTGGTGTGAGCCAATCGTCGGAACGCGAAAGCGCCGCCCACGGAGCGGACGGCGCTCGCTGTTCCGGGAAATGATGGGAGCCGGAAATGGCTAAGGTCAGGCCGCCGACTTCGCCTCGGCGATGACGTTGACCAGCTCGTTGACCACGGTCTCGACCATCTTCTGGTCGTCGCCTTCGGCCATGACGCGGATCAGCGGCTCGGTTCCCGACGGGCGGATGACCAGGCGCCCAGCCGCGCCGAGGCGGCTGCGCGCGTCCTCGATGGCGTCCTTGACCGCGGCGTTCTCCAGCGGCTTGCCGCCGGAGAAGCGGACGTTCTTCAGGAGTTGCGGCACCGGCTCGAACTTGCGCGCCACCTCGCTCACCGGCTTGTTGGCACGCTTGATGCACGACAGAACCTGCAGCGCCGACACCAGACCGTCGCCCGTCGTCGAGAAATCGGAAAGCACGATGTGCCCGGACTGCTCGCCGCCGACATTGAGGCCGTGCGTGCGCATGTATTCGACGACGTAGCGGTCGCCGACCTGGGTGCGGTGAAGCTGGAGGCCGATGTCGCCGAGGAAACGTTCAAGGCCGAGATTCGACATGACCGTGGCGACCACGCCACCACCGGCGAGGCGGCCGCTGTTGTTCCAGGATTCGGCGATCAATGCCATGATCTGGTCGCCGTCGACCACGGACCCTGCTTCGTCGACGATGACCATGCGGTCGGCGTCGCCGTCGAGCGCGATGCCGATGTCGGCGCGCACCTCGTGCACCTTGCGCGCCAGGGCATCCGGATTCGTCGAACCGCAATCCTGGTTGATGTTGAAGCCGTTCGGCTCGGTGTTGAGCGTGATGACCTCGGCGCCGAGTTCCCACAGCGCGGCCGGCGCGACCTTGTAGGCGGCGCCGTTGGCGCAATCGACGACGATGCGCAGGCCCGACAGCGACATCGACCGCGGCAAGGTCCGCTTGGCGAATTCGATGTAGCGGTCGTGGACGCCATCGATGCGCTTGGCGCGCCCGAGCGCGTCGGCGTCGGCGAGCGCGAGGTCGATATCCTGCTCGATCAGGGCCTCGATCCGCGCCTCGATCTCATCTGAGAGCTTATAGCCGTCGGGGCCAAACAGCTTGATGCCGTTGTCGTAGTAAGGATTGTGCGAGGCCGAGATCATGACGCCGATGTCGGCGCGCAGCGAGCGCACCAGCATGGCGACGGCCGGCGTCGGGATCGGCCCGAGCAGGAACACGTCCATGCCAGCGGCGCAGAAACCGGCGACCATGGCGTTCTCGATCATGTAACCGGAAAGCCGTGTGTCCTTGCCGAGCACGACCCGGTGGCGATGCTTGCCCCGGTGGAACGACATGCCGGCTGCCATGCCGACCTTCATGGCCACTTCGGCCGTCATCGGGAACTTGTTGGCCCGGCCGCGGATGCCGTCGGTGCCGAAGTAGCGTCTTGTCATGCTGATACTTTTCCCCCAGCAGGATTCCGCCCGACGCACCTTTGCCACATTGGCAGGCGGCAGGAACATCACTTTGTGTGATATTTTGTCATCAATCCTTAGGAAACCGTTCCGTAGCCCGGCGATTCGCGGCGAAACGCCTCACTTCATCGCCGCGATCCACTCGCGCAGCAGCGCTACCGCCGCCGGATCCGGCAGGTGCCGCCCGAGTTCGGGCATCATCACGCCCGGCTCGACGCTGTCCACCCGGTAGAGGAGGATCGAGCCGTCCGGGTCGCCCGGCGCGATGTCGAACAGGCGCCCGCCCGATCCCTTGCCGGCGGCGACAGGGCGTTTGTTGACGCCATAGCGCACCGGCTCGGTCTCGCCCCAGGTCAGGAACAGGCCGGAATTGCTTGCCGGCCCTTCGGCGCGGTGACAGTGGGCGCAGTTGACGTCCAGCCAGGCGCGGGCGCGGGCGTCGAGCGGCGCGGCGGCGTCGAGGAAGTCCGGCGCCGCCGGCGCGGCCGCGGCGGCCGGCGCCCCGGCCAGTATCCCCAGCGCCGCCCAGCGGTCGAGCTGGTTCGCGGGTTCGTCGGAATAGGCGAAGTCGCCGTTGAGATTTCGCGCCTTCGGCCCGATCGGCGAGATCGCGCCACCAAGGTCATGGCAGCCCTTGCACTGGTTCTTGTTGGGAATGGCGTAGGTGAAGGAAAGCGGCACGCCCTGCGCGTCGATCGTCGCGATATCGACCTTGGCGCCCGCGATCTTCAGCGTCGCCTCGGTTCGCTCGTCGTTCCAGACATAGGCCAGCGCATGCCAGCCGTCGTCGCGGTGGAGGAGAAGCCGCGTCTCGATGATGCGCAGGTTTTCGCCCGGGGCGCGGTAGTCGGCGGGGAAGGCGAAGGTCTTCACCAGGGCCGTGCCGACGGGGAAATCGAGCGTCTCGTTGGCGTCATAGGTCGCCTGCTTGCCCGGCGGGACGAAGACGAAGCGCATCTTTACCGCCCCGTCGGAATAGAGCGGCGTGTTGAGCCGGAACGGCACGACCCCGTCGGCCGGTCGATGCGCCGCCATGTCGGAAAAGAAGCCGTATGCCGAGAGTTCCCTCGGCGGCGTGTCGGAGAGGATCGCATCGAGCGAGACCGCCCCGGAGGCGCCGATCCCGGAGAGCGTCGCCGCGACGACGGCGGCGAACCCCGCCGCCACGCTCCAGACGATCCGCCCGAAGCGCCCGGCAACCGAAATGATATCCTCCGCCATGCACGCCACCTCGGCGCCCCCCTTACGCGCCGCCTTCCTGCGGCAGCTTCACGGGCGCGGGCTCGGGCAGGCTGCCCTTATAGCCGGAGATGTCGGTATCCGGCCACCAGCCCCAGGGCAGCAGGAGCTGCGAGATCATCTTGAGATTGACGAAGGTCGTCCCCTCGGCTTCGTCGACATAGACCCGGTTTTCCGCCGAGGTCCACGAGAAGTATTCGGGGATCGTGGTGACGCCGTCCCAGACGATGTCGGGCACCGGCGTCCCGGAGACGTCGGAGATGGTCTTGCCGACCTCGCCGTCGGGCGCGCCGCCGCCCTCTCCATAGGTGTTGCCGTGGACGTAGACGCCGCGCGGCACGAACATGTAGTTCTCGTCCTCGTACTCGTTCGGATAGGCGGCGATCAGCACATGGGTGGTGCCGTTGCCAGAGAGCCGGTTGCCGAATACATGCACGTTGCGGTTGGCCATCACCATGATGCCCATGCCCTTCGGCACGATCGCGACCATGTTGCCCTTCGGCGCGAAGTTGGCCGTATCGTTGTCGGTCACGTCGTTGTCGAAGACGCGGATGTCATGGCCGCCCTGGACGGGGAGATTGGGCAGGTCGAAGATGAGGATGCCACCGGTATTGTGGGTGGCGACGTTCTTGTAGACGTCCGCCTTCATCGAGTTCTCGATCTCGATTCCGGCGACGTTGTATTCGGCACGGCTTTCGCGCACGACGATGTTCTCGCTCTGGCCGACATAGATGCCGGCGTCGGCCGCGCCCTTCACCAGCACCTTCTCGACGAGGATGTTCTTTGACGAGACGGGATAGACGCCGTATGCGCCGTTCTTCTCGTCGGGGCCGTTGGTCCATTCGATGCGTAGGTTGCGGAAGGTGATCTGGTCGGACCCCTTCGACTTCACGCCGTCGCCCTTGGGATCCTCGACGGCGAAGTCTTCGAGCACCACGCGGTCCGACGTCACCAGCAGGCCTTCGCCCGCGCCGGACTGGCCCTTGAAGGAGAGTATGGTCTGGCCGGGGCCGGCGCCTTTGACGACGACGTCGTCGACGTCGAGCGACAGTCCGTCGGTCAGATCGAACCGGCCGGCGCCGATGCGCACGGTATCGCCGGGCTTGACCGAGATCAGCGCTTCGGTCAGGCGCTCGGCGGCACCGTCGCCCGCCTCGATGGCGATCTCTGCCGCCGAAGCCAGAGCCACAGGCGCGGAGCTCATGAACAACGCCAGCGCGGCGCGCGAAAGGAATGAAGCCATCGATGTCTCCCTCTTAGCCGGCGTTCGGCCGGTCGTTGCGCAGACGATGCCTTTCGGGTCTGGTCCTGTCAACAAAAATGAAATAGTTTCACTTTCATGACGAAGCTCATACAAGCGCCGGTAGAGAAGCCATTCCGCGGAGGTGCCGACGCCGCGGCGGGCCTCGCCGAATCCGAGCCGGCGCGCCCGCTTCCCGTACAGGACCGTGCTCTGCGCACCCGCGCCGCGTTGCTCGCGGCGGTCGAAATGCTCGTCGCTGGAGAGGGCGCGGCCGCCGTCACCACGACGCGCGTAGCCGACGCGGCCGGCGTGTCGGTCGGCACGCTCTACCGCTACTTTGCCGACCGCGACGACCTGCTGCTGGCGGCCTATGACGCCACGGTCGAGCGCATTGTCGCCGTTTGCGCGAAGGAACTGGAGGCTCTCCCGGGCGGGATCGCGGTCGACGACGCCGCCCGCCGGCTGCTCGCCGCTTATCTCGAGGCCGCCGAGGCGATCCCGTCGCATGCCGGGCTGCTCAAGGCGATGCGCGCCATCCGGCCGGTCGAAGCCGACCACAGCGACGAGCGCAGCGGGGTCATCGGAGAGATTCTGGCGCCGTTCCTCGCCCGCTTTGCCGCATCCGGGACGGCAGCCGACCCGCTGCGCCTAAACCTGCTCAACGTCCTGATGGGAACGCTGGTCGACCTCTATCTGGTGACGCGGAACCCGGAAGATCGCGCGGCGCTGCGCGAGGAAATCGAGGCGCACATGCTCCTCGCTGTTGCGCGGCTCTAGAACGTGTCGCCCTTCAGTCCAGGCGAAACGGCAAGAGTGCCCGAAGAAAGGGATCGCGGAGCCACAGTCCGCCCCACATGAAGAGACCCAGATAGACGCCGAAGAGGACGTGGCTGAACAGCGGATTCTCCGCGCGAACCTGGGTTGCCATCGCGCCGCCAAGGAGCCCCGTCATGAGGACCGCACCGAGCAGGCTGGTGCGCGGGACGAGGTAAAGGACCAGGCAGGACAACTCGATCAGCCCGATCGTCACGACGTAGCCTTCCGGCCAGCCGAGCTGGACCATGGCATCGCGCGCGACCTTGGCTCCGACCAGTTTCGGCGCAGCGGA
This sequence comes from Rhizobiaceae bacterium, assembly GCA_905339215.1. Lineage (GTDB taxonomy): Bacteria > Pseudomonadota > Alphaproteobacteria > Rhizobiales > Rhizobiaceae > DUSC01. Next base: position 25,264 of record CAJPFN010000067.1, read on the forward strand.
AGCGACGAGGATGAAAAGCGCAAACACCGCGGTCAATACGCGGCCGATCCATAAAAGCGTAACAGGACTCATAGTCTCTCTCCTTTCGTTCGGGTGACTGGCGGCCGCCTCTGCGCTCATGCCCGCGCCGCGTAGATGCCGATATCGCCTTGCACGCCGAGGCGTTCCGCCAGCGCCTTGCCGTCGATGCCGGCCGACAGGTGGAAGCGGCGGACCGCTTCGACCGCCCCGGCGATCGCATGCTCGTTCGCCCATTCCACGAAGGTGACGACGTTGAACTCACCGGGTCCCGAAACCTGTTCGAGCACGAAGTCGCGGACGAAGCCAGGCTGCCGGCGCAGGACCTCGTGGGTGCGGAGGACCGCGTCGGAGAAATCGGCCATCGCGGCCTGGGGTACGATGAACTTGTCGACGCGGTAGCGGGACGCTGCGATGCGGTCGGGCGACATGGAGGCCTCTTCTATAATGACAACATGTTGTCAATTACGGCAATGACAATATGTTGTCAATATGCGATCAGAGGACATGAAGCGGACGATGACCCCTGGCGGCGAGGCCGCCGGAAAGCTGATCTACGAGGTGCTTCGACTGCACGGGCGGCTGATCGCGGCCGGCGACGCGCTGATGGCGGACCTCGGCCTGTCCAGCGCGCGCTGGCAGGTGCTTGGCACCGTCGCCGCCAGCGGGCGGCCGCTGACCGTGCCGGACCTTTCGCGGATACTCGGCCAATCCCGCCAGTCGCTCCAGCGCCTGGTGAACGAGATGGTCGGCGACGGCCTCCTGCGCTTCACCGACAATCCCGGTCATAGGCGGTCGCCCTTCGTCGAGCCGACGGAGGCCGGCCGGCTGCTCCACGTCGAAGTCGAGGCGCGGCGCATCCCATGGACCGAAGGCATCGCGTCCAGGCTTGGCGATGTTGATACGCTCGCGGCCGTGCGCACCCTGGCCCGGCTGAGGGCAGTACTCGAGCGCGGATAGAGCGTGTCGCGAAAACGGAAGAACGCCGCCGGATCTCTCCGGCGGCGTTCGCGTGTCCGATCGAGGCGCCGTTTCGACGCCGTGCGGCAAATCAGCCCTGCGGCTGCGGCTCCATGCCGCCTTCGGGCTCGGGACCCTTCTTGCGGCGGCCACCGGCCGAGCCGGCCTTGGGCACGGCCGAGCCGCGCGAGGGCGGCGTGTCGTCGCCCATGTCGCGGGTCGGCTTGACGCCGGCGAGCAGTTGCTTGATCTCCTCGCCCGACATCGTCTCGTATTCGAGCAGGCCTTCGGCGAGCGCGATCCAGTCCTTCTTCTTCTTGGTCAGGATCGACTTCGCCGTGGCATAGGCTTCGTCGATCAGGCGCCGCACCTCTGCGTCGATCAACTGCGCCGTCTCTTCCGAGACGTTCTGCGTGCGCGCAACCGAATGGCCGAGGAACACCTCTTCCTGGTTCTCGCCGTAGGCGACCTGGCCGAGCTTGTCGGAGAAGCCCCACCGCGTCACCATGGCGCGCGCCAGCTTGGTCGCCTGCTCGATGTCGGAGGAGGCGCCGGAGGTGATGTTCTCCTTGCCGAACTTGAATTCCTCGGCGACGCGGCCACCCATCATGATGGCCAGGCGCGAGATCATGTACTTGTAGCTCATCGAGTAGCGGTCGCCCTCGGGGAGCTGCATGACCATGCCGAGCGCGCGGCCGCGCGGGATGATCGTCGCCTTGTGCAGCGGGTCGGCCGACGGCACGTTCAGCGCGAGAATCGCATGGCCGGCCTCGTGGTAGGCGGTCAGCTCCTTCTCGGCCTGGGTCATGGCGGTCGAGCGGCGCTCGGCCCCCATCATCACCTTGTCCTTGGCGTCCTCGAACTCCTGCATGGTGACGAGGCGCTTGTTGCGCCGCGCCGCCATCAGCGCCGCCTCGTTGACGAGGTTGGCAAGGTCGGCGCCGGAGAATCCCGGCGTGCCGCGGGCGATGACCTTGAGGTCGACGTTGGGCGCCAGCGGAACGTTGCGCACGTGGACCTTGAGGATCTTCTCGCGGCCGTTGATGTCGGGATTGGGCACGACGACCTGGCGGTCGAAACGGCCGGGCCTCAGCAGCGCCGGATCGAGAACGTCGGGCCGGTTGGTCGCAGCGATCAGGATGATGCCCTCGTTCGCCTCGAAGCCGTCCATCTCGACGAGCAGCTGGTTGAGCGTCTGCTCGCGTTCGTCGTTGCCGCCGCCCAGCCCCGCGCCGCGGTGCCGGCCGACGGCATCGATCTCGTCGATGAAGATGATGCAGGGCGCATTCTTCTTGGCCTGCTCGAACATGTCGCGGACGCGGGAGGCGCCAACGCCGACGAACATCTCGACGAAGTCAGAACCGGAGATGGTGAAGAACGGCACGTTGGCCTCGCCCGCGACCGAACGCGCCAGAAGTGTCTTGCCGGTGCCGGGAGGGCCGACGAGCAGCACGCCGCGCGGGATCTTGCCGCCAAGCCGCTGGAACTTCTGCGGGTCGCGCAGGAACTCGACGATCTCCTCGAGATCCTCCTTGGCCTCGTCGACTCCGGCGACGTCCTGGAACGTCACGCGCCCATGGGCTTCTGTGAGCAGCTTGGCCTTCGACTTGCCGAAGCCCATGGCCCGGCCCGAGCCGGACTGCATCTGGCGCATGAAGAAGATCCACACGCCGAGGATCAGGATCATCGGCAGCCACGAAATCAGGTAGCCGAAGATGGAGTTCGAGCCGTCGGTCTCGGGCCGGGCGTTGATGACGACGCCCTTGTCCTCGAGGCGGGCGACCAGGGTCGGGTCGCCAGGCGAGTAGGTCTGGAAGCCGACGCTGGAATCCACGTAGCTGCCGGTAATGCGGTCGCCGGCGATCGTCACCGACTTGACGCGGCCGCCGGACACATCCTGCAGGAACTCCGAATAGGCGATCTCTCGCGCCGCGCCGCGCTGCTGGGGCGTCTGGAAGAGGTTGAACAGCGCGATCAGGAGAACGGCTATGATCGCCCAGAGCGCGAGGTTGCGGTAATTCGTGGTCATCAAAGGTCCCGTTTGCGGCCCCGCCATCGACAGCGACAGGCAGGATAGTGGCTAACATAGGGAGGGCGTCCGGCATTGCCAAGCGCGACCCGGCGTCTCGGTTAAGCTTTCGCCCCTTTGTGGCCATGACAAGGCGGTGATCGGAAAGGCGGCGCGCCAACGACGCGCGCCACGGCGCGGGCCAGCGGCAGGTCGAAACACGGCAGAAAACGCGACCACGGCAGCGCGAGGCGCCGGGCCGCCACGGGCGACGACGCTTCCTCCAGCAGCGTCGGACCGCTCGCACCCGCCCCGTCGCCCGAAAGCGCGGGCTCGGCGGACAGCGCGGCGCGCACGAGGCTCGATGGCGCCGTGGCTTCGCCGGATCCGAAAGCCGCCTTTCCTGCCGGCCCGACAACGGGACCCGCCGGGCCGTTCAGGCGGATGCGGAACCGGCCGTCCCAGACCATGCCGTCGACCGCCTCGGTCGGTTCGGGAAGGTTGCGTTGCTCGCGGAAGAGGAAAATGCCCCTTCGCCGGGCATCGACGACGGCTCGCGACAATGTGGCACGGAGCGGCCGGCCGGCGCGCCCGATCAGCGCGGCACAGCGCGGGAGGTCCGGCAGGTGTCCCACGCCGCCGACCGCCGCGAGCAGGGCGCGAAACGCATGCACGGCGGCATCCGTGTCCTGTGCATCGAGGAAGGCGGGATCGAGCCGGACCAGACCGCGCGACGGTGTGGAGCCGTGGGCATCGATCAACGCGGCGGCGCGGGCGGCAAGGTCGCGCCGCTTTCGTCCCGCCGCGACGATCGCCTCCGCGTCGACCGTCTGGTCGACCGCGGATGCGCGCGATCGCAACCGGACTCGCTCGAAGGCAGGATTCTCGTTCGACGGATCGTCGATCCAGCCGATGCCGCGGCCGCGCAGGAACGCGCGCAGCGTCTCCCGCCTCGTCTCGAGAAGCGGGCGGACGAACCAGACGGATCCGTCGACCAGGGTCGCCGGCGCCATTCCGGCCAGGCCGATGCCTGGCCCGCGGCCGGCACGCATGACGACCGTCTCGGCCTGATCGTCAAGCGTATGTCCGCTCAGCACGATATCGGTGCCTGCTGCCTCCGCGGCCCCGGCGAGGAGACTGAGGCGCGCCTCGCGCGCCGCCGCTTGAAGGCCCGTAGCCGGCTTCCGCCCGGTCCATGGCAGGGTCAGGTGGTCGATGCCGAGTCCGGCGCAAAGGGCGGCGACTGCCGCCGCTTCGGCCGACGATTCGGCGCGCAGGCGGTGATCGACGGTCGTGGCAAGGATGCGTGTCGCCGGCGCGGCTCGGTCGCGCCACTCCCTGGCCAGAAGGAGGAGCGCCGTGGAATCGCTGCCGCCGGAAACGGCGACGACGATCGCCTTGCGCGAAGAAAGGTCGAAACGCCGGAAGGTGTCGGCGAGGCCGGACGCAGTCGGTTCCGCTTCGCGTGGAGCCGGCGTCACCGTAATTGACTCAGCACGAGGCTAGCGCCTGCTCCTGCTTGACGCGCTGCTTGAACTGCGCCGAGGCGTTGGGATAGCGCTTGCCGATCTCGCCGAGCGTTGCGCAGGCGAGGTCGCGCTGGTTCAGGCCGGCGAGCGACACGCCGAGCTTGAGCATCATGTCCGGCGCCTTCTTCGACGACGGGAAATTGCGATTGGCCGCAAGGAAGATCTCGGCCGCGTCGCGGTACTTCTGCTGGCCGAGCAGCGCCTCGCCGAGCCAGTAGTGCGCGTCGGCCGTCTTGGCGTCCGCCGGATAGCGGTCGATGTGTTCGCGGAAGCCTGCCTCGGCGGTTTTGTAGTCGCCCGAGAGGATGAACTCGTAGGAATTGCGGTAGAGTTCCTCGGGATCTCCCGCCGGCGGCAGCGCCGCGACGGTGGTGTCGTCCGCCGTCTCGTCAGCCTGAACGCCGCCGGCCGCCTGGTCGCCGGCTCCGGCGCCTTTCACGTTGCCGTCGGCGTCGAACACGATCGTGCCGAATGTCCTGGGCGGCTCGCCGGCAGTCGTCGCCCCACTGCCGTCAGAGGGCGCGGGCGTCCCGTCGGGCGCGGCCTGCGTGTCGGCTCCGGCGACGACGCGGCCGGACTTGGCGCCGGTATCGGACTTCTTCTGCTCGAGTTCCTGGAAGCGGAACTCGTTGTCCTCCTGCATCTTCCGCATCTGCTCCTGCATCTGCAGGATCTGGAAGTTGAGCTCCTCGATCGTGCCGTTCATCTGGCGGATCTGTTCTTCCAGGGCGGTGATGCGCGGGTCCCCCGCCTGGGCCACCTGGACTTCGGACCGCGTGCCGCCGCCGAAGACGCCTGGCAGGTCGACCTTCGGCAGGCGGAAGACGCCCTGGCCGCCGGAATCCTGCGCCCATGCACCGGCGCCTGAAAGGAGCAACATGGCGAGCGTGCCGCTGAGAATCGATCGGAAACGCATATCTTCACTCTCTAGAAATATCCGGCCCGCGGCCGCCAGTTGCTTTTTATCAGCACCACAGACTTCGGCCAAATTTTGTTGGCGGCGCGCGGCAAAAAAATAGGGCGGCCGCGAGGGCCGCCCGACGAGTGCCGTAGTCGTTGGCGGATCAGCTGCCGGCGCCGTTGAGTACGGTCACCGCGCGGCGGTTCTGCGACCAGCAGGAGATGTCGTCGCAGATCGCGACCGGCTTCTCCTTGCCGAAGGAAATGGTGCGGATGCGATTGGCGGCAACGCCCCGGGCCACGAGGAAGTCGCGTGTCGCGGCGGCGCGGCGGGCGCCCAGCGCGAGGTTGTATTCGCGCGTGCCGCGCTCGTCGGCATGGCCTTCCACCGTGATCGCGTAATTGCCGTACTGGTTGAGCCATTGCGCCTGCTTGGCCAGCGTCTGCTGCGCGTCGGCGCGGATCACCGAAGAATCGGTGTCGAAGAAGATGCGGTCGCCGACATTCACGGTGAAGTCCTGCGAGGAGCCCGGCGTTGCGGCCCCCAGGCCGAGATCGGCAGCGCTATTTGGCACCTCTTTCGAGGCGCAGCCGGCGACGGCAAGCGTCGCCACGAGCGCCAGGGCGATGTGATTGAACGATCGTGTTGCGATGCGGCGCATCCCGCCTCTCCTTCGCAATTTGAGTGTCTTCGTTGATCGACCAGTAACCACGATGAGGTTAACCGCCGCTCAAGAGACAAGGTTAACGAACAATTGCCGGTATCCCTCGCTATCGGCGTCCCTTGGCACCACATTGGACGCGGACCCGGCGGAAATACGGCCGAATAGCGGCCTTGGCATGGAAACGGACCCGATCAGGCCCGCTTCGACGCTTTGCCGGGCCTATGCCGAGACTACTCCAGGAGCGGCGACCACGCCGGATCCGAAGCGAAGTTGGCGGTCGGGATCGCCTGCTCGTTGCGACCGGTCAGGTCGATCGTGTGCAGCCGCGGTCCGCCCGAGCCGGCGGCTTCGCGGAAGAACATCAGCACCCGCCCGTTCGGCGCCCAGGTCGGCCCTTCCTGCTGGAAGCCCGTCGACAGGATGCGCTCGCCCGATCCGTCGGTGCGCATGACGCCGATCTGGAACTGCCCTCCCGACTGCTTGGTGAAGGCGATCAGGTCTCCGCGCGGCGACCACACCGGCGTCGAATAGACGCCGTCGCCGAACGAGATGCGGGACTGGCCCGATCCGTCGGCGCCCATCACGTAGATCTGCGCGCGGCCGCCGCGGTCCGACGTGAACACGACCTTGGAGCCGTCGGGCGAATAGGAGGGCGAGGTGTCGATGGCGCTGGAGTCGGTGAGCCGCGTCGTCGTGCGGCTCCTCAGGTCCATGGCGAAGATGTTGGAATTGCCGTCCTCGCGCAGCAGGCTCATGATCACCTTCTGCCCGTCGGGCGAAAAGCGCGGCGCGAACGTCATGCCCGGGAAGTTGCCGACCAGTTCGCGCTGGCCGGTTTCGATCTGCAGCAGGTAGACCTGCGGCTGACCGCTCTCGTAGGACATGTAGGTGATTTCCTGGCGGTTCGGCGAAAACCGCGGCGTGAGCGCGATCGACCGCCCGTCCGAGAGGTAGCGCACGTTGGCGCCGTCCTGGTCCATGATCGCCAGGCGCTTCTTGCGCTGGTTCTTCGGCCCCGATTCGTCGATGAAGACGACGCGGGTGTCGAAGTAGCCCTTCTCGCCGGTCAGACGCTCGTAGATCGAATCGGCGATGATGTGGGCGATACGCCGCGCATTGGCCTTGTTGGCGAAGAACTGCTCGCCGATCAGCTGCTGGCCGGCGAACGTGTCCCACAGGCGGAACTCGGCGCGCAGGCGGCCGTCGGCCTCCTGGCTGACGCGGCCGGTGACCAGCGCCTGGGCGTTGATGACCTTCCAGTCCTCGAAGCGCGGCGCCTGGTCGGGGTTGCTGATCTTCTCGATGAAGGCGCCCTTGTCGATCGGCGCGAACAGGCCCGAGCGCTTCAGGTCGGCGGCGACGATCGCGGTGATCTCGGCGCCGACGCCGTCCGTCGAGACGAAATCGGGCAGCGCGATCGGCAGCGGCTCGATGTTGCCCTTGTTGACGTCGATCTCGACGAGCGCGCGGGCGGGCAGGGTCAAAGCGGCCATGCCCGACGCCAGCGCGCCGACGATCATCAGTGTTCTGAAAAATCCGTTCATCTTAAGCCTCTTGGTCGCGGGCGCGTTCACTCAGAACATCTCGCTCGGATCGAAATGGACGATGACATCCGCCCACGCATCGTACTTGTCGGCGGGCAGGTTGTAGGGTGCGCACTGCAGGACGGCGCGGCGCGCGGATTCGGCCGCCGCGCGTTCGACGCCGGCCGAACCGCCGCCCGAGATGATTTCCGGACGTCCCTCGATCGCGCCGGACGGATCGAGGCGGAACTGGATCGACACCTTCAGCCCCTCGGCATCCAGCGCGCCGGCGGGAACGTTCCAGCAGCGCTGGATCTGGCCGCGCAGCGCATCCATCTCGCTTTGCGACAGCTTCGAGCCGCTTGTCGTGCGGTCGCCGCCGAGCGCCGCCTGATCGGTCGAGCGCTTGGCGCCACCGCCGGCCGCCTTGTCCTTGTTGAGCAGGGCGGCAACCTCGTCGGCGTTGAATTCCTTCTCTTCGGACTTCGGCTTCGAAGCCTCCTTCTTGGTCGGCTTTTCGGCGTCCTTGCGGTCGGGCGCCTTGGCGGTCTGCGCCAGCGGCGGCTGCGGGCGCGCCTCGGGCGAAGGCGCGCTTTCCGGCAGCTTCACGCTCTCGGCTTCCGGTGTCTCGGCGACGGCGGTCTCAGGCGCCGGATCGGGCTTGACCTCCTGCTTCGGCTGCGGCTGCGGCGTCACCTCGGTGGCGGGAACCGGCTCCGGCTTCGGCTCGGGCGGCTTGACCGGCTCCGGCTTCTTTTGCTCGACCGGTTTCGGCGCCGGCTCGGGCGCTGGCGCCGGCGCCTCCGCCGCCTTCACCGGGCGCGGTTTTTCGACCGGCGTCGGCGGCGTGTCCAGGTCGATGGAATTGTCCCCGACCTTCTCGGCCTCGGCGACCACCTCGGGCTTCGTTGTCGGCAGCGGCGCCGGCTTCTCGGCCATCGGCGCCTTCTTGTCTCCCTGCTGGACCTGGGTGATCGATTCCACCGGGATGATGTCGACCGGCAGAGCCTCGACGTCGGCGACCTCGAACGCACGCGGCGCCGACAGCGATACGAGGCCGAAGCCCAGCAGCATCGCGTGCAACGTCACCGATGTGATGAGGCCGGCCTTCATCCGCCCCTACTGGTCCTGTTCCTGCAGGGTGACGAGGCCGAGATTGCGGTAACCGGCCGCGGAAATGCGCGCCATGACCTGCATGACGGTGCCGTAGTCGGCGGTCTTGTCGCCGCGCACGTAGATGCGTTCCTCATAGCCGGTCTTGGAAATCGCCTCGAGCTTCGGCACCACCTCCTCGAGAGCGATCTCGGTCTCCTGCAGGTAGATCTGGCCGGACTCGTTGACGGAGATGGTGATCGGTTGCGTTTCCGAGTTGAGCGCCTTCGCCTGCGTCTCGGGCAGGTCGATCGGCACGCCGACGGTCAAGAGCGGCGCCGCCACCATGAAGATGATCAGCAGCACCAGCATGACGTCGACGAACGGCGTCACGTTGATCTCGGACATGAGGCCGTGATGACGCCCGCGGCGCCTGTGCCCGCGCCCGCCGCGTCCTGCGGTTCCGACCGACATTCCCATTCGTCAGCTCCTCAGGCCTTCTGGCCGACCTTTTCATCGATTTGGCGCGAGAGTATGGCGGAGAATTCGTCCGCGAAGCCCTCCATGCGCACGGCGATCTTGCCGGCGTCGGACGACAGCTTGTTGTAGGCGACGACCGCGGGGATCGCGGCCAGGAGGCCGATGGCGGTCGCCAGCAGCGCCTCTGCAATGCCGGGCGCGACGACGGCGAGGTTGGTCGACTTCGATCCGGCGATCGCCTGGAACGAGGTCATGATGCCGACGACGGTGCCGAACAGGCCGATGAAGGGTGCGGCCGAGCCGACGGTGGCGAGGAAGCCGAGCCGGCCCTCGAGACGCTCCATCTCGCGCGTCAGCGCCAGATCCATCGCCTTGTCGATGCGCGTCTGCAGGGCGAGGGGCGACTTGGCCCCCTTCTCGAACGACTTCTTCCATTCGCGCATCGCCGCCACGAAGATCGAGCCCATGCCGGTCGTCTTGCGTTCGGAGAGGTTGCGGTAGAGCTCCTCCAGCGACTGGCCGGACCAGAACACCTGCTCGAAGCGGTTCAGCGCCAGGCGCATGCGACTGTAGGCGATCAGCTTGTCGACGATGATGGCCCAGGTCCAGATCGACGCGCCGAGCAGGCCGACCATCACCGTCTTGACCACCCATCCTGCCTGCCAGAACAGGGCCCAGACGGAAATGGCTGCGCCGGGCTCGGCGAGAGTGAGGTTTTCCATGTTCGATCAGTCCTTAAGATTCCGGACGCCGCGGCGGCGATCCCTCGCGCATCCAATCCCCGCCCCTGCGGGCGTCTTCCGGAATTGCCCCGAAATGCGCTGACAGCGGCCTTTTCGAGGCGAAATTTGGTAAAAGGAAGGCGCTCGGATTCCCGCCGATTTGCATCGATCCCTTCATGGACCGTTATGGTTAAGAAGGGGTTAGGACTTGTGGCGCGGGATCAGGCCCTATCGGAAGGCATGAAGACCTTCACCCACTCCTTCGGGAAGCGCCGCGGGCGGCCGCCTTCGCCGACGATGGCAGCCTCCACCTTCGCCTCGACCAGCACCTCGCCGCCGCGGCAGATCTGCTGCGCCATGAAGATGCGTGCGCCGGTGATGTTGTCGGTGCGCGTGTCGATGGTGAGGATGTCGTCGATGCGCGCCGGCGCGAGGAAGTCGAGCTCCATGCGGCGCACCACCCAGACCAGCTTCTCGCCGTGCTTGCCCTCGGCGAGCTCGGTGTGGTGGACGCCGGCGAGACGGAGGAAGTCGGAGCGGCCGCGCTCGAAGAACTCGAGATAGCGCGCGTGGTAGACGACGCCGGAGAAATCGGTGTCGGCGAAGTAGACCCGCGCCATGATGCGGTGGCCGAACGGGGTGAGCGCCCCGGAAAGGCCGGCTGTCAGCCGGTCGGATTCACCATGATCGTCCATCACGCTTTCCTTTTGCCGCGTCGGCTGACACTTGTCTTTGCGCAACCCGGCACTTCCGATGGCATCATTGGCTTACCCAATCAAGACGAGCGTCGCCGCGCTGCTGGCGATTCTTCTCGCCGCGGCGCCCGCCACGGCGGCGTCCTTCTCCGCCAAGCGCGGCATCAACCTCGACCTGTGGACGACCTGGCCGGACGAGACGCGCTGGAACGACCGCTCCGTCATCCTGCCCTTTCCGGAGTGGCGCCGTACGATTGACGGCGCGGACTTCGCCGGACTGAAGGCCGCCGGCTTCGATTTCGTGCGCATGCCGGTCGATCCGGCGGCGCTGCTGTCGGCGCAGACCGCGGGCTTCAGCGACCTTCTCTACGCCTCCGTTCTCGATTCGGCGCGGCTGGCGAATGCCGCGGGCCTGAAGGTCATCGTCGACCTGCACGCCATCCCTGCCGGCGGCAACCGCGCCATCGGCACCTATCAGCTGCTGGAGGATGCGGCGCTGTTCGATCGCTACCTCGACGCCGTGCGCTGGCTGGCGCGGACGGTTTCGCGGGAAGACCCTTCGCTGGTCGCGCTTGAACTGATGAACGAGCCGGTGACCGGATGCGAGGGCGCCGAGGCGCGCGCCTGGGCCGAGCGGCTGAAGCGGCTCTACGCGGCCGCGCGCGCTTCGGCCACGCGCACGACGCTGGTGCTGTCAGGAAGTTGCTGGGGCGGCGCCGAAGGTCTCGCCGCGCTCGATCCGCGTGACTTCCCCGACGACAACCTGATCTGGTCTTTCCACTCCTATGCCCCGTTCGTGCTGACCCACCAGGGCGCGACCTGGACGGGCGGCTTCGTTCGCTGGGTCACCGGCCTCCCCTATCCGCCCCATTCGGTTCCCCGTGCCGAACTCGACGCCATCGTCGCCGGCATCAAGGAGAAGATCGCGGCCGAGGCGTCGTGGACCGAACGCCAGGGCCAGCTTTCCTACTTCGACGAGCTCCTCGCCGAAACCGACACGCCCGAACGCCTTGCCGCGACGATGGCCGAGCCTTTCGAGCGCGTTTCGGCATGGGCGAGAAAATACGGAATTGCGCCCGGCGACATCCTGCTCGGCGAATTCGGCATGATCCGTCAGGAATACGGTAACGGCTATGTCGTCCCGTCCGCCCAGCGCGCCGCCTACTATCGCGACGTGATCGACCTCGCCGAACGCCACGGCTTCACCTGGTCGATGTGGAGCTATGGCGGCGCTTTCGGCGTGGTCGAGGAATTCGACGGGCGCAAGGCCGAGCCGGACGTCATGGAGATGGTGCGCCGGCTGCCCTGACCCGGCATCGGCCGCCCGGACCCGCCGCCCCCTCGCCTGCCGCCCCTACTCCTCCTGGAACAGGCTGATCTGCTGGATGGCGAGGTCGCGCGGCGCCTCCAGGCCGAGGTGCCGCCAGGCGTTCGCCGTCAGCACGCGGCCGCGCGGCGTACGCTGGATGAAGCCCTGCTGGATGAGATAGGGCTCGATGATGTCCTCGATGGCGTCGCGCGGCTCGGACAGACCGGCCGCGATGGTCTCGATGCCGACCGGTCCGCCACCGAAGTTGGTCGCGATCATCGACAGGTAGCGCCGGTCGAGCTGGTCGAGGCCGAGCGCGTCGACCTCGAGCCGGGACAGCGCCTCGTCGGCGATGCGCCGGTCGACATGGTCGGCGCCGGCGACGGTGGCGAAGTCGCGCACGCGCCTGAGCAGCCGGCCGGCGATGCGTGGCGTACCGCGGGCGCGCCGCGCGATCTCCACCGCGCCATCGTCGCCGAGCGGCAGGCCGAGGATGCGCGCGCCGCGGCGCACGATCTGTTCGAGCTCGTCGACCGTGTAGAAGTTGAGCCGCACCGGGATGCCGAAGCGGTCGCGCAGCGGGTTGGTCAACAGGCCGAGCCGTGTGGTTGCCGCGACCAGCGTGAAGCGCGCCAGGTCGATCTTCACCGAGCGCGCCGCTGGCCCCTCCCCGATGATCAGGTCGAGCTGGAAGTCCTCCATCGCCGGGTAGAGGATTTCCTCCACCGCCGGATTGAGCCGGTGGATCTCGTCGATGAACAGCACGTCGCGGTCTTCGAGGTTCGTCAGAAGGGCGGCGAGGTCGCCGGCCTTGGCGATCACCGGGCCCGAGGTCGAGCGGAAGTTGACGCCGAGTTCGCGCGCCATGATCTGCGCCAGCGTCGTCTTGCCGAGCCCGGGCGGGCCGACGAACAGCACGTGGTCGAGCGCCTCGCCGCGGCCCTTGGCGGCCTCGACGAAGACCTTCAGGTTGGCCCGCGCCGCCGCCTGGCCGACGAACTCGTCGAGCGTCTGCGGCCTGAGCGTTTGGTCGGCGTCCTCGCCGCGCTTTTCCGGGGTGATCAGGCGTGGGGAGAGGGTCATGACAGCAGTTCCATTCCCGGGACCGCCTTTGCCGCACCTTGATCGAACGTCACCGTGACAGAGCAGCCTGCACGCCTGGCACAGTAGGAAATGAGATGATCGGCAAACTCTCCGCGGGTGGCATCGGCAACGATCGCGGCCACCTCGCTTTCGTCTTCGAACGCGAGTTCCCTCGTCTCGAGAAGGGTGGTCACCAGCGCGTGAATGTCCGTCGGGCTCAGGCCGTGGCGTTGACGCAAGGTCCATGCAAACTCGACGAGCACGACCAGGCTGACAAAGGCGGGATCGTCCGACGTCCGCGATCCGAGGAATTCGCTGGCCCTGGCGAACTGGCTCTCGTCGTCGCGCATGACGAAGCGGAGCAGGACATTGGTGTCGAGGGCCTTCACGCTTTCTTCCCGTGGCGTTTGTTCCATTCTCGAACGATCCGCATATCGTCCGCGGCCAGCGCCTCCCCGACCGCCTTGTCGAGATCTTCGAGCGTGGCGCCGGCTCCCACCGCCGGTTTGCCCAGGATGCCGGCGAGGTCGGCGATGTTCCTGTTCTTCGGCCGTGCGACCAGTTCGCCACCCCGCACGGAAATGTACAGTTGCGTGCCCGTCGCGAGCTTGAGCTCGTCGCGAACGTCCTTCGGGATCGTGAGTTGTCCTTTAGAGGACATCGTAGCAACAAATCCCATTGTCCGACTCCTGCGAGATCTCCTTACTTCTAGACAATAGTAAGGAGGGAGGTCGTTGGCAATCGACCTACCGCGCCAGTTCCTTCAGCCCCAGCCGGATCAGCTTCGCCGAATCGGCGCCTTCGCCCGCCGCCTTCAGCGCCGCCGCGACCGCGTTCGCCGCGACGTCGCGCGAATAGCCGAGGTTGGTCAGCGCCGAGACCGCGTCGGCGACGGGCGCCGGCGCGACGCCTTCGCCCAGTTCCTGCTTTAGCCCGATCGTGCCCGACGCCGAGCCGGCGAAGGCCGGCGCCTTGTTCTTCAGCTCGGTGACGATGCGCTCGGCGACCTTCTTGCCGACGCCGGGCGCGCGGGAAACCATGGCGATGTCGCGCAGCGCGATGGCATTGGCGAGTTCCGGAGGCGACAGCGTCGACAGGACGGCGAGCGCCACCTTGGCGCCGACGCCCTGGACGTTGCCCATCAGCAGGCGGAACCATTCGCGCTCGAGCGCCGACTGGAAGCCGTAGAGCCGGATCATGTCCTCGCGAACGTAGGTCTCGATGTAGAGCACCACCGCCTCGCCCGGCGCCGGCAGCGCGGCGAGCGTCTTCGCCGAGCAGTGTGCGACGTAGCCGACGCCGTGCACGTCGACGGTGCAGTTGTCCTCGTCGATCTCGTCGAGCGTGCCCCTGAGCTTGCCGATCATGGATGGGTCTCTGGCGATACGATTTCGAGGTCGGGGAAGTAGGAGCGGTAGCGGGCGGCATCGCGCGTCAGCAGGCGGTGGCCGCCGACGAGTGCGTGTGCGCCGATGAGAAAATCCGGCAGGATTCGCTGCCGTTGGCCGCCACGCTGCCGATAGCGGCCGTGCACCAGGCCCGCGCGGTAGGCGGCGCGAAAGGGGAAGTCTTCGCGCCGCGGCTTCAGCCAGGCGAAGGCCTGGGCCATGTCCGCCTCGGCGAATTCGGGGTGCGCGAGTTCCGACCAGACCACGGCGCTGAGCACGATGGCGCCGGCCTCGTAGCATGCTTCGAGGGCAGATACGGACCACGCCCGCGAGGGAAGGGTCTCGGGGCCGAGGATGTCGATCAGCACATTGCTGTCAACCATTGTCGAGATCGTCACGCGGCCCCCTCAGCCAGTCGACATAGGCTTTTCCATCCATGCCGCGGAAATCGGCCTTCCCGGCAACGCTGCTGGCCCATTCACGAAAAGTCGACATTTCGGATGCCGACGCGTCGCTGCGGGCACGCAGCACGATCACGCCCTCCCTGTCCTCGAACTCGACTTCGGAGCCCGCGCCGATCCGCAGCTTGTCCCTGATCTCCTTCGGGATCGTCACCTGCCCCTTGGTCGTTACGCGCATGGTAATACCTCTCAAGTAATACCTACCGCCGACACCGGAACAAGTCAAGAACAAACCGGGTCGCCGGTATCTCAGCCCGCCATCGCCGCGGCCAGGCGGCCGACGATGCTCTGCCGGTGATGGGCATGGCAGATGGCGATCGCCAGCGCGTCGGCGGCGTCCGCCGTGTCGGCCGACGCCTTCGGCAGCAGCACCTTCACCATCAGCTGGATCTGCTTCTTGTCGCCGTGACCGACGCCGATCACCGTTTTCTTCACGGCGTTGGGCGCGTACTCGGCCACCGCCAGTCCGGCGCGCGCCGGCACCAGCATGGCAATGCCGCGCGCCTGGCCGAGCTTCAGCGTCGCGGCGGCGTCCTTGTTGACGAAGGTCGCCTCGACGGCCGCCTCGTCGGGACGATGCTGGTCGAGCACGGCGACCAGGCCGTCGTGGATCTGGCAGAGCCGATCGGCCAGCGCCGCCGCCTCGTCGGAGCGCACAGTACCCGCGGCGACGAAGCGCAGGGCGTTGCCCTCGACGTCGACCACGCCCCATCCGGTGCGCCGGAGACCGGGATCGATGCCCAGGATGCGAATCGCCTTTGCCATCGTGCCACTCTATTGCCTGGCGCCGGGCTTGCCAGAGGAAAGTGAACAAAAGGAAAACATCTGCACCGATCGCTGGCCGCCGGTGGCGCTATGGAAACGCCGGGCACACTGTCGGAAGTTGACGGCATGGTCTTTCCCGAACTCGACGCCGCGCTCGCCGCACTTCTCGTCACGATCCTTGTCGCGGGCGTAGCCAAGGGACTGTCTGGCTTCGGCTCGGGTATGATCGTCGCGCCGGTCGCCGGCGCGCTCTACGGTCCCAAGGCGGCACTGGTGATCGTCGTGCTGATCGATTCCCTGCCGGCGGTGCCGATCACCATTCCGGTTCTGCCGCTGGCCCGGTGGCGGGAGGTGCTGCCCGTCATCGCCGGCCTGCTGCTCCTGTTTCCCGCGGGGATCGCCATCCTGACCCACGGCGACACGGACGTGCTGCGCTGGACGATCTCGATCGCGATTCTCGCCTGCGCCGCCACGCTGATGTCCGGCTACCGCTATCGCGGCCCGCGCAACGCCGCCGTCTCGTTCGGCGTCGGCGGCGTCGCCGGCATCCTCTCGGGCATCGCCTCGATCCCCGGACCGCCGGTGATCGCCTACTGGATGGCGTCGGGCCTGCCGGCGGCCGTGGTCCGCGCCAACCTTCTCACCCTCTTCCTGCTCGGCGAGGTCGTTTCGCTCGGCAACATCTGGGCTGCGGGCTTGCTGAAGGCCGAGGTCGTGATGATCGCGCTCGCCGCGGCGCCCGTCTACTTCGCCGGCCTCATCGCCGGCGCGCGCGGCTTCGACCGATCGAGCGAGCGCACCTACAGGATCGCCACCTACGGACTGATCGTGTTCGCTGCGGTCCTGGCGCTGCCGCTCTTCGACGGGCTTCTGCCGCGCTGAATCGTGGAATCGATCGTTTCTAGACGCGCCCGAAAGCGGTGTTGAGCAGCGTGATCTGGTCGGATACGGGATTGGGCCGGCGTGCCGGCTGCGGGATCGCAACGGCGCCGCCATAGACCTGGTCATCCATCCGGCGGACCAGGTTCTGCAGGCTGAGCGAGCGCGTCACGAGATCGCGGAATGCTTCCGGCAGGTCGGCCCAGCCTTCCGCGTGCTCGCTGGCCGACGCCGTGTCGAGCCTGACCTTGGCCTTTTCGGCGGCAACCTGGTCGCGGGTCATCTCGCCCGAATTGGCGGCGCGCTGGAGAAGGAGCCAGGAGGCGACCTGCATCAGCCGCGTGGTCAGGCGCATCGATTCAGCGGCATAAAGCGTCGCCGTGAGCCGCGAAAGCTTCTTGGCCTCGGCACGCCCCTTGCCGTCGAGGTACTCGGCGGCCTGCTCCACCAGGCTCATTCCTTCATTGTAGAGCGGCTTGAAGGAGTCGGAAAACACCCGGCGTTCCGCCAGACTGATCGTGACGGCGCCTTCGGTGGAAGCCTCGTTCATGTCTCACGTTCCTGCAGATACGGCAAAGGCCGCGGTCATTTCACCCTTCTAGGCTGCGCACACTAGAGGATGGCGATATGAAAATGCTTCACCTCCACAGGCAAGGCAAGCCTATGTTTAACAGAAGGTTAACGGGCAAGGCGCGATGTGTCGGTCCTGGCGGACGCGCGACGAAAAAAAAGAGCCGCGGAAGGCGGCTCTCAGGAGTTAACAGGGAGGCGTCAAACAAAGTGGCTCCAACCACTCGGTAAGAATCCAGATCACTGGATGGCCATAGTAAACGCCCGTAAAGCTTAACAGGGCGTTAACAAACGCTCCCTGGCGCGGAAAACTTGTACCGGAACGAGACGTCGCCGCGTCACGCCGGCCGCCACAGCGCGGTCAACGCGATATAGGCGAACAGGAACATGGCCGCGTAGAAGGCCATCGACGAAACCGCGACCAGCGGCTCGATCGCCGCATTCCCCGCCAGCAGGAAGAACAGCCCGACCAGCAGGCCGATGCCGCTGACGGCCGTCAGCCAGAAGTGGACCTTGGCGAGCACGCTCGCCGCCGCGGCCGGGAACAGGTGGTAGAAATAGGCGAAGACGGCAGACATCAGCCAGCCCGCCACCATGGTGTGCGCGTGGACCGGCATCTGCAGGTGGTTGCCGCCGATCGACATGTGCAAGCCGAGCGCCATGCCGCACAGGGCATAGACGATCGCCAGGGTGAAGAAGTTGCGCGAGACCCCTTGCATTGCATTCACTCCGTTTCCCCCCTCACAGGGTCAAGGTTGGACCAATACACCGCCGGCAATGTCAGGCGGCGCGGAGCACGATAGCCGATTGCCCGGCCGAAGGCATCGACTAGCAATGGCAAACATCTACGACAGGCGAACTTTTTCGAGCGGCGCCCGACGTCCGCCTCAGCCGGCTTTCGCCATCTGCCTGAGCACGAACTTCTGGATCTTGCCCGTCGACGTCTTCGGGATGTCGGCGAAGATCACGGCCTTCGGGCACTTGAAGCGCGCAAGCAGCGTGCGGCAGTGCTCGATGATCTCGGTTTCCGTCGCCGTCCTGCCGGGCTTCAGCTCGACATAGGCTATGGGGACTTCGCCCCACTTCTCGTCCTGGCGCGCCACCACGCCGCACGAGGCGACCGCCGGATGCTTGTACAGCGCGTCCTCGACCTCGATCGAGGAGATGTTCTCGCCGCCGGAGATGATGATGTCCTTGGAGCGGTCCTTGAGCTGGATGTAGCCGTCCGCATGCATGACGCCGAGGTCGCCCGAATGGAACCAGCCGCCGGCGAACGCCTCGTCGGTTGCCGCCTTGTTCTTCAGGTAGCCCTTCATGACGATGTTGCCGCGGAACATCACCTCGCCGATCGTCTCGCCGTCGGCGGGCGTCTCGATCATCGTCTCGGGGTCCATGACGGTGAGACCTTCGAGCGCGGCGTAGCGCACGCCCTGGCGGGCCTTCTTCGCCGTGCGCGCGCCGCGGTCGAGGCCGTCCCAGTCCGAGTGCCACTCGTTGACCACCGCCGGGCCGTAGCTCTCGGTCAGCCCGTAGAGATGGGTGACGGCGAATCCGGCGTCCGCCATGCCGGCAAGCACGGCCTCCGGCGGCGGCGCGGCAGCGGTGTTGAACGTCACGGTCTGCGGGAATTCGCGCTTGTCCCCGTCCGCCGCGTTGAGAAGCGTCGACATGACGATCGGCGCGCCGCAGAGATGGGTGACGCCATCGTCGGCGATGGCGTCGTACATGGCCCTGGCGCGCACCCAGCGCAGGCAGACATGTGTGCCGGCCTGCACGGCGAGCGTCCACGGAAAGCACCAGCCGTTGCAGTGGAACATCGGCAGTGTCCACAGATAGACCGGATGCTTGCCCATGCCGGCGTGGATGGTGTTGGCATAGGCCATCAGGGCGGCGCCGCGATGGTGGTAGACGACGCCCTTCGGATTCCCGGTGGTCCCCGACGTGTAGTTCAGCGAAATCGAGTCCCATTCGTCGTCGGGCATCGACCAGGCGAAGTCCGGATCGCCCGAGGCTACGAACGCCTCGTAGTCGAGCGTGCCGATACGGGGTCCCTTCGGATAGGGTGCGTCGGCTGCGTATTCGGGGTCGTCGAAGTCGATGACCAGCGGTTTGACCTTGGCGATGGCGAGCGCGTCCCGGACGACGCCGGAGAACTCGCGGTCGACGATCAAAATCTTCGAATCGGCGTGGTCGAGCTGGAAGGCGACGATCGCGGCGTCGAGCCGCGTGTTGAGCGAATGCAGCACGGCCTTGACCATCGGCACGCCGAAATGCGCCTCCAGCATCGGCGGCGTATTGGACAGCATCACGCTCACCGTGTCGCCCTTGCCGATGCCCTTCGCCGCCAGCGCCGAGGCGAGTTGGAGCGAGCGCCGCCAGAAGGTCGCGTAGGAGACGCGCTGCCTGCCGTGCACGATGGCAGTGTGATCCGGATAGACCTTCGCCGCCCGCTCGAGATAGGTCAGCGGCGTGAGCGGCTGGTGATTGGCGGGATTCTTGTCGAGGTTCTGCTCGTAGGGATTGCTCATCTTGGCCTCCAGCGCAGCCATATACGCACACGGGCGGGGTTAAGCACAGGCATGGAATCGCGTCACCGGACGATTAGGTCGGCGACACCGTCATAGACCAGCTTCAGCGCGATCAGTCCGACCGTCCCGTAGGAGAAGGCGTAGAACGCCTCGGCGTTCATTCGCCGGACGATCCAGGCGCCGGCGAGCGTGGCGGCCGGCGCGACCGGCATCAGCAGGAACGAGGTCGTCAGGTTCGCCGCGTCGAACTGGCCGAGCGCAAAATACGGCACCAGCTTGATGGCGTTGACGATGGCGAAGAAGATGACGCTGGTTCCGGTAAAGATGCGCTGCTCCAGCCGCAACGGCAGCGCATACATCTGGAAGGGCGGTCCGCCGACATGGGCGACGAAGCTGGTGAAGCCGGATACGGCGCCCCAGAATGCCGCCGCGAAGGCATTCGGCGAAGCCATGTGCGTCGTCCCGTGGCGGAGGCTCTGGTAGAGCCAGCGCCCGACGAAGACGATCGCCACGACGCCGACGATCAGTCGCACGGCGCCGACGGTGACGAGCGCGGCCGTCGCCCAGCCGATGGCGATGCCGACCAGCGCTCCCGGCAGCATCGCCCTCAGCGTCGGCCGGTGGTAATTGCCCCGCCATGTCCAGAGGGAAACGAGGTCCATGAGCACGAGGATGGGCAGGAGGATCGCCGCGGCCTGGACCGGCGACATGACCAGCGCCATCATCGGCACGCCGACGAAGCCCATGGCGCCGCCGAGCCCGCCCTTCGACAGGCCGACGAGGATCACCGCAAGGACGGTGACGGTCAGGAATGACGGGTCCGAGAACTGGGAAAGCATGAGGCATCCGCGATGGGCGCGAGGCCCTAGCCATATCGGCAGCGCGGCGCCGCCGCAACCGACGCAGGCCTGTTCAAATGAAAGACGGTGGACTATGCCGCAATCAAACCAAGATCGGCGGCCATAGCCGCGGGAAACGGATCCTGACATGAACGCGCCAAACCCGCCCGACCGCTGCCGCCTCGTGCTGATTGCGCCCGAGAACGCCGACCCGGCCGGATTCGCGACGGCATTGGGCGCCGCGCTCTCCGGAGGCGACGTCGCCTCGGTGATCCTGCCGCAATACGGCGCCGACGAGGTGGCGTTCCAGGCTCTGGCCGAACGCGCGGTCCGCGTCGCCCAGGAGCACGGCGCGGCCGCCATCGTCGCCGGCGACAGCCGCGTCGCCGGCAGGGTCCAGGCCGACGGCATCCACGTCGAGGGCAGCAAGGCCGACGTCGCCGACGCCATCGATCGCCTGCAGGGGCGCATGATCGTCGGTGCCGGCGGAGGCAAGACCCGCGACGAGGCGCTCGAGATCGGCGAAGAGCGCCCGGACTACGTGTTCTTCGGCCGCTTCGGCTACGACAGGACGCCGGAGCCTCATTCCCGCAACCTCGCGCTCGGCCGCTGGTGGGCCGAGATGATCGAGGTGCCGTGCATCGTTCTCGGCGGGTCGGACATGGCCTCGGTCGAGGCCGTCGCGGCGACCGGTGCCGAGTTCGTGGCGCTTTCGGCCGCGGTCTTCGCTCCCGGCGTCGATCCGCGCAAGGCGGTTGCCGAGGCGAACGAGATCCTCGACCGAACGGCCCCGCGTTTCGGGGAGTGACGACGTGAAGCGCCTTGCCTTGACCGTCCTTTCCGCCCTCGCGCTTCTGGCCGCGGCCGGTGCCGCGCAGGCGACGGACGGAGACCGGCCGGGATCCGATGCGGTCGATATCGATCCGGCGCGCTTCACCAAGAAACTCGACGCCGCCTACGGCGCCTACCAGCGTGGACTCTACCGCACGGCCTTCAACCTGGCACTGGAACGCGCCAAGACCGGCGACGTGCCGGCGCAGACACTTGCCGCCGAAATCCTGTCGCGCGGACTAGGAGTGCCCCGCGACGAGCGCGAAGCGGCAAAATGGTACGAACGCGCCGCGGAGGGCGGCGATCCCGAGGCGCAGTTCCAGTATGCGCTGCTGCTTCTCGACGGGCGCTTCGTCAAGAAGGACAAGCGCCAGGCCTATGCCCTGATGGAGGCGGCGGCGGAAGCCGGGAACGTGCTCGCGCAGTTCAACTTTGCCCAGCTGTCCGTCGATCTGCATCCCGGACCCAACGGCATGGAGCGGGCAATCTCTTATTACGAGCGCGCAGCGAAGGCAGGTTTGCCCGACGCCCAGTACGCCATGGCGCGCATCAATGCCGAGGGTCTCGGCGGGCGTCCGCGCGACGATACCGAGGCGAGGCGGTGGCTCGGCCTCGCCGCGCAGCAGAATTTCGACACGGCCCAGCTCGACCTTGGCGCCTGGCTGATCGAGGGACGCGGCGGTGCGCGCGACGAGAAGCGCGGCTTCCGCATCCTGAAGCAGGTCGCCGAGGGCGGCAACGTCGCCGCCCAGGCGCGCGTCGCCAAGCTCTATCTCAACGGCATCGGCACGGAGCCGGATTCGATCTTCGCCGCGGCCTGGTACATCCTCGCCCGCCGCGCCGGCCTCACCGACCCGCAGCTCGAGGACTTCATGAACGGGCTGACCGACGAGGAGATCCGCACCGCGCTGCAAAGGGCGAACCGGCTGCGCTAGCGCGCGACATGCACCAGGACCCCGCTCTCTTGCCTCTGCGGGCGATTTGTGGTCTTGGAGGCCGCGAATTCGCCGCTCCGGCGAACAATCTCTTCCGGAAGACAACTCCATGGCCAAGATCAACGGCAACGAAATCCGTCCCGGCAACGTCATCGAGCATGATGGCGGCCTGTGGGTGGCGGTCAAGACGAACGCGGTGAAGCCGGGCAAGGGCGGCGCCTACAACCAGGTCGAGCTGAAGAACCTCATCAACGGCACCAAGCTCAACGAGCGCTTCCGCGCCGCCGAGACGGTGGAGAAGGTGCGGCTCGAGCAGAAGGACTTCAACTTCCTCTACGAGCAGGGCGACGCGCTGGTGTTCATGGACACCGAGACCTACGAGCAGCTCGAGCTCAACAAGGATTTCGTCGGCGATCGCGCCGCCTTCCTGCAGGACGGCATGAAGGTGACCGTCGAACTCTACGAGGAGAAGCCGATCGGCATCTCGCTGCCCGACACGGTCGTGCTCACCATCACCGAGGCCGACCCGGTCGTGAAGGGTCAGACCGCGGCGTCGTCCTACAAGCCGGCGGTGCTTGAGAACGGCATCCGCGTGCTGGTGCCGCCGTTCATCTCGTCGGGCGAGCGCATCGTCGTCGACACCAACGAGATCACCTACGTCCGTCGCGCCGACTGACGCACGCGAGTTGGCAGTCGGCAGTCGGCAGTCGGCAGTCGGATCGCCAACGGATTTTCCTGCTGCGGCAGGTCGGATAGTATCGGGTTTGACTTGAATCCGACCGCCGACCGCCGACTGCCGACTGCCGAGGAACGCCGATGGCCCGTTCAGCGATCATCAACGTCATGGTCCAGGCCGCCATGAAGGCCGGCCGCTCGCTGGCGCGCGACTTCGGCGAGGTGCAGAACCTGCAGGTCTCGTTGAAGGGCCCCGGCGACTACGTCAGCCAGGCCGACCGCAAGGCCGAGGAGATCATCTACGCCGAGCTGGCGAAGGCGCGGCCGGGCTATTCTTTCCTCATGGAGGAGCGCGGCATCGTCGAGGGCGAAGACGCCCAGCACCGCTGGATCGTCGATCCGCTCGACGGGACGACCAATTTCCTGCACGGCCTGCCGATGTTCTCGATCTCGATCGCGTTGGAGCGCCAGGGGCAGCTCGTCGCCGGCCTGGTCTACAATCCGGCGATGGACGAGCTCTACACGGCCGAGCGCGGCGGCGGCGCCTTCCTCAACGACCGCCGGCTGCGCGTCGCCGGCCGCACGAAGCTGTCGGATTGCGTGATCGGCACCGGCGTGCCGCATCTCGGCCGCGGCCACCACGGCAACTACCTGATCGAGCTGCGCCACGTCATGGCCGAGGTGTCCGGCATCCGCCGCATGGGCTCCGCCGCGCTCGACCTTGCCTATGTCGCCGCCGGCCGCCTCGACGGCTTCTGGGAATCGCAGCTGTCGCCCTGGGACATGGCCGCGGGCATCCTGTTGATCCGGGAGGCCGGCGGCTTCGTCACCGACCTCGACGGCGGCGCCGACATGTTCGGCAAGGGCACCATCGTCGCCGGCAACGAGGCGATCCACAAGGTGCTCATGAAGACGGTGAAGAAGCCGCTGGCCCCGCGCTGATTTTACGCAGGGGGCGTGGCGGAAAGACACCAGGATTGTCATTTTCGCGCCGCGTTGCTTCTATAGCGGCCAAGCCATGAACCAGACCCTCCGCCACCTTCCGCGACCTCGTCCCGACGTCCCCTTCGCGGGGCGGTTCTACTATTCCAGGGCCGAACGCATCGCCGACGGCGTCGTGCACGGCGTCGGCATCGTCGGCGCGCTCTCCGCCGGCTCGATCCTGCTCGCCTTCGCCGCCCTCCATGCCGCGCCGGGCGAATACGTCGCCGCAGTGTTCTACCTGCTGTCGCTGCTCACCGTCCTGTCGATCTCGCTGATCTACAACCAGTGGCCGATCTCGCCGGCGAAATGGATCCTGCGCCGCCTCGACCACTCGGCGATCTATCTCCTCATCGCCGGAACCTACACGCCGTTCCTCGCCCAGCTCGACGACGGCTCGACGGCCGCCGTGATGATCGGCCTCGTCTGGGGCCTGGCCGCGGTCGGGATCGCGGTGAAGCTCGCCTTCCCCGGCCGGCTCGACCGGGTCGCCATCGGCTTCTACATCCTCATCGGCTGGAGCGGCATCGTTTATGCCGAACCGCTGATGGAGGCGCTGCCCGCGTCGACGCTCTGGTTCATCCTGGCCGGCGGGGCGGTCTACACGGCCGGCGTGGTCTTTCACGCCTGGCACAGCCTGCGCTTCCAGAACGCCGTCTGGCACGGCTTCGTCGTCGTCGCGGCCGGGCTGCACCTCGCTGCCGTCATGGACACGCTGGTCATCGACAGGCTCTGACCTCCGCGATTAGGCCGGCGGCTTTCATTTTCGTCACAATTCCGATTAGAGTCGCGGGCGAATATGGGGTTGGATCGGGTCGAGGCGCAGGAATGGCATTGTTCAGGGCTTTCGGGTCGGACGCGGCGCTAGGCGAATCCGGCTACGATCCGCACAAGCTGTCGAGCCCACAGGTCTTCCTGCTGTCGATGCTGGTGTTCCTGGCCATTGCCGGCTTCATCTCGGCCATCCTCTACCGCCAGATCTCGGCGGCGTTCTCGACCAACCCCGGCCTCAACGGCCTGATTCTCGGCGTTCTCGTCGTCGGCATCCTGCTCGCCTTTCTCCAGGTGGTCCGGTTGTTCCGCGAGATCCGCTGGGTGAACTCGTTCCGCGCCGGATCGGAGACCGTCGAGCCCGTTCTGCTCGCGCCGATGAAGGCCCTGCTCAGCCGCTCCGCGTCGATGGCGCTGTCGACGAGTTCGATGCGCTCGATGCTCGATTCGATCGCGACCCGCCTCGACGAGACGCGCGACATCACCCGCTATCTCACCGGCCTGCTCGTCTTCCTCGGCCTGCTCGGCACCTTCTGGGGCCTCCTGCAGACGATCGGTTCGATCGGCGACACGATCAGCTCGCTCGATCCCGGCTCGGGCGACGCCAACGACGTGCTGGAGGCGCTGAAGTCCGGCCTCGCCGCGCCGCTGAGCGGCATGGGCACGGCCTTCTCGTCGTCGCTGTTCGGTCTCGCCGGCTCGCTCGTGGTCGGCTTCCTCGATCTGCAGGCGGGGCGGGCGCAGACCCGCTTCTATACCGAGCTGGAGAACTGGCTTTCGTCGGTCACCGACCTCTCCTCCGACATCGCCGTCGATCCGTCGAAGGCGGGCACCGCTGACGAGGTGCGCGCGCTCTCCGAGAGGTTGCGCAGCATCCAGGAGGGCGGCGGTTCCAACCAGCGCGTCGCCACCGCCATGGCGAATCTCGCCGACGGCATCTCCGGGCTCGTCAAGAACATGCGCAACGAACAGCAGCTGATGCGCGACTGGGTCGAGGCGCAGTCGGAAGAGCAGAAGGCGATGCGCCGCACGCTCGACAAGATCGCCGATGCGCTGAAGAAGCAGGACCGTCCCTGATGGCCCTGGCACGCGCGCGCCGCTCCGACAGGCGGGTCGACTACTGGCCGGGATTCGTCGACGCGTTGTCGACGCTTCTGCTCGCCATCATGTTCCTGCTCTCGGTCTTCGTCCTGGCGCAGTTCCTGCTCAGCCGCGAGATCTCCGGCAAGGACGAGGTACTGAACCGCCTGAACTCGCAGATCAACGAGCTGACCCAGCTGCTCGCCTTGGAACGCTCGAACACCCAGGACGCGCAGGACCAGCTGCTCAACCTGCAGGCCTCCCTCGACGCCACGGAAAATGAACGCTCGCGGCTCGAACAGCTGCTGGCGCGCGGCGCCGGCGCCGACGCCGAGGCGACGGCGAAGATCGGCGCGTTGAGCGGCGAACTCGACAGCGAGCGCGAGATCAGCCAGCGCGCCCTGTCGCAGGTCGAACTGCTCAACCAGCAGATCGCCGCGCTCCGCCGGCAGATCGGCGCGCTCGAGGCCGCCCTTGAGGTCTCCGAGCAGCGCGACCGCGATTCCAACACCAAGATTGCCGATCTCGGCCGCCGCCTGAACGTGGCGCTCGCCCAGCGCGTCCAGGAGCTCAACCGCTACCGCTCCGACTTCTTCGGCCGGTTGCGCGAGATCCTGTCCGACCGCGAGAACATCCGCATCGTCGGCGACCGCTTCGTCTTCCAGTCCGAGGTGCTGTTCCCGTCGGGCTCCGAAGTCATCAACGA
This sequence comes from Rhizobiaceae bacterium, assembly GCA_905339215.1. GTDB lineage: Bacteria > Pseudomonadota > Alphaproteobacteria > Rhizobiales > Rhizobiaceae > DUSC01. The sequence goes on from CAJPFN010000067.1 coordinate 51,657, forward strand.
TGCCGGCCGCGTCGAGATGAAGAAGCTCGCCGAGGCCATCATCGAGCTGCAGCGCGAGATCCCGCCGGAGATCAACTGGGTGCTGCGCGTCGACGGCCACACCGACAACAGGCCGCTGTCGGGCACCGGGCGCTACCGGGACAACTGGGAGCTGTCGTCGGCCCGCGCCACCTCGGTGGTGAAGTACCTCATCGAGAACGGCGTGCCGGCCAACCGCCTTGTCGCCGCCGGCTTCGGCGAGTTCCAGCCGCTCGATCCCGGCGAGACCGACGAGTCGCGGTCGAAGAACCGGCGCATCGAGCTCAAGCTGACCGAGCGCTGATCGGCGCCCGTCCTCTCCACCCGGAAGGGGGGGAGAAGTGGCGAGCGCAGCGAGCCGGTGAGAGGTTGCTCTTCGTCAACCCGCCTTCGAAGCCATGGGCCGGAGGCCCGGCCGTCGTTCTACCAGCCGAGCCACAGCGCCGCGAGCGCGAGCACGGCCGGCACGGTCTGGATGTAGAGGATCTTGCCGCTCGCCGTCGCCGCGCCGAACAGGCCGGCAACCGCCACGCAGGCGAGGAAGAACGTCTTCACGGCAAAGCCCTCGGCGCCGAGCCACAGGCCCCAGATCAGGCCGGCGGCCAGGAAGCCGTTGTAGAGGCCCTGGTTGGCGGCGAGCACTTTCGTCGCCGCGGCGAACTCGGCCGTCGTACCGAAGGCGCGGCGCCCGGCCGGCTTCTCCCACAACACCATCTCCAGCACGACGATGTAGAGGTGAATCAGGGCCACGAGGGCAGTGAGTATGGTCGCCAGCATCGACGTCTCCGCGTAGCGACGCGATGTGCGCCGCGCGGACAGTCTGCGCGAAGGCACCGCGCCCGCGCAAGGGGCGGCCGCCAGGCATGGCGAAGAGAAGTCTTTCAGGAAGAGGCAACTCAGCGCCGGCGCGGCGGGCGCGGCGGTTGCCAGCCGAGGTCGAGCAGACCGAGGCGCGTCGGCAGATCGAGGGCCGGCGCGGCGCGAGAACCGGGGTTGCCGACCGCCGCCGCGCCCCAATCGGATCTCTCGATTCCGACGTCGCGCAGCAGGTGGTCGGGCAGGCGCTGCGGCGCCTGACGGGCGAGCGTGGCGGCAACCCGGGCCTGGCGCAGCCAATCCCGAAAGGCGCTCAGCCGGGATGGTGCCGGCGCTGGGGAAAAGACGATGTCGGCCATTCTGGTCTCCGTTCCCGGATCAAGCCGGGTTTGATGAATTTTCGATGGCTCCAGAATGCCTCATTGAAGAAAAAGGAGGAAACGAGTAGTCCTTACTCGATTATCAAAAGGATTTTGACAATCGATGAGGCGGATGTTGCCGGGAACGCGCGCGCTGAGGACGCTGGAATCGGCCGGCCGGCACCTGAACTTCACGCGCGCCGCGGACGAGCTCGGCCTGACGCCGGCCGCGGTGAGCTACCAGGTCAAGGAGATCGAGGACCAGCTGGGCGTCGTGCTCTTCCACCGCACGAGCCGGACGATCCGGCTGACCGAGGCCGGGCGCCTGCTGGTCGAAGCCTCGGGCGATGCGCTCGACCTCCTCAACCGCGCGGCGACCAGGGCGCGCAAGCTGTCGCGCGGCATGACGGTGCTGAAGGTCACGGCCGACGCGCAGTTCGCCTCGAAATGGCTGATGCGCCGCATCGAGCGGTTCCACGCCGTCCATCCGGGAATCGAGCTGCGTTTCGACATCAGCTACGAACTGCGCGACTTCGATCAGGACGACGTCGACGTCGCCATCCGCTTCGGCACCGGCCGTTATCCGGAGCTTCGCGCGCACCGGCTCTTCGAAAACGTCATCATCCCGGTGTGCAGTCCGCGGCTCTTGAAGTCCGGTCCGCCGCTGGCCGAGCCGCGCGACCTCATGAAGCACACGCTGGTGCACATCGAATGGTCGCGCCAGGGCGTGACCTGGCCCAACTGGCGCATGTGGATGGCGGCGGCCGGCGTCGACGACTTCGACGACAGCCGCACCGTCGTCTTCGGAACGTCGAGCGACGCCGTGCAGGCGGCCATCGACGGCAACGCCGTGGCGCTTGCCGATTTCGCCATGGTGGCGAACGACCTCTCGGAAGGCCGCCTCGTGCGGCCCTTCGACCTCGGCATCCGCATCCCGCCGGAATTCGCCTACTTCGTCGTCTATCCGGAGGCGTCCGACGGCGACCCGCGGATCGTCGCGTTCCGCGACTGGATCGTCGGGGAGGCCGCGTCGACCCGGCCTTGAATCCGGATCGTACCGAGCCGGTTGTCGCGCGCCCTACTCCGCCGCGCGGTAGTGGCTGGCGCCGGCGTCGAACTGCAGGCGCGCAAGGCGCGCATAGACCCCGCCCCTGGCGACCAGGCTCTGGTGCGTGCCTTCCTCGACGATGCGCCCCTCGTCCATGACCAGGATGCGGTCGGCCTTGAGCACGGTGGCCAGCCGATGGGCGATGACGATCGTCGTCCGCCCCTGCATCAGCCGCTCCAGTGCCGACTGCACCAGCTTCTCGCTCTCGGCGTCGAGTGCCGAGGTCGCCTCGTCGAGGAGCAGGATCCGCGCGTCGCGCAGGATGGCGCGGGCAATCGCGAGGCGCTGGCGCTGGCCGCCCGACAGCGTGATGCCGCGCTCGCCGACCTCGGTGTCGTAGCCGCGGTCGAGCCTGCGGATGAACTCGTCGGCGCGGGCCGCAAGCGCGGCCGCCTCGATGTCGGCGTCGCTGGCGCCCGGCCGGCCGAAGGCGATGTTGTCGCGCACGCTTGTGGCGAAAACGATCGTGTCCTGCGGGACGATGGCGATGCGCCGCCTGACCTCGCCCGGATCGGCCTCGCGCACGTCGACGCCGTCGATCGCGACCGTTCCGGAAACCGGATCGTAGTAGCGCAGGATCAGCCCGAACACCGTGCTCTTGCCGGCGCCCGACGGACCGACGATGGCAACCGTCTCGCCTGGACTGACGGTGAAGGTGAGCCCGTGGAGCGCCGCCCGGTCCGGCCGCGACGGATAGGCGAAGTGCACGTCGCGGAAAGCGACGGCGCCCTTCGAGTCAGCCGGCAGCGGCCGCGGCGGCGACGGCGCGGCGATCGCCGGCACCTCGTCGAGCAGTTCCGCCAGCCTCTCGGTGGCGCCCGCCGCCTGGCTCAACTCGCCCCACACCTCGGAGAGCGCACCGAGCGCGCCGGCGGCGATCACCGAATAGAGCAGGAACTGTCCGAGCGTTCCCGCCGATATCGTGCCTTCGAGCACGTCGCGCGAGCCGAACCAGAGCACTGCCACGACCGAGGAGAATACGGCGAAGATGGCGAAGAAGGTGAGCACCGCGCGCGCCAGAACCGACGCCCGCGCCGCCTGGAAGGCGCTCTCGACCGCCGCCGAGAACTTGCCGGTGACGAGCCGCTCGTTGGTAAAGGCCTGGAGCGTGCGCACCGCGCCGATCTGTTCGCTGGCGTAGGCCGTCGCGTTCGCCAGCGTGTCCTGCGCGGCGCGCGAGCGGCGGCGCACCGAGCGCCCGAACGCCACCAGCGGCAGGACGATGAAAGGGATCGCGGCGATGACCAGGCCCGACAGCTTCGGGCTGGTGATCACCATCATGCCCAGCGCGCCGACGCCCATGATCGTGTTGCGCAGCGCGAGCGAGGCTGTCGCCCCCACCGCGGACTTGATCTGCGTGGTATCGGCTGCGAGCCGCGAGACGATCTCACCCGACTGCGCCGTGTCGAAGAACGCCGGCGACAGCGTGGTGACGTGGGAGAAGACGTCGCGGCGCAGGTCCGAGACGACCCGCTCGCCGAGCGTGATCACGTAATAGTAGCGGCAGGCGGACGCCAGCGCGAGCACGGCCGCAATCACCACCAGCATCGAGAAGTAGTTGGCGATGAAGGTCGTGTCGGCGCCGGAGAAGCCGTGATCGATCATGCGGCGCACGGCGAGCGGCAGCGTCAGCGTCGTCGCCGCCGCGATCGTCAGGAAGAACAGCGCCGCGACGACCATGCCGCGATAGCGGGTGAGATAGGGGAGCAGCCGGCCGAGCGGCCTCAACGACTTGCGCTTCTTGTTGTCGACGACCAGTGGTGCCTCGGCCATGCCTTGATCCTTCCGCCGAGCCCGGATTTTGCCGCCCGCGCCGCCTTGTACTTCCATATTGGCTGATGTATAGGCTCGCCGACCCTTTTTGAAGCCGTGGCTCACCTACAGCTGCGGCTTCGAGTTTTCAAAGAGGCGCGTCGCCGCAGGAACAGTCCGCGCGCCGCCGCCGGAAGAGCCAGGACGAGACCGATGAAGAGCAAGATCCATCCCGACTACCACACCATCAAGGTGGTGATGACCGACGGCACCGAGTACCTGACCCGCTCGACCTGGGGCAAGGAGGGCGACACGATGAACCTCGACATCGACCCGACCACGCACCCGGCCTGGACCGGCGGCCAGCAGACCCTGCTCGACCGCGGCGGCCGCCTGTCGAAGTTCAAGAACAAGTTCGCCAATCTCGGCATCTGATTTCCGGTCCCTCGGACCAGCGAAGCAAAAGGCCCGCCACCGGCGGGCCTTTCTGCATTTCGCGGCAGCGGGGACGCCGGGTCGTCGGCCCGATGGTCGGCGGAGGGCGCCGGTCCCGCCGGACTCTCAGGCGTTGCGGTCCGCGTGCCCGAGGTCGCGCTCGGGCCACGCCCTGTCGCGCACCCGCTGCTTCAGCACCTTCGCCTCGGGAAAGCCGCCGTCATTCTTGCGCTCCCAGACAGTCTCGCCGTCGACCGCGATCTCGAAGACGCCGCCGGTGCCGGGCACCAGGGTGACTGAAGCGAGGTCGGCGCCGAAGGTCGACAGCAGTTCCTGCGCCATCCACGCGGCACGCAGCATCCAGTTGCACTGGGTGCAGTAGGTGATGCGGACGTGGGGTTTGCCGGCGCCCGCGCTCACCGGGTTCAGGCCGCGCTCAGCTTCGCCAGCGTCTCTTCGTCGACCTCGAAATTGGCGTAGACGTTCTGCACGTCGTCGTCGTCCTCGAGGTTGGCGACGAGCTTCATCAACGACTGCGCCCGCTCCTCGTCGACCGGCACCGAATTCTGCGGCTGCCAGATGATCTTGACGCTCTCGGCTTCGCCGAGGGCTGCTTCCAGCGCCTTCGACACCTCGCCGATGGATTCGAAGGCGCAGGTGATCGTGTGGCCGTCCGCGTCGGACTGGACGTCCTCGGCGCCGGCCTCGATGACGGCCTCCATCACCTTGTCAGCGTCGCCCGCGCTCGCCGGATAGAAGATCTCGCCGACGCGGTTCCACATGAACGACACCGAGCCGGTCTCGCCCAGCGCGCCGCCGGCCTTGGTGAAGCAGGCGCGCACGTTGGACGCCGTGCGGTTGCGGTTGTCCGTCAGCGCCTCGACGATGACCGCGACGCCGCCGGGTCCATAGCCCTCGTAGCGCACTTCGTCGTAGTTCTCCGCATCGCCGCCCGACGCCTTGTTGATGGCGCGCTGGATGTTGTCCTTGGGCATCGACTGCGCCTTGGCGGCCTGCACGGCCAGCCTGAGGCGCGGGTTCATGTCGGGGTCGGGCGTACCCATCTTGGCGGCGACGGTGATCTCGCGCGCGAGCTTGGAGAACATCTTCGACTTGGCCGCGTCCTGGCGGCCCTTGCGGTGCATGATGTTCTTGAACTGTGAATGGCCGGCCATGGCACCCCTGTTGCGGACGTCCGCGATGTCGTTGAATGCGCGGCCTTATAGTGAAAATGCCGGCAAAGGTCTAGGCGGGTGACAGCGGTCTCCGGAGCGGCCACGCGCGGGGCCGCTGGCATGCGCGGCTCGTCCCTCTCGCGCGATCGTGATGACGCGATGGGCGCTGATGCGGCGATACTTGCTCCCGCCAGACGAACCGGGAGATACCGATGCGCCTCATGGCCCTCCTCGCCGCCGCCTTCGCGTTCTCCGCCGGGCCGGCCATCGCGCAGCAGCCGCAGGACCCCATCCCGTCGTCCTGCATCGCCATGGCCGAGGCCCTGCCGCGGGCAACCTATGTCAACCTGACGCCCGCCCAGGCGCGGACGGACGGCGACGTCACCATCACCTATGCCGGCCACTCGACCTACGTCATCGAGACGCCGGCCGGCGTGCGCATTGCCACCGACTATTCCGGGGTCTACGGTCAGTCGCCGCTGCCGCGGGTGGTGACCATGAACAAGGCCCACCGCACCCACTATTCGGACCTGCCCGATGCCGGCATCGAATACGTGCTGCGCGGCTGGAATCCCGACGGCGGGCCGGCGCGCCACGCGCTCGTCGTCGACGACGTCTACATCCGCAACGTGCCGACCGACATCCGCCGCTTCGACATGATGGAGAAGGACGGCAACTCCATCTTCGTCTTCGAGGTGGCCGGCCTGTGCATCGGCCATCTCGGCCACCTGCACCACGGGCTGGAGGACGCCCACTACGCCGCCATCGGCCGGCTCGACATCGTCATGGTGCCGATCGACGGCGGCATGACGCTGTCGCTGCCGAGGATGCAGGAGATCACCCGGCGCCTCTATTCCTCGATGGTGCTGCCGATGCACCGCCACGCCACGCCGATCGCCGAGTTCACCGGCGCGATGGGCGAGGCCTACGCGGTCGATTTCCGCGCCGGCCGCTCGCTGACGGTTTCGCTGCGCACCCTGCCGTCGCGGCCGACCATCGTCGTCCTCGACGGCGTCTGAGACTCGCTCAGATGCCCGGGTCGGGCGCCCTGTTCCGCGCCCGGTTCCTGCGCGCCAGCATGTTGAGCCCCTCGACCAGCGCCGAGAAGCCCATCGCCGCGTAGATGTAGCCCTTCGGCACGTGGAAGCCCATGCCGTCGGCGATGAGCGTCATGCCGATCATCAGCAGGAAGCCCAGCGCCAGCATGACGATGGTCGGATTCTTGCCGATGAAGTTGGCGAGCGGCGTCGCCGCCAGCATCATGACGCTCACCGCGACGATCACGGCGATGTACATGATGGCGATCTCGTCGGTCATGCCGACCGCGGTGATGATTGAATCGATCGAGAACACCAGGTCGAGCAGCAGGATCTGGAAGATGGCGCCGCCCAGCGTCAGCTGCAGCGTCCCGCTGATCATGGCGTCCTTCGGGTCTTCCGGATCGACCGAGTGATGGATCTCCTTCGTCGCTTTCCAGACGAGGAACAGGCCGCCGGCGATCAGGATGATGTCGCGCCAGGAGAAGCCGTGGTCGAACAGCGTGAACAGCGGCGTTGTCAGTTGCACGATGAAGGAGATCGTCGCCAGCAGGACCAGCCGCATGATCAGCGCCGCGCTGATGCCCAGCCGCCGCGCCGGCACCTGCTGCTCCGGCGGCAGCTTGTTGGTCAGGATCGAGATGAAGATCAAATTGTCGATGCCGAGCACGATCTCGAGCACGACAAGGGTGAGGAGCGCGATCCAGGCGGTCGGGTCGTCCAGCCACACGAAATGCGGGACGAGGAAATCGATAACGGACATGGCAGCCCTGGGGAGTAGGAGGAAGAAGCGCGGAAAGAGTTAGGGTTCGTATGAACGCGCGTCAATCTCAGCGCCAGAAGAAAGGCACGGTCTCTTCCAGGCGCGGTCCGAGCCGCAGCGGCGCGATGCGCTCGGCGAGCCCGGTCCGGTCGGAAATGTCGACGCCGACGCCGCACAGCGTCGCCGGCCCGCTCGCCGCCTCGAAGCGGCCCTTCGGCACCTTCGACAGGAAGCGGTTGAGCGGCTCCTCCTTGTCCATCCCGAGCGAGCTGTCGTAGTCGCCGCACATGCCGGCGTCCGACATGTAGGCCGTGCCGCCGTTGAGGATCTGGTGGTCGGCGGTCGGTTGGTGGGTATGCGTGCCGACGACGAGGCTGGCGCGGCCGTCGACGAAATGGGCGAAGCACATCTTCTCGCTGGTCGCCTCGGCGTGGAAGTCGACCACCACGGCATCGGCCTGCTCGCCGAGCGGGCACGCGGCGAGTTCGCGTTCGCCCGTCTGGAACGGATCGTCGAGCTCGGGATGCATGAAGACGCGGCCCATGACGTTGGCGACCAGCACGCGGGCGCCGTTCCGCGCGACATAGACGCCGGAGCCGCGTCCCGGCGTGCCCTTCGGGAAGTTCGCCGGGCGGAGAAACCGTTCCTCGCGCGGCGCGAACGTCAGCGCCTCGCGCTGGTCCCAGACATGGTTGCCGGTGGTCACCACGTCGGCACCGGCATTGATCGTCTCGCGAAAAATCTCCTCGGTGATGCCGAAGCCACCCGCCGCGTTCTCGCCGTTGACGATGACGAAGTCGAGCCGGAAGCCGTCGATCAGGTCCGGGAGCTTTTCCCAGACCGCCGTCCGTCCGGTCTTTCCGACCATGTCGCCGAGGAAAAGGAGCCGCATCGAGGAATGTCCCGGGAGCACGGCCATGCCGGCCGTGCGTGGTGAAGGCAAGGGACCCTTCTATCCAGCCGGAGCGAACCGGCGCAACCCGCTTTCGGTCAGGATCTCGGGAATGACCACGTCGTGCGCCTCGTCCGGCACCTCTTCCACCTCTTGGCAGTCGAAGGCGATGCCGACGAGCCGTGGGGAGAGCCCGCGCTCCGCGAATCGCGCGATGGCACGGTCGTAGAAGCCGGCGCCGTAGCCGATGCGATGTCCGCGCGGGTCGAACGCCGCGAGCGGGACGAGCATCACCTGAGGATCGAGCACGGCGGCTTCCTCGCCCGGCCCAGCGGTGCCGAAGCCCATGTCGACCAGCGGGGCGCCGCGCAACAGTTCGCGGAAGACGATGGTCGTCCTGTCGACGATCGCCGGCAGGCAGAGCCGCGCGCCCGCCTCCATCAGCGAAAACATCATCGGCCGCACGTCGACCTCGGAGCGGATCGGCCAGAATCCGGACACCACCATGCCCGGCTCTACGGCGACCGCCCGCCGCGCCGTCTCGGCCATGGCCAGCGAGGCCTCGATGCGCCATTGCGGATCGAGCGCGTCGCGCCGCGCCAGCGCCGTTCGCCGCAGTACCTTCTTGTCGATGGGTAACGTCGCGTTCCGGTGGTCCATGGCACCAGCGATAGCTGAGAAGGCCTCACGGCGGAATTGCCGCGGCGACATTTCCACGCCGCATTCGGCTTGGGCCCCGACCGGCGCCGCCGGACGCGACCGACGCGCATGACCTCCGGGCACGGCGAGCGTTTTCAAGGCCAACGCCATCACAAGGACGCGACCCATCAGTCACGTCTTCCTCCTGTTCTGTTGTTTTGAAGGGCGAAGTGCGGCTGCCTACCTCGAGGCTACCGGCCGCAGTCAAGCGGTCCGGACGAAGACCGGACCGGTGCAAAGCATGGTCCGAAACTGAAAGGGACTTTTCCATGAACCGCATTCTCATTGCTTCCGCCGCTCTGGTCGCGCTTTCCGGCGCCGCACTGGCGGAAGGCATCCCCGCTCTCGAGGGCAACTACTCGGCAGCCGTGCTCAACCAGGTCAACGGCACGACGCTCGCCGGCGACGCGGGCTTCGCCTCGACGGCTTCGGCGCGCAACGTCGTCACGTTCGACACCGGCACGCAGACCGCTTCGCCGCTCGACCATACCAACTACAGCCGCTGATCGCGGGCCGCGATCCCGAACCGCCCGCGCCTCCTCCCGGCGCGGGCGGCCCGGCAATGACAGGCCTCCCGATGGCGCTCGGTCGCGCTCCGCCTCGCTTGCCCGAGAATGACGAAACGAAAGGGCGGCGCACCTGGCACCCATCCGCTCCCCCGCAACGGGGGAAAGGTGGCGCCGCGAAGCGGCGACGGAGAGGGGGTAGGGGAACAAAACTCCCGCACCACTGTCAACGAAATCAACACCTTCGTCGATTTGCACCCCGATCCGCGGCGATTTTATCCCCCTCCCTCGGACCCGCCGTAGAATCCCAGCGGCAAACGGAGGCCCGTTGATGGACGGCGCGTTGCAGGACAGGGGGACGTTTCCGGGCATCGCCCGGACGCTGCTTGCCCTGGCGCTGCTGGCCGAGCGCACCGCCGCCCGTTCCTTCCCCGTCCGCTTTCTCGTGCTCGCTATCCTCTTCCGCGCCGAGGCGATCGCGCGCACCTTCGTCGCCCGGTCGGCGGCGACGCTGATCGCCGAGGCGCTCGAGGCCGGCTGCCCCCGCCCGGACATGCCCTTCCCCGACCTCGCCTGCCTCGACGAACCGTCTGGCCTGCACTACGGCGCCGCCGACGCCGTGCTGCTGGCGCTGCGGCTGCGCATTCTCGCCGCGGTGCTCGGCATGCTGGCCGACGCAGACGGCGATTGCGACGACCGCTTCGCCGGCTGGTCTGCCGGCTCGGCGCCTTTCCTTGGCACCGCGCCGTTCCCGCCACTGCTCCTCGTCGTCAGCCTTCCCGCTAGGCGCCGGCCCCTCCGGCCGCCCGACACGTCTTAACGATCAGCGTCAAGCAACAAGTCACGAACCAGCTAATCCGCCATGCCCCGCAGGGCACGATCTGCCGTGTCGGCGTCGCCGCCCGTCTTCTCGACCGCAGTGGCCGCTGGGGCTTCAGGAGCGCCCGCCGACCGCTTCGGGCGTGACGCCGGGCGAACCCCTGCCCTCCGCCTCGGCCTCGCGAACCAGCGCGGCGATGCGCCGCGACAGGGGCGCATCGATCCCGTTGGCCGCGGCGAGGCGCTCGATCGCTCCCTGGAATTCGGCGATCTCGGTCCGGCGCCCCCTCTGCAGGTCTTCCCACATGGAGGAGCGGGCGGTCGGGTCGATGGCCAGCATGCGCCGGGCGAGCCGGACGAAGAGTGCGTCCGGCAGCCGCAGGAGCATGGGCAGCAGGCCGGGCCGGATCGCGCCGATGCGGGCGGGGCGGATGCCGGCGCGGCGCATCACCGCCAGCGCCTCGGCGATCTGCGCCGCGAGCACGCGGCGCCATCGACGGTCGGCGAGCTGGCGCGCCAGCGGCAGGCCGGATAGCGCATTCAGCGCGTTGTTGAGGTTGAGCAGAAGCTTGCCCCACAGCACCGCCTCGATATCGCGCGTTTCGCGGACCGGGCAGCCCTCGACGTCGAGCAGCGCCGCGAGGCCGGGGCGCCCCCCCTCGATAGCCGTGTCGCCGCTGGTCGCGCGATGGAACGACAATGTCCCGTCCGCCGCGTCGGTGCGAACCACGTTGAAGGGGATCATGGCGCCGAGCACGGTCCGGCCCGGTCCCAGCCGGTCGCGCAGGACCGGCAAATTGCCGACGCCGTTCTGCAGGCTGACGACGACGGCATCGGGGCGGCCGTGCGCGGCGATCAGGTCGGCCAGCGCGGCGGTGTCGCCGCTCTTCACGGTGACGAGGATGATGTCCGCCCCGGCAAACGCAGTGGCCGGGTCGCCGGTCGCCCGAACCGCGCCGGGCGCGACGGCCCGCGGCCGGCCGTCGAGGTCGGCGATGCGGATGCCACGCGAAGCGGCCGCGACCACGTCGGGACGGGCGAGCAGGATCACGTCCCGCCCGGCCAGCGCAAGGCAGGCGCCGACATAGCAGCCGATGCTGCCGGCGCCGCCGACGGCGATCGATGGCGTCTTACCGTTCATTTCCGACCCCGCGTGACGGCCGATCAGGTCAGGGAATGCGGCCGCCGTCAACCGCGCGACAACCATCGCCGGACGGCGCATGCCGGCGGCGCCGCCGGCGACGTGACAGGTTCGGCCGTTTCGACTATCCATCGCCGCATGAGCCTGCCCGTCGATCCCGCCGCCAATCTCGCCGCCCTGATCCGCTGTCCGTCCGTGACCCCCGAGGAAGGCGGCGCGCTGACGGCGCTCGCCGCGATGCTCGCGCCGCTCGGCTTTTCCGTCGACCGGCCAGTGTTCGGCGAAGACGGCACGCCCGACGTCGAGAACCTCTATGCGCGGCTTTCGGGCAACGGGCCGCACCTGATGTTTGCCGGACACACCGACGTGGTGCCGGCCGGGGACGAGGAAGCCTGGTCGCATCCGCCGTTTGCCGCGGAGATCTCCGGCGGCGAGATGTACGGCCGCGGCGCCGTCGACATGAAGGGCGGCATCGCCTGCTTCGTCGCGGCGCTGGCGCGCCATGTCGCCGAGCGCGGCGCCCCGAAGGGTTCGGTGTCGCTGCTGATCACCGGCGACGAGGAAGGGCCGTCGATCAACGGCACGACGAAGCTGCTCGACTGGGCTGCGGCGCGCGGCGAGACCTGGGACGCAGCGCTGGTCGGCGAACCGACCAACCCGGAAGCGCTCGGCGATGCCGTCAAGATCGGCCGGCGCGGCTCGATCTCCGGCCTGCTCGTCGTCAACGGCCGCCAGGGTCACGCCGCCTATCCGCACCTCGCCGACAATCCCGTCCGCGGGCTGGTGACCCTCGTCGAAGCGCTGCTCCACCCGGCCTTCGACAAGGGTACGAAGGATTTCCAGCCGACCAACCTCGAAGTGACGTCGGTCGACGTCGGCAACCCGGCGACCAACGTCATCCCGGCACGCGCCACGGCGGCCTTCAACATCCGCTTCAACGACACCTGGTCGGCCGAGACGCTGCAGGCGGAGATCCACAACCGTCTCGACCGCGCCGCCGGCCGAAAGAGGCTGCGTCCTGGACGCAAGCAACCGGTCGACTACGAACTCGTCTGGCGCGACCGGCCGAGCCACGTCTTCCTCACTCGCGACGACCGGCTGATCGAGGCGCTGTCCGGCTCGATCGAGGCCGTCGTCGGGCGCCGGCCGGCGCTGTCGACCTCGGGCGGCACGTCGGACGCCCGCTTCATCAAGGACTACTGCCCGGTGGTCGAGTTCGGCCTGGTCGGCAAGACCATGCACATGGTCGACGAACGGGTTGCGCTGTCCGACCTGGAGACGCTGACCCGGATCTACCAGCGTTTCATCGAAGACTGGTTCGGCTGAACCGATGGCCGGCATGAGCGAAATCCAGCGCAGCCTCGTTGGCGCATGGCGTCTGATGACCGGCCGGGCCGACGGACTGCGGCTGCTCGACATCTCGGCCGACGGGTTCTGGAACTCGTTCTTCGCCATCCCCGTCGCGCTGCCCGCTCTCGCCGTCGGCTGGCTGATGACGGCAAACGGGATCGCCGCCGACGGCGGCGGCGGACGGCTGTCGACCCTGGCGTCGCTCGCCATCGTCGACCTGTCGGTGTGGATCGCGCCGCTGGTCGTCTTCGTGGCGGTGGCGCCGCAGTTCGGCCTGTCGGACCGGGTGGCGCACCTGGTGGTGGCCTACAATTGGGGCGAGGCCCTGATGAACTGGCTCGCCCTCCCCGTCGCACTGTTCCTGCTCGTCTTCGACGTCGGCCAGCAGACCAGCGACGCGCTGATGCTGTTCCTGTTCATCCTGCTCACGGTCCTCGGCTGGCGGCTGGTCACGACCGCGATCGGGCGCGGCGCGGGCGTCGGCAGCGCGGTCTTCGCCGGCCTCTTCGTCGTGTCGCTGGTGGTGCTGATCACGCTGGAGCGGCTGATGGGCATCTTCCCGGCCGATCAGCTGGCAGGATAATCGACCTTGACCAGGTAAAGACCCTGCGGCGGCGCCAGTCCGGCGCAGGCGGCGCGGTCGCGGGCGGCGAGGGCGGCCGCGACATCGGCCGCCGTCCAGGCCCCTTCGCCGACGCGTTTCAGCGTACCGACCATCGACCGCACCTGGTTGTGCAAGAACGACCGGGCCGACGCGCGGACCTCGATGGTGTCGCCGGCGCGCGTGACCTCGAGCCGGTCCAGGGTCCGGACTGGGCTCTTCGCCTGGCAGTGGGCCGAGCGGAAGGTGGTGAAGTCGTGGCGGCCGACGAGTTCCTGGGCGGCCCGCTGCATGGCTGCCGCGTCGAGCGGCTTCGGCACCCACCAGACGCGGTTCCTTTCCAGCGCCGGCGGGGCGCGGCGGTTGAGGATGCGGTAGAGATAGTGCCGGCCCGTCGCCGTGAAGCGCGCGTCGAAGCCGGGCGGGACCGGCGCCGCGGCGAGGATCGCCACCGCCTCCTTCGCCAGGCCGAGATGGGCGTTCAACGCATCGCGCACGGTGTCGGCCGGCCAGTCGCGTGCGAGGTCGACATGGGCGACCTGGCCGGTGGCGTGGACGCCCGAATCGGTGCGCCCGGCGCCGCGCAGCGAAACCGTGTCGCCGCAGAAGGAAAAGATGGCCTGCTCGATCGCCGCCTGCACGGAATGCTGTCCGGCCTGGCGCTGCCAGCCGGCATAGGCCGTGCCGTCATACTCGATGTCGAGCCGGTAGCGCGGCATCGCTAGCGGCCTTGGAGAGCCGGGACGCAGAGCGGCCGGCCTGTCATGACAACCGCTCGCCGACGGCGATCTTGGCGCCGCGCAGGAAGTCGGCGGCGCCGGTCGGCCTGCCGCCGGCACGCTGGACCTCGAGGAGGCGCACGGCTCCCTCGCCGCAGGCGACCGTCAGGTCGCCGGAAAGCACGACGCCGGGCGCGCCGGACCCTTCTGCGGTGACGCAGCGCAGCACCTTCAGCCGCTCGGGCCGGCCGGCGACGTCGACCTCGCACCAGGCGCCGGGATGCGGCGACAGCCCACGGATCGCGGCACTCACCTCGGTGGCAGGGCGGCTCCAGTCGATGCGCGTCTCGGCCTTGTCGATCTTGCGGGCGTAGGTGACGCCCTCCTCGGCCTGCGGCGCGAGCCGCAGGTCGCCGGCCTCGAGCCGCGCCATCGCCTCGACCATCAGCCTGGCACCGACGGCCATCAGGCCGTCGTGGAGTTCGCCGGCGGTCGTCGACGGGCCGATCTCCACGCGTTCGGTCAGAGCCACCGGACCGGTGTCGAGGCCGGCATCCATCTTCATGATCATCATGCCGGTCTCGGCATCGCCCGCCATGATGGCGCGCTGGATGGGCGCGGCCCCGCGCCAGCGCGGCAGGAGCGAGGCGTGGCCGTTGTAGCAGCCGAGCCGGGTGCCCTCGAGGATGGCCGCCGGCAGCAGCAGGCCGTAGGCAACGACGACGGCGACGTCGGCGTGAAGCGCGCGGAACGCGGCCTGCTCGGCTTCGCCCTTCAGAGAGACAGGCGTGCGCACCTCGATCCCCAGCCTTTCGGCCTCGCGCTGCACGGGCGACGGCGTCAGTTCCAGCCCGCGGCGACCGGCAGGGCGCGGCGGCTGCGTGTATACGGCGACGACGTCGTGCCCGGCCTCTGCCAGAGCGCGCAGCGTGGCGACGGAGAAGTCTGGCGTTCCCATGAAGACGATGCGCAGCGGCATGAGGTCCCGCGTCGGTTTACGTTCGCTCCGACCCGCCGGGTCAGGCCCCCGCTTCAAACGGGTTTACCACCGCGAGGTCAAGCCCGTCGAAGTCGCGAAGGTTGCGGGTGGCCAGCGTGGCGTCGTGCGCCATGCAGATCGCCGCGATCATGGCGTCGACGACACTCAACGGTCGGCCGACATCTTCGCGCCGGGCGCGCATCTTCCCGGCGAGCACCGGCGCGGGATATACGAAATCGAGGATTCTGTTCTGGAATTCGTCGTTCAGAAGCCGTTCCAGGACGCGTACGAAGCGCTCCGAACCGGTCTTGCGCAGGAAGCGCTCGGCCCCGTAGGCCATCTCCATGACGACCGGTCCGCACAGATAGAGAGACGAAGTATCGTGCCGATCATACCAGGTCAGAACCGCGTCATCCGGCTTCGAACGCGTGAACTCGGACACCACGTTCGTATCGAGTACGATCATCGGGCGTCATAGCTGTCGGCGAAATCGACGGAACGGTCGGAATCCTTCTTTCGCTCCACCTCGACCACGTCCATCAAGGCGGCGAACTCGTCTTCGATCGCGCCCTCCTCCTCGAAGATCGCGCGCAGCACCCGCCAGGCGGACTCCCTAGGCCTGGCCGCAGCTTCCTTCTCGAACAGGAGGCCTTTGCGCAGCAGGTCGATCGCCCGCGACGACAGGCTCAGCCCCTCCTGCCGCGCGGCGTCCTCAAGCTCGGTCTTGAGCGCGTCGGGAATACCCCGGATCAGCATGTCGCCCACGGCTTGACCTCCTGATTGATATCAATGATATCACAGCAAGGACCACCGATCCAGCGGCGTTTGCCACGGCACTCCGCAGGGCGCGTCGAGGCGAATTACCCCACCAGCCGCGCCGGAGCCTTGTCCCGGGCGAGCTTCTTGAACTTCTTCACCACCATGTCGCGCTTCAGCTTGGAGATGTGGTCGATGAAGAGGACGCCGTTCAGATGGTCGATCTCGTGCTGCAGGCAGGTGGCCGTCAGGCCGTCGGCCTTCATCTCGCGCTGGACGCCGTCGAGGTCGGTGTAAGTCACCGTCACCGCCGCGGGGCGCTCAACCTCGGCATAGTAATCTGGGATGGACAGGCAGCCCTCCTCGTAGACCGAGCGCTCGTCGGCGCTGGCAACGACCTCGGGATTGACGAAGACCTGCGGCGCGCGGGGCTCGCCTTCCTTGGCGAGGTCGATGACGAGGAGGCGGAGCGGCTCGCCGACCTGGATCGCGGCGAGGCCGATGCCCGGTGCGTCGTACATCGTGTCGAGCATGTCGGCGGCAAACTTGCGCAACGGCGCGTCGATGCGCTCGATGGGCGTGGAAACCTGGCGCAGGACGGGATCGGGCAGGATGATCAGCGGCTTCACGGTCATGGGCCTCACCTAAGACGTCGCCGCGGGAGCGTCAACGGGTGCGGCGACGCGCCGTTCCCGTTTTGATCTGTCAGGACCGGCCGAATCGTCTAGAGTGCCGCGATGAACGATCTCCAGTCCCTCCTCTCCGAACCGATCGCACAGCTCGGCGCGACGCCGGTGACGCTGGGGGCCGCCCTCGCGGGCCTCGGCATCGTCGTGCTGGCGCTGCTCGTCGCGCTCGTCGTCGCGCTGTGGCGCTCGGCGAAGGCGCGTGCCACGGCGGCGGCCGAAATCGCCGAGCGCACGCGCGAGACCGACCAGCGCATCGCCGGCCTGCTCCAGGCCCAGGCCGAGATGCAGGGGCGCATGGGCACGATTGCCGACGTGTTCGGCGCCCGCCAGGCCGAGCTGACGCAGTCGCTCGGCCAGCGCCTCGACGCCATGACCGGGCGGATCGGCCCGACCATGGCCGAGCAGACGCGCTCCACCCACGAGAACCTGGCGAAGCTGCAGGAACGGCTCGCCGTCATCGATACCGCGCAGGGCAACATCCGCGCGCTCGCCGGCGAGGTGGTTCAATTGCAGGCGATCCTCTCCAACAAACAGACGCGGGGCGCCTTCGGCCAGTCGCGCATGGAGGCGATCGTCGCCGACGGGCTGCCGGCGGGTGCCTTCGAGTTCCAGGCGACGCTGTCGAACGGCAACCGCCCGGACTGCCTGGTGCGCATGCCGAACGGCGCGCCGTCGCTTGCCATCGACGCAAAATTCCCGCTGGAGGCGTGGAACGCGATCCGCTCCGCCGATGGCGCGGATGCGCGCAAGGCGGCGGCACAGCTGTTCCGCCGGGACATGGAGGTGCACATCCGCGACATCGCGGAGAAGTACCTGGTCGCCGGAGAGACGCAGGACACCGCCTTCCTGTTCGTGCCGTCGGAATCGATCTTCGCCGAGATCCACGAGAACTTCGAAGCGGTCGTGCAGCGCGCCCACCGCGCCCGCGTCGTGATCGTGTCGCCGTCGCTGCTGATGCTGTCGATCCAGGTGGTGCAGGCGATCCTCAAGGACGCGCGCAT
The DNA here is from genome assembly GCA_905339215.1 of Rhizobiaceae bacterium. Taxonomy (GTDB): domain Bacteria; phylum Pseudomonadota; class Alphaproteobacteria; order Rhizobiales; family Rhizobiaceae; genus DUSC01. The sequence goes on from CAJPFN010000067.1 coordinate 69,272, forward strand.
GCGCGAGCAGGCGCACCTGATCCAGGGCGAGGTCGTCCGGCTGATGGAGGACGTCGGCCGGCTCGACGACCGTGTGCGCAAGTTGCAGGTCCATTTCGGCCAGGCGGCACGCGACATCGACGACATCCTGGTGTCGTCGGGCAAGGTGACCAAGCGCGGGCAGAAGATCGAGGCACTCGAGTTCGTCGACGGCGGGGCGGACGAGCATGCCGCGCCGGCCGGGCGCGAGGCCGCGTCGCGCGCGGCGGATTCGAAGACCGGTCAGCTCCGCCTGCGCGTCGTCGACGGCGACGAGTAGGCATCGAGCCGCCGCTGGCCCTTCGAGGCCGGCTCATGATCGCGGTCAGATGAATGCGGCAGGCGCCGGCACCTCCCCCCCCTTGAGGGGTGGTCGCAGCGCAGGCGCGAGATCGATCGGAAGATCGGCAGCGAAGCCCCTTGCGCCGGCATGAAGTTCGCGTTTGATTTGGTCCGCCAGCCGAGGAGGACAAGCCATGGCCAAGGGGCAGATGAAAGCCAAGAAGGAAACCCGCAAACCGAAGAAGGACGCCAAGAAGCCGTCGGCGGCGCCCGCCGCGAAGGCGGCTCCGGTAGCGGCGATCCGCGCCAAGGACAAGTAAGCCGTGTCCTGACGGGACAAGGCATCCCCGGAGGGCGGGCCAGGCGACGCTTTCGCGCATCGCGTTAGTGCGGCCGCGCCAGGGAGCTTAGCCAGCGCGGAGCGGCGGGCGGCGGCGACCGATGTCCAAGACGCCGATTGCCCCGCCGCCGGAAGGCGCACGGGGCCGTTCGCCGGCGCGGCGCCGCGCGGCGTCGTCACCGGGTGAAGAAGGCTCTCAGCCCTTGAAGCCGGGAGGCGTGCGGCCGACGCGCGCCTTGCGGGCGGCGTAACGGGCATCACGCTTGGCCTTGCGCTCGGCTTCCTCGGCGAGGTAGCGAGCGACGCGCTCGTTCTCTTCCTGCTCGCGGAGACGGGCGGCCTCGCGGGCAGCCTCCTCCGCGGCAAGACGAGCAGCCGCTTCCGCGGCCTCGCGCTCGGCGCGCTCCTTCGCCTCACGGGCGAGTCGCTCCTGCTTGAGCCGCTCCTTCTCGGCCTCGCGGATGGCGCGGGCCTCGAGGATCGCCTTGCGTTCGGCCTGCCGGGCAATGACCACGGGGTCGTCGGCCGGGGGCTTGGACTTGAACTTTTCGAGAAGGGCCTTCTTGGCCTCTATCGCCGCGGTGCGGCGTTCGTGGAAGTCGCGTTCTCTATACACTGCCGATTCAGTATCCTGCTTTGCACTACGCGCCGCTTACATACTGACGGAACGTCAGAGTTCAAGCGCCAACTCGACATGGCAGCCATGAAAAGTTGGGGAAGAGACCTCCCAACGCCCCATCGGCGGGACTTTGCGGCGACGCGTCGCACGACTATATGCGTCGCACGCCCTCCCCGGAGCCCTCCCGCCGATGACCGTCCTTTCCGTTCTCGACCTGGCGCCCGTCCCCGAAGGCAGCGACGTCTCGCTGGCGCTAGCCCATTCTCTCGACCTCGCCCGACATGCCGAGCGGCTGGGATACAACCGCTTCTGGCTCGCCGAGCATCACAACATGCCGGGCATTGCCAGCGCGGCGACGTCGGTGGTCATGGCCCATGTGGCGGCCGGCACGTCGCGGATCCGCATCGGTGCCGGCGGCGTCATGCTGCCCAACCACGCGCCGCTGGTGATCGCCGAGCAGTTCGGCACGCTGGCGGCGCTGCATCCCGGACGCATCGACCTCGGCCTCGGGCGCGCGCCGGGAACCGACATGGCGACCGCCCAGGCGCTTCGCCGAAGCCTCTCCTCCGACGGCAGCGGCTTTCCCCGCGACGTCGTCGAGCTCATGGCCTATTTCGAGCCGGCCGTGCCCGAGCAGAAAGTGCGTGCCGTCCCCGGCGAAGGCCAGGACGTCGAGGTGTGGATCCTCGGGTCGAGCACCTACGGCGCACAGCTCGCCGCAGTACTCGGCCTGCCCTATGCCTTCGCCTCGCATTTCGCGCCGGCCGAACTCGATGCCGCGCTCGACGTCTACCGCACGCACTTCCGTCCATCGGAGCGGCTGGCGAAGCCGCGCGTCATGCTTGGGCTGAACGTGTTCGCCGCGGAGACCGACGAGGAGGCGAGGTTCCTGTTCTCCTCGCTGCAGCAGGCCTTCGTCAACCTGCGCTCGGGCCGCCCGGGCAAGTTGCCGCCGCCGGTCGAGGGCTTCGAGGAAGGCCTGGACCCGGTGCCGCGCGCCATGCTCGGCCACGCGCTCTCGGCGGCCGTGGTCGGCTCGGCGAAGACGGTGAAGGAAGGGGTCGAGGCGTTCATCCGCCGCACTGGCGCCGACGAGCTGATCGTCACCGCGCAGATCCACGACCACGCGGCGCGCAAGCGCTCGTTCGAGATCCTGGCCGGCGTCCACCCCGGACTGTTGATGGCGGCGTGAAGCCGGCGCGACCCGCAGTTCAGCGCAGCGCCTCGACCAGCCCGGCGTCGGGGAAGCAAGTCGCGGCGCGGCCGGCTTTCTCCTGCCAGTCGCCGATCGAGCGGCGCGTGCGGAAACCGGGCAGGCCGTCGGCGCCGCCGACGTCGTAGCCCTTCTTCTCCAGCCCCCTCTGCATGGCGGCGATGTCGGAGCGGTAGAGGCCGCCGACCTTGCCCCAGCGGCCGGAGAACGTCTTGTCGCCATAGGCGATGCGGTCGGCGCCGTGGCCGATGAAGAGCGCGTAGAGGTCGCTCTCGTTGTATTCCTTGAGCACGTAGAAATTGGGCGTGACGATGAAGGCCGGGCCGTTGCGCCCGGCGGGCATCAGCAGGTAGCCCTCCTTGCCGGCCTCGTTTGCCGGGAACGGCTTGCCGTTGACGCGCGCGATACCCATCGCCGCCCATTCGCTGATCGGCCGGCCGCGGTCGGGCCCTTCCAGCGCGCAGGAGACGGTCTCGGGCACGACCACCTCGAAGCCCCAGTCGCGGCCCTTCACCCAGCCGTGGTCGACGAGATAGGCGGCGATCGAGCCGAGGGAATCCGGCACCGAGTTCCAGATGTCGCGGCGGCCGTCGCCGTCGAAGTCCACGGCGTTGTCTAGGAAGGAGGACGGCAGGAACTGCGGCTGGCCGAGCGCGCCGGCCCAGGACGACTTCATCGCCGCGCGGGCGACGAAACCGCGCTCGACGATTGCGAGCGCCGCCAGCACTTCCTTGCGGAACATGTCCTTGCGCGTCGCCATGAACGCCTTGGTGCCGAGCACCTCGAAGGCGTCGTAGGGCATCTTCGCCGCGCCGAAGCCGGACTCGCGGCCCCAGATGGCGAGCACGACCTCGCCGGGGACGCCGTAGCGCCTCTCCACGGCGGCAAGCGTCTCGGCATGGCGGCCGGCTCGGGCGCGGCCGCCGGACGTCACCGCGCCGATCACCTTCTCGGCGAAGTAGTTGCCCGGCGAGCCGAACTCGGCCTGGTGCTGCTTCTTCGGCGTCTTCGCCTCGGCGCCGGGCATGACGAGGTCGGGGAGCTTCAGGTTGGGCGAAACGCCCGTGAAGGCGGCGTCGAAGGTGGCCTTGGAGATGCCGTTGGCCTTAGCTTCGGGCCACAGGTCCTTCGAAAGCCAGCCGCGGAAGAGGGAATCGACGTCGGCGGCGGGTGCAGGGGTGGCGAGGGTGAGCAGCAACAGCGAAAGGAGCGCCCCCTCCACCATGCTGCGCATGGTCCCCCTCCCCCGCTTCGCAGGGGAGGATCCGGCGTCGCGGCCGTCCGCGGCTTCGGTTCCTCCCCCGTTCACGGGGGAGGGGAACCATGCGCAGCATGGTGGAGGGGGCGTAAGACTTACCAAGCGCATCCCGCCACCCTGCCCAGCGATCATGTCAAAAAGCCGTCCGCGACTTCAACGCCGCGGCGAGCGTGCCCTCGTCGAGATAGTCGAGCTCGCCGCCGACCGGGACGCCGTGGGCGAGCCGCGTCACCCTGACGTCGAGGCCGGAGAGCTGGTCGGTGATGTAGTGGGCCGTGGTCTGGCCCTCGACGGTGGCGTTGACGGCGAGGATGACCTCGCGGACGCCGCCGGCGGCGACGCGCGAGACGAGGCCCTTGATGTTCAGATCGTCGGGGCCGACGCCGTCGAGCGGCGACAGCGTGCCGCCGAGCACGTGGTAGCGGGCGCTGAGCGCCGCGGCGCGCTCGAGCGCCCAGAGGTCCGAGACGTCCTCGACGACGATCAGCGTGGCGGGGTCGCGGCGCGGGTCGGAACAGACCGTGCAGGGGTCGACCGTGTCGACATTGCCGCAAACCGAGCAGACGCGGACCTTGTCGACCGCCTCGCCCATCGCCGCGGCGAGCGGGGCCAGCAGCTGCTCCTTCTTCTTGATCAGGTGAAGTGCGGCGCGCCGGGCCGAGCGCGGGCCCAGCCCCGGCACCTTGGCGAGGAGCTGGATCAGACGCTCGATTTCGGGGCCGGCGATTCGTTTGGTGGACATGGCAAGGGTTTAGCGGCGAACAGCAAAAATAGGTAGCGCGGCAAACCGCCGAGACTATGGTAACGAGAGATGGAACAATCGGGCCAGGCATGCCGATGGACGCGATAGTCATACGCGCGGCGACGCCCGACGACGAAGCGATCCTGTCCGATCTGCTCTCCGCTTCCTACGCACGGCTCAAGGGCTACGATCCGCGTGGTCTGGCGAATGCTTTGCCGCTCATGTCGACCGCCAATCCGAAACTTCTCGCCAGCGGCACCTACTACGTCGCCGAGTTCGCCGCCCGGGCGGCGGGCTGCGGCGGCTGGACCAGGGAAAAGCCCGGTACCGGGGAAACCAGCGACGGCGTCGGCCATATCCGCCACTTCGCGACCCATCCGGATTTCCTCAGGCGCGGAGTCGCCAAGCGTTTGCTCCGCCATTGCATCGATGAGGCGCGGCAGCGCGGCGTCCACGTCTTGATGAGCCAGTCGACCCTGCCGGCGGAAAGTTTCTACGCCTCGGCCGGCTTCCGCCGGCTCAACGCCATCGATGTCGAGATGGCCCCGGGCATTGTCCTGCCGGCGATCGAGATGCGGCTCGACCTCTCCTGAACCGTTCAGAACGGCAGCTTCATGCCGGGCGGGATGGGCAGGCCGGCGGTGAGTTCGCGGGTCTTTTCCTGCATGGCCTGCTCGACCTTCGACTTGGCGTCGTTGTGCGCGGCGATGATCAGGTCCTCGAGGATCTCGACATCGTCCTCTTTGAACAGCGAGGGGTCGATGTCGAGCTTCTTCATCTCGAACTTGCCGGAGATGGTGACCTTGACCATGCCGCCGCCGGCCTGGCCGGTCGCCTCCATCGTGGCGATCTCGTCCTGCATGGCCTGGAATTTCGCCTGCATTTCCTTGGCCTTGCCCATCAGGCCGAGAAGATCCTTCATTGTCGCCTCCTAGATTGCGTCAGAATTGGTCGTCGTCTTCGCCGGCAGATTCCGGCGGCGGCGGGGCCTCGGCCTCCGGCTGGCCGGCCACGTCCGGGATGCGCACGTCGATGATGCGCGCGCCGGGGAACCTCGCCAGGATGGCGGCGACCGCGGGGTCGCTCTTCGCATCGACGATCGCCGTCTCGCGCCGCGCGGCGTCGGCCTCGGCGAGCGTCGGAGCGCCCTCCTCGCGCGATAGCGAGACCATCCAGTTGCGGCCGGTCCAGGCCTTCAGCCTGGCGGAGAGGTCGCCGAGCAGGGATTTCGGCGCGTCGCCGGTCAAGTTGACCTCGAGGCGGCCCGGCTCCAGCCGGACCAGGCGAACGCAGCGGCGCACAAGAACCTTGAACGCCATGTCGCGATTCTGATCGGCGAGCGCGGCGATATCGGCAAGCGAGGCGACGGAAACGGAAGGCGTCTCGGGGACGGGCTCCGGAGGGGCAAGGCGGGACGCTTCGGCGAGCGGTCGCGGCTCGGCCTCGACCAGCCGCATGGTCTGGCCGCCGCCGTTCGGCGCGATGCGGGCCTGCGCCACCGCGGAGGCGCCGTTGCCGCCGGGCGAAGATCCTGCGCCGCCGCCGCGCACGGGGGGCCGCGGGCCAGTCTCGGGCGCCGTCGAGGCAAGCGAATCGACCTGGCGGATCGCCTCGTCGAGGGTAGGCAGCGTCGCGGCGTGGGCGATGCGGATCAGCACCATCTCGGCGGCGCTGACCGGCCGGTGCGAACCCTGCACCTCCGGAATGCCCTTCAATAACATCTGCCAGGCGCGCGAGAGCACGCGGACCGAAAGCGCCTGCGAGAAGGCCTGCCCGCGCTCGCGCTCGCTCTCGGTCAGGGACGCGTCGGACACCGCCGCCGGAACGAACTTCAGGCGCGTGACGAGATGATTGAACTCGGCGAGATCGGTGAGCACGGTCGCCGGGTCGGCGCCGCCGTCGTACTGGGCGCGGAACTCGGCGAGTGCAGCGGCCACCTCGCCCTTCATCAGTTGTTCGAAGAGGTCGATGACGCGCGTGCGGTCGCCCAGCCCGAGCATGGCGCGGACGGCTTCCGCCGTGACCGCGCCGGCGCCGTGGGCGATGGCCTGGTCGAAGATCGACAGCGCGTCGCGGGCGGAGCCCTCCGCGGCGCGGGCGATCATGCCGAGTGCCTCGTCCTCGGCGGCGATCTCCTCCTTCGCCGCGATGTCCTTCAGGTGCGCGACCAGAAGGCCCGAATCGATGCGCCGCAGGTCGAAGCGCTGGCAGCGCGACAGAATGGTGATCGGCACCTTGCGGATCTCGGTCGTCGCGAAGATGAACTTCACGTGCGGCGGCGGCTCCTCCAGCGTCTTCAGCAGGCCGTTGAAGGCCTGCGTGGAGAGCATGTGCACCTCGTCGATGATGTAGACCTTGTAACGCGCCGAGACCGGCGCGTAGCGGACCTGCTCGATGATCTCGCGAATATCGTCGATGCCGGTATGCGAGGCCGCGTCCATCTCGATGACGTCGACGTGGCGGCCTTCCATGATCGCCTTGCAGTGTTCGCCGGGCTGGGAGAGGTCGACGGAGGGGCGGTCGATGTCGGCGGTCTTGTAGTTCAGTGCGCGGGCGAGGATGCGGGCGGTGGTGGTCTTGCCGACGCCGCGGACGCCCGTCAGCATCCAGGCCTGCGCGATGCGGCCCGTGGCAAAGGCGTTGGTGAGGGTGCGCACCATCGGCTCCTGGCCGATCAGCGTGCTGAAATCGGCCGGGCGGTACTTGCGCGCAAGCACGCGGTAGGCGGCGCCCTTGCCCGTTCCGGCCTGTGCGGATTCGCTCATCAGCCTGCCTTCATCCCTGCGCCCGGACATTGCGCCCGGCTCCAGCGCGAGTTTCGCCTGCGCCGTGACGCGCCGTCAACGAGCCGGCGAGCGGAAGGGACGGAGGGCGAAGAGGCGGGAGGCTGGAACAATGACCCGTTCCGGGCTCGTTAGGGCTGCTTCCTTCCGGACCTGACCCGGTTGGCGAGTGGAGCGTCCACCACCAACCTCCCGCGGCTGATATCGGCAATCCCGACCCGAAATGCAAGAGAAGAACCGGAGCCCGATATCAGGCGTCCTGCACAATTCCCCGGTGGCCCTTGCAGGCGTCCCGCGCCCGTCCTAGCGTCTTTCCCGACATATGACCCAGGGGGAGCGTCCATGCTGCCGGTAAGGACGACCGGATTTTCGCTGGATGGCCGGCTGGAGGCCGACAGCGAGCCCGTGATCTGGCTCGGCCTGTGCGAACTCCGGCTGATGAACGATCGGCGCTGGCCCTGGCTGCTGCTCGTGCCGCAGCGGCCGGGCATCGAGGAGATCCACGACCTCACCCCGCTCGACCAGACAATGCTGACCTTCGAAACGAACCTAGTGGCGCAGACGCTGAAGACGGTGACGGGCTGCACCAAGATCAACAGCGGCGCGCTCGGCAACAGGGTCCGCCAGCTCCACGTCCACGTCGTCGCGCGCAACGAAGGCGATCCCGGCTGGCCCGGACCAGTCTGGGGCCACGGAGCGCGCGAACCCTACCGGCGCGAGGACCTGCACCAGTTCGCCGACCGGCTGCGAAGCGCCCTTTGACAGACCGGACATCCATCGCCAAGAGGACTTGATGAGCTTCCCGTTCTTCGACGCGCCGCCGCGCGAACCGAGCCAGTTCGTCGGCTACGCCGGAAACACGATCGACCGTCGCTCGGAGGAGCGCAGCGACGATTCGGCGCGCGAGGCCCTGGCGGATCCGGCGACGCGGCTGATGCTGTTTCGCGGCGGACGTATCCATCTCAAGACGGGCCCAGGCGGCTTCGACCCCTATTTCTCGGTCGCCGAGAGCGCGGCGCTGGCAACGAAACTCGACGAGGCGGTGCTGCTCGGCTGGACGCCCGCGGGCCCGGTGGTCGCCGCGCCAGCGGGGCTTGAGCCGGAAGCGCTGCCCGAAGACATCAAGGCGATCGACTTCCGCTCCGTGACGATACAAGGATTACTCGATGCGGAAGCCTCCGGCGCGCTGGCGCAAGGCGGCGCTCTGCTCGGCTGGCACGCCACCCACCGGTTCTGCGGGCGCTGCGGCGCCACGACCGAGATTCGCGCCGGCGGTTACAAGCGGCAGTGCACGGGCTGCAATGCCGAGCATTTCCCGCGCACCGATCCGGTGGCGATCATGCTGGCGTTGAGCGGCGACCGCTGCCTGCTCGGCCGCAGCCCGCATTTCCCGCCCGGCATGTATTCGGCGCTGGCCGGCTTCATCGAGCCGGGCGAGACGATCGAGAATGCGGTGCGCCGCGAGACGCTGGACGAGGCCGGCATCCGCCTTGGGCGGGTCGCCTACCACGCCAGTCAGCCCTGGCCGTTCCCCTATTCGCTGATGATCGGCTGCTACGGCGAGGCGCTCAACGAGGACATCCGCTTCGACAGCCGTGAACTGGAGGATTGCCGCTGGTTCACCCGCGACGAGGTGCGCGCCATCCTCGCCGGCGACAAGTTCGCCGGCGTGTTCGTGCCGCCGCGGACGGCGATTGCGCACCACCTGATCAGGGCCTGGGCGGAGAGCGAGGGCTAGGGCCGGCCTTGCCACACGGAAATTTTCTTGTGTGGCAAGGCGGTTCAACCGCCCTATCGGGCCCGATCAGTCGGCGACCTTCCACTCCTCGCGCGAGGGGCTCGCCGGATAGACGCCCAGGATGCGCACTTCCTTCGAGAAGAAGCGCAGCTCCTCCAGCGCATTCTTGACGCCCGCATCCTCGGGATGGCCCTCGATGTCCGCGTAAAACAGCGTCGCGGTGAAGGCCCCGAGCTGGTAGCTCTCGAGCTTGGTCATATTGACGCCGTTGGTGGCGAAGCCGCCCATCGCCTTGTAGAGCGCGGCGGGAACGTTGCGGACACGGAAGATGAAGGTGGTCATCATCTTCGCCTCAGCCGACGGGCGATCGACCCAGTGCTTGGACTTGGTGAGAACGACGAAGCGGGTGACGTTGGTGTCGGTGTCCTCGACGTTCTCCTCGAGGATGTCGAGGCCGTAGAGTTCGGCGGCGAGCTTCGGCGCCAGCGCCGCCATGGAGCGCACCTTCTCCGCCGATACGAGCTTCGCCGCGCCCGCCGTGTCGCCGGCGACCATCGGCTTCCAGCCGTTCCTGCGGATGTACTTCCGGCACTGGCCGAGCGCGTGGATGTGGCTGTGGACCGTGCGGATCTCCTCGCGCTTCACGCCGGGCAATACCATCAGGTGGAAGTGGATCGGCAGGAAATACTCGCCGATGATGTGCAGCTTCGATTCCGGCAGGAGATGGTGGATGTCGGCGACGCGGCCGGCGATCGTGTTCTCGATCGGGATCATGGCGAGGTCGGCCTTGCCCGTCTCGACGGCGTTGAAGGCATCCTCGAAGGTCGGGCAAGGCAACGGCTCCATCGACGGGAACATGTTGCGGCAGGCGGTGTCGGAGTTGGCCCCGGGCTCGCCCTGGAATGAGATCCGGTTGGTCTTCGGAGGCATGGCGGTATCCTGTTCAGGCGGCAAGCATGGCGCGGGCGCGCTCGAGGTCGTGGGGCGTGTCGACGCCGAGCGGCACGGTGTCGACGATCTCGGCTTCGATGCGCATCCCGGCTTCCAGCGCGCGGAGCTGCTCAAGACGCTCGCGGACTTCCAGCGCCGACGGCGGCAGGGCGACGAAGCGCTCGAGCGCGGCGCGACGATAGGCGTAGAGGCCGATGTGATGGTAGAGCGGCCCGTCGCCCCAGGGCGCGGTGGCGCGGGTGAAGTAGAGCGCGCGCAGCCGCGAGGCCGAGATCGGCGAGCCGACGATCTTGACGACGTTGGGGTTGTCGCGCTCGTCCTCGCGGGAAATCACGGCACCGAGCGTGGCGATGTCGACGGCGGGATCGTCCAGCGGAGGTATCGCAGCGGCGATCGTCGACGGGTCGATGGTCGGCAGGTCGCCCTGGACGTTGACGACCACGTCGACCCGTTTCTGCGCGTCGAGCCGCAACAGCGCCTCGTGGATGCGGTCGGAGCCGGACTGGTGGTCGGCGCGCGTCATCACCGCCTCGAAGCCGGCCGCCCTGACGGCGTCGGCGACGGCATCGGTGTCGGTCGCAACGACCACGCGGCCGAGGCCACTCTCGGCGGCGCGAGCGGCGACGTGGACGATCATCGGACGCCCCGCGATGTCGGCGAGCGGCTTGTTCGGCAGGCGGGTCGACGACATCCGCGCGGGGATCAGGATCAGGATCGACATATCGGATGGCCGGGCGGCGGAAGGCCTTCGAAAGTGGCAAAAAGTCTCACTGGGTGCGCCTTATATGTGTTGCAAGGGCCGAGTAAAAGACCTAGTTTCCGCGCGATTTGACCGGCTCCGGCCGGCCGAAAGCGTATTGCATCGCGGCGAACCAGCCGCGGCGGGGAAAGGGAGCCTCGGGCGAATGGACTCTTTTGAATTCAACAAGATCATCGGGGGATTGCTGGGGACTGTCTTCGTGGTGTTCACGATCGGCATCGTCTCCGACACGATCTTCGCTTCCCCGGTGCCCGAGAAGCCCGGCTATGCCATCGAAGTGGCCGAGGAGGAGCACGGCGGCGGCGGGGCAGCTGGCGGCGAAACCGCAGAGACCCCGATCGGCACGCTGCTCGCCAGCGCCGACGCGACCGCCGGCGCTGCCGTCTTCAAGAAGTGCGCGGCTTGCCACACGGTCGAAAAGGGCGGCGCCCACAAGGTCGGCCCGAACCTGTGGGACATCGTCAATCGCCCGGTCGCCTCGCATGAGGGCTTCGCCTATTCGGCGGCGATGAAGGAATTCGCCCAGGGCGGCTCGGTGGCCTGGGACTACGAGCACCTGTCGAACTTCATCCTGTCGCCGAAGGGGCTGGTGAAGGGAACCGCGATGGGCTTCGCCGGCCTGAAGAAGCCCGATGAACGCGCCAACGTCATCGCCTACCTGCGCACGCTGTCGGATTCGCCGGCGCCGCTGCCGGAAGCGGGTGCCGCGCCCGCCGCCGAGAACGCGTCGGCCCCGGCCGAGGGTGCGGCTCCTGCGGCGGAAGGCGCGGCTCCTGCAGAGGGCGCCCAGCCGGCCCCGGCGCAGTAACGCAGGCGTCATTTCCGCTTCCATGAAAAAGCCGGGTTCCGCCCGGCTTTTTTCACGTCAGGGCGGCGGAAACCGAGGGCGCCGGGTTTCCATGCCGGCCCGATGGTCTACATTGCGCGGCAGGGCGACGGACACGGAAGGCAATCGATGAGAGAACCCGCACGACGCATCATCCGCATGGCCGCGGCCGCGGCGCTGTTCGCGGCCGGCCTCGGGACGGCCGGCGCCGACGAGTGGCGCACGGTGTCGTCGCTGGTCGGCGCGTCGAAATATGAGGCGGGCTTCGCGCGCTACGACTACGTCAATCCCGACGCGCCGAAGGGCGGCACGCTGAACGCGGTGGCGCAAGGCACCTTCGACAGTCTCAATCCCTTCATCACGCGCGGCACGGCGGCGGCCGGCTTCGCTCCGTTCGGCGGCGGCCTGCTCTACGAGACGCTGATGAGCCAGGCGACCGACGAGCCGGGCACCTCGCATCCGCTGATCGCCGAGGCCTTCAAGTATCCGGACGACTATTCATCGGCCACCTACCGCATCGACGCGCGGGCGAAATGGCACGACGGCACGCCGATCACGGCCGCGGACGTGGTGTGGTCGCTGGACGTCCTGAAGGCGAACAGCCCGATGTACAACCGCTACTTCCACAACGTGAAGGAGGCGGTCGCGCTTTCGGAACACGAGGTGGAGTTCCGCTTCGACGAGAAGGGCAACCGCGAGCTGCCGCACATCATGGGCGACCTCACCGTGCTGCCGAAACACTGGTGGGAGGGCACGGACCCCGCGGGCAAGAAGCGCGACATCGCCCAACCGACGCTGGAGAAGCCGCTGGGCTCCGGGCCCTACAGGATCGACAGCTTCAAGCCCGGCTCCGAGATCACGTGGTCGCGCGTCGAGGACTACTGGGGCGCCGCCCTGCCGGTGAATGTCGGGCGCAACAATTTCGACCGCCGCCGCTATGTCTACTTCAACGACGACGATGCCATGTGGCAGGCCTTCACCAAGGGCAACTACCAGGACGTGCGCTTCGAGAACCGCTCGCAGCGCTGGGCCGAATACTACAAGTTTCCGGCATTCACGGCCGGCGACGTGAAGAAGCGGGAATTCGCGCAGGAGGCCGGCGAGCCGATGCAGGGCTTCGTGCTCAACACGCGGAGGCCGCAGTTCCAGGACCGGCGGGTTCGCGAGGCGCTGACTTGGGCGTTCGACTTCGAAAGCATGAACCGCACGCTTTTCTACGGGCTCTACACGCGCACCGACAGCTATTTCGAGGGCGGCGAACTCGCCTCGTCCGGCCTGCCGCAGGGACGCGAGCTCGAGTTGCTCGAGCCCTTCCGCGACAAGTTGCCGCCCGAGGTGTTCGAACAGGAATTCAAACTGCCGGTCTACGACATGCCGCAGGCGACGCGCGACAACCTGCGCAAGGCCTTCGACCTGTTCAAGCAGGCCGGCTGGACGAGCCAGGGCGGCAAGCTCGTCAACACCAAGGGCGAGCAGTTCGCCATCGAGTTCCTCGGCGACGACCCGAGCGACGAGCGCATCATCGGCCCCTATATCGCCAGCCTGCGCAAGCTCGGCGTCGACGCCTCGATCCGGGTCGTCGACACCAGCCAGTATGTCAACCGGGTGCGAGCCTTCGAGTTCGACAGCGTTGTCACGGTGATGGCGCAGTCGCAGTCGCCCGGCAACGAGCAACGCGACTTCTGGAGCAGCGCGGCCGCCGACCTGCCCGGTTCGCGCAACCTGATGGGCATCAAGGATCCGGTGGTCGACGCGCTCATCGACAGGATCGTGTTCGCCAAGGACCGCGAGGGGCTGGTCGCCGCCACCCACGCGCTCGACCGCGTGCTGCTGTGGAACTACTACGTGGTTCCGCACTGGCACAATCCGGTGGTCTGGGCCGCCTACTGGGACAAGTTCGGCATGCCGGAGAAGCAGCCCGCCTATTCCGGCGTCGACGTCGATTCCTGGTGGATCGACAAGGACAAGGAGGCCGCGCTGGCGGCGAAGTACAAGGGGGCCAATTGACCGGGCGCCCACTTCTCGACCGTCGTTCGTTCCTGGCGCTGAGCGCCGCAGCAGCCGCGTCGCCGCTCATAGGCCGCCGGGCCTTCGCGGAAATCCCCGCCGACACGCCGCTGCACGGGCTGTCGGCCTTCGGCGACCTGAAATATCCGCCGGACTTTGCCCACTTCGCCTACGTCAATCCGGAGGCGCCCAAGGGCGGCACGTTCAACTTCCAGCCTCCCAACTGGGGCTATAACCAGAGCGTTCTGACGTTCAACACGCTGAACTTTCTCGTGCCGCGCGGCGACTCGCCGCCGCGCATGGAACTGACCTTCGATTCGCTGATGGTGCGCGCCCTCGACGAGCCGGACGCGATCTACGGCCTGCTCGCCGAGCGGATCTCGGTGTCCGCCGACCGCAACAGCTTCACCTTCATCCTGAGGCCCGAGGCGCGTTTCCACGACGGGACGCCGCTTTCCGCGGAGGATGTCGCGTTCTCCTTCGCGACGTATCGCGAGAAGGGGCATCCCGACCTGCAGCTGCCGCTGTTCAAGATGACCGGGGCGGTGGCCGAGGATGCACGCACCGTGCGCATCACCTTCGACGGCAGCCAATCGGCGCGCACGATCCTCAACGCCGCCGCGTTCCCGATCGTGTCGAAGGCGTACTTCACCGAGAACCCTTTCGACGGCGGCGGCATGAAGCCGCCGCTCGGCTCAGGCCCCTACAAGGTCGGCCGCGTCGCCGCGGGTCAGTCGATCGAATACGAGCGCGTCGCCGACTACTGGGGCCGCGACCTCGCCGTGAACCGCGGACAGAACAATTTCGACCGCATCCGCATCGAGTTCTATCGCGAGCGCCAGGCGGGTTTCGAGGCCTTCAAGAAGGGCGACGTGCACTACCGCCAGGAGTTCACCTCGCGCACCTGGGCGACCGGATACGACTTCCCGGCCCTCGCCGAAGGCAAGGTGACGAAGCGCGAATTCCCCGGCGAGCTGCGCCCTTCAATGCAGGCGCACGCCGTCAACCAGCGCCGCGAACGCTTCCGCGACGTACGCGTGCGCCAGGCGATCGCGCTCTGCTTCGACTTCGAATGGACCAGGCGCAACCTGTTCTACGGCTCCTACGAACGCTCGCACTCGGTGTTCGAGCGCTCGGCCTACCGCGCCGAGGGCCTGCCCTCCCCCGCGGAACTGGCGCTGCTCGAGCCCTTCCGCGGCAAGATCCCCGACGAAGTCTTCGGCGCGGCCGTGCTACAGCCGCAATCGGACGGCTCCGGGCGAGACCGCAAGCTGCTGCGCGAGGCCTCGGGACTGCTCGCCGACGCCGGCTGGACGCGCGACGGAGGGATGCTCAGGAACGAGCGCGGCGAGGCGCTGACGCTGGAGATCCTGGTCCAGGACGAGGTGTTCGTTCGCGTCGATTCGCCGTGGATGGAAAACATGCGCGCCATCGGCATCGACGCCTCGATCCGCATGGTCGATTCCGCCCAGTACCAGGCGCGCGAGGCCGATTTCGACTTCGACGTCATCTCGGTCGCCGCCTCCTTCAGCGCCACGCCGACGCGCGAAGAGGTGGAGCGTTTCTTCCACTCGCGCGCCGCCGCCCTGTCCGGCACGAAGAACCTCCCCGGTACTGCCGATCCGGCGGTCGACGCACTGGTCGAGGCAGTCGGGGAGGCCGCGAACCGCGACGAGCTGACGACCGCGATGCGCGCGCTCGACCGGCTCTTGCGCGCACGACGCGACTGGATTCCAAATTGGTTCGCAGCGAATCACCGCGCCGCCTACTGGGACATGTTCGGCTTCGTCGAGCCGAAGCCGGACTTCGGCTTCCCGGTCGAGACGATGTGGTGGTTCGACGAGGAAAGGGCGCGGGCGATTGGCAAGGCGTAGTTCGGATCGGCACCGGCATCGGCACGGGACCGCGCGCTGATGGGCGCCTACATCCTCCGCCGCGTCCTGCTGATGATCCCGACGCTGTTCGGCATCATGGCGATCTCGTTCGCCGTGATCCAGTTCGCGCCGGGCGGCCCCGTCGAGCAGGTGATCGCCAAGCTGACCGGCCAGGGCGGCGATGCCGGCGACCGCCTCTCCGGCGGCGGCGCCGACGCTGGCAACAACCAGAACTTCGAGCAGGGCGGCGAGGGCTCGTCGAAGTACCGGGGGGCGCAGGGGCTCGACCCTGAATTCATCGCCCAGCTGGAAAAGCAGTTCGGCTTCGACAAGCCGCCGCTCGAGCGCTTCTTCAAGATGCTGTGGGATTACACCCGCTTCGACTTCGGCGAGAGCTTCTTCCGCGACATCTCGGTGATCGACCTGATCGTCGAGAAGATGCCCGTGTCGATCTCGCTCGGCCTCTGGATCACGCTGCTCTCCTACCTGATCTCGATCCCGCTCGGCATCCGCAAGGCGGTGAAGGACGGCTCGGCTTTCGACGTGTGGACGAGCGGCGTGGTCATCGTCGGCTACGCGATTCCCGGCTTCCTGTTCGCCATCATGCTGATGATCCTGTTCGCCGGCGGGTCCTTCTGGGACATCTTCCCGCTGCGCGGGCTGACCTCGGAGAACTGGGACCAGCTGTCGCTCGGCGGCAAGATCCTCGACTACTTCTGGCACCTCGCCCTGCCGTTGACGGCGATGGTGCTGTCGGCCTTCGCCACGACGACGCTTCTGACGAAGAACTCGTTCCTCGACGAGATCCGCAAGCAGTATGTCGTGACGGCGCGCGCCAAGGGCCTGACGGAGCGCCAGGTGCTCTACGGCCACGTCTTCCGCAACGCCATGCTGATCGTCATCGCGGGCTTCCCCGGCGCCTTCATCTCGGCCTTCTTCACCGGCTCGCTCCTCATCGAGAACATCTTCTCGCTCGACGGGCTCGGCCTGCTCGGCTACCGCTCGGTGCTCGACCGCGACTATCCCGTGGTCTTCGCCAACCTCTACATCTTCTCGCTCATCGGCCTGGTGATTGGCCTGATCTCCGACCTCACCTACACCTGGATCGATCCGCGTATCGACTTCGAGCGGAGGGACGTCTGATGTCGGCGGAGGCGGCTGCCGCAGCCTCGGCGGAACCGACGAAGCGGCCAAGACTGTCGCCGCTCAACCAGCGGCGCTGGCAGAACTTCAAGGCGAACCGGCGCGGCTACTGGTCGCTGTGGATCTTCCTGGTCCTGTTCGTCCTGTCGCTCGGCTCCGAGTTCATCGCCAGCGACCGGCCGGTTCTCGCTTCCTACAAGGGCGAGATCCTGTTCCCGACGCTGGTCGACTATCCGGAGGAGAAGTTCGGCGGCTTCTACGCGGTCACCGATTACCGCGACCCGGTGATCCAGGAGGAGATCGAGGCGAACGGTTGGCTGATCTGGCCGCCGGTCCGCTATTCGTACCGCACTGTCAACAACGACATCCCGGAAGCCGCGCCGGCGAAGCCGTCCTGGCTCTACCCGGTCGAGAAACGCTGCGAGCGCTATCCGTTGGGCGTCGACGACCCCAACTGCACGATCGGCAACTGGAACTGGCTGGGCACCGACGACCAGGCCCGCGACGTGCTGGCGCGCGTCATCTACGGCTTCCGCATCTCGGTGCTGTTCGGCCTCACCCTGACGCTCGCCTCGGCCGTCATCGGCGTCTCGGCCGGCGCCGTGCAGGGCTATTTCGGCGGCTGGACCGACCTGATATTCCAGCGTTTCATCGAGATCTGGTCGTCGATCCCGGTGCTCTACCTGCTGCTGATCATCTCCGCCGTGCTGCCGCCCGGCTTCTTCGTCCTGCTCGGCATCATGCTGCTGTTTTCCTGGGTCGGCTTCGTCGGCGTCGTGCGCGCTGAGTTCCTGCGCGCGCGCAACTTCGAATACGTCAACGCGGCGCGCGCGTTGGGGGTGCCGAACCGGACAATCATGTTCCGCCACCTCCTGCCCAACGCCATGGTGGCGACGCTGACCTTCCTGCCCTTCATCCTCAACGGCTCGATCACGACGCTGACCTCGCTCGACTTCCTCGGCTTCGGCCTGCCGCCCGGCTCAGCCTCGCTCGGCGAACTCCTGAAGCAGGGTCAGCGCAACCTCAACGCGCCATGGCTCGGCCTGTCGGGCTTCGTCGTCATCTCGCTGATGCTGTCGCTGCTGATCTTCATCGGCGAGGCGACGCGCGACGCCTTCGATCCGCGCAAGACGTTCCGGTGAGGGGGACGATGTGGTATAAAACGCCCTGTTTTCTACCATGGGGGTCGGAATGGGCCTGAACATCAAGAACGAAGAAGCACACGCACTCGCAAAGAAGATCGCGAGGCAAACCGGTGAGTCTCTCACGTCTGCGGTCATGGTCGCTCTCCAGGAGCGGCTGGAGCGTCTCGAGCGGAAGCGGGACGTGGCCGAGAAGAAGCGGCGGGTCCGCGAGTTGCTGGATTCGTTGCCGCCGCCGCCGCCTGGCGTCACCAGCGACCATTCCGACCTCTACGACGAATGGGGCCTGCCCAAATGATCGTTGATGCGTCAGCCGTCCTCGCGATGCTGCTGAAGGAGCCGGAGGAACATGCCTTCGCGGACCTGATCGGCGAATGTGCCGACGAGGTTGCGATCTCCCCAGTGAACTATCTTGAGGTCGCGCTGCGTATCGACCGAGGAAACACGCCGGAACTGTCCCAGGCTCTCGACCCCCTGCTTCTTCACCTGGGGATCGGGATCGCGTCGGTCGGCCCCGAGCAGGCGCGCCTCGCCCGTGAGGCCTACCAGCGCTTCGGCAAGGGCAAACACGCGGCGAAGCTGAACCTCGGCGACTGCTTTGCCTATGCACTGGCCAGGGCGCGGAGCGACAAACTGCTGTTCAAGGGTGACGACTTCCGCTTCACCGACGTCGAGGCGGCGCTTTGAGCGAATCCCCCCTCCTCTCCGTCCAGGATCTCTCCGTCGCGTTCGCGCAGGGCGGCAGGACCTCGACCGCGGTCGACCACGTCTCCTTCGACATCGCCAACGGCGAGACAGTGGCGCTGGTCGGCGAGTCCGGTTCCGGCAAGTCGGTGACGGCGCTGTCCGTGCTGAAGCTGCTGCCCTACCCCGCCGCCAGCCACCCGTCGGGGCGCATCCTGTTCGGCGGCCGCGACCTGCTGTCGCTCGACGACCGCGGCCTGCGCAGCGTGCGCGGCAACAAGATCACCATGATCTTCCAAGAGCCGATGACCTCGCTCAACCCGCTGCACACGATCCGCCAGCAGGTCGGCGAAGTGCTCAAGCTGCACCAGGGCATGGGTGATCGGCAGGCCGAGGCGCGCACGCTGGAACTCCTGGAAGAGGTCGGCATCCGCGATCCGCGCAAGCGGCTAGAAGCCTATCCGCACCAGCTGTCGGGCGGCCAACGGCAGCGCGTGATGATCGCCATGGCGCTCGCCAACGAACCGGAATTATTGATCGCCGACGAACCGACTACGGCGCTCGATGTCACCGTGCAGGCGCAGATCCTCGAGCTGCTCGACAGGCTCAAGGACCGCAAGGGCATGTCGATGCTGTTCATCACCCACGACCTTGGCATCGTGCGCAAGATCGCCGACCGTGTCTGCGTGATGACGCACGGACATATCGTCGAGGCGGGGCCGACGAAGGCGATCTTCGACGCGCCGCAGCACGACTATACCCGGCATCTGCTGGCGTCGGAACCGAAGGGCCGGCCGCCCGCGGTCGACGCAGCGGCCAAGGCGGTAATGACCGGGCACGACGTGAAAGTCTGGTTCCCGATCAAGAAGGGCTTCTTCCGCAAGACCGTCGACCATGTAAAGGCCGTCGACGGCATCGACGTCACCGTGCGCGCCGGGCAGACGCTCGGCGTCGTCGGCGAATCCGGCTCGGGCAAGACGACGCTCGGCCTGGCGCTGGCGCGGATGATCTCGTCGAGCGGGCGCATCGAGTTCAACGGCACCGACATCGGCAGGCTCTCCTTCGAGGCGATGCGGCCGAAGCGGCGCGAACTTCAGATCGTCTTCCAGGACCCGTTCGGCTCGCTCAGCCCCCGCATGTCAGTCAGCGAGATCGTCCAGGAAGGCCTTGCCATCCACGAGCCGACGCTCTCGTCGGCCGAACGCGAGAAGCGCGTCGTCGCCGCGCTGGAGGAGGTCGGTCTCGATCCGTCGACCAGGCACCGCTACCCGCACGAGTTCTCCGGCGGCCAACGCCAGCGCATCGCCATTGCCCGCGCCATGGTGCTAAAGCCAAAATTCGTCATGCTCGACGAGCCGACCTCGGCGCTCGACATGAGCGTCCAGGCGCAGGTCGTCGACCTCCTGCGCGACCTGCAGGCGCGCTACGGGCTGGCCTACCTGTTCATCAGCCACGACCTGAAGGTGGTGCGTGCGCTCGCCAACGAGGTGATCGTCATGCGCAACGGCCAGGTGGTCGAAGCGGGTCCCGCGGAACAGATTTTCGAGCGACCGCAGACCGACTATACAAGGGCCCTCATCTCCGCCGCGTTCCGCATCGAGACCGCGCCGGAAGGGGTCGTGAGCCAGTAGTCGAGGAGAAACGATGCCCGGCGATCCGAACAAGCGCGTGCTGCTGGCCGTCACCGGCTTCCATCCGCAGCGCTGGCACGAGCTGCTTTCCACACGCAGGGAGGTGGTGCTGGAGCCGGATGGCGAAGCCGATCCGTCGATCGAATTCGCCGTCGTGTGGAAGCAGCGCCCCAACATCCTGTCGCGCCTGCCCAACCTGAAGGCAATTTTCTCGATCGGCGCCGGCGTCGACCACCTGTTCAACGACCCGGGCCTGCCCGACGTGCCGATCGTACGCGTCGTCGCCGCAAACCTGGCCCAGCACATGACCGAGTATGTCGTCTGGCGCGTGCTCGACCACCACAGGCAGGGCGCGCTCTACCGGAACCAGCAGTTGCGCAGGATCTGGCGCGAGCCGGCGCAGCGCACCGCGCACGACATCTCGATCGGCGTCATGGGCCTTGGCGAACTCGGCCGCTCCGCGGCGAAGGCATTGGTCTCGCTCGGCTTTCGCGTCAACGGCTGGAGCCGGACAGCGAAGCCGATGGAGGGCGTGACCACCTATGACGGTGAGAGCGGGCTGGTGCCGTTCCTCAATGCCACCGACATTCTGGTCGTGCTCCTGCCGCTGACGCCGGCGACCGAAGGCATCGTCGGCTACAACCTCTTGCGTGAGTTGCGCAGGCGAAACGGACTCGGCGGCGCGGTGCTGATAAACGCCGGCCGCGGGCGGTTGCAGCGCGATGCCGAAATCCTGCGCGCGCTCGACGACGGCACGCTGAAGGAGGCGAGCCTCGACGTGTTCGAAGTCGAGCCGCTGCCGGAGACGAGTCCATTGTGGACGCATCCGAAGGTGTTCGTCACGCCCCACGCGGCGGCGACCTCTGATCCCGACCACCTGGTTGGCCCGATGCTCGACCAGATGGACGCTTTCGAGCGCGGCGAGCCGCTGAAGAACCTGGTCGACCGCGCCGCGGGCTACTGACGGCAATGCCGATGGCTCAGGGCCGGCGGCACAACGTCGGAGAGCCGTAAAGGTAGCCGATGCGGTCAACGGCTGCGCGCAACGGCTCGAGCGCCACCGTCATCGTGTGGCCGTTGGCATGGATGAGCGTCGCGGCGTCGGTCATGATACCGACATGGCCCTTCCAGAAGACGAGGTCGCCGCGGCGGAGGCCGGAAAGATCGCCGCAGGGATCGAGCGGCTCGCCGAGAGTCGCCGCCTGCTGGTCGGAATCGCGCAGCACGCCGCGCCCGGCCATTCGCATGGAGATCTGGACGAGGCCGGAGCAGTCGATGCCGAAGGCCGACACGCCGCCCCAGAGATACGGCGTACCGAGGAGGCTCTCGGCGACCGAGACGAAATCCGCGACGAAGGCGGCCCTATCGGCGAGGTGGCCGGCGAAGACCGCCTCGCCCGTGTCGAGCAGCGCGTAGCGCGTGCCGCGCGTCTCCGCCCAATCGACGACCGCGACGTCCGAACCGAGCGAAAGAGCGCCGGCGCGCGGCAGCTTCATGTCGGGGCCGGGATAGAGAAACGTGCGCGCCGCCGAGACGACATGCGTCGCCGCCGCGCCGCGCCCGGCAAGCGCAGCCGCCTCGACATAGCCGACATAGCCGTCGCGCTCGGCCTGGACCCACGCCCAGCCGCCGGCCGCGTCGAAGACGAGCACGTCGGCGCCGCGCAGGAGCTGCGTGTCGAGCCCGGCGTCGGCCCGCGGCGCGCGGCGCATGTCGACGAGCGGGGCGGCGATGCGCGCCGGGCGGCCGGCGACGAAATTCGCCGCCTCCACCTGGCCCTTCAGGCGGATGTCGGCGAGATCCGGCCTCGCCGCGGTCAGGCGTCGGTCATGGACGGTCAAAGCGGCAGTTCTCCGGCACGCGCGATGATAACATCGCCGAAACGTTCGACAAACAAGGCGCCCTCGACGGTCCGCCGGATGAGCACGTTACGCCGGTCGGCCTCGTCGCGGTGTCGCGAGACCAGCTTCAGCGCGCCCATCGTGTCCAGCGCCCTGGTGATCACC
>CAJPFN010000068.1 GCA_905339215.1 Rhizobiaceae bacterium
GTCTCCTTGATCGCGGCGAAGACCAGCGGCGGGCCGCCGGCGAGCAGGCGCGCGATCTCCCAGACGCGGTCCTCGAGCCTGTCCTTGGGCAGCACCTCGTTGACTAGGCCCCAGCGGTGCGCCTCCTGGACGTCCATCCAGCGGCCGGTGAGCAAAAGGTCCATCGCCACGTGATAGGGGATGCGCTTCGGCAGCTTGATGGTGGCGGCGTCGGCCAGCGTGCCGGCGCGGATCTCTGGCAGGGCGAAGGAGGAATGGTCGGAGGCGTAGATGAGGTCGCAGCTGAGCGCCAGTTCGAAGCCGCCGCCCACCGCCATGCCGTTGACGCAGGCGATCACCGGCTTGTTAAGGTCGCGTAGTTCCTGCAGGCCGGCGAAGCCGCCGACGCCGTAGTCGCCGTCGACCGCGTCGCCGCCGGCCGCCGCCTTGAGGTCCCAACCGGCCGAGAAGAACTTGTCGCCGGCGGTCCTGACGATGGCCACGCGCAGCTCGGGGTCGTCGCGAAAGGCCTTGAAGGTCAGGCCCATCAGGCGCGATGTCTTCAGGTCGATGGCGTTGGCTTTGGGCCGGTCGAGCGTGACCTCGAGGATTGCGCCTTCGCGGCGGGTCTTGACGACGTCATTCATGGCCATGTCCTCCCAGAACCATCAGGGCGTCGGCGATGAAGGCACCCTGGCCTTCGGCGCAGACGATCAGCGGATTGATGTCGAGTTCCTCGAGTCGGGCCGCGTTTGCCACCGCGAAGCCGGCGGCGCCCTGGATGGCGCGGACGGCGGCGGCGACGTCAGCCTTCGCCCGGCCGCGATAGCCGTCGAGCAGCGGAAAAAGCTTCAGTCCGCGCAGCGCCGCCTCGATCTCCTCGGCCGTCGAAGGCAAGAGAAGCGTGGCCGAGTCCTTCAGGAGTTCGACAAGTACGCCGCCCGAACCGACCGTCATCACCGGGCCGAACAGCGGGTCACGGGTGACACCGACGATCAGTTCGGCGACGCCGCCCTCGATCATCCGCTCGACGTAAAGCCCGGTGCCGAGCTGGAGAAGCGCGGTCGCCGCCCCCTTCACCGCCATCGCGTCGCGCAAATTGAGGCGTACCGCGCCGTGCTCCGACTTGTGTGCGATGCCCAGCGCCTTCAACGCCACCGGGAAGTCGAGCGCCGTCGCGACCTCGACGGCGTCCTCGGCGTCGCGCACGCGCCGCCCGTCGGGCACCGGCAGGCCGTGTTCGCGCAGCGCCTGCTTAGCTTCGGCTTCGTCGGGAGTTCCCTCCCCCATGGCGAGCACTGCGGCCGACGCGGGCGTGCCGGACGCGGCGGCTACGGACGACGGAGCCGCAGAGCGCCATGCCTGTCCGACGAACGCCGCCGCGGCAGCCGCGTCGAAAGCCTCGGCAATGCCGAGGATCGGCACGATGCCGCGGCGCAGCAGCTCTTCGGCATGTCCTTCCGGCAGGTTCTCGCCCATCGAGGCGACGATGGCGCCGCGCGCACCGTTCGCCTTCAACGCCTTCTCGTAAGCATTCACCGTCGGCCACCAGTCGGCATCCGAGCAGCGGTCGGTGCGCGGGAAGTCGAGCACCAGCATGTTCAGGTCGAAGCCGCCGGACGTCATCGCCGTGAAGGCGGCGGTCAGCGCCTCCTCCTTCGCCCAGATGTAGGTGTTGTAGTCGAGCGGATTGGCGACGGCGACCAGCGGCCCGAGTGCCTCCTGGACCCGGGCGCGATGTTCCGGTGCGAGCGCCGGGAAGCGGACCGGGCGGCCCTCCGCCGTGTCGGCCATCACCGATGCCTCGCCGCCCGAGCAGCTCATCGACGACAGTGTCGCACCTGGCAGCGGACCGATGGCGTGGAGAAGCTTCAGCGTCTCAAGGAAGGACGGGATCGTGTCGACGCGCGGGATGCCGAGGCGCCTGAGGAAGGCGTCGGACGCGGCGTCCGATCCGGCCAGCGAGGCGGTGTGCGATACGGTCGCCGCGCGCGCCTGCTCGGACCGGCCGACCTTCATGGCGACGATGGGCTTCTTCAGCTCGCGTGCCCTGGCCGCCAGCCGCTCGAAGCCCGCGGCGGAATCGAAGCCCTCGATGTGCAGGCCGAGCGATGTGACGCGGGGATCCTCGATCAGGCCGAGCGCCATTTCCGACAGGCCGGTCTGCGCCTGGTTTCCGGCAGTCATCAGGTAGGCGAGCGGCAGGCCGCGCGTCTGCATGGTCAGGTTGCAGGCGATGTTGGAGGACTGCGTGATGATCGCCGCTCCCCTCTCGCCCTCCTTGAGCCGGCGTCCGCCGTGCTGGTCGGGCCATAAAAGCGCGCCGTCGGCGTAGTTGATCAGCCCGTAGCAGTTCGGCCCGATAACCGGCATGTCGCCCGCCGCCTCGATCAGCGCCGCCTGCAGGCGCTCGCCTTCGGCGTCATAGCTGCCCGTCTCCTTGAAGCCGGCGGCGAAGCAGATCGCCCCGCCGGCGCCGCGCTCGCGTAATTCACGCACCACGTCGATCGTCAGATTGCGGTTGACGCCGATGAAGGTTGCGTCCGGCGCTTCGGGAAGCTCGGCCAGCGACCGATAGGCTTTTACCCCGGCGACCTCGTCCTTCGTCGGGTGCACGGGCCAGATGCCGCCGGTAAAATCCATTTTCAGGCACTGCTTGACGACGTTGGGCGCAAAGAAGCCGCCGCCGATCACGGCGACGGACTTCGGGCGGAGCAGGCGATCGAGGCGGGTGGTCATCCGTGGGATCACCCGCCCACCGCGCGCAACAGGGCGCGGGAAATGATGTGGCGCTGGATCTCGCTGGTGCCTTCCCAGATACGCTCGACGCGGGCGTCGCGCCAGATGCGCTCGAGCGGCAGGTCGTCCATGAGCCCCATGCCGCCATGTATCTGGATCGCCTCGTCGGCGATGAAGGCGAGCACCTCGGTGGCCTTGAGCTTGGCCATCGCCATGTCCTCGTCGGTGACGGTGCCCTGGTCGTACTTCCAGCCGGCCTCGCGAGTCAGCAACTCGGCCGCCTTCAGCTCCGTCGCCATGTCGGCGAGCTTGAACGACACGCCCTGGAACTTGCCAATCTGCTGGCCGAACTGCTCGCGGGAGGCGGCATACTCGATCGCATGCTGCAGAGCGCGCTCGGCGCGGCCGAGGCAGGTCGAGGCGACCTGCAGGCGGGTGGCGCCCAGCCACGAGTTCGCCACCTCGAAGCCCTTGTGAACCTCGCCGAGGATCTGCTCCTTCGGCAGGCGGCAGTCGTCGAATTCGAGGATGGCGTTGGTGTAGCCGCGGTGGCTGACGTTCCTGTAGCCGTCGCGCACGGTGAAGCCGGACGTACCCTTGTCGACGAAGAAGGCGGTGATCTTCTTGCGCTTGCCACGCGGGCTGTCCTCCTCGCCCGAGGCCATGAAGACGATGGCGAAGCCGGCGATGTCGGCATGGCTGATGAAGTGTTTGGTGCCGTTGAGGATCCAGTCGTCGCCGTCCTGGCGGGCGGTGGCCTTCATGCCGCGCAGGTCCGATCCGGCGCCCGGCTCGGTCATGGCCAGGCAGTCCCAGGTCTCGCCGCGGATGCAGGGATAGAGGTACTTTTCCTTCTGCTCGGGCGTGCCGGCGAGCAGAATGTTCGACGGGCGCGCCACACAGGTCCAGTGGAGCGCGTAGTTGGCGCGTCCGAGCTCCTTCTCGTAGAGCAGCCACGACAGCGTATCGAGCCCGGCGCCGCCGACCTCGGCCGGCATGTTGGCCGCGTAGAGGCCGGCCTCGATCGCCTTCGCCTGCAACTCCTTGATCAGGTCGAGGCGCAGATGGCCGGTGCGCTCGACTTCCGCCTCGTGCGGGTAGAGCTCGTTTTCCACGAAGGCGCGCGTCGTCTCGACGATGAGTCTCTGCTCGTCGGTGAGGCCGAAATTCATGGGTGCGCTCCGATCCTTGGGGTTGGCGATTGCGCCCCCTCCACCACGCTTCGCGTGGTCCCCCTTCCCCGCTTCGCAGGGGAGGATATCAGGTCGCGGCCGGCCTCGGCCCTTATCCTCCCCCGTTTACGGGGGAGGGGGACCGCCGAAGGCGGTGGAGGGGGCGAAAAAGAGATCATCGCTTCGCCTTCGCTACCTTCTTCGGCTTGGTCGCGACGGCCATCGCCGCGGCCTTGGAGACCTTCGCCTTCGCTCCCTTGCCGAGCCGCTTCACATAGGCGTTGTGCAGCTCGCCGGCGCCCCAGCCCTTGCCCTTCTCGGCCCTGGCCAGCGCTTCCATGATGCCGATCAGGTTCTCGTCGCGGATGCGTTCCAACTCGCGAATCGACCATTTTCCCGACTGCGCGTCAGACTGCGCCGCGACCATGTCGACCAGCTCGTCGTTGAACTCCGGCACGTCCATCAGCTTGGTCCACGGCCAGGCGAGTGCGGGACCGAACTGGGCCATGAAGTGGCGCATTCCGGCTTCGCCGCCGGCGATGCGGTAGGTCTGGAACATGCCCATCTGCGCCCAGCGCATGCCGAAGCCGTAGCGCATGATGTCGTCGAGTTCCTCGACCGTGCAGATGCCGTCCTTGATCAGCCACAGCGCCTCGCGCCATGCGGCTTCCAGCAGGCGGTTGCCGACAAAGGCGTCGATCTCCTTGTTGATGACGACGCATTTCATGCCGATCGAGGTATAGGCCTCCTTCGCCCGCTCGACGAATTCCTTGCCGGTCTTCTCGCCGGGCACCAGCTCGTTGATCGGCAGGAGATAGACCGGGTTGAACGGATGCGCGACCAGGAAGCGCTCCGGGTGCTTCATGTCCTTCGCCATGTCGGTCGCCTTGAAGCCCGACGTGGACGAGCCGATCAGCGCGTCGGCGGGTGCGGCCGCCTCGATCTCGGCGATCGTCTTCAGCTTCAGGTCGAGCCGTTCCGGCACGCTTTCCTGGATGAAGTCGGCGTCCTTGACGGCCTCGGCGATGGATTTTGCATAGGTCACCTTGCCTTCCTTTGGCAGGCCCTTCGTCGCCATGCGCTTGTAGGCGCGGCGCGCGTTCTTCATCACCTCGTCGACCTTGCGCTTGGCCTCGGGGTGCGGATCGTAGACGGCGACGTCGATGCCGTTCAGCGCCAGGCGTGCGATCCACCCGCCGCCGATGACGCCACCGCCGATGGCTGCTGCTTTCTTGATGGTCATGTGGATCTCTCCGGTCCTACGCCGCCAGCGGCGCGCGCTTGGTGAGGCCGAGCTTCTGGCGCACCTCTGCCGGGCCTATGACCCGGGCGCCGAGGTTCTCGATGATGGTCACGGCCTTTTCGACGAGCTGCGCGTTGGTCGCCAGCACGCCCTTGTCGAGCCACAGATTGTCTTCCAGCCCGACGCGCACGTTGCCGCCGGCGAGCACGGAGGCCGCGACATAGGCCATCTGGTTGCGGCCGAGCGAGAAGGCCGAGAAGGTCCAGTCCTTCGGCACGTTGTTGACCATCGCCATGAAGGTGTTCAGGTCGTCGGGCGCACCCCACGGCACGCCCATGCACAGCTGCACCAGCGCGTTGGGCGCCAGCACGCCCTCGTCCACCAGCTGCCTGGCGAACCAGAGATGCCCGGTGTCGAAGGCCTCGATCTCGGGCTTGACGCCCATCTTCGTCATCATCCCGCCCATGGCGCGCAGCATGCCCGGCGTGTTGGTCATGACATAGTCGGCCTCGGCGAAGTTCATCGTGCCGCAGTCGAGCGTGCAGATCTCGGGCAGGCACTGGCGCACGTGCTCGACGCGGTTGGAGGCGCCGCCCATGTCGGTGCCCTTTTCGCGCAGCGGCAGGGGGTTCTCGACGTCGCCGAACACCATGTCGCCGCCCATGCCGGCGGTGAGGTTGAGCACCACGTCGACCTCGGCGTCGCGGATGCGCTCGGTGACCTCGCGGTAGAGGTGGACGTCGCGGCGCGGCGCGCCGGTCTCGGGATCGCGGACATGGCAGTGGACGACGGCGGCGCCGGCCTTCGCCGCGGCGATCGCCGAATCGGCGATCTGCTTGGGCGAGCGCGGCACGTGCGGCGAGCGGTCCTGCGTGCCGCCGGAACCGGTGACGGCACAGGTGATGAAGACCTCGCGGTTCATGGCGAGCGGCATGGCGACCTCCCTCTTGGATCGGCCGAGCATGCCCGACTTGCCGATTTGTGCTTTGCGTTTTACGAAGATGGTATGATGAAAAGCGAAAAGGCGACGATCTTTCAGCCGGAGCGCACGCCGCTCGGCCTGACCTTCCTCGTGCTCTCCGGCGCCTCGATCATGTGCGTGGCCTCGGCGGTCGATCCGTTGCGCGCCACCAACCGCGTCGCCGGGGCGCCGCTGTTTTCCTGGCGCATCGTCTCCGCCGACGGCACCCCGCCGATGACGACCGCAGGGCTTCCGGTCGCGGTCGAGGGTCGCTTCGATCCGGCGCTCGCGACCGACGTGCTGGTCGTAGTCGGCGGCTTCGGTACGCGCGAGCAGGGTACGCCGGCGCTTCTCGCCGGCATCCGCCGCGTGGCGCGCCAGGCACGCGCCGTCGGCGGCGTCGAGGCCGGAACCTGGCTGGTCGGCCGCGCCGGCCTGCTCGAAGGCCGCGCCGCGACAACGCACTGGGAGGACCTCGAGGATTTCGCCGCTGCCTTCCCCGGCGCCGACGTACGTCCCGACCGCTACGTCATCGACGGCCCGGTGTTCACCACCGGCGGCGCCTCGCCGACCTTCGACCTCATGCTGCACCTGATCCGCAGCAGGCTCGGCATGGCGGTGGCGCTCGATGTCGCCTCGGTGTTCATCTACGACCAGGCGCGCGCCGCCACCGACGCGCAGCCGCTCGTCTCGCTCGGCCGCCTCGACGGCTACGACCCCCGGCTCGCCCAGGCGATCCGGCTGATGGAGGCGCATGTCGACCGGCCACTGACCGTCGGCGCCATTGCCCGGCGCGTCGGCGTTACCGCGCGCACGCTGGAGACGGTATTCGGCCGCTCGATCGGCGAAACGCCGGGCGCTTATTACCTTAGGCTACGCCTTGCAGCGGCCAGGCGGCTGGTGCTCGACACGCGCGAGCCGATGACGGCGATTGCCGCGCGCACCGGATTCTCAAGTGCCGCCGCCTTCAGCCGCGCCTTTGCCAGAGCATTCGGCAATCCGCCAGCGAGCATGCGGCGGGCGTGAGCGCAGATTGGCCGGTCGGCCTGCGGAGTGCTATGTTGTCGGCATGAAAGCGGCGGGCAGGAGGTTTCGATGGGTGAAATCGGCAAGCTGTTCAAGGATGGCGAGAGCCAGGCCGTGCGCATCCCGGACGCGTATCGCTTCGAGGGAACGGAGGTCGAGTTCCGTCCCGGTCCAAATCCCGGCGAGGTGATCCTGTCGCCGAAACGGCCGAAGCGGACGGGATCGTTCGAAGCCTTCTTCAAGTCACGGGCAAAAATTCCGGACTCGGAGCTCGAGGGTTTTCTCGAAGACCGGGATCAGGGCGTCCATGAACGCGACGATCCGCTGGCATGACGCGCGTCATGTTGGACACGAATGCCGTGAGCACCGCTGTCCATCGCCGCTCGGCGGTCTTCGACCGAAAGCTCGGTGAAATCGGCGGCGAGGCAATCTCGATTTCCGCAATCACCTACGGAGAGATTGTCTACGGGTTGGAGTGGAAGCCACAGGCGCGCAAGTTGGCAAAGAGCATGTCCGACTTGCTTCGGGAAATCTCCGTCACGCCGTGGACCGAGGCGACCGCCGAGGTCTACGGCACTCTGCGCGCCGAAATGCGGCGCATAGGCAAGTCTCTCCAACCACTGGACATGCTGATCGCAGCGCACGCCCTGGAAGTCGGCGCGACGCTGGTGAGCAGCGACCGCGCCTTCCGATACGTGCCGGGATTGACCGTCGAGGACTGGACGGCCTGAGCGCCTACACCCGCTCCAGCGCTATCGCGATGCCCTGACCCACCCCGATGCACATGGTGGCCAGCGCCAGCCGCGCGCCGCGGTCGCGCAGCTCCAGCGCAGCCGTGCCGGTGATGCGCGCGCCCGACATGCCGAGCGGATGGCCGAGCGCGATCGCCCCGCCGTTCGGATTCACATGCGCAGCGTCCTCGGCGATGCCGAGTTGGCGCAGCACGGCGATGCCCTGCGAAGCGAACGCCTCGTTCAGTTCCACCACGTCGAAATCGGTCGGCTTCACGCCGAGCCGCGCGCAAAGCTTCTGCGTCGCTGGCGCCGGGCCTATGCCCATGATGCGCGGCTCGACACCCGCCCCCGCGCCGCCGAGGATGCGGGCGATGGGCGTGAGGCCGTACTTCCGCGCGGCCGCCTCCGAGGCGACGATGAGGGCCGCCGCACCGTCATTGACGCCCGACGCGTTGCCGGCAGTCACCGTGCCGCCCTCCTTGCGGAAGGGCGTCGGCAACTTCGCCAGGGATTCGACCGTGGTGCCGGCGCGCGGATGTTCGTCCTTGGCGACGACGACCGGATCGCCCTTCTTCTGCGCGATCGACACAGGCACGATCTCCCTGGCCAGGCGGCCGTTGGCTTGCGCGGCGATCGCCTTGTCCTGGCTGCGCACGGCAAAGGCGTCCTGATCGGCCCGGCTGACGCCGAATTCCGCGGCGACGTTCTCGCCGGTCTCAGGCATCGAATCGACGCCATACTGCTTCTTCATCAGGGGGTTGACGAAACGCCAGCCGATGGTGGTGTCATAAACCTCGGCGTTGCGCGAGAAGGCCTCGGTCGCCTTGGGCATGACAAAGGGCGCGCGGCTCATCGATTCGACGCCACCGGCGATCATCAGCTCGGCCTCGCCCGCCTTGATCGCGCGCGCCGCAATGGTGAGGGCGTCCATGCCCGAGCCGCACAG
>CAJPFN010000069.1 GCA_905339215.1 Rhizobiaceae bacterium
GCGCAGGAGATGGCGGCGCGCATGCTGAAGCGCGGCATCTACGTGATCGGGTTCTCGTTCCCCGTGGTGCCGAAGGGGCAGGCGCGGATCCGGACGCAGATGTCGGCGGCGCACAGCTTCGAGGACATCGATCGAGCGGTGGCGGCGTTCGGCGAGGTGGGGCGGGAGCTGGCGGTGATATGAGAAGCGCGACGCCAGATCCCTCCCCTCAGGGGGGAGGGAGCAAGGAGCCTTCCATGTCCAACATGATGCGTGCCCTGGTGAAGGCGAAGGCCGAACCCGGCATCTGGATGGAAAACGTGCCGATCCCGGAGATCGGCCCCAACGACGTGCTGATCAAGGTCAGGAAGACCGCGATCTGCGGCACCGACGTGCACATCTACAACTGGGACCAGTGGGCGCAGAAGACCGTGCCGGTGCCGATGGTGACGGGGCATGAGTTCGTCGGCACGGTGGCCGATTTCGGCGCCGCGGTGACGGAGTACAAGGTCGGCCAGCGCGTTTCCGGCGAGGGCCACATCGTCTGCGGCCATTGCCGCAACTGCCGCGCCGGGAGGGGACATCTGTGCCGCAACACGCTCGGCGTCGGCGTCAACCGGCCGGGCGCCTTCGGCGAATACCTTTCGATCCCGCAGCACAACGTCGTACCGATCCCCGACGACGTGCCGGACGAGATCGCCGCGATCTTCGATCCGCTCGGCAACGCCGTGCACACGGCGCTGTCCTTCGATCTTGTCGGCGAGGACGTGCTGGTCACCGGCGCCGGGCCGATCGGCATCATGGGGGCGCTGGTGGCGCAGGTGGTGGGTGCACGCAAGGTGGTCATCACCGACATCAACCCGGTGCGCCTCGACCTCGCCCGCAAGCTCGGCGTGCGTCATGTCGTCGACGCGTCTAAGGAAAAACTGCGCGACGTCATGCGCAACATCGGCATGACGGAAGGCTTCGACGTCGGCCTGGAGATGTCGGGGGCAGCGCCCGCATTCCGCGACATGATCGACACGATGAACAATGGCGGCAAGATCGCCATCCTCGGCATCGCGCCGACCGGCTTCGAGATCGACTGGAACAAGGTCATCTTCAAGATGCTGCACCTTAAGGGCATCTACGGCCGCGAGATGTTCGAGACCTGGTACAAGATGATCGCGCTGGTCCAGGGCCCGCTCGACGTGTCGGGGCTGATCACGCATCGGATCGGCATCGACGACTACATCGACGGCTTCGAGGCGATGAAGAGCGGCAATTCCGGCAAGGTGGTGATGGACTGGTAGGCACGGAATCGGTCAGCCTTCCGGCAGCAACCGCCCCTACCGCCCGATTGCGGTTTCCAGTGCCGTGAGCCCCTTGCCGAGGGCGGCCCGCTCCCTTTCTCCGAGCTTTGCCATCAGCGCGTCCTCGAAGGCCTTCGCCAGCGGCACCAGTTCGCGGTAGGTCTTTTCGCCCGCACGGGTCAACGAAAGCAGTTCCACCCGCCTGTCGCTGCCGTCGACTGTCCTCGTCAGCCACTTGCGCCGCTCCAGCTCGGCCACGGCGCGCGACACCTTGGTCTTGTGCATGGAGGAATGCTCGCAGATCGCGGTCGCGGTCATCACGCCGTTCTGTCCGAGCGTCGCCAGCGCCCGCCATTCCGGCCGGGTGAGTCCGTAGCGGTCCTTGTAGATCTTCTGGAACTCGCGGCTGACGGCATCGGCGAGCCGGTTCAGCCGGTAGGGGAGAAACGTCTCCAGGGCCAGTACTTCGCCAAGCCCGGCCAGTTCGCCCCTCTTGCCTTCCGCCGCCTTGCCGTTACCCTCGTTCGTCGCCACGTCGACCCCTCGCTGTCGCGGATGGTTACAGATGCAACGAACCGGAGCGCCGGTCAACTGCGGCCGGCGGAATCGATGATGAAGGCGATGTTTGTTCCTGACCAACCTGCGCCGCGGCGCTACCAGGCGTGCAACGTGCCGGGGAAGGCCGTCCATGGCTGATCGTCTCGTCATCCTCGGATCGAAGGGCGGACCCGCGCTGCGGCCGGGCGGGCCATGGCCGAGTTCGGCCCTCCTCGAGGCGGCGGGGCGGCGCATCGTCGTCGATTGTGGCCTCGGCGTGACGCGCGGGCTGACCGAGGCGGATCTGTCGCTGAAGAACCTCGACCTCGTCTTCGTCACGCATCTCCATTCCGACCACGTGCTAGAGCTTGGGCCGCTGCTGCACACGGCCTGGACGGCCGGGCTGTCGACGCCGGTGCGCGTCTACGGACCGGCGGGCACGGCCCACTACTGGACGCGGTTCATGCAGGCGATGGAGTTCGACATCGAGATCCGCATCGGCGACGAAGGCCGGCCCGACATTGCCGAACTGGTGGCAGTGGAGGAATACGGCGATGGCGAAGTCCTCGATGAGGGCGGCCTCAAGGTGCGTGCGCTGCGTGTCGACCATCCACCCGTGACGGAATGCTATGCGCTGCGCTTCGATTTCGGCGGACGCAGTGTTGTCTTCTCCTCCGACACGGCCTATTTCCGCCCGCTGGCCGATTTCGCCAAGGGCGCGGACATCCTCGTCCACGAAGCGATGCTGGCCGAGGGCCTCGATCGCCTGGTGGCGAGGACCGGCAACGGCGAGCGGCTGAAGGAGCACCTCATCGCCAGCCACAGCTTTGCCGCCGACGCCGGGCGCATCGCCTCCGAAGCCGGCGTCGGCCGGCTCGTCCTCAACCATCTCATTCCGGCCGACGATCCGGATATCGGCATCGGAAACTGGATCGACGCGGTGCGGCCGACCTGGGGCGGCCGGTTGAGCGTCGCGGTAGACGGCTTGTCGCTGCCGCTCGGCGATGGCGTCGTCGACGCGCCGGCGACATAGGGCGCCGGCATGGCGGCGGGCACGGCGTTCTACATCTTCGCGGGCGTCTGGGGTCTTGCCATGGTGGCAGTGCTGATCTCAGCGATCCGGCTGTGCTACCGGGTCGAGGAACGCTCCGACGCGCTGCGCAACCGCACCGGCCTGCCCATGCGCGCGCAGTGGCTGCAGGTGATCGCCAACGCGGGCGTCGCCCGCGACGCCGAAACCCAGGCGCTGCGCCGGCGCGCCAATCTGCGCTTCCTCGTCATCCTCGCCGGCTTCGCGCTGTTCGGCCTCGTCCTGCTTTTCGCCGGCCCCGGCGGCTGACCCGGAAGCGGCAACGGCGGATTGCCTCATTGCGCACGACGTGCATAGTTCCCGCATCGACAGTGCGCATGGAGCGAGGCGCAGATGAGTTCGTCGCAGATCGATGCATTCGACCGCAAGATCCTTGCATTGCTCCAGGACGATGCGCGCCTCACCAACAACGACCTGTCGGAACGGGTAAACCTGTCGCCCTCGCAGTGCTCGCGGCGCCGCCAGCGGCTCGAGGAGGATGGCTACATCCGCGGCTACCGGGCGATCCTCGACCGCGACCGGCTGGGCTTCCCTCTGACCAACGTCGTCACCGTGACGCTGGCGACCCACAACCGCGACAACGCCCGGCGTTTCGCCGAACTGGTCGCCCGCCTGCCCGAGATCCAGGAGGCGCACGCCTTGACCGGCGAGATGGACTACATCCTGAAGGTCGTCACGCCGGACCTGAAGTCGCTTGCCGAGTTCGTCAACGGCGAACTCCTGCCGCACGAGTCGGTCCAGCATGTGAAGACGGCGATCGTGCTCGAGACGCTCAAGGAAACCGCCGCCCTGCCGCTGGGTGACCCGGTATCGCTCCGATAATTGTTATGATACATAGCAAAAAGGCGCATGCGCTTGTTGCTCTCTCCTGCGGCAAGCGCTAGCGTCCGCCGGGGTATCGATCTGGGAGGAGGTCATGGTGCTGCGCGCGGTTGAGGTGCTGGCGAGGGGGCTCGCCATCCTCGGCGGCCTGGTGCTCGTCATTATCACTGCCGTCGTGGCGGTCTCGATCATCGGAAGGGGCTTCATCTGGGCCGGCCTCGGCCCCGTCCCCGGCGACTACGAGATCGTCGAGGCGGGCACGGGATTCGCCGTCTTCGCCTTCCTGCCATGGTGCCAGTTGCGGCGCGGCCACGCCACGGTCGATCTCTTCACCTCGGTGCTGTCGGAGGGGACCAACCGCTTCATCGACCTCGTCAGCGAACTCCTGATGACGATCGTCATCGTCCTGATCGCCTGGCGGCTGTGGGCCGGCATGATCGACAAGATAAACTACAACGAGACCACCTTCATCCTGCAGTTCCCGGTCTGGTGGGCCTATGCCGCGTGCATGGCCGCCGCGGCGGTGGCAGTCGTCGTGTCGGTCGTCGTGCTCGGCGTGCGCGTCGCCGAGGTCGCGAAAGGGCGCGCCATCCTGGCGCCGGGGCAGGGGAGCACACATTGACCGCCTTCGAAATCGGACTGCTGTCCTTCCCCGTCCTGCTCGTCCTGATTTTCCTGCGCCTTCCCATCGGCCTGGCCATGCTGATCTGCGGCCTTGGCGGGACCTGGATCCTCATGGGTGGCACGGCGCCGGTTCTGGCCAAGCTGAAGAACGAGACTTTCTCGACCTTCTCCAGCTATTCGCTGTCGATCATCCCGCTGTTCCTGCTCATGGGCCAGTTCGCTTCGCTCGGCGGCATGTCGCAGTCGCTGTTCGAGGCGGCGCAGAAATGGCTCGGACATCGCCGCGGCGGCGTCGCCATGGCGGCGATCGGAGCCTGCGCCGGGTTCGGCGCGATCTGCGGCTCCTCGCTGGCCACTGCGGCGACCATGGGCCAGGTCGCGCTTCCCGAACTGCGCCGCCACGGCTACTCCGGCGCGCTGGCGACGGGAACGCTCGCCGCCGGCGGCACGCTCGGCATCCTCATCCCGCCCTCGGTCGTGCTGGTCATCTATGCGATCCTCGCCGAGCAGAACATCGCCAAGCTGTTCCTTGCCGCCTTCGTCCCCGGCATCCTCGCGGCGATAGGCTACATGATCGCCATCTCGATCTATGTGCGCTTGAATCCCGATTCGGCCGGCAGCAGCGCCCGCGCGCCCTATTCCGAGCGCTTCCGCGCGCTGGCGGCCGTATGGCCGGTGATGCTGGTCTTCTTTTCCGTCGTCGGCGGCATCTACTTCGGCTGGTTCACGCCGACCGAGGGTGCAGCCGTGGGCGCCGCGGGCACCGGGGTGATCGCCTGGGTCAACGGCGGGCTGAACCGCCGCACCCTGATCGGGGCGATCCTCGCCACGGCCAGCGCCACGGCGATGATCTTCTTCATCGTGCTCGGCGCGGGCTTCTACAATTCGTTCCTCGCCCTGTCGCAGGTGCCGCAGCAGGCGGCCGAGTTCATCTCCGGCCAGGGCTACAATCCGTGGTTCGTGCTGATCGCGATCCTCGTGCTCTATCTTCTGCTCGGCTGCGTGATGGATTCGCTGTCGATGATCCTGCTCACCATCCCGATCTTCTTCCCGATCGTGACGGCGCTCGACTACGGCCTCGGGGCCGAGGAGTTCGCCATCTGGTTCGGCATCCTGGTGCTGATCGTGGTGGAGGTCGGCCTGATCACGCCGCCGGTGGGCATGAACCTGTTCGTCATCAATTCGATGGCGAAGGAGACGCCGATCGGACAGACCTACCGCGGCGTCGTGCCGTTCGTGGTCTCCGACCTGGTGCGCACGGCGATCCTGACCGCGTTCCCGGTGATCTCGCTGTTCCTGGTGCGCTGGCTCTATTGAGCCGGAGAGCCGTTCAGCCCCTGGATTGCCGGGCCATCGTGTAGAGCGTGGTCGAGCGCGCGCCCGAGCGGCAATAGGCGAAGATGGGCCCTTCGAGCTCTTCCAGTGCAGCCGCTGTCGCCGCCACCGCGTCCGGCGGGAAGATGCCGCCCGAGACCGGGATGTGGCGGAAGGCGAGGCCCGCGGCTTCGGCCGCGGCGCGCACCGAGGCGACGCTCGGCTGGCCCACCTGCTCGCCGTCGGGACGGTTGCAGATCACCGAACGGTAGCCGGCGGCCTTGATCTCGGCGATCTGCTCGGGCGCGATCTGCCCGGCGACGGCGAAATCGGGGGTCAGCGGTCGGTAGTCCATGGCGTCTCCTCGCGGCGGTCCGGCGTCCGTGCCGGTCGCGGCGCAGTCATGCCATCACGACGCGTCGGCCGCAACCGGGTCCGGATGACGCAGCGTCGTCGACAGCGCCGGAATCCGCGAACGAAGCGCGCGCCCGACGATGATGCCGGCGACCATCGCCGCCAGGAAGACGACGGTCTCGGAATAGCCGAGGCCGAGTGCGGGCACCGCACCGCCCGGGCAGAAGCCGGCGATGCCCCAGCCGATGCCGAACACGGCCGCGCCGCTAACCAGTTCGGCATCGATCCGCCGCTGCTTCGGCAGGTCGAAGAAGGGTTCGAGGACGGGCCGGTCCCGCCTGCCGAATACCAGCCGGTAGCCGACGAAGGCGACGGTCAGCCCGCCGCCCATGACGAAGGCGAGGCTCGGGTCCCAGGTTCCGGCGATGTCGAAGAAGTTCAGCACCTTGGCCGGGTTGGCCATGCCGGCGATGACGATGCCGAGACCGAAGAGGCCGCCGATGAGGAAGGCCGAGAGAATCCGGTTCATGGCGGTCA
>CAJPFN010000070.1 GCA_905339215.1 Rhizobiaceae bacterium
GGATTTGGCCCGAACCACCGGCCCGGCCCTTCGGGTTTGCGTTTGGCGGGCGCCCACGGCGTCAGGCCGCTCGGCCGATGTCCCGCATCGACCGTCGCGACCTTCCTGGTGGATCGCCGCGCCAAACGACAAACAGAATGACTCGGATTGGGCGCGACACGCACTAAACCGCCCTCCGGTTCGTCTGAATCCGTCACAGTCGCGGTGCGTCGATGCGCCTTGCACTATGCAGGCGCTACCCGGTAGACCGTTTTTTACAGACGAAGTCGTGGCGGAGGCGCCGCGGCTGAACGGGGCATGGCATGACGACCGATGGCTTCTCCGACTTCTTCTATTCAGCGCAGGACGGGCTTCGGCTCCATGCACGCGTCTATGGCGAGCGACGCGACGGACGCCTTCCGGTCGTCTGCCTCGCCGGTCTGACGCGCAACGCCCGAGACTTCCACGAACTCGCCCTTTCGCTCAGCGGCGACGGCGAAGCGCCGCGGCAGGTCGTCGCATTCGACTATCGCGGGCGCGGTGAATCGGCCTGGGATCCAGACTGGCGCCGATACGACGCCAAGGTCGAGACGCAGGACATCATCGACGGCCTGTCGGCCCTCGGCATCGGACAGGCCGCCTTCATCGGCACGTCGCGCGGCGGCATCATCATCCACCTTCTGGCGGCGATGCGACCGGTCCTGATCGGGGCGGCGGTGCTGAACGACATAGGACCGGTCGTCGAGGTCGCCGGCCTCGTCCAGATTCGCACCTATCTCGACGGGGCGCCGAAGCCGGCGACATTCGCCGAGGCAGCGGAGATCGTACGCGCGGCGCAGGGATCGGCCTTTTCCGCGCTTGCCGACGCGGATTGGCAACGAATGACCCGCGCCATCTACCGCGACGAAGGCGGCGTGCCGGTCGCCGACTACGACCCCGCGCTCATGAACACGCTGGCCGGGCTCGATCCAAACAAACCGCTGCCCGAACTGTGGCCGCTGTTTGCCGCGCTGTCCAAGGTTCCGGTACTCGCCATCCGCGGAGCGAACTCCACGCTGTTTTCCGCCGCGACGCTCGACGCGATGGCCGCGCGCCATCCGGATTTCCGCGCGGTCACAGTGGCGGGACAAGGCCATGCGCCGCTGCTCGATAGCGGAGACCTGCCCGCCGCCATCAAGGCGTTCCTCGCCGGGGCGGACGGCAAAGCCGGCGCCTAGGCCGACGCCCGGCGCCGATGCCTCAGACCGGAGTGCGATTTCCTCGCTGACGGAGAACTCATGCAGGATTCGCTCGCCGCGAGCCTGGAATTGCGACCGCACGCCCCTGCCGAGCAGTCCGACGCCGTCCAAGTGCCCCCCGAAACGCACAAAACCCGGCGGTTGCCCGCCGGGTTTCGCTTCGTCGACCGTGAGGTCGATTAGAACGAGCGATCGAAACGGATAGCCGCCTCCACCGCCTTAGTGCCAGTCGTGTAGCGCAACTCGGGGCGGATACGCAGATCGCGGACCGGCTTCCAGTCAATGGCACCAATGAACTGATACCTGTTGGCTCCACCAACCAAGTTACGATCGAACCACTGCGCTGACGCGGCAACCGCGAAGGTGTCGTTGAAGTCAACCTTGGCGTGGCCGAGCACCGACCACCTGGACGCGCCATCAACGGTGTAGGCGTTCACCGCATTCGAGTAGAACACGTGCACGCCAGCCGAGAATGGCGCCATATTCACCCGCGCAACAGCTTTGGCGCTCCATGCGTTGGCAGGAGTGTCGTAAGCAAGCATCGCACCGACCGTACCCCAACCCTGAGAAACCCTCGCACCGACTTCTACGGCCGGTTCGAACAGGCCAGTGGGGCTCTCGATGGCAGCTATGACGGCCGAGAAGCCGGCGCCGCCATGGAAGGTGTACGACACTTCGCCGCTGTTGCGGAAGCCATAAGAGCCGACGAACGGGCCGTTCCCGTTGCCGTAACCCAAGAAACGAGCGTAGGGCGTGTTGCCCTTGCCGATGCGAAGCGTTCCGTTGGATTGCGTCAACTCGATGAACGCATGGTTCAAGTTGGTCGACTGCGCGGCGCCGGTTCCGACGTTAGCGGCATTCCAAGTATAAGAGTTCCAATCGAACTCCACTTCAGCGAAGGCGCGCAGCGTGCCCCACTCGGTCTCCGACCGGACGTCGAAACTCGGCGCAAAACGGGCCAGCTTCCAGAAACGGTAGTCATGCGGGCCAACATCCGTCTCAGTCCAGTCAAGATCGTTGTAGTTCATCTGATAGCGCACATAACCGCCGATCTTCAGGCAGTTCTCGGTGCCGGGGATGTAGAAGAAGCCTGCGCCATAGACGTCGCAGACGCGGACGTATTCGACGGGCTCCGGCTCAGCCACGACGACCGCATCGGCCGCACGTGCGCCAGAGACCGCGACCAGCGCCGCAGCCGAGCCGAGAAGAAGGCTCTTGATGTTCATTTTCTGACCTCCAGTCAAAGTTAAAAAACGGGTCTGGGTTTTTTGCTGAAGGACAGCGTTCCCTGCCCCATCCCCTATCCTGAAAAAGGCGCTCGCGCCCCTTCTTCCGCTCCGACATTACTCATGGGAGCCGCCCGTTCAACAACCATCGTGCCGCAGCGCCGCCGTCCACCGCGCTATCCGGGATCGCTGTTGCACAAAAGACACGAAATGAGTGACGGCAGAAAGGAACCGCTAACCATGACGGCTGGCAGCACCGGCCAGTGGTCCGGCAAAGGCGGGCGAATCTGTCGCGATCGTGGAGCCGGCAACGATTCGGGAATGCGGGGGTTCCCCGGGCCGAATGCCGCGCCTACGGCCATTCTTGTCCGACCGCGGGTAATCGACGTGATTCTGTGTGGGGGTCATGGCGATCCGCCCCCGGTTCTGGCACGGAGCTTCTTGCGGCCGCCGGCGCGCACGCCGCGGATGCGGTCGTCACAGCGGCACCAATCAACAGCGTCGGCGTCGGCGGCGCAGGCCTCCTTCACGTCTGCCGCATCGAAATCTGGCTGCGGGGTCCCGGCAAAGGGCGGCCAAGTTTCGCGGCCTTCCAGCGAAGGCCGAACGCGCAGCGGCGCACCGCGGAAGGGTCTCGCCATGCGGCGCACACAGATGCGGCTCGGAATGCCCCTCGGAAAGCCGCGCGCGCCCCACAAGCGACCGGTGCCGCGATCGGCGCGCAGCCGCCGGGCGGACAGCGCCATAAGGAAGACGATATTTCCCTCCCCGCAGCGGCAGCGGAAGGTTGATTGTACCGGCGGTTTTCTTTATCCACCGTCGCACCGGAGAGGTGGCCGAGTGGTCGAAGGCGCTCCCCTGCTAAGGGAGTAGAGGTCAAAAGCTTCTCGAGGGTTCGAATCCCTTCCTCTCCGCCACGTGTCGTCTGTCCGGTCCCGCCCGAATGCCATTGTTGCGCTCGCCTGCGGCAAGGCGGGCTTCCGCGCAGCCCGGCAGTGCCGGGCTGGCATACACTCAGGCAAAATTTAGCGTGACTTGACCGAAGGGGCCGAAATCGGCGTGGAAGCGGCTGCCCGGCGGGGCTTCTATCGGGCGGATGAACGAACCCGACAGCAACACCTCGCCCGCCGCGACCCCAAGCCCGTGGTCCGCCAGCCGATGGACGAGCCACAGGATGCCGGCGACCGGATCGTTCAGGACTCCCGCGCCCAGGCCGGTCTCCTCGACGACGCCGTCGCGGCAGACGATGGCGCCGACCCGGCGCAGGTCGAGTGCATCGACGGCATGGCGCTGCG
This sequence comes from Rhizobiaceae bacterium, assembly GCA_905339215.1. GTDB lineage: Bacteria > Pseudomonadota > Alphaproteobacteria > Rhizobiales > Rhizobiaceae > DUSC01. The sequence continues at coordinate 3,739 of CAJPFN010000070.1, forward strand.
CTCCCAGCACGAAGCCCGCATTGGCGGCGTTGTCGCTGACCGTATCGGTGATGATCCGCGCCTGCCCCGTGGCGGGATCGACGCGCAGGATGCGGGTGTCGAGGATTTCCAGGCTAGGCACCACATGCGCGGTCGCGGCCAGGACCTCGTCGCGGGTCACCTGCCGTCCCGCCAGCGGCGCCTTCGTGACGAAAGCGATCTCGGCCTCGATCCGGGGCTGGATGAAACGGCCCGCGGGCACGGTCGCACCGTCGTCGAAGCGCATGTCGTCCAGAAGAACGCCCGAATCCGGCGTGGCGATGTTCAGCGCCTGCTGCATGGCGCGGCTGGTCAAGCCGATCTTCCAGCCGACGACCGCCGCCCCGGCGGCGCGCTTCAGCGCGACAAGCTCTGCCTGCACGGCATAGGCGTCGTCGAGCGTCATGCCTGGATATTGCCGCGACAAGAGCCCGATCTGGCGGTGCGTTTTTTCCGCCTCGAACAAGGCGGCGGCGGCGGCATGAATCTGATCCGGCGTCATTCGTCGGCCACACCGTTCATCAAAGTGCCGATGCCCTCGGCGCTGACCTCGATCACGTCGCCGGGCTTCAGCCAGACCGGCGGATCGAGCCGTGCGCCGGCGCCCGTGGGCGTGCCGGTGACGATGATGTCGCCCGGCACGAGCGTGGTGAAGGTCGAGATGTAGGCGATCTGGCGCGCCACCGGAAACAGCATCCGGCCAGTGCGGTCCTGCTGGCGCAGTTCGCCGTTGATGCGGGTGGTGATGCCGACATCGGCGATCTGGGCGGGATGCCTGAAAGGCACCGCCCAGGGACCGATGGCGCCCGAGCGATCCCAGTTCTTGCCCTGCGTCACGTTGAACTTGGCGTGCCGCACCCAGTCGCGGATCGTGCCTTCGTTGCACAGGGTGAGCGCCGCGACGTGCGACAGGGCCTCTGCCTCGGGGATGCGGCGGCCGCCCCTGCCGAGAATCACCGCGATCTCGCCTTCGTAGTCGAGCTGCAGGCTCTCCGGCGGGCGGATCAGGTTCTGCCCGTGACCGGTGAAGCTGCGGGAAAAGCGGGGGAACAGCGACATGTTCGGCGGGGCGTCCTGCCCGTCCCGGTACTCGGCGTTGCGGTCGGGAAAGTTCACGCCGACGCAGATGATCTTTTCCGGGTCAGGCACCGGGATGTCATAGATGAAGGCGCCGTCGGGGTGGCTCGGCCTCTTGCCCTGCCCCGCCTTCAGAACCTCCCCTATGGCCTGGGCCTCGAACACGTTGCGCAGGGTCTTCCACTGCGGAAAGGCGTCCGACAGGGCGAGGACGCCGCCGGGCACGGTGACACCCCAGTGCTGGCGCCCATCGGCGGTGAACGTGACGAGGTTCATCGGATCCCGCCGAGAAAGGGGGTTCCGGTTCGGTACGCGTATTCTGGCATGCCCGCTCCTTCCCGTCAGGGCGCGATGATCGGCGTGGCCTTCAGGTCGCTTTCCGCGACGGTCGCGCCCTCGAAGACCGATCCCAGCTCGAACCACGACGGCGGCGCCGGCGCACCCCACAACGTCTGGCGCTGCGGATCCTTGAGATCCCACTTGATCGGCTCCAGATCGGGGTCGCAGGTCTGGTAGTCGCTGCAGTAGATCTCGGTGCGGTGCCCGTCCCTGTCGCGGATATAGAGAAAAAAGGCGTTGGAGATGCCGTGGCGGCCAGGCCCGCGCTCGATGTTGGCCAGATAGCCCGTTGTCGACATGAGGTCGAGCAGATCGATGATGTTGAGCGGCGTCGGCACCCAGAAGGCGGTGTGGTGCAGGCGCGGCCCCGTACCGTTGGTGAAGGCGATGTCGTGCACGCCGCCCTTGCGATGCATCCAGGCGGCCCACGTCCGGCCCGTCTCTTCGTCGGCGGTGTATTCCGTGACGCGGAAACCCATGTCGCCGTAGAAGGCGACCGCCTGATCGACGTTCGCGGAGAACAGGTTGAAATGGTCGATCCGGAGCGGCTTCACGCCGCGGTACATTCTGTACTGCTGGTGGATCGGCGGCAGCCGTTCCATGCGGGCATAGAACTCCAGCGGCACGCCCCAGGGGTCGCGCGTGGTCAGAACCCGGCCCATGAACGGCCGCTCGACCCAAGACACCGGAAGGCCGCGCGCCGCGAACCACTGCGACGCGCGGTCGAGGTCCTCTTCCGACCAGACCTTGAAGCCCAGGATACCGACCGAAGCCTGTTCCGCCTGCCTGAGGATCAGGCAATGGTGGCCCCGCTCCTCCATGGCGCGCAGATAGAGGCCGTCGGCGTCCTCATGCGTGACCTGGAGGCCTAGAAGATCGGCATAGTAGGCCTTGCTCCAGGCGAGGTCGGTCACCTTCAGTTCGACATGGCTGAGGCGGACGATGTTGAAGGGCGGGTTCAGGTTCGGGGCGGGAATGGGCATCGCGCGTTATCAAGTGACCGGGAAGATGACGTTGGTCTGTCCGGTGCCGGACGACGGGAAATAGGGGGTGACGACCTCGCAGTTCGCGGCGTAGCTGTCCCACCCCAGGGCACCATAGAGCATCGCCGTGTCGTGCATCGAGCCTTCGCCGCAACAGAACTGGGCGTATTCGGTCAGCATCTTCAGGAAAGTCCGATGATCGCCGCGCTGCCACATGTCCAGCACATGCAGGTCCACCTGGCGGTTGAATTCCGAACTGATGGTGAAGGTGCCGTTGTTGGCGGCGTAGTCCCTGTTGGCCCATATCTTGTGCGACAGCGAGCCGGAGGCGACGAGCAGGACCTTCGAATCGCTGGCCTCGACCGCCTTGCGGATCGCCTCGCCGATCACCCGGCTTTCGTCGTGGCTGTGGACGGTGCACCACGCCGCGATGGAGACGACCTTCATGCGATGCTGTCGCGACATGAAGCGCATCGGCACCAGCGTCCCGTATTCCACCTCCAGGCTGTCGAGGTGGTGGGCGAGCGTATACACGCCGGCTTCCGTCGCATGCCTTGCGATCGCATCGCCAAGGCCGGGATTGCCCTCATAGTCGTAGGGCATGTCCTGGATGAACTGCGGAAATTCGTTCGAGGTGAACAGTCCGTGGAACCGGCTGTTGGCGTTGATGTGGTAGCCGGCATTGATCACCCAGTGGGTGTCGCAGACGATCGCCGTGTCCGCGCCAAGCGCCCTTGCCCGGCGCGCGATCTCGTAATGCCCGTCGATGGCCGGCTGGCGCTTGCCTTTCAGGGGCCCCTCCTGTTCCGACATGAGCATCGTCGGGACATGCGTGCATTTGGCGGCGAGAACGATCTCTCCCATGGTCATCCCTCCCTGTGAAACGCGATCCCCGAGTGCCCCCGGCGGGGTCAGGCGCCCAGCCGCTGGATGTTGTGCCGACCGAGGGCGAAGGCCACGTTCTTTGTTTCCATGTAGAATTCGAAGGACCAGTCGCCTCCGTCGCGGCCGATCCCGCTCGCCTTGACCCCGCCAAAAGGCGTAGGCAGGTGGCGGACGTTTTCGCTGTTCACCCAGATCATCCCGGCCTCGAGCCCTTCGCTGAAGCGCAGAGCACGGGTCAGGTCGTTGGTCCAGACGTAGCCCGTCAGGCCATAGGCGACGCCGTTGGCGATCCGCAGCGCCTCGTCCTCATGCCGGAAGCGGATCGAGGTCAGGACGGGGCCGAAGATCTCTTCCTGCGCTATCCGCATGCCGGGTTTCGCATCGGTGAACAGCGCGGGGCGGATGAACCAGCCGACGTCGCCCACCCGCGTTCCGCCTGTCGCCAACGTGGCGCCGTCAGCCTTGCCGATCCCGACATAGCCCGCGACCTTTTCGAAATGGGTCTGGTGGATCAGGGGCCCGATCTCGGTCTTCGGGTCAAGCGGGTGGCCGACCCTGATGTTGTTGACGCGCTCCACCATCATCTCGTGGAAGCGGTCGGCAACGCTGTCCTGCACCAGAAGGCGGGAGGAGGAGGTGCAGCGCTCGCCGTTCAGCGAGTAGATCATGAAGATCGCTGCATCCAGCGCCCGGTCCAGATCGGCGTCGTCGAAAACCACGACCGGATTCTTGCCGCCCAATTCGAAATGCACCCGCTTCAGGGTGTCGGCGCCCTGTTTCATGATCATCGACCCGGTACGGCTCTCGCCGACGAAGGCGATGGCCTTGATGTCGGGGTGCTCGGTCAGAGCCTTGCCGGCCCCCTCGCCCATGCCGTTGACCAGGTTGAGGACACCTGCGGGCAGGCCTGCCTCGTGGCAGATCTCCGCCAGGATGCGCGCCGACAGCGGCGAAAACTCTGCCGGCTTGTGAACGACCGTGCAGCCCGCCGCCAGTGCCGGGGCGATCTTCCAGGTCGACAGCATGAAGGGCGTATTCCAGGGCGTGATAACGCACACCGGTCCGATGGGGTGGCGGCTCGTCACGTTCAGGTGGTCGGGAGTGGGCAGCGCCCTGCCGTCGCGCGCGCCTGGAGCGAGATCGGCGAAGAAGCGAAAGTTTTCCGCCCCGCGGAGCGCGGCCTTGGACATGAAGCGCCAAGCCTGGCCCGTGTCCCAGCATTCGCAAAGGGCGATTTCCTCGGCACGCGCTTCGATCAGGTCGGCGATGCGGTGCAGGATCGCCTTGCGCTTGTCGCCCGGCATCGCGGCCCAGTCAGGGAAGGCCGCCTTAGCCGCCCTCGCGGCCGCATCGACGGTCCGCGCATCACCTAGCGCTACACGGGCGATCAGGCTTTCATCGACGGGGGAGCGGGTTTCGAACCATGCCTCGCCCGCCACGTCCCGACCGGCGATCAGGTTCAGGATGCCCGAGTCGCGAAAGCGCGCCAGATGCCCGTCGAGTTTCGCCAGATGGGTGGCAAGGTCGGTCATCGGTTGTCTCCGGGCAGATAGCGTCGGATGGAAGAGGTCTTCGGCGACAGCGCGGGGTCGATGTCGCGCATCTCGAACGACAGCATGAAGGACGAAGCTTCCAGCACCGAGGCGCAATAGGCTTCGGCGGCGGCGAAGACATGGGCGGTGGCCCTTTCCTTCGCTTCGGCACTTCGTCCGCCCCTGAGGCGCAGCGAAATGTCGAGGAAGGCATGGTCGGGATTGCCGTCGGCGATCACCACATGGGTGCAAGCAGTCGCCCGCACGCGGATGCCGGCCAGCGGCAGGATGCCGGTCTCCACCGCCGCATCGCGTAGGGCTCGGCACAGCCCGGCGACGTCCAGCCGCGCTTCCAGGTTCGGGGAATAGTCGATCTGGATATGCGGCATCGCCCCCCTCCCTGATAGTTGCTTTGTTAAATATATTCCTTGCGCTGTCAACTAATTTCTCGCAAGCGATTGAGGCGCCGCGCGAAACCGGCGATATACGGGCCATGACCGACGAAAGCTCTCCGCTTCGCCAGACCCGACGTTCGCTTCCGATCGCCCTTCTGCGGGCGCGCGAGACGGTGATGGGCCCGATCCGCGACATGCTGGCCAGTTCGGGGGTGAACGAACAGAAATGGCGCATCCTGCGCGTGCTGCAGGAACAGGGACCGCTGGAGCTGAGCCAGGTCGCCTCCGAGGCCTGTCTTCTGCTTTCGAGCCTGACGCGGATGGTCCGCCCGATGGAGGACGAAGGATTAATCGTCCGTTCGACTCCACCCGAGGACCGCCGCAAGACCGTCGTCGCAATCACTGCCGCGGGTGAACGGCTGGTTCGCGCACATTCCGGCCAGAGCCAGGCCATCTTCGAGCAGATCGAATTGCAGTTCGGCGCCGAACGTCTGGAGCAGCTTCTGGACCTATTGCAGGATCTTCAGTCGCTCGACCTGCGCGGTCCGCCTCACGTCGGAACGCAAACAGGGCCGGGTATCGGCCCCAGCCCTGCATAATCGACTTCACCGTTGCTGTCCGGCGGTCTGGCCGGGATCAGTCGTCGCGATCGTCCTTGAAGGTCCGGTGTCCGGAGATCATCGTCGAGACGATCGACTGCCGGCTCATGATGTCCTCGCGGATCGCCACATAGATGTGAATGATCATGAAGGTCAGGATCCACCACATACCGAGATGGTGGAGCGTGTGCAGCCTCTGGCTGTTCCAGGTGAAGCCGTGAACCCAGCCGAAGAGGTCGTGCGCGAGACTGCCCTCCTGAGCGCCTTCGGCATAGAGCGCCATGCCCGTGACGATCATGAAGCTCACGCCAAGCGTGATGAAGAAGAACATGGCGAGCTGGGCGAGCGGGTTGTGGCCGACATACTTCTTCGGCTCCCTCTCGAGAAACAGGTACCAGCGGATTTCGACAAGCACCTCCTTCCAGTAGGCCGCCCGCCAGAACGGCACGTAGAACAGCTGTCTGGCGTGGTGGTTGCCGAAGAACGCCCAGTAGATGCGGCCGAGGAAGCCGATCGCCAGCACCCAGCCTGCCGCGAAGTGGGCGAAGCGGATGTAGCCGAAGACGAACTGCTCCGCCGCCTCGCCGATCTGCGCCGACGGCGGGGGCGAGCCGATGAAATAGCCGGTCAGGCAGAGGACGACGATCGCCAGTGCGTTGACCCAGTGCCAGATACGCATCGGCGCTTCATAAACGTAGACCGAAGTCTGGCGGCTGACGGTCGCCAGGTCTTCCGGCGCGACGCCGTGGGCGTGAACGTCCGAAGTCGCGGTCGCCATGACTTCACCCCACCATCAGATAGAGGCCGGAAGCCGCGATGCCGGCGCCAAGCGCGCGCTGGACGATCACCTTCTCGGAAATGGCACGAGCGATCAGGATTCCGACGACATGCAGCGCCGCGGTCGAGATCACGAAGCCGGCCAGATAGGCGAGCGCATTGCCCGACGCCTCGGTTGCATGCGCGTGGCCGTGGCAAAGCGCAAACAGCGCAATCGCCGCAAGCGAGGCCTGGGTCAGCCCTTCTGCCTGCCCTTTTCGGCTGACCAGCGTCAGGACGCCGAACACCACCACGGACAGAACGATCCATGTTTCCACCATCGGCATGCCGATGCCGGCCCAGGAGAGTCCGGCGCCGGCCGCCATGGCCGCGATGAAGGCTGCAGCCCCTGCCCAGAAGCGGGTCGGGAGGATGAAGCCGGACCAGAGGCCGACGGCCAACATGGCGAGAAGGTGGTCGGGCCCGAGGATCGGGTGTTCCAGCCCATGGATGAAGCCGCTGGTGTCACCGTGCCCGGTGTGGGCCAGCGCAGGAGTGGCGATCAAGGCCAGCAGTGCGGCAAGAGTTGTTCTCTTCATCGCTGTCTTCCTTTCTCAGCGGACCTTAACCCGGGCCAGTTCATGGCCGTCGGGCGACATGACATGGGTGGAGCAGGCCAGGCAGGGATCGAAGCTGTGGATAGTCCGCAGGATTTCAACCGGCTCCTCCGGGCGTTCCACCTTGGTATCCATGAGGCTCGCCTCGAAGGCGCCGATGTTTCCCGCGAGGTCGCGGGGGGAACCGTTCCAGGTGGTCGGCACGACGCATTGATAGTTCTCGATGCGCCCGTCCTTGATCCTGATCCAGTGCCCGAGCGCGCCGCGCGGCGCCTCGGTGGCGCCCACGCCCTTAGCTTCCTTCGGCCAGGTGGAGGGGTCCCACTTGGCGACGTTTGCGGTGCTTTCGTCGCCCGCCTTGATGTTTGCCACCAGCTTGTCGAAGAAGTGTTTCTGCAGCCGCCCGCAGAATTCGCTCTCCAACGCCCGCGCCGCAGTGCGGCCCAGCGTGGAGAAGATAGCGGTCAGCGGCAGGCCCATGTCGCGCAGGAGCCCGTCGACCTGGTTCTTGATGTCCTCGTGCCCCTTGGCGTAACCGACGACGTAGCGGGCCAGCGGACCCACCTCCATCGCATTGCCCCTCCAGCGCGGGGCCTTGATCCAGCTGTACTTGGCGTCTTCGTCCAATTGCTCGATGCTGGTCCTGCTTCCCTTCGCGTTCGGCCCCAGCTCGTATTTCGGCGACGTGACGCCGTCCCAGGGGTGCAGGCCCTTGCCCTTTTCCGAGCCGGCATATTCGTACCAGCTGTGATCGACGAACTCCTGCACCTGTTCGGGGTCGCGCTGATCGACATCATGGACTTCGCCGAGATTGCCGTTGATGACCGCGCCGCGCGGCAGGTGCAACTGGTCGGCGGCAAAATTGTTGGCGTGTTCGGGAATGTCGCCATATGCGAGCACCGACTTGCCGGACAGTCCACCGCCATAGAGCCAGTTCTTGTAGAACCCGCCGATTGCTTTCACGTCGGGGATGTAGACGTTGTTGTTGAACTCGATGCATTTGTCGATGATCGAGCTGACGAGGTTCAGCCGCTCCATGTTGATCGCACCGACCGCGCCAGTGGAGTGAACGTTGATCGGGCAGGGAACGCCGCCGACCAGCCAGTTCGGATGCGGGTTCTTGCCGCCGAAGATCGTGTGGATCTTCACGATATCCTTCTGCAGATCCAGCGCCTCGAGATAGTGGGTGGTTGCCATCAGGTCGGCTTCGGGCGGCAGAAGATAGGCCGGATTGTCCCAATAGCCGTTCTTGAAGATGCCGAGTTGCCCGGATTCCACAAAAGCCTTCAGCCGGTTCTGCACGTCGCGGAAATAGCCGGGCGAAGACAGAGGATGCGACGGGCTGACAGCCTGCTGCAGCTCGCTCGTCGCCTTCGGATCCGCCCTGAGCGCGTTGACGGGGTTCACCCAGTCCAGCGCGTGGAGGTGGTAGAAGTGCACGATGTGGTCGTGGATCTGCAGGTTCAACTGCATGATGTTGCGGATCGAGTTGGCGTTCTCGGGGATCGTGATCCCCAAGGCATCCTCGACCGCGCGCACCGATGTCAGGGCGTGGGTACCGGTGCAGACGCCACAGATTCGCTCGGTGAAAGCCCAGGCGTCCCGCGGATCGCGCCCCTTGAGGATCACCTCGAGCCCGCGCCACATGGTCCCGGTGGACACCGCATTGCGGATGACGTTGTTCTCATCGACGTTCACCTCGCAGCGCATGTGACCTTCGATCCGGCACACCGGATCGACCACGACGCGCTGGCCGGAGGTGTCGAGGGAAAAGCCGTTCGGCGTGTTGATCGTCATGGCTCAGCCCTCCACTTTCGCTTGCGTCTTCTTCTGCGCGCGTTTCAGCGCGCTGATGGCGGCATGCACCGCCACGCCGCCGCCGACCACGCCCGTTGCCGTCAATCCCACCTGGTCGGCGTTGGCCTCGACGCCGAAGGCCTTAATGTTGGTCAGCCGGTCGTAGAACGAGCCCTGGTCCCAGAACCCGTCCTCCGAGCAGCCGATGCAGCCATGGCCAGACTGGATCGGGAAGCTGGTTCCCTCGTTCCAGCGCACGGTCGAGCAGGCGTTGTAGGTGGTCGGACCCTTGCAGCCCATCTTGTAGAGGCAGTAGCCCTTGCGCGCGTTCTCGTCGTCCCAGGCCTCGACGAACTGGCCGGCGTCGAAATGCGGCCTGCGGTAGCACTTGTCGTGGATGCGCTGACCGTAGAACATCGCCGGACGTCCCTGGCGGTCTAGTTCCGGCAGGCGGTCGAAGGTCAGCATGTAGGTGATGACGCCGGTCATGACCTCGGCGATGGGCGGGCACCCGGGCACCTTGATGATCGGCTTGTCGGTGATGACCTTGTGGACGGGCGTGGCGCGGGTCGGATTCGGCGACGCAGCCTGCACGCAGCCATAGGATGCGCAGGCACCCCAGCTGATGATCGCCTTGGCGTCCTTCGCAGCGTGGCGGAGCTGTTCGACGAACGGCTTGCCGCCGACGATGCAGAACATGCCGTCCTCGTTGAGCGGCGGATTGCCTTCCACGGCAAGGATGTAGTTGCCCTTGTATTTCTGGATCGTGTCTTCCAGCGCCGCCTCGGCAGCATGGCCCGCCGCCGCCATCAGTGTGTGCGAGTAGTCGAGGCTGATCATCGACAGCACGACGTCCTTCGCCAGCGGATGCGCGCCGCGAATGAAGGACTCCGAACAGCACGTGCATTCCAGGCCGTTGACCCAGATCACCGGCGTTCGTGGCTTCGTTTCCATCGCATGGGCGATCTTCGGCACGAAGGCCGGCCCCAGCCCGAGCGCGCTCGCGGTCAGCGAGCAGTATTTCATGAAGCTGCGCCGGGTGATCCCCTGCTTGCGCATGACCTCATAGAAGGTTTCAACCTGGCTCAACGATGGTCCTCCCTGGTCCTGCATGCCCTTACCGTGCCGAAGCACAGTTCCTCAGCGCCAAGGAGAGCAGGCCCACGCGGGCCGCACAAACAGATTCAATAAGGAGACGATCGACGTTTAGTCGTTTAAATACATGGACTTACGAAGGCGACCCGGGAAAGCGCTCGGCAGTCTGCTAACCGTCTTTTCAGCAAGATGGTCAGTTGCTTTCCGCCCCGCGGACCTGCCGCGCCGCAGCAATAGCCGCCTGCCCCAGAGCCAGCCCGCCATCGTTCGCGGGCGTCGTGCGATGGACCAGTACGGGGATATCGCCGAGCGCCCTCATCGCAAGACCCAGCAGCAAGGCGTTCTGGAAGCAGCCGCCCGACAGCGCAACGGCGTGCGCCTCGCCCGAGCGGACCAACTCCCGGGCGCGCTGAGCGAAGGCGTTCGCAAGCCAGGCGTGGAAGCGCCAGGCGATCGTTTCCGCCGATGACCCGGCGGTGAGATCGGCAACGATGTCGCGGAACACCGGCGAGGGATCGATTTCAGCCCCATCTACCGCGCTGCCATAGGCCACATGACTGAAGCCGGCGCGGTGCGCCAGCGCCTCCAGGCCCATCGCCGCTTCCCCTTCATAGGTCTGCGCCTCGGCGCAGAGCCCGAGGCATGCGGCAACCGCGTCGAAAAGCCGGCCCGCGCTCGATGACCGGGGCGCATTGAAGCCTCGGGTTGCGGCGTGCCGGACCGCTTCGCGCGGGGCTGTGGGGAAAAGCGCGTCCGCCCGGTCGGCGAGCCCCGCCTGGTCGAGCCTGGCCAGCGCGTTGCGCCACGGCTCGCGCGCCGCGCGGTCTCCGCCGATCAGCGGCGCCTGCCGCAACCATGCCCGACGCTCGAAGCCGAGATAGTCCCCGAGCAGGAGTTCCCCGCCCCAGATCGTCCCGTCCGGCCCGAGACCGGTACCGTCCAGCACGATCCCTGCCACCGGCCCGCCCCCGAGCGGCCACGAATTCTCGACCAGGCAGGACGCCAGGTGCGCGTGGTGGTGCCAGATCTCGGCGACCGGCAGCCCCATGCGCCGCCCGGCAATCGTGGCCCGGTAGCCGGGATGCGCATCGACGGCCACCAGCGCCGGGCGATGCTCGAACAGGGCCGTGTAGTCCGCCACCGCCTTGTCAAACTCCTCGGCGCACAATGCGTCATCGAGGTCGCCGAGATGGTGCCCCAGCAGAGCCTGCCCGTTCTTGACCAGGCAGATCGCCCCCTTCATCTGGCCGCCCAGCGCCAACACCTGCGGGGCCTCGTCGAACCCCGGCGGCAGCGGCAGGGTTCCCGGCGTCCTGCCCCGCGCGCGGCGCAGGATCATCGGCGGATCGCCGCGCTCCACGCTGTCGTCGAGCCGGCGCGCGATATCGCGGTCATGCATGAGGAAGGCGTCGGCGAAGGCAGAGAGTTTTTCGCGCGCCTCGTCATTGCCCACCACCTGGGGCTCGCCGGACAGATTGCCGCTGGTCATCACCAGCACGCCGCCGAAGGCGTCCAGCAGCAAGTGATGCAGCGGCGTGTAGGGCAGCATGACTCCGAGCGTCGACATCCTCGGAGCGAGCTCATCGGGCAAAATGCCTCGCGAGGCAACCAGGGCGATCGGAGCCGCCGCATCGCGCAGGATCGCGAGATCCGCCTCAGTCAGGTTAGCCACGCCTTGCAGCACGGCTTCATGCGCCATCAGTGCGAACGGCTTGGCCGGCCGGCGCTTGCGGGACCGCAGCATCGCCACGGCTTGCCCGTTGGCGGCATCGCAGGCGAGGTGAAAGCCTCCCAGCCCCTTCACCGCGACGATCTCACCCGCCTTCAGCCGCCGCACGGCCTCGGCGACGGGATCGCCGCGAACTTCCCGGCCTCCAGCCTCCAGCCAAAGGCGCGGTCCGCAGCGGGGGCAGGCCACGGGCTGTGCGTGGAACCGGCGGTCTGCCGGGTTCTCGTATTCGGCCCGGCACTCGTCGCACATCACGAAGTCTGCCATCGTGGTCTTCGCGCGGTCGTAGGGCAGGCCCCTGAGGATGGTGAAGCGCGGACCGCAATGGGTGCAGTTGGTGAAGGCGTAACCCTTCCGCCTGCCCTCGCCGCGAATCTCCGCCACGCAATCCGGGCAGGTCGCCGCATCCGGGGTCACTCGCGTTTCGGACCCCGATCCCCGCGACGGGGCAATTGCGAATCCGGTCGGTAAAACACCGGCGAAGGGACTTACCTCAACGGAATCCACCCGCGCCAGTTTGGGCGCCCTTGCGGATATCGCGGCGACGAAACCATCGAGATTTCCCCCTTCCGCTTCGATCAGGACGCCCTCGGGATCGTTGAGCACACGCCCGCTCAGCCCGAATTCCTGAGCCAGTTGCCAGACAAAGGGCCGGAAGCCGACCCCCTGCACCTGTCCCCGAACGCGGATCGAAACAGCCCCGGCCATCGGACGACGTCATCCCTCGAGGGTGTTTCAATGCACCGTGCAAACCATGCAGGGATCGAAGCTGCGGACCACATGCTGCACTGCCAGCGCGCCCGGTCCCTCGACTGCGATTCCTTCGAGCGCGGCCTCTAGCGGCCCGGGCATTCCCGAACCGTCGCGCGGCGAGAAATTCCAGGTCGTCGGCGCGATGATCTGATAGCCGACGATCCTGCCGCCCTCAATGCGCAGCCAGTGCCCGAGTGCCCCGCGCGCGGCCTCTACAAGGCCGGCCCCCCTACCCGTATGCGGGAGTTCCCCTCGCGCCATGTATGGTGCGCCGGGCTCGATTTCCGCCGCCAATCGCTCCATCACGATCTGCGTGCGAGCCAATTCGAGGAGACGCCCGGCGACCCGCGCCAAGACGCCACCGCCAGCGAGCGCGACAGCCAGCGGGTGGCCGTCCACGACCTGGCGGGCCAGAGCGCCAACCTCGAAAGCCTTGCCGTCGAGCCGCGGCGCCTTGCACCAGCTGTAGCCCGGCGCGGCCATGGCCTCGTCCGGCTCCGTCGCCCCGTCCCACGGATGCGCCGCGTCGCCGCGCATCCAGGCATGTGTCAGGTCCTCGACGATTCCGCGCGTGTCAAGCGGCTTGAGACGCCCCTCCCAGACGCCCGCGGCAAAAACAGGGCCGCTCTCCAGCGCGTATGCGCCATAGGAGAGGTAGCGTCCGGCCCCGCGGCCAAGCGTTTCCAGCCCGAGGTCTTCGGCGATCTCCAGGAAAAGTGCGGCATCCCCGTGCGTCCAGCGCATCAGCCCTTCGAGCGAGGCGATCGCTGCGAACTCTTCGAGCTTTCCACCAAACACCACGCCTTCCAGATAGCGCCGGAAGGAGCGCAGGGTTGCCTGGAGGCGCGCCTTCTCGCTCAGTCCCGGCGCACGGGTCACTCCGCCCGGCTGGATGGCAAGCGTATGAGGCCATTTACCGGCAAGCAGACCCATGACATGCAGGAGTCTCGTCCGAGCCTCGACCGCGCTGCGCTGCGCGCTGCCCTCCAGCGCCGTAAACCTTTCGATCGCCCGACGGTGCCACGATTTCCCGGCATAGTCGGGCCGAGCGAAATCGGGCATGAAGAACAGGTGGAAATGCGCCAGATGGTCCGCGACGTTTTCGGTCGCGTGGATCAGGGCGGTCATCGCTGCACCCTGGCGTGTCGGTCTCAGCCCCATGGCATCGCCGAGCGCCGCGGCCGCAGCCGCCGACTGGCTGATCGAGCAGATGCCGCAGATGCGCGGCGTGAGCACCAAAGCGTCGCGCGGATCGCGCCCTTCCAGCATACGCTCGAAGCCGCGATAGAGCGGCGAACTCACCTCGGCGCGCGCCACGCGTCCATCGCTTATGTCGAGCGCAACTTCGAGGTCGCCCTCGACCCGGTTGAAAGGACCGAGGACCAGCCGCGCCGCCTGCGGCTCGCTCATTTCGGCTGCCTCAGAGTGGGCGGCACGACGATCCGGTCGGCTCGCGCATTGCGCCCGATCCGGTCGGGCGTCGCCGCCTTCGACAGCGATGCGAGCGCCATGAACCAGGCCTTCGGCATGTCGGTCGGCAGGCCCACCGGGAATCCTGCGATCTTCGGCGTTTCGACGAAGGCATGCGCCGGGTCCTCGAACCGCGGCGCGGTGCAGTTGATGCAGGGGTAACCCCCACGGGTGCAACTGCCTTCACCGTTCCAGGGCCGTATGTTGCAGTCGCCGACCGCCTGCGTTCCGATGCAGCCGAGATTCTCCATCATGCAGCCGATCTCGGACAGTTCGCGCGCGCTGGCCTTGTACTCGTAGAACTCATTCTTGGGGCATCCGTGATGCACCAGATGATCAGCGTAGAAACGCGGGCGCCCGTAGCCGTCGAGTGCGGGGAACTCGCCGGAAGCGAGCAGCATCAATGTCTCCGTCACCCAGCCAGGATGCGTGGGACAGCCCGCTATGTTGACAACCGGCAGGCCGGACCGAGATCGCCAGCTCCGCGCCAACAGCCCGCCGGCATGCGCGCCGTCATGCTGCAGCCCGACGGCGTCGCTCGGATTGCCGCCGGCGGCTGTCACGCCGCCATAGGCCGCGCAGGAGCCGACGGCGACCACGTGGCGCGCTTGCGCGGCGATCCGCTCGACCCAGTGCATCAGGCTTTCGCCTGTGCCGGCGAGCATCTGGAAGCGGCCAGTGCCGGCCGGGCCACGCGCAACGGCGCCTTCGACGCAGAGAATGTCGAGTTCCACCCGTCCCTCTGCGACGTCCTCGAGGATCGCCCTGGCTTCAGCGCCAGTCTGCACCGAAAGCGCTGGATGCCAAAGTACGCGAATGCCGGCGTCCTCCAGAATTTCGAGCACGCCCGGGTCTTCGGCGCAGAGCAGCGACATGGTGCACCCGCCGCAGCCGGCGGCCTGGAGCCACAACAGGGAGGTCATTCGCCATCCTCCATCGGCAGGACCAGCCGGAAGCAGGCGCCCCTGGCGGTCTCGCACAGGACAATGCTGCCGCCATGCTCTTCGGCGATCTTCAGGCTGATTGCCAAGCCGAGCCCCGTGCCGCGCCCCACCGCCTTGGTGGTGAAGAACGGATCGAAGATGAGAGCCCGCAATTCCTCGGACACGCCAGGGCCGTTATCGGCCACCGTCAGCACCGCCTTGCCCGGTTCTGTCGTCACCGAAAGGCGGATTTCGGCGCCCTCGCGGCCTTCCAGCGCGTCGAAGGCGTTCTGCACCAGGTTCATCACCACCTGCTGTAGATGGCCCTGCCTGCCGCGCACCGGGGCGGCCTGCATCGGCTCCATGGTCAGCGTCACTGGCTGCTTCATGCCGCGCATGACCCAGCTGGCCGCGATGCGGACCGTCTCTGCCAGGTCGAACATCACCTTCTCGCCCGACCCGTCGGACGAAAGCCGGCGAAGGTCCTCGACGATGTCGCGCACCCGCTCGGCGCCGTCATGCGCGCCGCGGATCGCTTCGCGCATATTGGCGAGTTCCCGGTCGAGGCGCAGATCGGTCCGCAGCGCGATCAGTTCCTCGCGGCCCGCGCCTTCCTGAACCCTGGCGAAATAGGTCTCGAACTTGGTGGCGTAGCGCCCGAGCGCATGGGCGTTGGCATAGACGAAGCTGATCGGATTGTTCAATTCGTGGGCCACGCCGGCCAACAGCCGGCCGAGGCTCGCGAGTTTCTCGTTGCGCACGAGTTGCGCCTGCGCCGTCTTCAAGGCGTCGTGGCTCTCCGACAACTCCGCGTACGCCTTGCGAAGCGCCCCCATCGGTCTGCCCGTCAGAACGAAGCCGTCGACTCTGCCGCGCTCGTCGAGTCGCGGCGCAATCGAGATGTCGAGCGGTTCGGCCCCCGCGCTCGTGGCCAGGTTTGCTTCGAGTTGCGCGCCCCTGCGGCTCTCGCGCAGGCCAGACAGAACCGCATCCAGGAGCGGCCCATGCGCCGTTTCGAAAAGGCCGGACAGCGGCTTGCCGAGCACCGCGCGCTCCGGTTCCCCGGTCAGGTCGCCCACCGAACGGCTAACCTGTGCAACGCGGCCCGCCCGGTCTGCCACGATCAGCACGTCCGACACCGAAGACAGGATCGCGGTGAGGAAGGTGCGCATTTCCTGAAGTTCGGCGTTCTGGCGCTCCAGTTGCTCCTGGTAGCTCACCAGGTCGGCATAGGTGCGGTCCATCGCCGACAAAACCTCGACCCAGGCATCGTCGCTGAAATGCTCCAACCGGCCGGGAGCGGGAAGTGCTGGTTCGGGTGACATGACGTCATGTTAGTGCCGCTCTTGCGGAGTGCAAGGTGGAATTCGCAGCCTGAGAGGTGCCAAAATCGGGTATCTGGCAACTCTCTTTGCAGATGCGATGGCAATACGATCATCGCTCTACCACTAAATGGCCTCAAGAAAACGGTGCTGAAGTTCAATTTCTAATTTAATTTCAATATCTTGATAGATTCGATCAGAAATACCCGGCTGAAGTCGAGACAGCATGGTAATCAGCCTATCATCTGCTTTATAACGTGCAAATCGTTCGACCAGCCACTGGGAGGAAGCCGGTGTCGAAACGGGTTCTGATTCTCGGCATCGGCAATGTCCTTTGGGCAGATGAGGGGTTTGGCGTTCGCTGCGTCGAGGCGATGGCCGAGACCCACGCCTTGCCGCCATCAGTCCGTCTCCTCGATGGCGGCACCCAGGGCCTCTACCTGCTGCCGTTTCTCGAGGAGTGCGACGCGCTTCTGGTATTCGATGCCATCGACTATGGCCTACCTGCCGGCGAGATGAAGGTCGTGCGCGACGACGAGGTTCCCGCGTTCATGGGAGCCAAGAAGATGAGCCTACACCAGACCGGCTTTCAGGATGTCATCGCAACCGCTACCCTCATGGGCTACCGCCCCGCGCAGATGGTGCTGATCGGTTGCCAGCCGGTGGAACTCGACGACTATGGCGGCGGACTGCGCCCCGAGGTGGCAGCCCGCATTCCGCAGGCGCTCGCCATCGCGAGGGGTGTATTGTCCGAATGGGGCGTGACCGTCTCCGGCGGCCGTTCCGACGCCTCGCTGCTGGCGGATCCGGCTGTCCGGCGCGGCGCCTACGAAGCCGGCCGCCCCTCCGAGGAGGAGGCCTGCCGCACGGGCGACGCCCGCTTCTTTCCGGAGGCATTCTGATGTGCGTCGGCGTGCCCATGCGCCTGGTTGCCATTGTCGGCATCGCCGGTCACGCGCTTGACGGCGACCGGCTGGAGACAATCGACCTATCCCTGACGCCAGAGGCGAAGCCCGGCGATTGGGTGCTGAGCTTTCTCGGCACGGCCCATTCCATCCTGGAAGAGGGCGAGGCGCTGAAGATCCGCGCCGCCCTCGGCGGCCTGGCGTCGCTCATGCGCGGCGGCGAACTCGGTGACGCCTTTGCCGACCTCGAAGACCGCGAGCCGGAACTCCCGCCACACTTACAGGCCGCGCTACAAGCCGGCCGCAGCCATGGATGACCCGATGCAGGACCAAGCTCACCCCAAGACGCCGACGGCCACCGAGATTCACCCGCTGATCGCCCGCCTGGAAAGCGAACAGGGTTATCCACGCGTCGCCTCCGCGCATGATGTGGCCGAGTACCTGTCGAGGCCGGGCCTGCACTGCCTCTTCATTCCCGGCGATGCCCGCCGCAACCTGGAAACGGCGGACGCGGCGGTGATCCTGCCGGAACTGCGCCTCGCATTCCAGAACGTCTTCGACTGCGCCGTGGTCGACGACGCGATCGAGGCGTCGCTTCGCGAACAGTATCGAGCGCTGAAGACGCCCGGCCTGTTGTTCTTCCAGAGGACTGCTTTCCTCGGATCGATCGAGAAGGTGCGGGACTGGTCCGACTACCTGACGCGCATCGAGCACATCCTGTCGCTGAAAGCCGCCTGAGGTCAGTCATGGTTTCCCCCTTCACGCTTCCACCCGCTGGCTTCGGTCCCGGATCGCAACCCAACCCGGACGGCGAACTGCAGTACATGACCATGCCGTCGGGCATGCGGACCTATTCCCCGCATGTGCCCGAATCCGATGACAGGGAGGCCGTGGCTGAAGCCCTGGCCGTGCTGGCCGAGATGGCGGCGGCATGCGAGATCGTCGCGCAAGGCGCATCGCCGGCGCAGTTCGACCTTTCGCGCCTCTCGCCCGGCGCGCGCAAGGTCATGGCCGATGCCCTCGGCCAGGGCGAAGTGTCGATGAAGATTCGCGGCGTGCCCGCCGTGATGGTGCAGGAGAGCGTCTTTGCCGGCGTATGGATGTTGCTGGCGGCCGGCATGGATATGGTCGAGATCGGGCGGGCGCCGGGTCTTTCCCTGTCGCGAGCCCACGTTGCGCAGAGTCCGGCGATCGGCGTCCTGGCCAGGAAGGTTGCAGGGCTCGCCAACGCACCCTCGATCCTGACCGAGATCCTGGACCAAAGCCTCAAGCGCGCGCCCGGCGCCCCGGCGCATGTCGTCAACCTCTCGCTGCTGCCCCATACGCCCGAGGACCTCGACTGGCTGGCCGAAGCGCTGGGCGAAGGTTCGGTGACAATCCTTTCGCGCGGCTACGGCAACTGCCGGGTGACGGCAACGGCCCAGCCGCAGGTCTGGAAGGTCCAGTTCTACAACTCGATGGACACGCTCATTCTCGACACGTTCGAGGTAACCGAAATGCCCGAAGTGGCGCTGGCCGCCGACGAAGACCTTCGCGACAGCGCGATCCGCATCCGCGACGTGATTGGAGCCATCCGATGACCGAGCCGGGTTTCGAGGGCAGCTACCTGGGAGCGAACGACAAGATCAGTCCGCTCGCCGTCATGGAGTGCAAGATCTGCTGGACGACTTACGATCCGCAGGAGGGCGACGATACGCGGCAGGTCCTGCCGGGAACCGCCTTCATCGACCTGCCGGACGACTGGACCTGTCCGGGATGCTCCGCGCCCAGGGCGCAGTTCCTCGTTCGCGAAGACCCGGGGGCAGCTTCGGCCGCGACGATGGCAGAGATGGAACGGCGGACCGCCGCGCTGGTCGCGGACTTCACCGAAGTCTTCAATTCGCGGATGCGCGACATGCCGATGGTGAACCACGCGCTGCACGTGCAGGCGGTGGATTTTCGCCCCCATGATGGCGGCTTCCTTGGCGTCCTGATCTCACCGTTGTCGATGAATCTCGTTTTCCTTCCGCCCGCAGGCTATCCAGTTCTGGCGCCCACCCGGAAGGAAATGATCGCCTTTCCGTCGGGAGACTACGAGTTCCTTCACAATAGCCGCGAACAGACCGGTCCTTACCTGGCATGCTCGCTGTTCTCGCCCATGGGCGACTTCAGTAGCCAGTTGCAGGCGGTTGAGATCGCGCGTGTGATCATTGTCGAACTCTTCAAGGCGGAGAACCGCGCCGAAACCGACCGCGCCGCCGACATACGGGCTATCCGCGAGGCGGAACTCATGCCGAAACAGCCGGCCGCCGATCCCGAGCCGACGCGCCGGCGCGTCATTACCGGCGGACTGGGCGGATGAGCTTGAGGGCGGCGACCGTAACGTTTGGCGAGCAGGGTCCGGTCATCGAGGCGGCGCCCGCACTGCCGCTCGAGGCTCTGGTCCTGGGCCGCCCCATCGCCGAGGTCGTCGAGCTCTTGCCGCGCATCTTCAACTTGTGCCGCGCCGCGCAGGGCGCCGCCGCGCGCCTTTCGCTCGGCTTCGCCCCCGGCGACGGCCTCGAAGCGGAGACGATCCGCGACCATGTGCTCAAGCTCTGCATTACGCTTCCCCAGGCCTTCGGCAGCAAGCCGCTCGCGATTCCCGCAGATCCTGCTGCGCTGCTCGGACCGGAAGGATTGCCTGCGGACCTGGCCGGCCTCCCATCCTGGGAAAGCCCGGCCGCGGCCTTGGTCGGCCTGATCAGCGATAGCTTTGCGCCCGGCGTCGCCTGCTGCGCCGAACTGCCCGCGCCTGTTCATCCCCTGGCCGAGGGCGCATTCGAGAACTCCGCCGCAGGGCGGCAGGCTAGCCACCCGCTGCTGCGATCCGTCGAGGCCAGCCACGGCCGCGGCCCGTTGTGGCGCTATCTCGGGCTGCTTGCCGACCTGGAAGCCGCGCTTCAGGGCCGTTTGCCCCCGCCAAAGGTCGAAGACGGCGTTGCGACGGTACCGGCGGCGCGAGGAAGCTATGCGCTATGCCTCCGGCAGACGGGCGGCCATATCACCGGCATCGTTCGGCGGACGCCGACAGACCACATGCTTGCCCCCGGAGGCGCGCTTGTCCAGTCGCTGCGAAGCCTGCGGCCGGCGATGCATCGGCATGCCGGGGTGTTGGCCTTGCACGACCCGTGCGTACCGGTCACGGTCCGGGAGGCTGCGCATGCATGAGATGAGCCTCGCCGAGGGCATAAGAACGATCGTCGAGGAGCAAGCCCGCCGCCACGGTTTCGCCCGGGTCACGCTGCTGCGGCTCGAGATCGGCCGCTTTGCCGGCGTCGAGAAGCCGGCGCTCGCTTTCGCGTGGGACGTCGTGATGCGGGGAAGCCCGGCGGAGGGCGCGCGGCTTGAGATGCACGATCTGCCTGGAAAGGCACTGTGCTACGATTGCATGGAGACCGTCGAGATCGACGATCGGCTGGCGCCGTGCCCGCGCTGCAGCGGCGGCCGGCTGATCCCCCAGTCGGGAGACGAAATGCGGGTCAGGGACATGGAGGTGGAGTGATGTGCACTGTCTGCGGATGCTCCGACAAGGTGACGGTGGGCGGCCGCGAGATGAGCCACGAAGAGGCCCATCGACTCGGCCTCGCGCATGATCACGACCACCGCCATGCTCGCGGCGATGGGCATGACCATGCGCCTGGGGAACCGGACGACCACCGTCATTCCCATAGCCATCCGCATCGCCCAGGCGGAATGGAACACGACCACGCCCATCATCACAGCCACGCACACGACCATGCCGACGGCTCCGATCACCGCCATGGCGACCCCGAACACCCGCATTCTCATGGCGGCGACGATCATACGCATAGCCATGACCACAGCCACGACCATGGTCACGACCACCGTCACTACGGCCTGGGTGCGGCAGGCGTCTCGGTGCCGGGCATGAGCCAGCGAAGGCTGATCGAGGTTGAGACGTCCATCCTTTTCAAGAACGATGCGCTGGCGGCCGGCAACCGGCGGGTCCTGCGGGCGCTGGGCGTTCTCGCCCTCAATCTCGTCTCCTCCCCCGGATCGGGCAAGACGACGCTGCTTTGCCGGACGATCGAGGCGCTGGGCGACGCGCCGCTGGCGGTTATCGAGGGCGACCAGCAGACCAGCGTCGACGCCGATCGCATCCGCGCTACCGGCGCCCGCGCCATCCAGATCAACACCGGCAAAGGCTGCCACCTTGACGCCGAGATGGTCGGCCGCGCCATCGACGACCTTCGGCCGCGCCCGAACTCCTTCCTGTTCATCGAGAATGTCGGCAATCTCGTCTGCCCGGCCGCGTTCGACCTGGGCGAGGACGCCAAGGTCGCCATCCTGTCCGTGACCGAGGGTGAGGACAAGCCGCTGAAATACCCCGACATGTTCACCGCCGCGCGGCTGGCGGTGCTGAACAAGGTCGATCTGGCGCCGCATTGCGACGCCGACCTCGACGCATGCGAAGCCAATCTGCGCCGGGTGAACCCCGACATCGAGATCCTCCGCCTGTCGGCTCGTACCGGCGAGGGCATGGACGCGTGGCTGTCGTGGCTGCACGCGAGACTCGGGGAGAAGGCGTCATAAACGCGTCCCGACCCACCGTCCTGCTCGTCGACGATGAGCCGCATTCGCTCTCGGCCATGCGCATGGCGCTCGAGGACGAGTTCGAATGCGCGACCGCAGCCGATGCCGAAGCGGCGGTCCGGCAGATGGAAGAGCACTGGGTTCAGGTCATCGTGTGTGACCAGCGCATGCCCGGCCGCACCGGCGTCGAGCTGCTGACGGATCTGCGCCAGCGCTGGCCCGACACGGTCCGCATCATCGTTACCGGCTATACCGACCCCTCGGCCATGGCGCACGCCATCAACGAGGCCGGCATCCACCAATTCCTGACCAAGCCCTGGCATCCCGAACAGTTGCTTGCCGCCGTGCGCAACGGCGCGCGGCTTTCCAGCCTGGCGCGCGAGAACGAACGCCTCGCACTGGAGATGCGTTTCCTGGCATCCACCGCCCAAACGAAGCTCGACATGCGCAGGGCAGCGCTGCGCGAGAAGATGGGCTTCGAGACCATCCTGCGCGCGCCGCAAAGCCCGATGAACGCCATCATCAAGGTGGCACGCCACCACGCAAGCTTTGACATCCCCGTTCTCATCACCGGCGAGAGCGGAGTCGGACGCGCCCGCCTTGCGCGCGCCATGCACCTCGCCAGCCTGCGCTCCGACCGGCCGTTCTTCACACTTAACCTCGCCGGACTGACCGACGAGATCGCCGCTGTCGAGTTGTTCGGTGTCAAACGCGGGGCAATCGCGGGAGCGCCATACCGTTACGGTCTCGTGAAGAAGGCCGATCGCGGCACTCTCTTCATCAAGGGCGTCGAGCACGCCGGCCCCGCCCTGCAAATGGAACTCTGGCGGCTGATCGCCGAAGGCAGCTATACGCCGGTCGGCGGACAGGAATTGGCAATCGCCAACGTCCGGATCATCGCGGCCGCCGGCACCGACCTCCCCCGGCGCATTGCCGAAGGCGCCTTCCGCTCCGATCTGTACTACGCCCTTTCGGTGGCCGAATTGGCGATCCCGCCCCTGCGCAACCGCCGCGGCGACGTGGCGATCCTTGCCCAGGCTTTCCTTGACGACCTGTCCGCCCGCCACGGCAAGTCCGCCCAGGGTTTCACCCAGGCCGCGCTCGACTTCCTGTCGCACTGGGACTGGCCCGGCAATCTCAAGGAACTGCAGAACGAAGTCACCCGCATGCTCGTGTTCGCCCAGTCACCGATCCTCGGCGCCGAATTGATATCCCGGCCGATCCTGCAGGCCTCGCCCTCCGACGCCGAATCCGACCGCTTCGGCAACGGCATCATGACCGCCGACGGTACGCTGAAAGACAGGGTCGAGCGCATCGAGATGCGCATCCTGCGCGAAACGCTCACCCGTCATCGCTGGAACAAGTCGCGCGCCGCCGCGGAACTTGGCCTGTCGCGCGTCGGCCTGCGTGCCAAGCTGGACCGGTACGGAATTGCCGATCCATCGGGCCGCATCCTGGAAGAGGAGGAAGACTGACATGTGTCTCGGCATACCCGGCCGGATCACGGCCATCACCGACGCCGGCCGCCTCATGGCCATGGCGGAGGTTTCCAGTGTCCGCCGCGAGGTCAATGTCGCCTGCATCGCCGGAAACGACATTGATGCCCTGGTCGGCAAATGGGCGCTGATCCATGTCGGCTTTGCCATGTCGATCATCGACGAGGAGGAGGCGGCAAGCACTCTGGAGGCGCTCCGCGAACTCGGCGAGGCGCAGGAGACACTGGAACAGATGGCGCATTCGCAGGAGGCGCTGCAATGAAGTTCGCTTCGGAATTCCGCGACCCCGCGGCGGCGCGTGCGCTGCTTGCCGCCATTGCGACCAAGGCCGACGAGATCGGGGCAACCCGCCAGAAGCCCATTCACATCATGGAGATCTGCGGCGGCCATACGCACTCGATCTTCCGCTACGGGCTCGACAAGCTGATCCACGAGGGGATCGAGTTCATCCACGGACCCGGCTGCCCGGTCTGCGTGCTGCCGATGGCACGCGTGGACGAATGCGTCGAGATTGCGGAGCGCCCCGGTGTCATCTTCACGACCTTTGGCGACGCCATGCGCGTGCCCGGCCACAAGAAGTCGCTCATTCGGGCCAAATCCGAGGGCGCCGACATTCGCATGGTCTATTCGCCGCTCGACGCCCTCGAGCTTGCTCGCCGCAATCGCGACCGCGAAGTCGTGTTCTTCGGTCTCGGCTTCGAGACGACGACGCCTTCGACCGCTCTCTCGATCCAGCAGGCCGCGCGGGAGGGGCTGACGAATTTCAGCGTCTTCTGCAACCACATCACCGTTCCGGAACCGATCAAGGCGCTGCTCGACGACCCGGACATGACGCTCGACGGCTTCATCGGGCCCGGACACGTTTCGATGGTCATCGGCATCCATCCCTACGACTTCATCGCCCGGGACTACAGAAAACCCCTGGTGGTTGCCGGATTCGAGCCGACCGATCTGCTTCAGTCGACCCTCATGGTCCTGGTCCAGATCGGGGAAGGCCGGGCCGCGATCGAGAACCAGTACGCGCGCGTCGTGCCGGAACACGGCAACCCCGTCAGCCTCGCCGCCATCGCCGATGTCTACGAACGCCGCCCCAGCTTCGAATGGCGGGGCCTCGGCGAGATCGACGCCTCTGGACTGCGCATTCGCCGGAAATACGGCGCCTTCGACGCCGAGGAGAAATTCGGCATCGGCTATGCTGCCTCGTCCCGCAACGTGCCCGAGATCGAGGGCTGCGCGTGCGGCGCGGTCATGACCGGCAAGATGAAACCGACGCAATGCCCGCAATTCGGCATCGGCTGCACGCCCGAAATGCCGCTTGGCGCGCTGATGGTCTCCTCCGAAGGGGCTTGTGCGGCCTATTGGCAATACGCGGGCGCAAGGGCGGCGGCTGAATAATGGCGCTGCGCGACAACCGTGTGACGATGAGCCATGGCGGCGGAGGACGCGCAATGCGCGATCTGATCGACGAGGTCTTCACCTCGGTGTTCCAACCGCCCGGCAAGGAGGATCAGGCCCGCCTGATGGATGACGCGCTGCGCGAGCCTGGCGCGCGGCTGGCGTTTACCACCGACAGCTTTGTCGTGACGCCGCTGGAGTTTCCCGGCGGCGATATCGGCAAGCTGGCCGTTTGCGGCACCGTGAACGACCTGGTCGTGGGCGGGGCGCGTCCGCTCTGGCTCTCCGCCGCCTTCGTTATCGAGGAAGGCTGCGAGATCGAACTGCTGCGTCGCATCGTTGCCACCATGGCGGTCGAGGCGGAGAAGGCGGGCGTCCGCATCGTCACCGGCGATACCAAGGTGGTCGAACGCGGCAAGGGCGACGGGGTCTACATCACCACGTCCGGCATTGGCGTCATTCCACACGGTGTCGACCTGGGCGCCGCGCGCATCCGCCCCGGCGACGTGGTCATCGTCAATGGCGTCCTCGGTGATCATGGCGCGTCGATCCTGGCCGCGCGCGGCGATCTCGTGCTGTCGACCGATCTTCAATCGGACTGCGCGGCTCTTGGTCACCTGATGCAGGCGGCGATCGCTGCTGCACCCGGGATCGCCGCCGCCCGAGACTGTACGCGCGGCGGTCTCGCGTCCGCCCTGAACGAAATGGCCTCGGAAGCAGGGCTTGCAATCGAAATCGATGAAGCGCGCCTGCCGCTGCGCCCGGAAGTCGTTGGCGTCTGCGAGATACTAGGCCTCGACCCCCTGTATCTCGCCAATGAGGGTCGCCTCGTCCTCTTCTGTCCGGAAGATCAGTCCGGCGCGGCGCTTGCGGCCATGCGCGCGCTTCCCGAAGGTGCCGACGCCAGTGTGATCGGGCGGACGCTGCCGGCGCCCGCAGGTCGCGTCACCCTCCGCACTGCCTTCGGCGGCGCGCGGATCGTCGACATGCTGCTGGGCGAGCAACTGCCGAGAATCTGTTGACGGCGCGGACATCCTGTCAGCGCCGATGGCATTGAATTGGCGCCGACGCCGACCATCCCGAAATCCGCGGACGACGGACTCTGTACGGGGCCGCGCGCAGAGTCGCCTTGAGACCGGGCGGATGTGTTTCTGCTCTTCGCCGCGGTATATACCGGCGGCAAGACGATGCCACCCATTGCCGAAGCGCGACAAACGCGCAATTCTTGGACGCCAGCCATGGGGCGGCTGGGTTTGAGGGTGGGAGCACAATCATCAATGGCATCGTCGCGTACTGGCGGGTTTGCTAGCGGCAACAGAGCGAATCATCTTCCGAGGTGCTTTCGGGACTCTTCCCCCCGGTCTTCCGTCTCGCAGCTGTAGTGGCCGGCCGAACCAAAGGCGAACCATGAAGACCTATGCGGTCTATTCGGGCCTCGAAGCCCTTCAGCAGGCCTCGCGCACGCGACGCTGGCTCGACTTGCCAGAGGTCGCCGCGACGCTCGACGAGGTTTCGGGCTACCTCTCCGAGGCGACAGGAAGACAAGAGGACATCGCCACTTTCCTGCGCGAGAATGCGCGCCCGCACCGCGCCGACATGGACCGGCTGTTCATTGCCCACACCGCCATGCAGGTCGGCATCTCGCGGGCTGTGATGAGGCGCACGCGGGTAGATGGGCTGGCCGGCTGTTCGATGGGCGACCTGGCGCGCGCCGCCGTATCTGGGGCGACCACGCTGCGCCAGATGATCGGCATCGTCTGGCACCTCGCCCAGTACCGGCACCTCAGCCCGCCCGGCGAACTCGCCACCGTACGCCCGGTCGAAGGCCTGTTCGACGACCGCCAGATGGAATGGCTGCGCGGCACCGGCGTCTCGCTCAGCCTGTGGTCTGAACGGTACGGCGCGCTCGCCGGCTCTAGCGAGGTGATAGACGCGCTGAAGCCGCGCGGGCGCGAGTTCGGGCTGAAGATCAGCCAACTCTACCCCTACCCCTTCCACTCCGAGCTGATGCGCCCTGTCGCCGAGAGCATCCGCGGCCTCATCAGCGGCTGGGACGTCCGGCCGCCGGCGATCCCCGTCTATTCGAGCGTGTTCCTGAGACCGATCGTCACCGCCGACGACGTTCGCGAGGAGGCCCTGGCCGGCGCCTCGAATCCGGTGCAATGGTTCGAGACCATCCGCAACCTGCGCAACGAGTACGGCGTGACGCGCATCATCAACATCGGCCCGACCGACACGATCACGGCGTGGATCCCGCAATCGGCCGAGTTCTCCGACGTCGAGGTCGTCGAGGCCTGGGACCTGTGCGGGGCCGACGTCGCCGAAGGGTGCGCCGCATGATGCCGTCGCCGACGACCCGGGCATCGGAACTGCGTACGCCGTATTCCGGCAGGGCCGCCCTGGAGGGCGTGCTCGCCGAGGGCTGCGAGATGCAGCATGCGGTGATCCGCCAGTACGGGACGCAGACCATAGTCCTGCTCGAACCGTCTTCGATCCGCCACTGCTTCATCACCAATGCGGTGAACTATCGCCAGGCGGCGGCGCGCAAGCGCCTCATGGAGCCCGTGCTCGGCGAGAGCATCCTGACCGGCGAGGGCGACATTTCTGTCAAGGTGCGCCAGCAGATCGCCACGCTGTTCAACCGGCCGGCGCTGGAGACGTACGCTGCGCGAATCCGCGAGCATGCGGAAGCCGCGACAGGGGACCTCGACGACGGTGTCGGCGATGCTGCCGCGATGACCGCCCGCATCGCGCTCGAGAACCTGTCGCTGACGCTTTTTTCGGGCGCGCTCTCGGACCATGTCGAGGATCTGCTTTCCGCCCTCGACGCGGTTTATGACGCCATGCACGGGTTGCCTCTCCTCGGCGAGGAGGGCGGCGTCGCCTACTACCCGCATGTCGACCGCCCGGCCCGGCAGGACGCCGCGCGCCGGCTCCGCCAGGTCGTACACGGCATCGTCGAGAGACGACTTGCCGAAGACGCGCCGCGTGGCGACCTGCTCGACCGCCTGATCGGCCTACGCCGCGACGCAGCCCGCGGCGACGTCAGCGCCGAGCAGATGGTCGGCGACGTCGTCACATTCATCATCGCGGGCCACGAGACGACGGCAGCGACCGTAGCCTGGGCGCTCTTCCTGCTTTCCCGAGACGCGGTGGCGCTCGCGCGGGCTAGCGCAGAGACCGACCGGGTGGTCAACGACGGCGTTCCCCCCGGCGAGTGGCCGGACCGGCTGCCGTTCCTGCTGGCCTGCGTGGAGGAGACGCAGCGGCTCTATCCGCCGGTCCCCGTCATTACCCGCCAGGCGATTGAAGACGATGCGCTGCCTGGCCTCGACATCGGCAAGGGTTCGGTGGTGATGGCCCCGGTCAGGTTGATCCACCGCATGCACCGCTACTGGGACCAACCCGGCCGGTTCCGGCCAGACCGCTTCCTTCCGGGCAACAGGGAGCAGATCGAGCGCTACAGCTATCTGCCCTTCGGGCTCGGCCCGCGCATGTGCATCGGCGCGGCGTTCGGCAATCGCGAAGCGACGATCATGCTCGCCGTCATCCTGCGCCGATTCCGGCCGCGCTATGCGGGCGGCGCCGATCCCGTGCCACTGCTCAAGGTGGTGCTGCGCGCCGACAACGGCATCCCGATGCTCTTCGAGCGCAGGCAGGGGCCGCAGCGCTGACGTTCCGCGGACCAGAGCGTGTCGCGCCGATTGCCGCCGGCGGGCCTTTCGCTTAACAATCGAGGCGGGCGAACAAGAGCAGACAGATGGGAGCGAGGGGACCGATCCTCATCTTCAGCCTTCCTGCGATCGGCGACTTCATTCGGTCCCACTCCGCCATTCGCCTCGTCGCCGAACAGTTCCCCGACAGACCCATCGACGTGGTGACGTCGCCGGCCGCCGTTCCGGTGGCCGCCTTCATGCCGCACGTGCGCAAGGCGTGGGCGCTCGATAAGCGCCATCTCAGGCTCGGCCTCGTCGAGCGCATCCGCCTCGCACGGAAACTGCGCGCGGCCGGTTACGGCACGGCCTACCTGCTGACGAGCAGTCTCAAGGCGGCGCTGATCCCCTGGCTGGCACGCATTCCCGAACGGATCGGCTACCCGCGCGAGCTTCGCTTCGGGCTCGTCAACCGCTTCCCCCGCGACTGGTTCGCCTACTTGTTGATCAGCCGGCAGCACAAGCGCATGTACGAGGAGATGTGCGACATCGCCACGCTGCGCGAACGGGCTCCGCCACCGCAGGGCTGGTGCGCCCCGCGCCTGGAGGTTCCCGCCGCGCTGGTCGACGAGTGGCGCAGCGCGCACGGGATCGACCCGGCAAGGCCGGTGCTCGCGCTCTATACCTCCGGCTTCGGAGACCTTCGCGCCTGGCCGCACGAACGGTTCGCAGCGATTGCGCGGGACTATGCGGAGAACGGGTGGTCGGTATGGCTGCTGGGCTCCACCCGCGAGCGGCCGGTGGCACAGGCGATCGCCAAGGCCGTTCCCGCCGCGGTCGACTTCACCTAGACGGCGCGGATCGAGGACGCGCTGTGCCAGATCGCCGCCGCGACCGTATTCCTCGGCACCGACGGCGGACTGGCGCAGGCCGCCGCAGCGATCGGTACGCCCTGCGTCCTCGTTTTCCGCTCGACCTACGCCTACGAGGCTGGACCGGTGAACGCCGAGGCGACCTGCCTGGAGCCGCCGCTTGCGGTCGCCGGCGGTCTCTTCAGCACCGAAGGCATCACCGAACAGCGCGTCCGCGAAGCGCTCGACGGCGCGGTGCGGCGTGCGCGGGCCAACCGCCCGTAGCCCGGCACCGTTTCAGCCGGCCGGTCGGGTCTCCAGCCAGCGCCACAGATAGGCGGCGTGCGCCGCCTCGACATGGAGGCGGGCGCGGTCGGGCGCGGTCCGATAGAGGAGAATTGGCACGCCGCAGGCGAGTACCGCCGCCGAGCGGCTCCCCGATTCGAGATCGGCTGTGACCATTTCAGCGAGAAGGCCGCGTAGGCCAGGTCCGCCGAGCTCGAATACGGCGAAGATGTCATCCGCGCGTGTCGCGACGAAACCCGGACCGTTCGTGGCCGGCGCGCCGCCGGTGGGAGCGTCGCGGACAATCAGCGCGCGGTCGCGGGCAATGCGCACCAGCCGGGGCGATCCTCCCGCGATACCGAACAGGCCGACTTCCGTCGCACCGGTGCAGAGCGCCGCAGCGGCCTCGGAGAGACGGCCGGAGACCAGCGTCTGACCGAGGCCGGGCACGCGCTTCGCCGTCCAGCCGTCGCGCACCAGCCCGGCGGAACGCCAGTCGGGGAGCGGCGCCCAGCGCTTGCCGCGGTCGAAGGGCGGCGCCTTTGCCGCGACGCCGGTTGCCGGCCGATCCGGCCCGGTGGTCCCGGCAGCGCCGTCCGGCGCTGACAGGCGTGTGCCTTCGGGATCGAAGGCGCAGGGCGCGACGATCTTCGCCATGAGCGCGCGCCCGAGGTGGACGACCTCGACCGTCTCGCCCAGACGCGACAGGCCGCTTTCGATCAGGCCGAGCGCGATCGGGTGGCCGAGCGCCGGGCTGAAGTAACTGGAGGTCACATAGCCGATCGAGCGACGGCCTCCGCCGGAGCGGTCGACACCGTGGGCGCCGGTCGGCAACGGCTCGGCCCCGTCGACGGCCAGCCCGACGAATTGGCGGCGGGCCTCGTCCCGGGCGTTGTCGGTGAACAGCGAGCGCTTGCCGACGAACTCGTCCCTGCGCTTGTCGCGTGGGCCGGTGATGCCGAGATCCTGCGGCATGGTGGTGCCGTCGGTGTCCTTGCCGGCGATGAGATAGCCCTTTTCGGCACGCAGCAAGAGCAGCGCCTCGGAGCCGAGCGGGAAAGCGCCGAGCGGTCGGCCGACCTCCAGCATGGCGGCGAGCAGGCGGTGGGCCTGCGAGGAGGCGACCGACACCTCGTAGGAGCGGTCGCCGGTGAAGGAGACGCGGGCGACGCGGGCGAGCCCGCCCTCGAAGGAACCCTCGGCGAAGACCATGTGCGGCAGTGCGGCGTCGGAGAGATCGACGCCGAGGCCGAGCGCCGCGACCAGTTCGCGCGACCGCGGGCCGGTGGCGGTCAGCGTCGCCCACTGCAGCGTCGAGTTGTGAACGAAGACGCGCGCGGGGTCGAAGCGGTCCTGGCGCCATTCCTCCAGCCTCGCCACCACGCCGGCGACGTGGCCGGACGAGCAGGAGACGATGTAGTGCTCGTCGGAAACCTTGGAGACGACGCCGTCGTCGTAGACCACACCGCCCTCGGTCAGCATGAAGCCGTAACGAATGCGGCCCGGCTTCAGGCTGGACAGCGTCGAGTAGGAGTTGAAGTCGACTAGCGCGCCGGCGTCGGGGCCCATCACCTCGATCTTGCCGAGCGGCGAGCCATCGAGGATGCCGACCGTTTGCCGCGCCAGGCCCGCCTCGCGGGCGACCTCCTCTGCCTCGGAACCATTGCCGTACCAGGCCGGCCGCAGCCAGCCGCCGTATTCCCGGAAGATCGCGCCGGCGGCACGGTGAGCGTCCTCGAGCACGAGGCGGCGCACCGGATTGAACAGCTGCCCGCGCCTTCGCCCGGCGACGACACCGAAGGGAACGGGCACGAAGGGCGGCCGGTAGGTGGTCGTGCCGGTCGCCTCGATCGATCGGCCGGTGATCGAAGCCATGGCGGCGAGGCCGTTCATGTTCGACGTCTTGCCCTGGTCGGTCGCCATGCCCAGAGTCGTGTAGCGCTTCAGGTGCTCGACCGAGCGGAAGTTCTCGCGGGCGGCGAGAGCGACATCCTTCAGGGTCACGTCGTTCTGCAGGTCGATCCACTGGCGGCCATCTGCACCGGCCTTGGGCCATGCGGGAACGACGCGGTAGGCGTCCTCCGTGTCCGCGGAATCGGGCGGAGCGCCCTCCCCGCCACCGGCCTTCCAACCATCGGCAAGGGCCACAGCCAGACCGGACTTGCCGTTTGCCGCGCCGGCGACGGCCATGCGATCGACCGGATCGCCGGGGACGAAGGCAGCCAGCGCATCGTCGTAGCGCAGCTTTCCCCGCGCCTGGCAGAAGAGATGCACCGTGGGCGTCCAGCCGCCGGAGACGAGTAGCGCATCGGCCTCGATGCGCTCGCCGCCGACGGTGACCGCCTCGACGCCGCGCTTGCCGTGCACGGCCTCGATCGCCGCACCCTTGCGCACGGCGACGCCCTCGGGCGCGGTCGCGTCGGCACGCAGGTCGGCGAGGGTGACCGAAGCGCCGGCGGCGGCGAGCGCACCGGCGACGGCCGCAGCACTCGAATTGTTGGCGGCGACGACGATGCGGCTGCCGACGAGAACGCCATGACGGCGCAGGTAGAAGAGCGCGGCGTCGGCCGACATGACGCCCGGCCGGTCGTTGTCGGCAAAGACCAGCGGCCGTTCGATGGCACCCGCCCCGACGACGATCCTCTTCGGCCGGATCCGCCACAACGCATCGGCGCGACCGGGGCGGCGCTGCCAGGCGCAGACGAGGTCGTGATCGTAGATGCCGTAGGCCGTCGTGTCGGTCAGCACGCGGTGGCCGTCGGCGGCGAGCTCGCCGGCGACGCGCGCCGCCCACTCGGCGCCGGGAATGCCGTCGACGGTGCCGCCGCGATGGAGAAGCGAGCCGCCGGCCTGCGGCCGGTCGTCGATCAGGATCACCGACCTGCCCGCGCCGGCCGCCGCCATCGCCGCGGCGAGCCCCGCCGGGCCGGCGCCGACGACGAGCACGTCGCAGGTCGCGTTGATCTGCGGCCAGTCGGCTGCCGGGGAGTTGTCGGGATCGAGTCGTCCCAGCCCTGCCATGGCGCGGATGCGCGGCTCGAACAGGTGCCAGTCCGGCCAGAGAAATGTCTTGTAGTAGAAGCCGGCCGGGATGAACGCCGAGAAGCGGTCGAGGAAGGCGCCGCGGTCGCCCTCGGCGGTCGGGTACGCGTTGACGGAGCGCACCGCCATGCCGGCGACCAGCGGCTCGGTCGTGGCGCGCAGGTTGGGCGTGGTGCGGCCGTCGAGCGAAACGTCGACCAGCGCGTTGGGCTCCTCGGTCCAGGCGCCCCAGATTCCGCGCGGGCGGTGGTACTTGAACGAGCGGCCGACGATGCGCACGCCGTTGGCGAGCAGCGCCGAGGCGATCGTGTCGCCGGCCCGGCCCTCGTGGTGGCGGCCGTCGAAGGTGAAGGGGATCGCCGCGCCTGCGGCGGCGTCGGTGCGCTTCGGGCTCATCTCTCCTCCGCGCGCAGCGACTTCGATCCGGTGACGGCGTGGCTGACCGTATCGCGTTCCATCAGGAAGAACTCGCCGCAGGTATCGTGCACCCAGATCTCGCTCGTCGCGCCCTTCGGATTGGCGTTGACGTGGAGGTAGCGCGACCAGCGGGTGGCGTCGGTTTCGCCGGCGGGCTCGGGGCGGACCTTGCCCGCCTCGCCGCCGAAGTGGAACTCGGTCTCGTCGCGCGAGCCGCAGAAGGGACAGGGAAAGAGCTGCATCGAAGCGATCCTAGTGCGCGATGCCGGAGCCGGCCGCCTCGTCGACCAGCCGGCCGGTGCGGAAGCGGTCGAGGTCGAAGGGACGGCTGATGTCGTGGTGCTCTCCGGTGGCGACGAGATGGGCGGTGAGCCAGCCGCCGGCGGGGATGGACTTGAAGCCGCCGGTGCCCCAGCCGCAGTTGAGATAGAGGCCGGGCAGTGGCGACGGGCCGATGATCGGCGAAGAGTCCGGGACGACGTCGACGATGCCCGCCCACTGGCGCATCATCTTCAGCTGCGCGAAGGCCGGGAACATCTCGAGCAGACCGGAAATCACCGTTTGCTGCATCGGCGGGTTGCCGCGCTGGGCATAGGACGGGACGCGGTCGAGGCCGCCGCCGACGACTATCTCGCCCTTGTCAGACTGGAACAGATAGGTGCCGGTGCCCTGGTAGAGCACGACCGTGTCGAGGCAGGGCTTCACCGGTTCCGACACCATCGCCTGGAGCGAATAGGATCGCATCGGCAGGTCAAAACCGGCCTTCGCCGCGAGCACGCTCGAATGGCCGGCGACGGCGAGCGCAACGCTGCCGGCGCGGATCGGCCCCATTGTCGTCTCGACGCCGGCGCAGCGCCCGCCCTCGACGATGAAGCCAGTCACCTCGCAGCCCTGGATGATGTCGACGCCGAAGCGGTCGGCGGCGCGGGCATAGCCCCAGGCGACGGCATCGTGGCGGGCGACGCCGGCGCGGCCCTGGAAGGTGCCGCCGAAGATCGGATAGCGGGCTTCGTCCGTATCGTTGAGCAGCGGCGCCCTGGAAAGAACGCCGGTGCGATCGAGCAGCTCGGCGTCGGTGCCGTTGATCTGCATGGCGTTGACCAGGCGCGCCGCCATCTCCATCTCGCCCTCGGAATGGGCGACGGTGAGCACGCCGCGCTGCGAGAGCATGATGTTGTAGTTGAGCTCGCGCGACAGGCCCTCGTAGAGCTTCAGGGCGAAGTCGTAGAGCGCGACGCTCTCGGGATAGAAGTAGTTCGAGCGTATGGTGGTGGTGTTGCGGCCGGTATTGCCGCCGCCGAGCCAGCCCTTCTCGATGACCGCGACATCGGTCATGCCATGGTTCTTCGCCAGATAGTAAGCGGTGGCGAGACCTTGGCCGCCGCCGCCGACGATGACGGCGTCGTAGGAAGCCTTCGGCATGGGCGATCGCCACGCCGGATGCCAGCCGGTATGGCCGCGCAGGCCCTCGCGAAAGAGGCCGAAGGCCGAATAGCGCCGCGTCAACCTACCCCTCCGATCGCTATACCGTGCTCGTTTTTCTATGTATAGACATATACGCCAGTATGTCAGGGCGACAAATACGCCCCGCAATTCCGGAATCGCGCCAGCCAGGGGACTATAGCGCGTCGCGGCCGGCCGGAGGCCGCGAACCTTTGGGCCAGCGTCACCACGCCGTGCGCGGACGCCCCTCGCCGCTCCCGCCGCGGCGAGGATCAAGAACGAAGGCCCTGAAATCAGCCAGTTCCGCGGTGTCCGCCTCGACGCCGGTGAGGCTGCGCAGATAGGCGGCGAGATGGGAGAGCCGCGTCTTCACCGGTTCGCGGATCTCGAGCACGTAGTAGCCGACCTGCATCATGTAGAGGACGCGGGCGCGTACCAGCGCGTCTTCCTCGGCAAAGCCGTGGCGGCGATACATCGCACCGATGGCCGAAAGGCGTTCGGAATCGGCCTGGGCGACGGCATCGCGGACGTGTTCGTCGCGCCGCGCCCAGTCGCGGACGGCGAAGTCGAGCGCCGGATCGAACAGGCGCTCGTCTGCCCAGCATTCGAAGACGTTGAGCACGGCGCGCACGATCGTGACGGCCGGCCGTACGGCGCGCTCGACGATCGCAGCCGTGTTGGTGGCGCGCCAGCGGTCGAGCAGGCAGGCGAGCAGATCGTCGCGGTCGCGGAAATGCCAGTAGAAGCCGGAGCGCGAGACACCGAGGCGTTCGGCGAGGACGAGCACGCGCACACCCTCGACGCCGTCGGCGACCAGCGCTGCCAGAGCCGCATCCAGCCAATCCTGGCGTGTGACGCGGGCGACGGAACCGGTCGCTTCGCTCATGTCGGCGGGCCTCTTCATATGGAACGAATGACACGGCGGACCGCAGTGCGCAAGGTGCATTGGACACATATGTCCACTGGCTGTACACTCATGTCCACGAGAGCATGGCGCGTCAGTTGGCAAGACGGAGCAGCACGGGAGGACGCATCAGCGAAGGCATCCGACGCGAGCGCCGGCGCAACCGGACCGGCGAGGAGGGCGCACGGCGGCCGGACTACCGGCGCCTGAAGAACCCGTTCCTGCCGCAGCCGGTCTTTTCCGACGACCGCGTCGCCGCCATCCATGACACCGCGCTGCGGGTGCTCGAAGAACTCGGCATGAAGGTGCTGTTGCCCGAGGCGCGGGCGCTCTACCGAGCCGCGGGCGCGCTCGTTGACGAGGCGACGCAGATGGTGCGCATCGGCCGAGATATCGTTGCCGCCGCGCTTGCCGTCGCACCCCGTTCCTTTTTGGCCCGCGCCGGCGATCCCGCACGCGACATCGCCTTCGAACTCGGCACGCTCGCCTTCCTGCCTGGCGCGGGCGCGCCCAACTGCACGGATCTCGAGCGTGGAAGGCGGCCGGGCACGCTGGCCGACTTCGTGGAGTTGCTGAAGCTGACGCAGGGGTTCGACGTGCTGCATGCCCTCGGCCCCTGCGTCGAGCCACAGGATGTCGACAACCGCTTTCGCCACTACGCGATGATGCACGCGCAGCTGACGCTCTCCGACAAACTGCCGTTCATCTACGCGCGCGGCACGCCGCAGACGGAGGATTCGTTCGAGATGATCCGCCTGGCGCGCGGGCTCGACCGCGACGCGTTTGAAGCCGAGGTGCGCTGCTACACGGTGATCAACACCAATTCGCCTCGCCAGCTCGACATCCCCATGGCGCAGGGCATCATCGATTTCGCCCGCGCCCGCCAGGTCTCGGTGATCACGCCCTTCTGCCTCGCCGGCGCGATGGCGCCGGTGACGGTCGCGGGCGCACTCACCTTGCAGCACGCCGAGGCGATGGCCGGCATTACGCTCGCCCAGATCGCCAGGCCCGGCGCGCCGGTCGTCTACGGCAGCTTCTCTTCCAACGTCGACATGAAGTCCGGGGCGCCGGCCTTCGGCACGCCGGAGCATGTCAAGGCGACCTTGGGCGCAGGCCAGCTCGCTCGCCATCTCGGCCTGCCCTGGCGCTCGGGCGGCGGCAGCGCCGCCAATGTCGCCGACGCTCAGGCCGCGCACGAAACGCAGTTCGCCCTGTGGGGCAGCACGCTCGCCGGCGCGACGATATGCATCCACTCGGCCGGCTGGATCGAAGGCGGGCTCGGTTTCTCTTACGAAAAGATGATCACCGATGCGGAGGCCCTGCAAACGATCGCCGAACTCTGCCTGTCAACGCCCGACGACGACGACGCCATCGGCTTCGACGCGATCGCCGAAGTCCAACCCGGCGGGCACTTCTTCGCCGCCGCGCACACGATGAGCCGCTACCGCACGGCATTCTACGAACCATTGGCCGCCGACTGGTCGAACTTCGGCGGATGGACGAGGGCCGGAGCAAAGACAGCGAGCGAGCGCGCCACGACGATCTGGCGCGAGAGGATCGCCTCGTTCACGCCGCCGATGGCCGCTGCGGCCGCTGCGCCGGCGCTCGACGCCTTCGTGGCTAAGCGGAGCGAGGCGGGCGGTGCGATGCCGGTGTCCTGATCGCCTCGTGCAGCGGATCTCCGCGGTCGATTCGGTGGCGCAGGGGACGATTCGCGCCCGGAACGGGGCGATCCAGCCGCTCTGGCGACTCTTGCCCCTGCCTTCCGCGCGGGCAGATTACCGGTGCATGTTGCACTGCAAAACGGCAAAAGCGCCGTTTGCCCAATTCCCTTCCATTTTTTTGTATCATTTTCGCCACAGCAGCGACACATCGGAAGCCGGATCGCAGCGGCAAAGCGGCGGTGCTATTGAACCGACAAAGGATTTGCTGGAGAACTGGTGCGGTTCATTCGACGCCTATTCGAAGCCGGGGGACACTGGCATACCGGCCAGCGGGTGAATGAAGAAGAAATTCTCGACTGGAGATCGATTTATGAACATCAAGAGCTTCCTTCTCGGCTCCGCAGCGGCGCTGGTCGCGGTCAGCGGTGCGCGCGCGGCCGACGCGGTCGTCGTGGCCGAACCCGAGCCCGTCGAATACGTCCGCGTCTGCGACGTCTATGGCGCCGGCTTCTTCTACATCCCGGGCACCGAGACCTGCCTCAAGATCGGCGGCTATGTACGCTATCAGATGAACTACAACAATCGTGACTGGACTGAAACGAATGTCGGCCCGCACAGCTACCGCTTCTGGAAGCTGGCTCGTTTCGCACCGACATTCGACGTGCGCTCGGGGACCGAGTGGGGCACGCTGCGTGCCTTCGCCGAGGTGGAGTTCGACTGGAACTCATATACTTGGGACGGTGCGGTTGGAACTGGTGCCGCACAGTCGACCAACCTTTACCAAGCCTATATCGAACTTCAGACCGGAACGGGATCGTTCCTCATTGGCAAGACCGATAATCCGTTCGCGCGCTTTCTCGACTACGGTGACGCTGCTGGTCCGCTTGAGGGCGATTACGGCGGGCAGCTCTTCAACAGCGGGGAAATTTCCTACACATTCAATCCGGGTAACGGCTTCTCAGGTGTCATTGCGGTGGTCGAGGCGCAGACTGGGCTCTTCCAACCCAACGTTGAGGTTGGTGCCAAGTTCTCGCGGGACTGGGGCTCCTTCGGCGCGGTCGTCGGTTATGACGGCCCGAACAATGCATGGGGCGTAAAGGGCGTGGCCCGCGTTGCGTTCGATCCGGTTTCGCTCGGCGTGCACGTGCTGTACAGCAGTAGCGAAGCTGGCGTCTACGGCGCGGCTCACCCCTTTAGTGGCTTCACGTCGCGCTGGTCGGTGCTGGCGCATGCTAGTATCAAGGCCACAGAGAAGGTGTCCGTCCTCGGCCACTTCCAGTGGTTCGACCGCACGTTGACTGGCGGTGTTATGCCGGGAACGTGGCGGGCCATGGGAGGCTTGTCGATCGACCCCGTCGCCGATCTCAATATCCGGCCGGAAGTTCGCTATACGCACGGCGTCGGCGGGAATGACAGCATTTGGGAAGGCGCGCTGCGCATCACGCGCTACTTCTGATATCCTCCGGGCGGGGGACCAAGAACCCGGCGGGCGACCGCCGGGTTTTTTATTGCCCGGCTTCGGGGGGCGCGGTATCTGCTGACGCGCAGTTCGACCGCGGGGGAGCCGGAATGACCAGCATTGCGAAGAGAGCGGCGATGTCGCTCGCCAACTGGCGGACGGCGCCGCACAATTCCTGGTCGTTCCAGCATGTCGTAGAGTTCGTGCCGACAGCGACGATCCAGTTGCGGACGCCCGATCGCGGGAAGGAAGCAGCCGCCGGATCGCTCGACGGCCTGAAGGTCTCCGACCGCGACGGACGGCCTGTCCCGCTCGAAACCCATTTCCGCGACAGCCACACCGAAGGCTTCGTCGCGCTGAAACACGGCGCCACCGTCGGCGAATGGTACGGTGCCCATGCCGATCCTGACCTGCCGCACGTGGTGTTTTCCGTGTCGAAGTCGATCACGGCGGTTCTCGCCGGCATCGCCGCCGAAGACGGCAAGCTCGACCTCTCGGCGCCTGTGACGACCTATGTCCCGGAGGTCAGCGGTTCGGCTTATGGCGACGCCACGGTGCGCGACCTTCTCGACATGGTGGTCAGCATCGACTTCGACGAGGCCTATCTCGACGCCGACGGCGCCTTCGACCGCTACCGCCGGGCGATGCTGTGGAACCCGGCGCGCCCGGACCAAGCGGAAGAGAACATGGTCGGCTTCCTGTCGACCCTGCGCAAGGCCGGCCATCCGCACGGCGTGCGCTTCCACTATGTCTCTCCCAACACCGACATGCTCGGCCTGGTCGTCGAGCGCGCCGTCGGCGTTCGCTTTCCCGACTTCCTTGCGGACCGGCTGTGGGGACCGATGGGCGCCACCGGCAGTGCCTACGTCACGGTCGACCGTGCCGGCTCGTCGCGCGCGGCGGGCGGCATCTGCATCACCGTCGCCGACCTCGCCCGCCTCGGGCAGCTGATCCTCGATGGCGGACGGACGGCCGAGGGAGCGCAGGTGATCCCGACCGGCTGGATCGACGACATGCGCGCCAATGGCGACCGCCAGGCCTGGGTCGACGGCAATTTCTTCTACATGTTCCCCGAGGGCCGCTACCGCTCCTGCTGGTACGACGTCGGCGACGGCCGCGGCTCCTTCTGCGCCATCGGCATCCACGGCCAGTGGCTGTGGGTCGACCCGACGAGCCGCGTCGTCCTGGCCAAGGTTTCGTCGCTGCCCGAGCCGAGCGACGACCCGACGGCGCTGCACGAGATCAGGGTGCTCGGCGAGATCGCGCGCATGCTATGACAGCGCCGGGCGGCCTTTCGGGCCGCCCGGCCGCCTCCCTCCAGCCAGTCCAGGACGCCCAGGATGATCCGCCCACCGCTCACGCCGCTCGTAGACTCGCTGCCCTCCTTCGTCCCGTTCGTCGGCCCCGAGGCGCAGGAGCGCGGCCGCGGCGCGTCGTTCCGCGCCCGCATCGGCGCCAACGAGAGCAGCTTCGGCCCGTCGCCGAAGGTGATCGCCGCCATGGCCGGGGCGGCGAAAGACATGTGGATGTACTGCGATCCGGACAACTACGACCTGAAGGCGGCGATCGCGGCGCATCTCGGCGTCGGCACCGAGAATGTCGTGGTCGGCGAAGGCATCGACGGCCTGCTCAACCTCGCCGTACGCATGTACGCACCGGCCGGCGCGGCCGTCGTCACCTCGCTCGGCGCTTATCCGACCTTCAACTTCCATGTTGCCGGCTTCGGCGCGAACCTGATCGCGGTTCCTTACGACCGCGACCGCGAGAACCTCGGCGGCCTGCTCGACGCGGTGAAGCGCAATGCCGCGCCACTCGTCTACCTCTCCAACCCGGACAATCCCATGGGCACATGGTGGGAGGCCGACGAGATCCGCCGTTTCGTCGAGGCCGTCCCCGAAACGACGATGGTGCTGCTCGACGAGGCCTATGGCGAGACCGGCCCGTCCTCCGCTCAGCCGGCGCTCGACGTGTCGCGGCCGAACCTGATGACCCTGCGCACCTTCTCCAAGGCCTACGGGCTCGCGGGTATCCGCTGCGGCTACGCTATCGGCGAGGCACAGGCGATCCGCGACTTCGAGAAGATCCGCAACCACTACGGCGTCAACCGCATGGCGCTGGTCGCCGGCGAAGCGGCGATCGCCGACCAGGCCTGGCTGCAGGCGGTCGTCGGCAAGGTGGCGGCCGGCCGCGAGCGGATCGCGGCGATAGCCCGCGACAACGGGCTCGAGCCGATCGCTTCGGCGACCAACTTCGTCACCATCGACTGCGGCGCCGACGGGGCATTTGCGCTGAAGGTGCTGCAAGAGATGCTCGCGCGCGACGTCTTCATCCGCAAGCCGATGGTGCCCGTGCTCGACCGCTGTATCCGCGTCAGTGTCGGCCTGCCACACGAACTCGACATCTTCGCCGAGGAACTGCCGAAGGCGCTCGCGGCGGCACGTGGCTGAACCGGCCGTCCTTCAGCGGCCGATGGCGAGCACCTTGCCCAGGATCGCCAGCGCAACCGCGACTTCGCGGCGTTCCTCGGGTTCCTCGGCGCGCACCGCATAGGCCGGATAGGGAAAGGCCGGCGACTCGGGCACGACGGCCAGCCGCCCCTCGGCGATCAGCGGCGCCACCATGCTGCGGCGGAAATAGCCGCGCCCGCCGGTGCCGAGCAGGTGGGCGAGCCCGAGCGGTCCGAAGTCGACGACCGTGCCGGCGGCGGCATGGAACCGTGCCTGACCGTGCAGCAGGGGGAAGGCCGGTCCCCAGTCGACGAAGATCGCCTCGGTCGAAGACGCCCCGACGGGCGCCGCGGCGCCGGGCGCGACCTGGACCAGCTGATCGTCGAGCACGCGCTCGACGACGAAGCCGGGCGCGAGCTGCGGGGCGTAGAGGATGGCGATGTCGAGCGCGCCGGAGCTAATGTCCTCGACCAGCTTCGCCGGTGCACCGACATGGGCATGGATCGCCAGTTCCGGCGCCTCGGCCTTCAGCGCCGCCATCCA
This sequence comes from Rhizobiaceae bacterium, assembly GCA_905339215.1. Classification (GTDB taxonomy): domain Bacteria; phylum Pseudomonadota; class Alphaproteobacteria; order Rhizobiales; family Rhizobiaceae; genus DUSC01. The sequence continues at coordinate 45,108 of CAJPFN010000070.1, forward strand.
GTCGGCGAGCAGCGGGCTCCATAGGCTAAGCTCGGCACCGATGCCGACGATGCCACTCTTACCTTCGGGCAAGGCCAGGCTCTGCCGCGCCCGTTCCCATACCTGGACGAACGTGCGCGCGTAGCGTTCGAACTCGATGCCGGCCGCAGTCAGCCGGGCGCCGTTGCGGTTACGCACGAAGAGCGGTCGGCCAAGTTCCTCCTCCAGCGTGCGAATGCGTGCGCTGACGGCCGTCTGCGACACGTTGAGCCGCTCGGCCGCTTTCAGGAAGCTGCCGAGGCGGGCGATCTCGAGGAAGGTTCTGGCGCGATCGATGTCCACTGGCGGCCTCCAGCCGGCTGCAAGCGGCATTCAGTGCAATATTATCGCATCATGTCCATAAAAGCTTTCATTATTCCGATGCATACTTTTCGGCCATCCTGCGTTGTCCGATATGGACCGCGATGAGATCGGGAGGCGACGATGAGAGGCGCAGGCGGAAGGCGGCCAGCCTCGCCGCGGGCGGGCGTGGCGCACGATGCGACGCGGCCGGAGCGCACCCGGTTGCGTCGGGCGGACACCGCCGCGACCCGCATCGCCGCGGTCCTCGCCTTCGCCGTTATCGTCGCTACGGGGGCTTCGATCCATGCGCTGGCGTTCTGGGCGGCGGCGCTTTTCCTCATCGTCCGCTTCGGCGATCTCGAAGACTTCGCCGCGGACGACGACGGTCGTTCGTGAGATGCCGGGTCCGCGGAATCGATCAGCTTCTCCTTGAATTAAATGAACGCTTGTTTTATTAATTGCGCCAGGGAGGAACCATGGCGCGGACAACGGGCTCGGACGGAGAGCGCACGGAAGCTGCGATCCGCGAGGCCGCGGTCGACCTTTTCGCGCGGCGCGGCTACGAAGCGGTGACGACGCGACAGATCGCGGCGGCCGTCGGCGTCCAGGCGGCGGCGCTCTACCGGTATTTCCCCACCAAGGAAGACCTGCTGTTCGAGCTGATGCGAAGCCACATGGCGGCGCTGATCGGCTCGTGGGACGTGGTGCGGCCGGCCGATGCAGATCCTGTGGAGCGGCTTTCGGCCTTCGTCGACAACCACATTCGCTTCCATGTCGAGCGGCGCCATTCGACGCATGTCTCCAACATGGAGCTGCGCAGCCTGTCGAAGGAGAGGCTGAGCCAGATCCTGCGACTGCGCACCGCCTACGAGAAGGAACTGCGCACCATCCTGCGCGACGGCGCCGAGAGCGGACGGCTCGCCGTCGACGATGTCGGGCTGACGGCGATGGCGATCATCCAGATGATCACCGGCGTGATCGTCTGGTTCCGGCCCGACGAGCGGCTTTCCGTCGAGGAGGTGGCGCGCACCTACCTCGCCATGACCCTGCGGCTCACCGCCGCCGACTCATCCAGGGAGAACTGACGATGTACGACTACGGCATCAATTTCGGCCTCGGCGAGGATATCGCGGCGCTGCGCGAGACGGTGCGCCGCTTCGCCACCGACGAGATCGCGCCCCGCGCGGCGGCGATCGACCGCGACAACGACTTTCCGCGCGACCTCTGGCGGAAGCTCGGCGACCTTGGCCTGCTCGGCATGACCGCCAGTCCCGACTTCGGCGGCACCGGCCTCGGCTACCTCGCCCATGTCGTGGCCATGGAGGAGATCAGCCGCGCTTCGGCGGCGGTCGGCCTTTCCTACGGCGCGCACTCCAACCTCTGCGTCAACCAGATCAACCGCTGGGGCACGCCCGCGCAGAAGGAAAAATTCCTGCCGCCGCTGTGCAGCGGCGAGAAGATCGGCGCGCTGGCCATGTCGGAATCGGGCTCCGGCTCTGACGTTGTTTCGATGAAGCTCAACGCCGAGAAGCGCAACGACCGCTACGTCTTGAACGGGACCAAGATGTGGATCACCAATGGGCCGGATGCTTCCACCCTGGTCGTCTACGCCAAGACCCAGCCGACCATGGGCTCGCGCGGGATCACCGCCTTCATCATCGAGCGCGACATGCCCGGCTTCTCGGTCGCGCAGAAGCTCGACAAGCTCGGCATGCGCGGATCCAACACCGGCGAACTGGTCTTCGACAATGTCGAGGTGCCCTTCGAGCACGTGCTGCACGAGGAGAACCGCGGCGTCGAGGTCCTGATGTCGGGCCTCGACTACGAGCGCGTGGTGCTGGCCGGCGGGCCGCTCGGCATCATGGCGGCCTGCCTCGACACGGCCGTCCCCTATGTCCAGGAACGCCGCCAGTTCGGTCACGCCATCGGCGAGTTCCAGCTGGTCCAGGGCAAGCTCGCCGACATGTACGTGACAATGAACGCCACACGCGCCTATGTCTACGCCGTGGCCGCGGCCTGCGACCGCGGCGAGACGACGCGCAAGGACGCCGCCGGCTGCATCCTCTACGCGGCCGAGAACGGCACCAAGCTGGCGCTCGACGCCATCCAGCTGCTCGGCGGCAACGGTTACATCAACGACTACCCGACGGGGCGCCTGCTGCGCGACGCAAAACTCTATGAGATCGGTGCGGGGACCTCGGAGATCAGGCGCTGGCTGATCGGAAGGGAGATCATGGCGGAGGGGGCATAGTCTGCCATTTCTTGTCAGTTTGCCAGATATGCCCAAGAATGGCATATTACGACACGGAAGCTGGAGGTGAGCTATGTCGCGACCCGGATTTTCCGAAGACCCGGCGAAGTTCGAAGCCGAACCGGCAGGCCTTGCCTCGATCGCCCATGCACGGCTGAAGATCGATAGCGCAGGCCGCATCGTCATCCCGGCCGAGATGCGCGCGGCGATGATGGTGAAGCCCGGCGAGACCGTCGTGGCGCATGTCGTCGACGGCGAGTTCCGCATCGTCTCGCCGGCCGTCGCGCTGAAGCGCGTCCAGGCCTTCGCGAAAAAATGGAAGGTGGAGCATCCCGGCGAGAGCGTCGTCGACGAACTGATCGCGGAACGACGGGAGGAGGCGCGGCGGGAAGACGAGCGCTACGAGCGGCTCGCCCGCGAAGGGCGTGCGCGCGGCGTCGCGAGCAGTGGCGAATGACCGACTACGTCATCGATGCATCGGCCTTTCTCGCCATCGTGCGCGACGAACTTGGCGCCGACCGGGCGAGCGCCCGCCTACGCGGGGCCTTGATGTCGACTGTGAACGCCAGCGAAGCGTTCATGCGCGGCGTCGAGAAGGGAATCCCCCTCGATCTGATGCGGGAACTGCTCATCTCCCAGGACGTGCGCTTCATCGACTTCGACCATGGCCTGGCCGTTCGAACCGCCGGACTGCGTCCTTCCACTGAACAGGCCGGCCTATCCTTCGCCGATCGCGCCTGCCTCGCGACGGCGATCGCCTGCAAGGCGACGGTCGTCACCGCAGACCGCGCCTGGGCAGCGCTCGACCTGCCCTGCCCGATCGAACTCATCCGCTAGGAAATCCGCATGGCCGTCATCCAGTCCAACATTTCCCCCTCCACCGACGCCTTCCGCGCCAATGCCGAGCGCATGAAGACGCTGGTCGAGGACATCGCCGCCAAGGCAAGGGTCGTCGAGCAGGGCGGCCCCGAGGAGGCGCGCGAGCGCCACGTCTCGCGCGGCAAGCTTCTGCCGCGCGAGCGGCTGGCGCAGCTGCTCGATCTCGGTTCGCCTTTCCTCGAGATCGGCCAGTTCGCCGCCTGGGGGCTCTACGGCGGCGACATCGCCTCGGCTGGCATGATCGCGGGCATCGGCCGCGTCGAGGGCAAGGAGGTGATGGTGGTGGTCAACGACGCCACCGTGAAGGGCGGCACCTACTATCCGCTGACCGTGAAGAAGCACCTGCGCGCCCAGGAGATCGCGCTGGAGAACAATCTGCCGTGCGTCTACCTGGTCGATTCCGGCGGCGCCAACCTGCCCAACCAGGACGAGGTGTTTCCCGACCGCGAGCATTTCGGCCGCATCTTCTACAACCAGGCCAATCTCTCCGCCGCCGGCATCCCGCAGATCGCCTGCGTCATGGGCTCGTGCACTGCGGGCGGCGCCTACGTGCCGGCGATGTCGGACGAGACGATCATGGTCAGGAAGCAGGCGACCATCTTCCTCGGCGGCCCGCCGCTGGTGAAGGCCGCGACCGGCGAGGACGTGACTGCCGAAGACCTCGGCGGCGCCGACGTGCACACGCGGCTTTCCGGCGTCGCCGACCACTATGCACTGGACGACGAGCACGCGCTGGCGATTACCCGCCGCATCGTCCGGAACCTCAATCGGAAGAAGGCGATAAGCCTCGACCTTCGCGATCCTCTACCGCCGCTTCATGCGCCGGACGAGATCTACGGCGTCATCCCGGCGGACCTGCGCCAGCCCTACGACGTGCGCGAGGTGATCGCCCGCATCGTCGACGGCTCCGACTTCGACGAGTTCAAGCAGAATTACGGCACCACGCTGGTCACCGGATTCGCCCACATCCACGGCATGCCGGTCGGCATCCTCGCCAACAACGGGGTGCTGTTCTCGGAAAGTGCGCTGAAGGGCGCCCACTTCATCGAACTGTGCACGCAGCGCAAGATCCCGCTGGTCTTCCTGCAGAACATCACCGGCTTCATGGTCGGCCGCAAATACGAGGCCGGCGGCATCGCCCGCGACGGCGCCAAGCTGGTGACGGCGGTCGCAACCGCGCGCGTGCCCAAGGTGACGATGATCATCGGCGGCTCGTTCGGCGCCGGCAACTATGGCATGTGCGGCCGCGCCTATTCGCCCCGCTTCCTCTGGATGTGGCCCAACGCGCGCATCTCGGTGATGGGCGGCGAGCAGGCCGCGACCGTGCTCGCCATGGTCAAGCGCGAGGGGATCGAGCGCAAGGGCGGCAGCTGGTCGAAGGAGGAGGAGGCCGCCTTCCGCGCGCCGATCCTGGAAAAATACGAGAAGGAAGGCCACCCGCTCTATTCGTCGGCGAGGCTCTGGGACGACGGCATCATCGACCCGGCGCGCTCGCGCGAGGTGCTGGCGCTCTCGCTCTCGGCGGCGCTGAATGCCGAGATCGGCGAGACAAAGGTCGGCGTGTTCAGGATGTAAGCGGCGAGGATCGAAGGAGACTGCTGGCGGAGGAGCATCCATGCCGACACACCGTATCTATTCGATGAGCTTCGCCAGCGTCTATCCGCACTACGTCGCCAAGGCGGAGAAGAAGGGCCGCACGCGGGCAGAGCTCGACCGGATCATTTCCTGGCACACGGGCTACGGTCTGGGCGATCTCGAGCGAATCCTTTCGGACGGAACGGACTTCGAGACCTTCTTCGCAAAGGCCCCTGCCCTCAATCCTGCGCGCATGCTGGTGACGGGCCTGATCTGCGGCGTGCGCGTCGAAGAGATCGAGGAGCCGCTGATGCGCGAAATCCGCATCCTCGACAGACTGGTGGACGAGCTGGCGAAGGGCAGGAAGATGGAGAAGATCCTCAGGGAAGGTTGAGCGTTACTGCTCGATACGCCACAAGACGGTGACCGCCCGGCGCGCTATACAGGCACCATGTCCTCCGCCGTCTTTATACACCGTCCCGACTCGATCTATGCTGACATCCCGGCAGAGCAGCATGAATTTCCGCGACGATATCTTGGTGCTGCTAAAGCATGCGTTGGTGAGTGGATTGTCTATCTGGAGCCGAGGCGAGCACAAAATGCGCGCGGTTACTTCGGCGTCGCGAGGGTGCAAGACGTCATTCCCGATCATCGTGTGCCGGGTATGTATCTCGCGTTAATCGAACCTCGCACCTTTCTGGAGTTCCCTAATCCCGTTCCTTTCAGCGGAGCGGACGGAGTAGCCGAACGTGGCCTGCTAAACGCACAGGGAAAGGTGTCGGGGTTGAAACAATCGGCCGTCCGCCCGCTCTCGGCCGCCGACTTCCACCGCATCGTGACGGCCGGACTGGACGAACCGGACATTCTGCTTCCCCGAACAGGTGAAGCCGCCCCAACCGGGTTCGACGACGAGCAGACCCCGTTCATCTACGAGCAGGAGCGCGAGCGGGTCAGCCAGCTCACTTCGCGCCTCGTGCGCGACCGCGTCTTCCGCCGCCTCGTGCTTCAGGCCTATGACCAGCGCTGCGCAATCACCGGGCTGAAGCTGATCAACGGCGGCGGCCGAGCCGAGGTCGAAGCGGCCCACATCCGCCCGGTCGAGGCGAACGGACCGGATATACTGACCAACGGCATCGCGCTGTCCGGCACCATGCACTGGATGTTCGATCGCGGCCTGATCGGTCTCTCCGACGACCTCGACATCCTGGTCTCGCGCCACGTGAACGACCCGGAAGGCGTGCGGGGAATGTTCAACCGGACCGGCAATGCGATCGTGCCTCACCGGCCCTCGCAGCGGCCGCATCCGCGCTTCCTCGAATGGCACCGCGACAACCGCTTCAAGCAGTGACGATTTCCGCGTCGTCGGCGCAGCTATCGCGTCCGAGCCCCTTCTGACAATGGAGATGCCGCGCGGAAACTGTGCAACGCCCCCTCTCCCGCCCGGCGCAACGGCGCGCTAATGTGCTTCCCCATGGTCAGGCCGGGGTTCGCAATCGTTCTGCTCCTCATCGCCGCCTTCGGGGCGCGGGCGGAAGGGCGCGTCGCGCTGGTCATCGGCAACGGCGCCTACCAGGAGGCGACGTCGCTCGCCAATCCGGTCAACGACGCGGCCGACGTGGCGGCCAGGCTGCGCGGTCTCGGCTTCAAGGTCATCGAGGCCCATGACCTCGAGAAGCGGGCGCTGGAGCGGCGCATTGGCGAGTTCGCCGACGCGCTGGCAGGGGCCGACGCCGGGCTGTTCTACTATGCCGGCCACGGTGTACAGGTCGACGGGCGCAACTACATCCTGCCCGTCGACGCGCGGCTCGACGGCGCGGTAAAGCTGCAGCTCGAATCCGTGCCGATCGACCAGGTGCTCGACATCATGGAGCAGCAGACGAGGACCAGCCTTGTCTTCCTCGACGCCTGCCGCAACAACCCCTTCGCCCGCTCCGGCGCCAAGGGCAGCGACCGGGCGGCCCGCGCGCTCTCCGGGCTCGCGCCGTTCGATGCGGCGCGCGGCTCGTTCATCGCCTTCTCCACCGCGCCGGGCGCGGTGGCGCTCGACGGTTCGGGGCGCAACTCACCCTTTGCCGCAGCGCTGATCGCCCATATCGACCTGCCGGGGCAGAGCATCAACGACCTGATGATCGCCGTGCGCCGCGACGTGGTCGCCGCTACGGGCGGGCAGCAGCGGCCGTGGGAGCAGGGCTCGCTGGTCGAGCGCTTCGAGTTTGTCCCCGGCGGCATGCCGCCGCCTGCAGCGGAAACGAAGCCGCCGGCGGTCGAGGTCGCCGCGGCCGAGCGCTCGGTGGGCGACGCCGGCGCCATCGAGGACCTCGTCCAGAACCGCTATCTCGCCCCCGTGGCTGGTGACATTGCCAAAATGGTGGAGCGCCTCTACGTACCGGCGCCGATGATCTTCGGCACCCGGATAGAGCGCGACGCCGCGGCCGCCGCCAAGGCCGGCTGGTTTTCGCAATGGACGTCGTGGACACTGGAACTGGAGCGCGGCAGCCTCGCGGTTGCGGCACGCGGGGAAAGCCGCGCCGAGGTGCGCTTCCTCATGCGCTACGACTACCGGCCGAGAGCCGCCGGCGCCGCGCCTGTCGCCGGCCGCGCGCGGGTCACCCTCGGCCTCATCCGAACCGAGGACGGCTGGCGGATCGACAGCGAGACATCCGAGGCCGCGCCTTGAGGACGGCGCCGTTCCGGGTCGGTGTTTCCGCGGGGCGATCGATGATCGGGATCAACGCGCGCGCCGGTCTCTTTGCCTAGTCTTTCGTAGCGCTCGCGGAGCGCCGAAAGGGGGGAAGTCATGCGCAACGTCCTTGCGGCAGCCCTGATCACGGTCGTGGCAGCCATGGGAGAAGCGGGTCCCGCGCGCGCCGAAGGCCCGGGCACCGGCGGGCAGAGCATCCCGATCGAGCGTCTCGGCCCGCCGGTCCGGCTCGCAGACCAGTGCGGCGCTACCGAGTATTCGTGCGACGACGTCGGCTTTCCGGTCTGTGTCTACGACGCGTCGGAGGAGGACTATATGTGCGTCCCGCGCAACGTCATCGTCTGCGCCGACAACAACGACTGGGACTGGTGGTGCAACAAGGAATACTACTGCTGCGACACACGCTCGTGCTGCAAGTAGATTTCCGCGATCGACCTGACATAAGGTAAGGTTTCGAATTGTCGCGGGCGGCATGCATCAAGGAGACCGGCCATGCCAAATCCCTTCTTCTGGTACGAGCTCATGACCGCAGACGTTCCAGCCGCGGCCGCGTTCTATGCCGACGTGGTGGGCTGGAACACCGAGGCCTTCCAGGGCGGCGAGGGCTATGTCGTGGTCAAGGCGGGCGATGCCGGCGTCGGTGGCCTGATGGGAATACCGGCCGACGCGGAAGGCGCCCGTCCAGCGTGGATGGGCTACATCTACGCCAGCGACGTCGACGCTGCGACCGAGGCCGTCGCCAGGGCCGGCGGCACGGTACACCGGCCGGCGACCGATATCCCCGGCGTCGGCCGCTTCGCCGTGGTCGCCGATCCGCAGGGCGCTTTCTTCATGCTGATGGCGCCGATCGGCGAGGCGCCTGCCGAACGGCCCGATCCGGCCGCGCCTGGCCAGGTCGGCTGGCGCGAGCTCTATGCCGGCGACTGGGAAAAGGCCTTCGACTTCTATTCCACCCAGTTCGGCTGGACGAAGGCCGAGGCGATGGACATGGGCCCGATGGGCACCTACCAGCTATTCTCCTCCGGCCCGGACCAGATG
>CAJPFN010000071.1 GCA_905339215.1 Rhizobiaceae bacterium
CGGCGCATCCGGCGCGCGCGTTGCCCCGTGGCCGCGATGGTCGTGGGCGTAGACGTCGAAGCCGCGCGCCGCGAGTGCCGCGGCGAAGCGGGCGTAGCGCGCGGCGCGCTCGGCAAGCCCGTGGTTCACCTGGACGACGCCGCGCAGCGGTGCCGCGGCGCGGCTGACGTAAAGGTTCAATGCCGCGCCCGTCGGCGAATGAAGCGTCTCGGTCCGGTCGAAGGTCATCGTTCAGGTCTCCCCCGCCCGACACTCGTCTGCGGTTCCGCGCCGGTCAAGACGGTGGGCCGTGCAGCCTTGGGGAAAGGAAGGGGCGGACCTTGCCCGGTCCCGCTACGCCCGGTTCGCCTCCGGTCGGCTCGCGCCGGCCTCGTCCGCGGGGGATGTCCCCGCCGGCGCCTGGCCGACGACGCGGTCGCGGCCGGCGGCCTTCGCCGCGTAGAGGCGTTCGTCGGCGAGCGCGAACAGCGCCGCCAGCCCGCCCGGGCGCTCGTCGAGCGAGGCGATGCCGATGCTGACCGAAAGGTTCGGCGTGATCCCGGCGAAGCGGATCCTCTCGCGGATGTTTTCCGCCAGCAGGCGAGCCACTGCGTGCGGGTAGGGGCTGAGCACGGCGAATTCCTCGCCGCCGATGCGGAACACCTGGTCGTCGGTCTCGACCGCCCGGCGCAGTTCGTCCGCCACCATCTTCAGCACGCGGTCGCCCTCGGCATGGCCATAGCGGTCGTTGATCGACTTGAAGTGGTCGGCGTCGACGATCAGGAGGCTGAGCGGGCGCCCCTCGTCCCTGGCGCGCGCGACGCGCTCGCGGCCGATGTCCTCGAAGCGGCCGCGGTGCAGGAGCCCGGTCAGGCTGTCGCGGCCGGCCTGCTCGACCAGCGCCTCGTAGCGCTCGCGGTAGGTCAGCGCGTGGAAGACGTCGGCGATCTCGCGCGGCCGCGCCTCGTAGCGTTTCTCGAACACGCGCAGGTAGGCGCACAACAGCGCCGAATACACCGCCGCCGCCGCCATCTTCGCCGCCCAGCCGCCGAAGAACACTTCCAGCGGCGCGCCGGCGACGAAATGCAGCGCGGCGAAGAAGCCGACCTGGTCGAAGGTCAGGATCGCCGCCACCGAGGCGAGGATGCGCGCGAAGCGGAAGCGGCCGAGATGGTGGCCGAGCTTCTCGTAGAGCAGGATGATCAGGATGGCGTCGATGTAGAGCAGGGTGGTGCCCCACACCATCAGCCAGCCCATCTGGTCGACGAAGCCGATGTCGGCAACCTGCCCGCTCGGCAGCGGCGCCACCTCGTGCAGGCGCAACAGAAGCACAAGGCCGATCATCAGCGTGTTGCCGAACAGGAGCCCGTAGATCGGCTGGCGCACGGTGCGCGCGTCCTCCTTCATGTAGAGGAGCAGCAGCATCACCAGCTTGCCGGAAAACAGCACCGCCGAGCCCGGCGAGACCATGCCGAAGGGCAGCTCGACATAGAAGGTGCTGGCCAGATAGGTCTCGAGGAAATGCATGACGCCGACGGCGCACATGAACACGCCGATGCCGATCGCACGCCGCAGCCTGAACAGCACGGCCATCGAGCCGAAGTAGAAGAGTGCTTCGCCGAGGAGCAGCAGGCTGTTCGTCAAGTCTTCGTCCTGTCGCCGGGCCGCGGCGATCGTCCGTTCCCGTCGAACCTTATGGATGAGCAATGGTTAACCGGGCGTTTAGGATTCGCCCGACGGTCGCATTCCGCAACGTCCGCGCGAACCCGCGCCGATCCGCCGCGTCCCCGCCAGGCCCTCGCGCGGCGGCCGCGAAAGCGATTGCCGTTGCCGGCCTTCTCGCCTAAATAGCGGCCACCTCATCCTCCTCCAGCCGAAACGGGAACGCCGCGCGTGGCACGCCAGTTCATCTATCACATGGCCGGGCTCAACAAGGCCTACGGCACCAAGAAGATCCTCGAGAACATCCATCTCTCCTTCTACCCCGACGCCAAGATCGGCATCCTCGGCCCCAACGGCGCCGGCAAGTCGACCGTCCTGAAGATCATGGCCGGCATCGACAGGGAATGGACCGGCGAGGCCTGGCTCGCCGAGGGCGCCACCGTCGGCTACCTGCCGCAGGAGCCCGAGCTCGACCCGGCGCTGAACGTGATCGGCAACGTCATGGAGGGCGTGGCGAAGAAGAAGGCCGTGCTCGACCGCTACAACGAACTGATGATGGACTATTCCGACGAGACCGCCGACGAGGCGGCAAAACTCCAGGACATCATCGACACGCAGAACCTGTGGGACCTCGAAAGCCAGGTCGAGATGGCCATGGAGGCGCTGCGCTGCCCGCCCGGCGACGCCTCGATCGACAATCTGTCGGGCGGCGAGAAGCGCCGCGTCGCGCTCTGCCAGTTGCTCTTGCGCCAGCCCGACCTGCTTCTCCTCGACGAGCCGACCAACCACCTCGACGCCGAGACCACCGCCTGGCTGGAAAAGCACCTGCGCGACTATCCCGGCGCCGTGCTGATCGTCACCCACGACCGCTATTTCCTCGACAACGTCACCGGCTGGATCCTCGAACTCGACCGCGGCCGCGGCATTCCCTACGAGGGCAACTACTCGGCCTATCTCGGCGCCAAGGCCAAGCGCATGGAGCAGGAATCGCGGGAGGAGGGCGCCAGGCAGAAGGCGCTCGCCCGCGAGCGCGAGTGGATCGCCGCCTCGCCGAAGGCGCGCCAGGCGAAATCCAAGGCGCGCATCAAGGCCTATGACGAGCTGGTCAAGGCCGCCGGCGAGCGCCGTCCCGGCGACGCGCAGATCGTCATCCCGGTCGGCGAGCGCCTCGGCCAGGTGGTCATCGAGGCGGAAAACCTCGCCAAGGGTTATGGCGACCGCCTGCTCATCGACGGGCTGGAGTTCAAGCTGCCGCCCGGCGGCATCGTCGGCGTGATCGGCCCCAACGGCGCCGGCAAGACGACGCTGTTCCGCATGATCACCGGCCAGGAGACGCCCGACGCCGGCGCGATCCGCATCGGCGAGACCGTCAAGCTCGGCTATGTCGACCAGAGCCGCGACCATCTGAACCCCGACAAGACGGTGTGGGAGGAAATCTCCGGCGGCAACGACATCATCAAGCTCGGCAAGCACGAGGTGAACTCCCGCGCCTACTGCTCTTCCTTCGCCTTCAAGGGCGCCGACCAGCAGCAGAAGGTCGGCACGCTGTCGGGCGGCCAGAGGAACCGCGTCCATCTCGCCAAGATGCTGAAGTCGGGGGGCAACGTCGTCCTCCTCGACGAGCCGACCAACGACCTCGATACCGAGACGCTGGCCGCGCTCGAAGACGCGCTGGAGAACTTTGCCGGCTGCGCCGTCATCATCTCCCACGACCGCATGTTCCTCGACCGGCTGGCCACCCACATCCTCGCCTTCGAAGGCGACAGCCACGTCGAGTGGTTCGAGGGCAATTTCGAGGACTACGAGCAGGACAAGATCCGCCGCCTCGGCCCCGATTCGGTCAACCCGAAGCGGGTGACCTACAAGCGGCTGAC
>CAJPFN010000072.1 GCA_905339215.1 Rhizobiaceae bacterium
CCGCCGCGCCTCGACGACCCGTTCGACCGCAGCATCGACAGCCGCATCACGCGGCTCAGGCGGCGGATCGAACGCGACCCGGCGAAGCCGGAGCTGATCAAGACGGTGCGCGGCGCCGGCTATCTGTATCCCCGGTCCTGATCCCAAAAAAGATGAGCCCTCCGCCGGACGCTCGGACCTCCGGTCACTTTCGTGCATGGATGAGAGCGCCAGCTTCCTATATGTAACAGCGCCCCTGGGTACGCGCGGCCAAGCGTCGCCAACGTAGGTCCGGATCGATGTTGCTGTGCCACAAGCCCCGTCCGGCCTTTTCGCCGGCATTCGCCAGATGACGGAAACGAAGCAGAAGATGTTCGGGCACAAGCTCGCCGTTGCCCCCATGATGGATTGGACGGATCGGCACTGCCGGTTCTTCCATCGCCAGCTGACGCGCCGCGCGCTGCTCTACACCGAGATGGTGGTGGCGGATGCCGCGATCCACGGCCGGCGCGAACACCTGCTCGGCTTCGACGCGATCGAGCGCCCGGTCGCGCTGCAGCTCGGCGGGGCGGATCCGGCAAAACTCGCCGAGGCGGCACGGATCGGCGAGGCGTTCGGCTACGACGAGATCAACCTGAACGTCGGCTGTCCGTCGGACCGCGTCCAGTCCGGGACCTTCGGGGCCTGCCTGATGCGCACGCCGGCGCTCGTCGGCGATGGCGTCGCGGCGATGAAAGCGGCCGTCTCGGTTCCCGTCACGGTGAAGTGCCGCCTTGGCGTCGACGAGCAGGATCCGGAAACGGCGCTCGATGCGGTGGCCGACGCGGTGTTGGCGGCCGGCGCGGACGCGTTGTGGGTCCATGCACGAAAAGCCTGGCTGGAAGGGCTGAGCCCGAAGGAGAACCGCGAGGTTCCGCCGCTCGACTACGACCGCGTCTACCGGTTGAAGAAACGCTGGCCGGACCGCTTCGTCGGCATCAATGGCGGGATCGGCGATATCGACGAGGCTCTTGGGCACCTAGCCTTCGTCGACGGCGCCATGGTCGGCAGGGCCGCCTATCACACGCCGGCGATCCTCGCCGATGTCGATCGGCGTATCTATGGCGATCAGGGAGCCGTCGTCGACATGGGCAACGTCATCGAGACCATGGCATCCTATGCCGGGCGCCATATTGCGGCGGGCGGCCGCCTCGCCCATGTCACCCGCCACATGACCGGGCTGTTCCACGGCCAGGCGGGTGCCCGCCGCTACCGGCAGATCCTCTCGACGGAAGCGACCCGTCCGGGCGCCGGCCCCGATATCCTCGTTCGTGCATTCGAGACGGTTGCACGCGGACTTGAAGAAACCGCGGCCTGATCTGCCGGCTTCGACCGATCGAAGGCTTTTTTCTACCAGAGGTAGGTCCTGCTCGCGAAACGGGAACCGTCCGTTAAACTTTGTCTGGCTTGGTAAATGCGGACCTAACGGATGCTGCTTGAGGGAGCACATGGTTTCGCTGAATGCAAAGATCGTCGGCGGCATCGCCGTCACCGGGCTCGTTTGTGCGGTCGCCGCGGGCGCGGGTGTCTTCACCGTCAACCGGCTCGGCAGCGAACTCGAAAGCTCGCTGCGCTCCGCGCAGATCGTGCGGGCGCACATGCGCGGCGACATGATGCACGACGCAATCCGTGCCGACGTCATCGGCGCCCTGGAGGCGACCATCATCGGCAGCGGCTTCGACCTCAAGGAGGTCGCCGCCGATTTTGCCGACCATTCGAAGTCGTTCCGCGAATCGATCGCCACCGCGTCCGAACTCGCCGCGGATCAGGCGACGCGCGACGTCCTAAAGGCTGTCGAGGCGCCGTTGCTAGCCTACGAGCAGAGCGCCCGCACCATCATCGACATGGCCGCCAAGGACGCATCCGGCGCCCGCGCGGCCTATCCCGGATTCATGCGCCAGTTCAGCGAACTCGAAGACGCCATGGAGGCGGCAGCCGACAAGTTCGAGGCATCCGCCGCAGCCGAAGCCGATGCCGCACTTTCCTTCAGCGGAGTCGGTCTGATGCTCATGCTCGGGCTGCTGACCGCGGGCATCGCTGTCGCCGGAGGCATCGTCATGGTGGCGCGCCGCCAGATCGTGCGGCCGCTTCTCGACGTGACCAACATCCTCGAGAGGCTGGCCAAGGGCGACCTGACCGCTCAGCCGGCGCAGTCCACGTCCGACGACGAGATCGGCCGGATGAACGGGGCGCTTCGGGCATTCCGGCAGGCAGTCATCGACCGGCAGGCGGAACTGGAAGCGGCCGACCAGCGCGAGGCGCTCGAGGCTGAGCGAGCACGCAACGAACAGATCCAGGCCGAGCAGCGCCAGGTGCAGGACCACGTCGTCACGTCCATAGCGACGGGCCTGTCGCACCTTGCCGATGGCGACCTGACATTCCGCATCACCGAGCCGTTCCCGCCCAACTACGAATCCCTGCGCGAGGACTTCAACCGGTCGCTGGCAGTGTTGTCGGATGCGATCCAGGGAATCCACCAAGCTTCGGCAACGATCAGGAGCGGCTCGGGAGAAATCTCGAAGGCGGCCGACGACCTGTCCCTGAGGACGCAGCAACAGGCATCGAGCCTCGAGGAAACGGCTGCGGCGCTGAACGAGATCACGTCGACTGTGCGCAGCACGTCCGACGGCGCCGACAAGGCCCATGTGGCCGCGGTCGCGGCCGACACCGAAGTCAAGCAGGGCGGCTCCGTCGTCGCCGAAGCCATCGCGGCGATGAGCACGATCGAAAAATCCTCCAGCTCGATCGGCCAGATCATCGGCGTCATCGACGAGATCGCGTTCCAGACCAACCTTCTCGCCCTCAATGCCGGCGTCGAGGCGGCGCGGGCAGGCGAATCGGGCAAAGGCTTCGCCGTCGTCGCGTCGGAGGTCCGCGCTCTCGCCCAGCGTTCCGCCGAGGCCGCCAAGGAGATCAAGGCACTCATCAACGCCTCGACGGCACAGGTCGCCGTCGGCGTCGATCTCGTCGGCAGGACCGGCACCGTGCTCGAGCGGCTCGCCGGCCACGTCGGGCGGATCAACGCGATCGTCTCGGAGATCGCCGGTTCCGCGCGCAGCCAGGCCAACGGGCTGGTCGAAGTGAACACCGCCGTCGACCAGATGGACCGCGTGACCCAGCAGAACGCGGCAATGGTGGAGGAGACCACCGCCGCCAGCCATTCTCTGGCGCACGAGGCCACCGAACTGACGCAGCGCGTCAACCGCTTCCGCGTTGGCGCGGCGAACGCTGGTGGCACAATGTCCCATCGTGCCATGCCGGCGGCTTCGCGACCGCAAGCGCGGGTCATCGAGTTGGCCGGCGTCACCATGCGCGGCGGCACGGCGCGCGAACTCGAACCGGCTGCTGCTGCTGACGGCTGGGAGGAATTCTGAGGTTGCCGTCCTGCCGCCAGCGCGACCGCGCATGGCGGACGCCTGCCAAGCGTCGAATTGACATCGATCCCGGCGCGCGCCAGTGAGTGGCGTCGACCGGGATCACTTCATGCCTGAATTACAGATCAGCGCCGGCGAAATCGCCTTCCTAGCCGCCGCAGCCGCCCTGTCGGGCGTCATTTCCGGCCTGCTCGCCGGAATCTTCGGCATCGGCGGCGGAGCCGTCCTCGTCCCGGTCTTCTACCAGTTCCTGACCGCGCTCGGCGTCGACGAGAGCGTGCGCATGCATCTCTCGGTCGGCACCTCGCTGGCGATCATCATCCCGACCTCGATCCGGTCGTTCACCGCGCACAAGGCACGCGGCGCGGTCGACATGGAACTGCTGAAGTCGTTCCTGATCCCAGTGCCGGCCGGTGTCGTTGCCGCCTCGCTGATCGCGGCTTCGGTCTCCAGTGGCCAGTTGCGAGCGATCTTCGCCGGCATTGTCCTCGTGCTCGGTCTGCGACTTATCTTCAATCGCGAGAACTGGGTTCTCGGACGTGAGATCCCGGGGAATCCGGTGCGCGCGGTCGTCGGCTTCGTCATCGGGCTGTTCTCGACGCTGATGGGGATCGGCGGCGGCATCATGAACAATACGTTCATGACGCTCTACGGCCGGCCGATCCACCAGGCGGTGGCGACATCGTCGGGAGTGGGCGTGCTGATCGCCATACCGGGAGCCATCGGCCTGATCTGGGCAGGCTGGGGCAATCCGCTCCTGCCGATCGCCTCGACCGGCTATGTCAACTGGATCGCGGTCGCGCTGATCATTCCGATCGCCCTGGTCGTTACACCGTTCGGCGTGCGCATCTCGCACTGGCTGTCGCGCCGCCACCTCGAGATCGGCTTCGGCCTGTTCTGCCTGTCTGTCGCCGCAAGGTTCTTCATCAGCCTCATGTGAGGCCGACCGTCAGTCGCGCAGGATCATGCGATCGCCGCGCACGTCGAAGCCGGAGAGCGAACCAAGGAAGCTCATGCCGAGGAGCGATTGCTCCAGCGCTCCCGCTTCGCCGACGAGGACGGTCATGTTGCGGCGCACGATGGTGCCGACGGCGATCTCGGCGGCGGTGAAGCGCGCCGCCCGCGCCATACCGTTCGCCGTCTGCACGGGGATCACGTAGTCCAGATCCGCCGGATCGACGCCGACGGCGCGGGCGTCGGCTGCAGAAAGAACCGTCGTGGAAGCGCCGGTGTCGACGACGGCGCGCACGGCAACACCGTCGACGGTGATGCGCGCCTCGAAATGACCGTTGGCGGCCTTTTCCAGGAAGACCGCGTTGCCGTCGGCGGAAAGAGACAACGGACTGCCGGGCACGAGGCCCGCGGTGATGCGGCTGGCGACGTCCTGCAACTCGTAGCGGTACTGGTAACCCGCCATGAGGACGAGAATGATCGCCGCCCAGGCGGCGAGGCCCCTGGCGACGGCGCCGGGACGGCGTCGCGAACCGAGGATGCCGACGGCAATGACCGTTCCAAGGATCGAAAGGCCGATGACGCGGGCATAACGGTCGCCGTCGCCGCCGAAGCCCGGTTCCTGCGTCGCGATGAGGAAGACCAAGCCCGCAAGGATCGCGGCCAGCACCAGCCAGAAGCCCCGGTCCGCCATGTCAGCCCGAAGCGCCGCGTTCGCGCAAGATACGCGCCCGGCGTGTCTCGCGCCGCGGCCGCCGTTCGACGGTTTCGAGCCGGGCAGGCAGCTCGGCCATGATGGCGCGTCGCGTTTCGGGGGTCATGCCGATCCAAGCCGAGATCTCGTCGCGCGTGCGGCCGCAGCCGAAGCAGTAGTTCGTCTTCGGATCGATCTGGCAGACGAGGATGCAGGGCGATTCGATGGACAAAGGCTTGCTTCCGGTGGTGTGTCCCACATGGGACAGGTCTCCGGCCAATGCAAGGCTGGAGCGAGACTTCGCCGAACGGTATTCGACTTTTGCGCGAATTGTGCAGCGGCTACAATCGGTCTATGAGCGTTTCCGGAAAAACGGAGAGATGCGCGGCGATGACCATCACCGGCCTGCCATTCGACGACTTCCGCGCACTGTTTTCGCAACTCCCCGGGCCCGACGAGGACGCGGCTGCCACGGTTCGAAGGGACTTCCGGCGCATGCGTAAGGCGGAGTCCTCCCTTGGCCGCCTCGAGGAGATGGCCGAGTGGCTCGCCGCCTGGACCGGCAGGCCGCCGGCCGTGTCCCGTCCGCTTGTCGCCATCTTCGCCGGCAATCACGGCGTGGCGCGGAACGGCATCTCCAAGCGCCGACCGGAAGAAACGGCAGCGATGGTCGAGCTTTGCGCGGCAGGGGGTGCTGCGGTCAACCAGATCTGCATCGCGCACGACCTCGGCCTGAAGGTCTTCGACCTGGCACTCGACCTGCCGACCGCCGACATCACCGAGGGGCCGGCGCTCGACGAGCGCGCCTGCGCGGCGACGATGGCGTTCGGCATGGAGGCCGTCGCCGGCGGCGCCGACCTACTGTGCGTCGGCGACCTAGGCGTCGGCAACTCGACCGTCGCGGCGGCCATACTCGCGGCGCTGTTCGGCGGCACCGGGGCGGACTGGGTCAAGCCCGGCCGCGCCGCGGACGGCGACCTGACCGCGCGCCGGATCGACGTCGTCGACCGCGCGCTTTCGGTACATGCCGGGCGCCTGAAGGATCCGCTGGAGGTTCTGCGCCGGATCGGCGGACGCGAGTTTGCCGCGATCGCAGGTGCGATTCTCGCCGCCCGCATCCAGCAGGTGCCGGTAATCCTCGACGGCTTCGCCGCGACTGCTGCGGCTGCGATCCTCCACGCCATGCAGCCCGGCGCGCTCGACCATTGTCTGGCCGCGCACGTCTCATCCAGACCCGGCCATGGCGAGGCGCTTCGGCGCATGGGCCTTCGCCCGATCCTCGACCTCGGCCTCTCGCACGGAGAGGGCACCGCCGCCGCGCTGGCCGCCGGGCTGGTCAAGTCGGCTGCGCTCGTCCATTCGGGAATGTCGGCTACGCTCCACTGACGCGCTTCGCTGTCTTCCGGACGCGGATCGAGGTCAACGCCCGCCGGCCGCCGCCTTCTGGGTGGGCAGGGCCGGCATGTCTTCCATGACACGCGTCGGCGGGAAGATGGCGATCGCCTCGGTGCCCTCGCGCAGCTTGGAATTCAGTACGAATTCGCCATCGTGCATCGCGATGAGGCCCTGGACAATCGGCAAACCGAGGCCCGTGCCCTGTTCGGCGCTCTTGATGGCGATGGAGCCCTGGCCGAAGGCGGACAGGACGACGGAAATCTCCTCGGGCGGGATGCCGGGACCATCGTCGATCACGGCGAGATACTGGCCCCCGCCGGCGGTCCAGCCGACCTTGACGCGGATCTCGCCGCCGCTCGGGGTAAACTTCACGGCGTTGGATAAAAGGTTGAGGACGATCTGCCGCACGGCGCGTTCGTCGGCGACGAGCTTCGGCAGTGCGGGTTCGAACTGCTCGACCATGCGGATGTTCTTCTGCCGGGCCTTCAGTTCGGTCAGGTGACAGCATTCCTCGACCACGGCGGCGAGCGAGATCGGTTCCTCGTTCAACTGATAGCGACCGGCCTCGATGCGCGAGAGGTCGAGGATCTCGTTGATCAGGTCGAGAAGGTGGCGTCCCGAATCGTGGATGTCCTGCGCGTACTCGCGATAGGTCGTGTTCTGCATCGGCCCGAGAACTTCCTTGGCCATGACCTCGGAAAAGCCGAGGATGGCGTTGAGCGGCGTACGCAGCTCATGGCTCATCGAGGCGAGGAAACGCGACTTGGCGAGGTTGGCGTCTTCGGCGCGGCGGCGCCCTTCGTCCGACATCGCCTTCGCGGTCTCGAGCTCAGCGATGAGCGCATCCTTCTCGGTGCGGAAGGACAGAAGCATCAGGGTCGACTTGTTGAAGTGCCCGGCGACGTAGTCGAAGAACGGCAGCGATACGACCAACAGCCCGGCCATGATCGCCTCGACCGGCTCGCGCAGATTGCCGCCGAACAGCGCATAGGCGGCAACCGGTATGGCGAAGGTCGCGCGCAACGCGCCGTTCAAGGCCGAGGCGATGATGGCGGTCGCCGCCATGGCCAGGAGAAGGACGACGGCCTTGATGACGGCGAACTGATCCACACCGCAGGGCGAGCAGCCGAGGGCGGCGAAATAGGCCCACGCCAGGCCTGTCACGAGGTGGAGCGCGAGAAACAGGCGGCGGGTCGACGTGACATCGACCCGCGACGTCTCGCTCCGGTCGATGCGGCGGGCGTAGAAGGCGAGGCTCGTGTAGCAGGAGACCGCGATCAGCGCCCAGGCGAGGATCGTACCGCTCATGCCGACGAGCAGGCCGCCGCCGGCGATGACCAACACGAGGAACGGAATGGCGGCGGCGCTGGTGACGACAGTCCGCGCATGCAGCTTCAGCAGTTCGCGATCGAACTCCGGATTGCCGGCGCGCTGCGAAAGGCGGTCGCGCGTGCGCCGCACCGCACGCGCCACGTCGCTGTTGCGGTGGGCTTTCGTGCGGTCCACAATGAATTTGTCTGCCGTGTTCATGTCCGGCAACGGCATGAAAGATATCTGCTTTTTCGATCGATCGAGTTCCTTTCGAACGCTAGACGCGAATGATTAAGGTTCTCTTTGCCATATGAGTCGCTTTCTCGGTCTCCGACCGCGCGGCGGCGGCCAGCGCCCGCCGCGAAGCCGGCTTCGTCTTGCCGGCGACGTCTTCCTGGCAATCGCCGTTCTCGGCCTTCTCATGCTGGTCGTTGCCCGGGTCGACGAAGGCGCTGCCGTCCGCATCGAGGGCAGGGCGGAGGTCAACGACGGGGATTCGCTGGTTGTTGCCGGCGGGCGTATCCGCCTGCTGGGGATCGATGCGCCCGAACTCGACCAGATCTGCCAGCGCGACGGCCAAGACTACGCTTGCGGGCGAGAATCAAGGCGGGCGCTCGTCGAACTGATCGGATCGGCTCCGGTCGCCTGCGCCGGGAGGGAAAGGGACCGGTACGATCGGCTGCTCGCAGGCTGCAGCGCCCGGCAAGCCGATCTCGCACGGGCGCAGGTCACGGCCGGCTGGGCCGTCGCCTATGGCGACTACGAGAGCGAGGAAGCGATTGCGCGGCAACAAAGGCGAGGTGTTTGGGCGGGCACGTTCGAGCGTCCGCGCGACTGGCGCGAGATGCATGGCGCGGCGGCGGAGGCCGAACACGCCCGGCCATCGGGGATCCTCGCGTGGCTCCGTGCATTCCTCGGCTTTCCCTGATAAGCCGAGGAGACACAACCGAAGCGGGAGGTATCCGATGAAGCTGTTCGACGGCGGCAAGGCGCCCAATCCGAGACGCGTGCGCGTGTTCCTCGCGGAGAAGGGGATCGAGGTGCCGCTGGTGCCGGTCGACATGGGTGCGATGGAGCACAAGAAGGAGCCGGTGACCTCGCGCAACCCGCTGCAGCGCCTGCCGGTCCTCGAACTCGACGACGGCACGATCCTGACCGAGTCGGTGGCGATCTGCCGCTATTTCGAGGAACTCCATCCGGAGCCGGCGCTGCTGGGCCGCGGCGCCCTGGGCAAGGCGCTGGTCGAGATGTGGCAGCGGCGCATGGAACTGAACCTCATGGCGACGGTGGCGCAGGCTTTCCGTCACATTCACCCGGCAATGAAGGAGTGGGAGGTCCCGCAGGTCCCGGAGTGGGGCGAGGCGAACAAGCCGAAGGCGGTCGAGTTCCTGCGCATCCTCGACCGCGAACTGGCCGGCCGCGAATTTATCGCCGGCGACGATTATTCGATCGCCGACATCACCGGAATGATCGCGGTCGACTTCATGAAGCCGGCGCGGATCGCCGTGCCCGAGGACCTGACCAACGTCATCCGCTGGCATCGCGCGGTCGCGGCGCGGCCCAGCGCTTCGGCGTGACGCCTGTTGCCTGACGAGCTTCGGGCGCTGGCGGCGGAGGTGCGAACCTGCCGCGTCTGTCGCGACACGCCGTCGGGACGACCTCTTCCGCATGAGCCGCGGCCGGTCCTCGTCGTTTCTTCCAAGGCCAGGATCGTCATTGCCGGGCAGGCGCCGGGGACGCGGGTGCATGCGACAGGGATCCCGTTCAACGATCCGTCGGGCGACCGGTTGCGCGATTGGCTTGGCGTCGACCGCGCCGCGTTCTACGATCCCGACAATTTCGCCATCCTGCCGATGGGCTTCTGCTTTCCCGGCCTCGATGCCGCCGGTGGCGACCTGCCGCCGCGTCGCGAATGCGCGCCGTTGTGGCGCGCCCGGCTGATGGCGGCGATGCCGCAGATCGACCTCGTGCTGGCGGTCGGCATCCATGCTCAGGCATGGCATCTGGGCGCCGCGCGATCGGCTTCGCTGACCGAGACCGTGCGCGACTGGCGCTGCATCTTCGACTCAGCAGCGGCGCCAAAGATCCTCCCGCTGCCGCATCCCTCCTGGCGCAACAGCGGCTGGCTGAAGCGCAATCCGTGGTTCGGAATGGATTTGCTTCCTTTCCTCAAGGCGCAAATCGCGCATCGCCTGCGCCGCAATTCTTAGTACGGCAAGTCGATATCCGGCGGCGCGTGGAGAAATTTTTTCTTGCGGTGAGGGCGCGCGGCTATCACAATCGCAACACTTTTCCAACCGGAGCTAAAAATGGACCGCCTCGACCGAAAGATCCTGCGTTTGCTGCAGGAGGACGCGACGCTCGCCGTCGCCGACATCGCCAAGAAGGTCGGCCTGTCCACGACCCCGTGCTGGCGCCGCATCCAGAAGCTCGAGGAGGAGGGCGTCATCAAGGGCCGGGTGGCCGTGCTCGATCCGCAGAAGATCAACGTCCGGGTGAACGTCTTCGTCTCGATCCGCACCAACTCGCACAGCCTGGAATGGCTGCGCCGGTTTTCCGAAGTGATCCAGGAGTTCCCCGAGGTCGTGGAATTCTACCGGATGAGCGGTGATGTCGACTACCTGCTGCGCGTGGTGGTGCCGGACATTGCGGCTTACGACGCGTTCTACAAGCGGCTCATCGCCAAGATCGAGATCCGCGACGTCTCGTCTTCCTTCGCCATGGAGCAGATCAAATATACGACCGAGATGCCGCTCGACTACATGATCGTCGAAAAGGAAAGCGGCTCGCACGCAGCATGAGCCGGCGGTCCCGAATGACGGCTACTTGAGGAAACCCCAGGGCGACGATCTTTTCGCCGGTGCGCTGCCGCTGCCCTCGTCGGCCCGTGCCACGTCGGCCCGACCGATGCTGTAGCCGGCCTCGATAACGGTAACGCCGTCCATGATGAAGAGCTGGGTCTTTTCCAGCCCTGGACGGATGCGGCCGCTGATCGAGACGAACTCATAGCTTTCCGCCATGCGGAACGGCTTCATCGCGGTGACATGGATGACCTGCTCCGGCGGCGGCTGCGCCATGTGGCTGCACGCGCCGGCCCAGGGAACCAGCATGAACTCGTAGACCAGGTCGCCGTCGCGGTCGACGGGAAGGGCGTATCCCTTGATTTCGATGGTTTCGCCATCGATTGCCCAGGCGAGCCTGGCGGCATCCGCAGGCTTGCCGCCGGTGACCGCACCCTGCAAGGCCGACCACGCAATCGAGCGCGCCTCGGCGGAAGCACCCGACGCCGGCAACGGCGCGAACAGCGCGAGGATGGCGACGAGGGCGAAAGAAGCGCAAAGGACATCGAGCCGCGGCATGGGCAGCATTCAATGCCGCCCGGGCGCGTCCGTCAATCGCCGCGCGAGGCGCGGCGCCGGCGATGGAGACGTTCGAGCGTCTTCTCGTCGGTCAATTCGCGCACGGCGTCGGCGCCGATCCAGCGCGCGGTGCGGTCCGGCGAGGCGGCGAGCCTTTCCGCCAGCGCGAGCGCCGGTTCGTGGAGGGCCGGCGATCGCTTGCCGATCTGGCGCAGCGCCCAGTTGACCGCCTTGCGCACGTAGTTGCGCGGATCGGTCGCGTGGCGCTCGATCAGCGGAAGATAGGCGCGGAAGCGTTCGTCGGGGGCTTTCTTCTGGTGAACTGCGGCCCAGGCGATCATGGCGAAGGCGGCACGGCGCACAAACTCGCGTTCATCGGCGGCGAAGACCTCGATCAGGCGGCCGGCGTCAGGCGCATCGGCGAACAGGTCGGCGGCATGGTCGACGATCTCCCAGGAATCGAAGTCTTCCGCCCAGGACAAGGCCTGCGCCTCGGTGACCAAGCGCGGCTCGTCTGAAAAACTCGCCAGCAGGCGCGCCTCGCGCCAGCCGCTCGCCCACAGCGCCTGCGCGCGCTCGTGTTCGCGACCGATCGCCTTCGCCAGCGGGCGGAGCACCGCGTTGGAGACGCCGAAGGCGCGATCGGCGCGGATGCCGTACCGCGCCATGCCGACGCGGTTCCTGTCGGATGCGAGCGAGCCGAGATGTGCGAGGATGTCCTCGACCGTCGCGTCGCGCCCGAGTCCGGCCATGGCGATGCCTACTTCTCCAGGCGCGCCAGCAGCGAGGAGGTGTCCCAGCGCCGCCCGCCCATTGCCTGGACGTCCTTGTAGAACTGGTCGATCAACGCGGTCACCGGCAGCTTGGCGCCGTTGCGATCGGCTTCGGCGAGGCAGATGCCGAGATCCTTGCGCATCCAGTCGACGGCGAAGCCGAAATCGTATTTCCCCGCGTTCATCGTCTTGTGGCGGTTCTCCATCTGCCAGGAGCCGGCCGCGCCCTTCGAGATGACCTCGATCACCTTCTCGATGTCGAGCCCGGCGCGCTTGCCGAAATGGATGCCTTCGGCGAGACCCTGGACGAGGCCGGCGATGCAGATCTGGTTGATCATCTTGGTGAGCTGGCCGGCGCCGGCCGGTCCCATCAGGCCGACCATGCGGGCGTATGCCTCGATGACCGGCTTGGCCCTGTCGAAATGCTCCTGTGCTCCGCCGACCATGACGGTGAGCACGCCGTTCTCCGCGCCGGCCTGGCCGCCGGACACCGGCGCATCGAGAAAGCCGAAGCCGCGCGCATCGGCTTTTTCGGCGAGCTCGCGGGCGACCTCGGCGGAGGCGGTCGTGTTGTCGATGAAGATGGCGCCTTTCTTCATCGCGCTGAACGCGCCGGAGGATGGGCCGATGGCGACTTCGCGAAGGTCGTCGTCGTTGCCCACGCAGGCGAAGACGAAGTCCTTGCCGTCGGCGGCGTCGGCCGGCGTCGGCGCGCTCCGGCCGCCATGCTCGGCCACCCACTTCTCGGCGCGTGCGGCGGTGCGGTTATAGACCGTGACGTCGTGGCCGCCCTTGTTCTTCAGGTGCGCCGCCATCGGATAGCCCATGACCCCGAGGCCGAGGAACGCAACGGTCGCCATCTTCGAATCCTTTCAGTCTGTTGGGTAGGATTTCATAGTGCATCGCGCGAACGAAGTCAGCGCTTCAAGTGCCGCGTGATGCGCCGTTCGATCCATTCGGTGGCGTGGCGCAGAGACTCGACCAGCGCGAGATAGAGGAGCGCGGCCCAGATGTAGGTCTGGAAGTCGAAGCTGCGCGAGAAGGCCAGCCGCGTGACGCCCATCAGGTCGTAGACTGTGATGATGGCAACGATGGCCGAGCCCTTGATCATAAGGATCAGCTCGTTGCCGTAGGGGCGGAGCGCGACGATGAGGGCCTGCGGCAGGACGACCTTGCGCAGGGTCTGCCACCTGGTCAGGCCGAGCGAGGCGGCACCTTCCCATTGCCCCTTGCCGACGCTCTCGATCGCGCCGCGGAGGATTTCCGCCTGATAGGCCGCCGTGTTGAGGGTGAAGGCGAGGATCGCGCAGTACCAGGCTTCGCGGAAGAACGTCCACAGACCGACGGCCTCGAGCTGCGGCCGGAAGCTGCCGAGGCCGTAGTAGATCAGGAACGTCTGCGCGAGCAGCGGCGTGCCGCGGAAAAAATAGACGTAGCTGTAGGCGATGGCGCCGATCACCGGGTTCCGCGACATGCGGCCGGCCGCGACGGGGATCGACAGCAGGGCGCCGAGCACGGTCGAGATGACGACGAGCGTCAAGGTGACGCCGAGGCCGGAGGCGTAGGTCGGCGCGTAGCGCTGGAAGAGCTCCGGATTCCACGCCGTGACCAGATAGACCACCAGGAGCACGCCGAGCAGGAACCACAGGCCGACGAGGACGTGGCCGGCGATGCGGCTGCGCGACCAATTGCGCGCGACCGGCGGCGGCGGTTCGACCGCCGCGGCTGGCGAGACCACCGCCGTCATCGCTTCGCCTCCGAGCGGCTGACCGAGCGCTCGACAGCGTGGATGCCGAAGGACGAGATGATGGCGAGCACGAGGTAGATCAGGCAGGCCAGGCCGAAGAACAGGAAGGGCTCGCGGGTGACGCGCGCCGCGATGCCGGTCTGGCGCAGGATATCGGAAAGCCCGATCGCCGAGACGAGCGCCGTGTCCTTGAGCAGGATCAGCCAAAGGTTGGCGAGGCCGGGAAGCGCGATGCGGACGAGCTGCGGCAGGACGACCAGCCGCATCGTCTGGAAGCTGGTCAAACCGATGGCGTAGCCGCCCTCGTACTGGCCGCGGGGGATGGCGCGGAAGGCGGAAAGGAAGACTTCGCTGGCATAGGAGGAGAAGACAACGCCGAGCGCAACCATGCCCGAGACGAAGCTGTTGACCTCTACGGTGGCCGTCGGATCAGCGAGCTGGACGAGGCTCTGCAGGCCAATCTGGACGCCGTAGTAGACGAGGAAGAGCGTCAGGAGCTCTGGCAGGCCGCGGAAGATCGTCGTGTAGATGTTGCCGGCGAGACGAAGCGAAGGCTCATCGGACTGCTTGGCGAGCGCGACGAAGAAGCCGATTGCCAGGCCGACCGGCAAGGTCGCTGCGGCCAGCGATATGGTTATGAAGACGCCATAGGCGATGTCGTCGAGCCAGCCGTCGGGACCCCAGCTTATCAGCGTCAACATGCTCTGCATCGGCCCGGGCGGCTACCTGTGTCGAAAAGAAGGGGGAGGCGGCGGGGCGTCGCCCGCCGCCCGATACATATCAGCCGCCGTAGACGTCGTAGCTGAAGTACTTGTCGTTGATCTCCTTGTACTTCCCGTTCGCGCGGATCGCCTGGATGGCCGCGTTGAACTTCTCGACCAGGGCCGTCTCGCCCTTGCGCACGGCAATGCCCGCGCCTTCACCGAAGATCTCGGCAGGCTGCGGCGAGGGCTGGCCGAGGATCTTGCAGCAGGCACCGTCCGGCGTCGCGAGCCACCCTTCGAGCACGCTGATGTCGTCCTCGACGGCATCGAGGCGGCCGTTGGCGAGATCGAGCAGGAACTCCTGGCTCGTCGGATAGCCCTTGATCTCGGAATCCGTATAGGTCTGGGACGCGTAGTTGAAGTGCGTGGTCGAGGTGGCGACGCCGATCGTCTTGCCGGCGAGGCCCGCCTTGCTGATTTCCTTGATGTCGCTGTCCTTGGGACCGGCGACGGCCGACGGCGTGTTGTAGTACTTCTGCGTGAAGTCGACCTTCTGCTTGCGCTCTTCGGTGATCGACATCGACGCGATGATGGCATCGAACTTGCCGGAGATCAGGGCGGGAATGATGCCGTCCCAGTCCTGGGTGACGAACTCGCACTTCGCCTTCATCTCCTCGCAGAGGGCGTTGGCGATGTCGATGTCGAAGCCGACGAGCTTGCCGTCGGAAGTCAGGTTGTTGAAGGGCGGGTAGGCGCCTTCCGTGCCGATCTTCAGGTTCAGTTCCTGGGCCTGGCTCGCGCCGACGGACAGTGTGATCGCGGCTGCCGACACGGCAAATGCGAGACGCTTGGAGATACGCATGTTGTTCCTCTCTGTTATGGACGCCGGCTCATATTGCCTTTCCGGGCGCGCCGCGCCACGGTCCGATCGTCCAGTGGCGTCGATATTCCCACTGTTTTCGCGGAAAAAGCAACCGCAATCCTCGGATGCGGGCAACCGGATATGCAATTCGGGCAACGGTCCTCGGCGTTCGGGAAAAAGCCTCTCCCGTGCCCGACCTGAACGGGCCTCGCCGCTCAGATCGCCGGCGGTGCCGCAGGCGAAACGAGGCCGGTAACCCGTTCGATGAAGTCGGCGATGGCGCCGATATCGTCGAGATGGAAGGCCGGGAGCGTGGCGTCGTCCACAGGGAAGTCGGCGGCAATGGCGACGATGCTCGGATCGCCGGGCGCGAGCGGCGTCGCCTCTTTCGCGCCACGGCGACGCAGCTCAAGCTTGGCGTGTGCCTCACGCTTGTAACCCTCGATGAGAACGAGATCGCAGGGCGACAGGCGATCGAGGACCTCACCGAGCGTCGGCTCGGGCTCGCCGCGCAGTTCGTGCATCAGCGCCCAGCGACGGCCGGTGACGAGAGCCACCTCGCGCGCGCCGGCCTGGCGATGGCGAAAGCTGTCGGTGCCGTCGTGGTCGACGTCGGCGTCGTGGTGGGCATGCTTGACCGTGGCGATCCGCCAGCCGCGGCCGGCCAGTTCGGCGACGAGGCGCTCGGTCATCGTGGTCTTGCCGGAGTTCTTCCAGCCGGCGACACCAAACACCCTCTGCGTCATGGCGCCGTCTCCCCAAGCAGGCGGGCGGCGGTCGCCAGGTCGTCCCGCGTATTGATGTTGAAGAACGGATCGACTGCGCCGCCGGGCAGGGCGACCGGGTCGAAGGAAACGGCAGAATAGCCGAACTTCTCGATGAAACGCGTCGCCTTGTAGGTTTCGCCCGCCTGGAGATAGTGCCTGAGATCGGCGGCTGCGGCCACCGGCCACAAGGCGTCCACCGGGTGGATCCTGTCGCCGGACGCGGCCACGGTCAGCGATCCTTCACCGGACCGGCCAGCGGCCAGACGGTCGACGAGGTCCGAAGGCAGGAACGGCGTGTCGGTCGCGACGGTGACGAGGCCGGTCACGCCCGGAAGGGTCGCTGCCCATTCCAGTCCGGCGAGCACGCCGGCAAGCGGACCGAGACCGCCGGGAAGCGGGTCCGCCAGGATCGGAATGCCGAGTTGTCCAAAGCGCCGCGGGTCGCCATTGGCGCTGATCGCAACGCGGCAGACCTGGGGGGCGAGACGCGCGAGGACGCGGTCGACCAGGCGGCGCCCTCCGATGGCGAGCAGCGCCTTGTCTTCGCCGCCCATACGCGTCGAGCGTCCGCCCGCGAGCACCAGTCCGGCGATGGCGGTCGCGGCGGTCACCGGCGGTCCCCCTGCTCGCGCAATCGCATGACCAAGAGCGTGGTGAGAACCGCGGCCACGGACGAGAAGAGCATGACCCAGAGCAGCGGATAGGGACCGCTGTCGGGACCAAGGAGCGCGGCTGCGACGACGGAAAGCAGGGCGCCGCCGCCGATCTGCAGGGCACCGCCGAGACCCGACGCCGAACCGGCGATGTCGGGACGGACGCTGACGATGCCCGCATTGGCGTTGGGAAGCGTGATGCCGTTGCCGATGCCGAGGAAAACCGCGGGACCGAAGAGGGAAAGGGGATGATGGAATCCGGCGAGGAACAGCAGGAGCGCGAGCAGGATGCCGCCGGAGGCGACCAGACCGCCGGCCAGCGTCATGCGATTGATGCCGATCCGACCCGAAAAGCGGCCCGACAGGAAATTGCCGACGATATATCCGGCGGAGATGATGCCGAAGTAGATGCCGTAGCCCGACGGGGCGAGGCCGAGCATTTCGGTCGCGACGAGGGGGCCGCCGCCGATGAAGGCGAAGAAGGCGCCGGAGGTGAAGGCAGCGGTCAGGGAATATCCCCAGAAGCGGGGCGAACGCAGCAGGGCCGGATAGGTGGCGAACTGTACGGCCAGACCTGGGGACCGCCGCAGGTTCGTTTCGCCGAGGTCGAATGCGACGACCGCCATCGTGACCGCGCCGAAGGCGAGGGTGAGCACGAAGGCGGCCTTCCAGCCGTAAATCTCGTCGAAGAAGCCGCCGATCATCGGGCCGATCATCGGCACCAGTGCCATGCCCATGGTGATGTAGCCCATGCGACTCGCCGCCTCGTTGGCGTCGACCGTGTCGCGAACGATCGCGCGCGACAGGACCATGCCCGCCGCGGAAAACGCCTGCAACAGCCGGCAGCAGAGCAGGATTTCGATGGTCGGGGCGAAGACGGCGGCCGCGGTGCCGAACAGGAAGACCGTGAAGGAGAAGAGCATGACGGGGCGCCGTCCGAAACGATCCGACGCCGGCCCGATGAAAAGCTGCAATACCGCGGTCGCAGCGAGGTAGAGCGAGACCGCGAGCTGAACGAAGGCATAGTCGGTCTGGAAGTAGCGTGCCATGCCGGGGAGCGACGGCAGGAAGACGTTCATGGTCAGCGAGCCGATCGAGGTCGCCAGGATCAACGTCGAGATGTGGGGCGGCGAGCCGCGGTCGAAATAGGTCGTCGCCATGTCCAGTCGCGGTTCCCGGTTACATGCCGTCAGGCGCCATGGCAGGGCTGGTGCTCTCGGCCGCCGGCCGCTGGTGCCCGACGACGCGCTCGCGATAGAGCGCGTAGAGCCCGGAGCCGACGACGAGCGTGGCGCCGACGGTCATCGCCATGTCGGGCACGTCGCCGAAGACGAGGAATCCGAGGGCGATGGCCCACAGGAGCGCGGTGTAGCGGAACGGGGCGATGAAGGAGATGTCGCCGATACGCATCGCCAGGATGATGAACTGGTAGCCGACGACGAGTAGCAGCGCCGCGCCGGCGAGGAGACTGGTCTCGGCAGGCCGCAGCGGCGACCACCCGCCCATCGGCTGGACCAGGGCCAGCCCGACGATCGCCACCGCCGCGGCAGTTGCGGTGGATACGAGCATGGTCGGCACTTCATCGGGAATGCGCTTCGTCGCGAGATCGCGGACCGTGCAGAAGGCGACACAGACGAGGGCCGAGACCGCATGGACGTTGAAGCCCTCGAAGCCCGGCTGGACGATGACGAGGACGCCGAGGAAGCCGACGGAGATGGCCAGCCAGCGCCGCCATCCGACCGGCTCGTCGAAGACCAGTGCCGCGCCCATGGTGACGGCGAGCGGCAGCGCCTGGAGGACGGCGGAGACGTTGGCGAGCGGCAGGTGCGCCAGGGCGACAAGGAACCCGACGGTTGCGCCGACCTCGCCGACCACGCGGAGGACGACATGCTTCTGCAGTGCGTCGCGGGGAAACGAGAGTGCTCCCCTGTACCACGCCAAGGCGCCGATCAGAACCGTGGCGAAGACGCCGCGCACGAACATGACCTGGCCCATGTTCATCGCTTCGGATGCGGTCTTGGTGATGGCGTCGTTGATGGTGAAACCGGCCATCGACACCGCCATGAAGAGCGCGCCGCGCATGTTGGGGGAGAGGGACAAGGGCTCACCGGGGCGGTTGGTACTGGCGGTTGCATGTAGCACCGGACCGCGAAACCGCAATGCCCCAAACACTAGGCCAGTCAATGGCAGAAGCCGTCGCCGGTGTTCCCGGAAACGGTCAGCGGGCGGCCGCGTGCCCTTATTAAAGGCTGCTACTGCGGGGTGAGGATCTCGGTGCCGTTTCCTTCCTTGCCGGCAAGCGTCCACAGGCCGTGCAGCGAGCCGTCGGACATGACCTTGTAGACGACGAGGCCGATCTCGTCGCCGAGGATGTAGCCGGCGGCGAAGGCACTGTCGTTGCGCATGCAGATGCCCTGCGAGGTGGTCGAGCCGGTCGTCCACTCGATGACGCAAGTGGTCTCGCTGGTGAGCGTGATTTCGGCGGTGCCGCTATAGGGCGATCCGTCGAAGTTGGTGCCGGCTACGTCGTAGCTGCCGCCGATCGACTGGGCCGCAGCGGGCATGGCGGAGAGCGCGCAGAGGAGCGCGGACGCGAGGAGTCTTTTCATGAGGGGTCCCCCTGGAGATCACGCGCGGACGCACGCGGGGATGAATGCTATTCCAACATGACGCGGCGGTAAATCGGCCCGCCCGGCGATCTCAAGGGCCGTCGAAACTCTCGGCGATCTTGCCGACGAGCTTGTCGTAGAAGCCCTTGCGCGCCTTCGGATAGGTGATCAGAAGCGCATGGATGACGTCGTCGGCACCGAATTCGAAGCGCTTGTAGAAGACCTCGCCGCCATCGTAGCCGGAAAGGACCACCCAGTCTCCGGCGACCCGTCGATAGGTGACCTCATAGCCCGGTCCCTGGTTGTCGCTATCCCAGTCGGCGAATTCCTCCGGTGTCTGGCCGAGGGCGTTATACATTCCGTAGACGGCCAGGAAGCCGCCGTCGGCCGCCCGCCAGCTCATGCCGTCGCCATTCTCCGGGGGCGGCTGGGGCTGCGAAAAGACCTCGCCGGGCATGACGACCGTCGTGCCGAACCGCGGATTGGTGTAGCGAACCGGCTCGGCAGACGCGGTGGCGAGGCCGGCCGCCCCCATCGTCAGGGCGAGCGCGAAGCCGGCCGCGAGCCTGATCGGGCGGCGCATGGTCAGCCGCCGGTGACGCTCATGTGGCGGGCAACGGCCGGCTTGCGCGTGCGCCGGTCGATGACAAAGTCGTGCCCCTTCGGCTTGCGCCCGATCGCCTCGTCGATCGCCTGTGACAGCAGCTCGTTGCCTTCGGACGCGCGCAGCGGCGCGCGCAGGTCGGCCGCGTCGTCCTGGCCGAGGCACATGTAGAGCGTGCCGGTGCAGGTGAGGCGCACGCGGTTGCAGCTCTCGCAGAAATTGTGCGTCATCGGCGTGATGAAGCCGAGCCGGCCGCCGGTCTCGGCGACGGTGACGTAGCGCGCCGGGCCGCCGGTGCGGAAGGGGATGTCGGTCAGCGTGAACTGCCGCTCGAGGCCGGCGCGCAGCTGCGACAGGGGCAGGTACTGGTCGGTGCGGTCGGCATCGATCTCGCCCATCGGCATGGTCTCGATGACGGTGAGATCCATGCCGCGGCCGTGCGCCCAGCGCATGATCTCGGGCAACTCGGCGTCGTTGAAGTCTTTCAGCGCGACGGC
The DNA here is from genome assembly GCA_905339215.1 of Rhizobiaceae bacterium. Classification (GTDB taxonomy): domain Bacteria; phylum Pseudomonadota; class Alphaproteobacteria; order Rhizobiales; family Rhizobiaceae; genus DUSC01. Next base: position 20,319 of record CAJPFN010000072.1, read on the forward strand.
GTTGATCTTAATCCGAAGCCCGGCGCGCTCCGCCGCCTCGACACCTTCGAGGACCTTGTCGAGGCTGCCCCAGCGGGTGATGGTGCGGAATTTCTCGGCGTCGAGCGTGTCGAGCGAGACGTTGATGCGCCTCACGCCGCAATCGGCGAGCTCGGCAGCGTAGCGCGAGAGCTGCGAGCCATTGGTGGTCAGCGTCAGCTCCTCCAGCGCCCCGGAGGCGAGGTGACGCGACAGCTGGCGCACCAAATGCATGATGTTCTTGCGTACCAGCGGCTCACCTCCGGTGAGACGAAGTTTCCTGACGCCCTTCTCGACGAAGACCGTGCACAGCCGGTCGAGCTCTTCCAGCGACAGCAGGTCCTTCTTTGGCAGGAAGGCCATGTCCTCGGCCATGCAGTAGGTGCAGCGGAAGTCGCAACGGTCGGTGACGGAGACGCGCAGATAGCTGATGGCGCGTCCGAACGGATCGATCATCGTGCCGTCGAAACTGCCCATGGACTGCGTTTCCCCTTTTGCCAGCCGTCTTGTCGCCGTTGCAGGCCGGTCTTTCCTTGCGCGCGATCAAGCTGGCGGCGTTTCGGCCTCGCTGCGGCGACAGACCTATTTAGATATATAGAACGCCCCGGGAGGCAAGCGCCATCTTCCGCAACGGCTCGAAGCGTCGTACCAGACGGGCGCAAACAGGAAGGGACGACCATGAACGCGCCGACCGAGCTTCGCGTCTCAAAAGACCGCCGGCTGCTGACGGTTACGTTTCCCGATCACCGTCCGTTCGAGCTGCCGGCGGAGATGCTCAGGGTGTTGTCGCCCTCGGCCGAGGTGCAGGGCCATTCGCCGGAGCAGCGTGTGACGGTGCCGGGCAAGCGCGATGTTGCCATCCTGAAAATCGAACCGGTGGGCAACTACGCGGTGCGCATCACCTTCGACGACTTCCACGACACCGGCATCTTCACCTGGACCTATCTCCACCAGCTCGGACACGACAAGGAAGCGCGCTGGCAGGCGTATCTCGATGAACTGGAAGAGAAGGGCCTTTCGCGGGGATGACCGAGACGCCGTCGAGCGCGCGTCACCCTTGCCGGGCAAGGTGAGAGCGGATTCCGGAGGCGGACATGAACACGATCGACACGATCGAGGCGCTCTACGGGCAGCCGGGCGAGACCTCGCTGGTCAAGGGACTCGACCACGTCATTCCGGAATACGCGGCCTTCATTAAGGCCTCGCCTTTCGTCGCGCTTGCGACGGCGGGGCCGGAAGGGCTCGACTGCTCGCCGCGCGGCGATGTCGCCGGCTTCGTCCGCATCGCCGACCCGCGCACCCTGATGATACCGGACAGGCGCGGCAACAATTGCGCCGACTCGCTGAAGAACGTCGTCCGCGACCCGCGCGTCGGCCTGCTCTTCCTGGTGCCGGGCTCGGGTACAACGCTGAGAGTCAACGGTCGCGCGACGATTTCCGTCGATGCCGACCTGTGCGCGTCTTTCGCCATGGAAGGCAAGCCGGCGCGCTCGGTACTGGTGATCGCGGTCGAGGCGGTCTACTTCCAGTGCGCCCGCGCCATCCACCGTTCGGAACTGTGGAACCCGCAGAAACATGTCGATCCGGCATCGCTGCCCACTCCGGGCAAGATCCTCGCCGTCACCAGTCGCAGCCGGATCGACGGCGAGGCTTACGACAAGGAGTGGCCGGTCCGCGCCCGCCAGACGATGTGGTAGCGTCCTCGTGGCCGAACCTCACCGGCTCGACCTCACCGGACCGTGATCGCCCGGCTGTAACTTCGG
>CAJPFN010000073.1 GCA_905339215.1 Rhizobiaceae bacterium
GTGCCCATTGGCACAAAGACGGAAGGCGCCCCTGAGCAGACGTCCGGAAGACGATCTCCGGCGGCCACCTTCGGCGCTCCGGGTAGAAAGGCAGGTCGGCCCGAAAAATCGCCGGCGGGGCGCATGGATCGCGCCACGTAATAAAAGTTTCGGAAGGCACGGCCCAGCGCCCCGCTTCCCGACTTCCTTCTCAATGGCCAGGGCCGAAAGGCAGCGTGGCGAGGAGAACCTGTGTCTGCGAAAGGGCCTGGCCCGGCATCGCGCCGATCTCGGCGACGGGCGCGGCGATCGCGAGCGCGCCGTCATCCGGTCCGGGCGAAAAATCGAAGCCGCGGATGCGCCGGCCGGCTGCCGCCGGCGGCTCGGTCACTGCGCCGGCTTGGTCTTCACGGCGCCGCCGCCGGGGCTGATCATCGGTTCGGTGATGCGCCAGGCAAGCCCCATCACGCCGAACAGCCGGATCGTCCAGTAGGTGACGTCGATCTCCCACGGCCGGTGGCCATGGCGCGCCGAGCGCGGGTCGGCGTGGTGGTTGTTGTGCCAGCCCTCGCCCATGGCGGTCAGGCCGAGCACGACGTTGTTGCGGCTGTGCTCGTCGGTCTCGTAGTTGCGGTAGCCCCACATGTGGCTGACCGAGTTGACGGCCCAGGTGTTGTGCCAGTTGAACACCGTGCGCACGAACACGCCCCAGACCACGAGGCCGAGCCCGAACTGCAGCGCCTCGGCCCCCGTACCGCCCGAGATGAGCGTCCAGCCGGCGCCGGCGCCGAAGAAGACGAACCAGTGGGCGACGATGATGCCGAGATAGACCCGCTGGTTTTCGAGCGAACGCAGGAACGGGTCGCGCAGCACATCCTTGGCGTAGCGGGCATAGATCTCGTAGCGCGACATGTCCGGCGAATGCACCAGGATCCAGCCGACATGCGCCCACAGGAAGCTGCGCACCGGCGTGTGCGGGTCGGGCTCGTCGTCGGCGTATTCGTGGTGGCGGCGATGCACAGCGACCCAATGGGCCGGCGTGTCCTGGAAGGAGCAGATCGCCATGACCGCCATCCACTTCTCGAACCATTTGGGCGACTGGAAACCCTTGTGGGTGAGATAGCGGTGGTAGAACACGTTGATGCCGATGGTGCCGAAGACGAAGGTGCCGGCGGCCGCGACGATCACCGCCGTCCAGCTGAAGAAATAGGGGAAGAACGCCAGGGCGGCGACCAGGTGGTAGAACGAGATGCCGACGATGTTGACCCAGTGCGGGCGCAGGGCCGGCCGGGCGGCCGTCGCCTCTGCGGCGGTCGTGACGATGGTCATGGAGGCTCCTGTCCTTCTCCCAGCCGCCATGCGGCGCGACAGGGCTCCATTCTCCCGAAGGTCGGCACGGGTGTCAATCGCGCGATCGGGAGCGCATCCCCCCGCGCCCGTCGCGCAGGCTCCGCCGTTCCCCCCGCCGGCGAAACCGTCTATTGCTCCCCAGAGCGACCTCGCGCCGCGCCATGACGGACAGAGCATGCTGCAGACCCCTCCCCGCCGCATCGAAGCGATCGACCTGGCCCGCGGCGCTGCCCTCGTCGCCATGGCGGTCTACCACTTCGCCTGGGATCTCGAATTCTTCGGCTATGCCGAGGCCGGCCTCACCGCCCATGGCGGCTGGAAGATGTTTGCCCGCTCGATCGCGTCCTCGTTCCTCTTTCTCGCCGGCGTCAGCCTCTATCTCGCCCATGGCGAGACCTTCCGCCGCGCCGCCTTCTTGAAACGGCTGGCGCAGGTCGCCGGCGCCGCCGCCGCGATCTCCGCCGTCACGTGGTTCGCCGTGCCCAGCGGCTTCATCTTCTTCGGCATCCTCCACCAGATCGCGCTGGCGAGCGTGCTGGGTCTCGCCTTCCTGAGGCTGCCCTGGCCGGTGACGCTGGCGGCCGCCGCCGTCTTCGTCGCCGGGCCGCATGTGCTGCGCTCCGGGTTCTTCGACCATCCGGCCTGGTGGTGGCTCGGCCTTTCCAGCGTCAATCCGCGCTCCAACGACTACGTGCCGCTGTTCCCCTGGTTCGGCGCCGTGCTCGCCGGCATCGCCCTCGCCCGGCTGGCGCGCGGCGCCGGGCTGCTCGACCGCCTCGCGCGATACGCGCCCGGCCGCTGGTCGCGGCCGCTGCAACTTGCCGGACGCCACAGCCTCGCCGTCTACCTCGTCCACCAGCCGGTGCTGATCGCCTGCGTGTGGGCCTTCGCGCAGGTCTTCCCCGCACCGCAGGAGACGCGCGAGGTGCGCTTCCTGCGGACCTGCGAACGCCAGTGCGCGGAAATCCGAGACGGCGAATTCTGTCCGCGCTACTGTGCCTGCATGCTCGACGCCATCGAAGGCGCCGGGCTTGCCGACGCGGTCTTCGCCGGCCAGGCGACTGCCGACCTGCAGTTGCGCCTGGAAGACCTCGCCGGCGTCTGCACGTTCGAAACGGATCGGGACGCTCCGGTTCCCGCCCCGCCGCCGGAAGGAGGAGAGGGATGAACGATATCGATCGCCGGCCCAACCGGCTGCCCTGGCCGCCGATGCTCTACGTCTCGGCGATCGCGCTCGCCGTCCTCGCCAACCTCGCCTACGCCCTTCCCTGGTTCACGCCGCCGCTTTCGGAGATCCTGTTCGCCGTCGGCTGGCTCCTGATTGCTTCCGTCGTCGCCATCGACGTCTCGGCGATGCGCACGCTGGCGCGGGCGCGAACCACCATCCTGCCGCACCGCGGCGCCGACCATCTGGTCACCGGCGGCCCCTTCTCCTTCAGCCGAAACCCGATCTATCTCGCCAACACGCTCCTGATGATCGGCGTCGGCCTGGTCTCCGGCATCGCCTGGTTCATCCTCCTCGCGATCGCGGCGGCGTTCCTCACGCAGAAGCTCGCCATCGAGCGCGAGGAACGTCACCTCGAGCAGCGTTTCGGCAAGCGCTACCGCGACTACAGGAAGAAGGTGCGCCGCTGGATCTGACCGGCGGCGGTCAGCGTGCCGTTCAGGTCGTCACGCCGAGCTCGACGAGGCGCTCGACGCAGGATTCTTCAGCCTGGTCGAGTTCGGCCAGCGTCTCCTCGAGGTCGCGGCGCTTCTGCCTCAAATCCTCGCGCTTCTCGTCGATGCGTTTGATCATTAGCTTCAATTGGCCCACCTCGCCCGGCGGCTCCCGGTACATCTGGATGATCTCGCGGATTTCGTTGATCGAGAAGCCGAGCCGCTTGCCGCGCAGGATCTGCTTGATCAAATGCCGGTCGGCCGGACGGAACAGCCTGGTGCGGCCGCGACGCATGGGGTGGACCAGCCCTTCGTCCTCGTAGAAGCGCAGCGTCCGCGTCGAGATGTCGAACTCGCGCGTCAATTCGGTGATCGTGTAGTATTCCCGCATGCCCGGCATCGCTTCCTCTTGCCGGAAAACTGTCGCATGGCATTTACGTAAAAGTCAAATGCCGGCCGGCACCGCTCAACGGCAAACCCCCGTCGCGTTCCCCTTTTCCAGGCCGGCCGCCGCGATCCCACCTGCGCTGGACTTGATCTAAGTCAAGTCCGCCCGCGTCGTCTTGATAGCATTATCGGCATTCGAAAGAGGGAGAGACCCCGATGAAAATGCTGGATGCACTCGTCGCGCGCTGGCGGGACTATCAAACCAACGTCGCTGGGCTCCGCGAGATCGAGGCGTGCGGCCCGGAGATGGTGGCACAGATGGCCGCCGATCTGGGGATAACGCAGGCCGAGCTCGAGGAAGTGGTTTCGCACGGCGCCGGCGCCGACAGGTTGATGCCGCGCATGATCGCGGCGTTCGGGCTCAATGCCGACGAACTCGCGCGCACGGATCCGGCCGTCGTCCGCGAAATGTCGGTGTTGTGTTCGCGCTGCGAAACCAAGGGTCGATGCGTGCACGAACTCGACGCCGGCACCGCGGCGGAACATGCCGAGGAATTCTGCCCGAACGCGAACACCTTCGCGCTCTACGTAGAGGAAAAGCTGAAGCACTGAGAGCAGTCTTCAGCGGGAGCAGGATTCAGCGCACCCCGAACCACCACGCCGCGAGCCCGAGGAAGGCGAAGAAGCCGACCACGTCGGTGACCGTCGTCACGAAGACCGCCGAAGCGACCGCCGGATCGATGCCGAACCGGTCGAGCAGTAGCGGGATCAGAATCCCGGCGACCGCGGCGACATACATGTTGATGATCATCGCGGCGGCGATGATGGCGCCGATGTTCGGGTCCTGGAACCAGAGGCCGGCCACCAGCCCGATCAGGACCGCGAAGATGATGCCGTTGATGAAGCCGACACCCATCTCGCGGCGGATGATGCGCCAGGCGTTGTAGATGTCGAGGTCCTTGGTGGCGAGCGCGCGGACGGTAACGGTCATCGTCTGCGATCCGGCATTGCCGCCCATGCCGGCGACGATCGGCATCAGGATCGCAAGCGCGACGATCTTCTCGATCGTATGGTCGAAGAGGCCGATCACCGAGGCGGCGAGAAACGCCGTCAGCAGGTTCACCAGCAGCCACGGCACGCGCGACCGGGACGTCGCCAGGATGCTGTCGGACAGTTCCTCGTCGCCGACGCCGCCCATGCGCAGAAGGTCTTCCTCGGCCTCCTGCTGAATGACGTCGACGACGTCGTCGATGGTCAGTACGCCGACCAGCCGCTCGTTTTCGTCGACGACGGCGGCGGAGAGAAGATCGTATTGTTCGAATTCGCGCGCAGCCTCCTCCTGGTCCATCGTCGCCGGGATGGCGTGACGCGTCTCGTGCATCACATCCTCGATCTTGACCGCCCGCTTCGTGCGCAGGATCTGGTCGAGATCGACGGCACCGAGAAGGCGAAACGTCGGATCGATGACGAAGACCTGGCTGAAGCGGTCGGGCAGGTTCTTGTCCTCGCGCATGTAGTCGATCGTCTGCCCGACGGTCCAAAACGGCGGCACGGCGACGAATTCCGTCTGCATGCGGCGTCCGGCGGTCTCTTCCGGATAGTCGAGAGCCCGGCGCAGCCTGATTCGTTCGGTGAACGGCAGCTTGGCAAGGATCTCCTCCTGATCCTCTTCGTCCAGGTCTTCGAGAATGTAGACCGCATCGTCGGAATCGAGTTCCTGGACGGCTTCGGCGATCTGGTCGTTCGGCAGTTGATCGACGATGTCGGCGCGGATCGCGTCGTCCACTTCCGTCAGCGAGGAGAAGTCGAAATCCTTGCCGAGCAGATCGACCAGCGCATGCCGCTGATCGGCAAGCAGTGCCTCGAGCAGGTCGCCCAGTTCCGACTGGTGCAGGTCGGCGACGTCGCGGCGCAACGTGATGGTGTCGCGATCGGCGATCGCGGCGCCGATGTGGGCGAGGAATTCCTGCCGGACGGCGCCATCTTCGTTGTAGATGTCGACGCGGGGGTCGTCCGGAGAATTGCTGTCGATCGGGCGGTCCTGCGGGTTTTCCAAAAGCGCTCCCGTCATCGCTCGGGGGTTTGCTATCGTCTAACTTTTGCCGGCGCGCAGCGCCACGAAAAAACCGATCCGGCAGACATGCCGAACCATCGGCGACGACGGTTTCGGTGGAGAATGCCAGCGAGCGCGGCTTTCGGTTCCGCCCCACCTCGGGCAGAGATGACGCCGGCATAAGTCGCTTCACGCGAGGGGCTGACGGCGCAAGCCGGCATAGTGCGCGCCATGCACGCACGCCTTATCGGGGAGTGGATTGTCGAGATGGTGCGGTCGAGAAGACTCGAACTTCCACGGGTTGCCCCACAGCGACCTCAACGCTGCGCGTCTACCAATTCCGCCACGACCGCACGTCACGAAAGGGCCGGTCGGAACCGGCCCGCGGCATGTAGCAAATCACTCCCGGCGAAACAAGTGCGCCGACGCCATTAATTCCCCGGTTGCCGACCGTCGGACGGCTCGCGTCCACGGCTGGACGGAACGCCTTGCCGCCGCCATATTGACGCAGGAACAAACCGATGCTCGACCGCAATTCGATCCGCGCCCAATTCCTGCCGCTGCCCGGTTCGGCGGCGGTGGAATGGCGCGTTGCGCCGGGCCTGACGCCCTATCCGGAGGCGCTTGCCTTCATGGAGGCGCGCGCCGATGCGATTCGTACCGGAACCGCTGGCGAGCTTGTCTGGCTGGTCGAACACGCGCCGCTCTACACCGCCGGCACCAGCGCCCGGCGGGAGGATCTGCTCCTGCCTGACCGCTTCCCCGTTTTCGATGCCGGCCGCGGCGGCGAGTATACCTATCACGGCCCCGGCCAGCGCGTGGCCTACGTCATGCTCGACCTGAAAAAGCGCCGCGAAGACGTCCGCGCCTTCGTGGCGGCGCTGGAAGCCTGGATCATCGGCGCACTCGCCCGCTTCAACGTCAGGGGCGAGCGGCGCGAGGATCGCGTCGGCGTCTGGGTCGTACGCCCGGACCGGCCTCCCCTCCCCGACGGCAGCCCGGCCGAGGACAAGATCGCTGCCATCGGCATCAGGCTGCGGCGTTGGGTATCGTTCCACGGCATCGCACTCAACGTCGAACCGGACCTCTCGCATTTCTCCGGCATCGTGCCGTGCGGCATCAAGGGCTATGGGGTCACGAGCCTCGTCGACCTCGGTTTGCCCGTGACCATGGCGGATGCCGACCTGGCGCTGAAGGCATCCTTCGAGGACGTCTTCGGCGCGACGGCCGAACCGGCAACACCTTTGGCAGCCGCCTCATGATCGGCGTGCTCGCCCGCGCCGCACTCATGGCACTGGCAGTTGCGGTTGCGACGATGGGCGCGGCGGCCCAGCAGGCATCCGACGTCCTCGCCCCGGAAGGCGCCAGCGGCGTCGCCGCCAAGGCGCCGGTCCATGCGAAGAGACATATGGTGGTGGCCGCCAACCCGATTGCCGCCGAGGCCGGACTCGACGTCCTGCGCGCGGGCGGCACGGCGGCTGACGCCCTGGTGGCTATCCAGGCAATGCTCGGGCTGGTCGAGCCGCAATCGTCGGGTCTCGGCGGCGGCGCCTTCCTGGTCTGGTTCGACGCCGCGACCGGCACGCTGACGACCTTTGACGGGCGCGAGACCGCGCCGGCTGCCGCGACCGGAACGCTCTTCCTCGACGCGTCCGGAAAGCCTCTCGACTTCTTCGACGCGGTCATCGGCGGCCGCTCGGTCGGCGTTCCAGGCGTGCCGCGCCTGCTCGAGACGGTCCACGCCCGCTTTGGCAAGCGCCCGTGGGCGGAGCTGCTCGAGCCGGCGGCCCAATTGGCCGAGACCGGCTTCGCGGTGTCGGAGCGCATGTCGGCGATGATTGCCGACGACGCCGGCCGGCTGGACAGGGAGCCGTCGGCCCGCGCCTATTTCTTCGACGCTGCCGGCGCACCGCTCCCGGCCGGAACCACTTTGCACAATCCGGCCTACGCCGCCTCGCTTCGCCTGATGGCAAGCGGCGGAGCCGACGCGTTCTACAAAGGACCGCTCGCCGACGCGATAGTCGCCGCCGTGCAGGGCCATCCGACCAATCCGGGGCTGCTCAGCCGCGAGGACATGGCCGCCCACACGGTGAAGGAACGCGCGGCAGTGTGCGCGCCTTACCGCGGCTTCGAAGTCTGCGGCATGGGTCCGCCGTCGTCCGGCGCCATCGCCATCGGGCAAATCCTCGGAATGGTCGAACCATTCCCGCTGCGCGGGCTGGGACCCGACGATCCGGTCGCATGGCGTGTCATTGGTGACGCCACACGCCTCGCCTTCGCCGACCGCGAGCGCTACGTCGCCGACGGGGACTTCGTGCGCATGCCGGCCGGCCTCCTCGACCCCGGCTATCTGGCGGCGCGCTCGGCGCTGATCCGGCGGCCGACGGCCCTTCCGCCGGAGGCCGCGACGGCGGGCGAGCCGCCGTGGGACAAGGCGGAACTCAGGATCGACGGCGTGCCGGCCGAGATGCCCTCGACCTCGCACGTCACCATCGTCGACGACCAGGGCAACGTCGCCGCGATGACGACCTCCGTCGAAAACGCCTTCGGCTCGCGCCTGATGGTCGCCGGCTTCCTGCTCAACAACCAGCTGACGGATTTCTCATTTGCGCCGACGGAGGAAGGAACGGCGGTCGCCAACCGTGTCGAGGCGGGCAAGCGGCCGCGCTCGTCGATGTCGCCGACCGTCGTGCTGAAGGACGGCAGGCCCGCCTACGCGCTCGGGTCGCCCGGCGGCAGCCGGATCATCCCTTTTGTCGCCAAGACGCTGATCGCCCTGATCGACTGGGACCTGGACATGCAGGCCGCGGTATCGATGCCGCATCTCGCCAACAGGTTCGGTACCTACGAACTCGAGGAGGGAACCGCGGCGGTGTCCCTTGCAGCCGATCTGGAGGCGCTCGGCTACAAGACCGCCGTACGCGAACTCAACTCCGGGCTCCACGGGATCGCCATCGGCCTCGAAGGCCTGACCGGCGGGGCCGACCCCCGCCGCGAGGGCGTCGCGCTCGGCGATTGACCTTCGGCCACGCAGCGCTTTGGACCGCATACCGGCTACCGGCGCCGCTTATCTGCGGCGGGCGCCATATGACTCGGGACCCATTGTCCCCCGCATCGCCACCTGTCTCAGAGGGCGCCGATCCACATCGCCATCGAGACGATGAACATGCTTACCGAAACCAGCGAAACGACGTCCTGCAGCAAGTCAGCCATGGAACTCTCCCGATTTGGTTATGTTCCTTTTATGTTCTATTAATGTTCTGTCGTCAAGGCGCGCATGACCGCTCTACACCTTCTGGTTAACCGTCGGTAAAGGGCGGAGTCAGGCCAGATGGCCGATGCTTTCCAGTGGGACGACCTTGCCGTCGAGGAGCGTGACGCGCCGGTCCATGCGCGCGGCGAGTTCGTGATTGTGGGTGGCAATCAGCGCCGCCAGGCCCGACTGCCGCACCAGCGCTTCGAGGGCGTCGAAAACATAGGACGCCGTCACTGGATCGAGGTTACCGGTCGGCTCGTCGGCGAGCAGGACGAGCGGGGCGTTGGCGACGGCGCGCGCGATGGCGACGCGCTGCTGTTCGCCGCCGGACAGTTCCGACGGGCGATGGTGGGCGCGCTTGCCGATCTTCATGTATTCGAGGAGTTGCTCGGCGCGGCTCGCCGCGTCGGCCCGGCTGAGACCGCGCACAAGTTGCGGCATCATGATGTTCTCGAGCGCGGTGAATTCGGGAAGCAGGTGGTGAAACTGGTAGACGAAGCCGATGTCGTTGCGACGGATCGCGGTCCGCTCGTCGTCGGACAGGCGACCGCACGCGCGCCCTGAAAGCACCACGTCGCCGCCGTCGGGCCGCTCGAGCAGCCCAGCCGTATGGAGGAGCGTCGACTTGCCGGCACCCGACGGGGCCACCAGCGCAACCATCTCGGCGCGCTTCAGCGCAAAGTCCGCGCCGTTCAGGATGGTCAGCTTGCGCGGACCCTGCAGGTAGTGGCGTTCGACGCTCTTCAGTTCGATGACGGCGCTCACTCGTACCTCAGCGCTTCGACGGGATCGAGACGGGCGGCCCGCCAGGCGGGCAGCAGGGTCGCGAGGAATGACAGGACCAGCGCCATCAGGATCACGGAAACCGTCTCGCCGGGATCCATCTTCGCCGGCAGACGGCTGAGGAAATAGAGTTCGGGATTGAACAGCACCGTCCCCGACAGCCAGGAGAAGAACTGGCGGATCGACTCGACGTTGAGGCAGACCACGATCCCGAGCACCACGCCGGCGAGCGTTCCGGTAACGCCGATAGCAGCGCCCGTCATCAGGAAGATGCGCATGATTGCGCCGCGTGTGGCGCCCATGGTGCGCAGGATGGCGATGTCGGCGCCCTTGTCCTTCACCAGCATGATCAGGCCGGAGATGATGTTCAGTGCCGCTACGAGCACGATCAACGTCAGGATCATGAACATGACGTTGCGTTCGACCTGGAGCGCGGAGAAGAAGGTCTGGTTGCGCTGGCGCCAGTCGGTCAGGAAGACCGGCCGCTGGGCGGCCGTCTCGATTGCGCCGCGTAGCGATTCGACCGCGTCTGGATCGTTGACGAAGATCTCGATCGTCTGCGCCTCATTCTCCATGTTGAAGTAGAGCTGCGCTTCGGCGAAGGGCATGAAGATGATCGTGGAATCGTACTCCGACATGCCGATCTCGAACACCGCCACGATCGGATAGGCCTTTACGCGCGGCGTGGTGCCGAGAGGGCTGATGTCGCCATCGGGCGAGATCAAGGTGATACTGTCGCCGAGCACGAGGCCCAGGTTCTGCGCCATGCGGCTGCCGATGGCCACGCCTTCGCTCTGGTCGAAGCCGACGAGCGAGCCTTGACGGATGTTGTTGGCGACCAGATCGAGCTTGCCGAGGTCGTCCCCGCGGATGCCGCGGACCAGTGCCCCGGTTCCTGCGCCGATATTGCCGGAAGCCAGCGTCTGGCCCTCGACCAGCGGGATCGCCATTCGCACTCCGGGAACGCCGGCGATGCGCGCAGCCGTCTCGGCGTAGTCGTCAAGCGGGCTGTCGATCGGCTGCATGATCATGTGGCCGTTGATTCCGAGAATGCGCGTTAGCAATTCGGCGCGGAAGCCGTTCATCACCGCCATGACGATGATCAGCGTGGCGACGCCGAGCATGATGCCGGCAAAGGAGATCGCGGCGATGACCGAGATGAAGGCTTCCTTGCGGCGAGAGCGCAGGTAGCGCCATGCGACCATGCGCTCGAAGACCGAGAATGGCCCCGCCCCGCCTGCTTCCTTAACCGTTGCCGTGTCGCTCACCGCGTTCCCCGGAACGTCCGGACAACGTCGGCGAGCGGCACGGACGTGCGTTCGCCGGTTGCGCGGCTCTTGATCTCGACTTCGCCCGCCGCCAGGCCGCGAGGGCCGACGATCACCTGCCAAGGCAGGCCGATAAGATCGGCCGAAGCGAACTTGCCGCCGGCGCGGGCGTCGGTGTCGTCGTAGAGCACGTCGCGGCCCGTAGCAGCGAGTTCCGCGTAGAGCGCCTCGCAGGCCTTGTCGCAGTCGGCGTCGCCGGCCTTCATGTTGATTAGCGCGATATCGAAAGGCGCCACCGATTCCGGCCAGATAATGCCGTACTCGTCGTGGTTTGCCTCGATGATCGCCGCGATGAGCCGCGAGGGGCCGATGCCATAGGAGCCCATGGAGACGAAATGATCCTTGCCGTCAGGCCCCGTCACCTTGGCGCCCATCGGCTTCGAGTACTTCTCGCCGAAGTGGAAAATGTGGCCGACCTCGATGCCGCGTGCCGAAACCCGGTCAGAATCGGCGATGCTGGCCCACACCGCCTCGTCGTGCATCTCGTCGGTCGCGGCGTAGGGCGTCGTCCAGTCCTTCACGATGCCGCCGATCTCGGCGTCGTCGGCGAAGTTCGTGTCGGCGCCGGGCACGGGCAGCGACAGGAAGTCGCGATGGCAGAAGACCTGGCTCTCGCCGGTATCGGCGAGGATGATGAATTCGTGCGACAGGTCGCCACCGATCGGGCCGGTATCGGCACGCATCGGGATCGCCTTCAAGCCCATGCGCGTGAAGGTGCGCAGATAGGAGACGAACATGCGGTTGTAGGCCGCCCTGGCGCCCGCGTAGTCGAGGTCGAAGGAATAAGCGTCCTTCATCAGGAATTCGCGGCTGCGCATGACGCCGAAGCGAGGACGCACCTCGTCGCGGAACTTCCACTGGATATGGTAGAGGTTGAGCGGCAGATCCTTGTACGAGCGGACATAGGAGCGGAAGATTTCTGTCACCATCTCCTCGTTGGTCGGGCCGAAAAGCATGTCGCGCTCGTGGCGGTCCTGGATGCGCAGCATCTCCTTGCCGTAGTCGTCGTAGCGGCCGCTCTCGCGCCAAAGGTCGGCCGACTGGATGGTCGGCATCAGGATCTCGAGCGCACCGGCGCGGTCCTGTTCCTCGCGCACGATCCGGCAGACCTTGTCGAGGACGCGCTTGCCGAGCGGTAGCCACGAGAAGGAACCGGCAGCCTGCTGGCGGATCATGCCGGCGCGCAGCATCAGCCGGTGCGACACGATTTCCGCCTCGCGCGGATTTTCTTTCAAGATCGGCAGGAAGTAGCGCGAAAGACGCATCGAGAATTCCGTCTGGAGGAAGTCGGACCCGTGAATCGGTGACCGAGCGGGCGCCCCGCCCGCATGCGCTTCATAGCCATTTCGTCCGAGGTTGGAAACCTCGTACGACCCTCGAACTGGTCCGGTTTTAGCGTGGCTAAATTCGGGGCAAATCCTGCTCCCGGATTGTGCAACGCAGCGAAACTTAACGCAAATTCCGCGTGACAAGTCACGAAATCTTGTTCTAAGGTGCCGCCCATAAACGAGAGCGCGGAACCAAAAATCTGCGCTCCTACGCGGTCAAAGTCTTGGGAGGATGCGATCTAGGCGCGGTCACTCGCTGCCGCCGGACACCGGAAATCAGATCGGACGCGTTCAATTGCAAGGCCTCGCGCCTTGCATTTTTTTTGGGCAATCATGAACTTGGGCAGCATTCCTCAAAAGCCGGCCGCGCGTATCAGGACGCCCGGGGAGTGCCCTCAACCGAAGTCGGGGACGATCCGAGGGATATCGTCGAAACTCACGCCGAGCCCCCTCGTCACCGCATAGTACGCCCCGAGGATCAGCGCCGAGACGATGGTCGTACGCAGCATCGCACGAAGCATGTGCGGACCCTTCGGCGCGCTGGAGACCGTACCGAGCGTCACGTCCTGTTCGTCGTCCTGCGTTCTCAGGCTGAAGGGCAAAGTGGCGAACAGCACGATCCACCACAGGATGAAATAGACCGCGAAGACCGAGACCCAGCTCATGACTGCTCCAGTTCGACCAGGGTCCCCTGGAAATCCTTCGGGTGGAGAAACAGGACGGGCTTGCCATGCGCACCGATCCTCGGCTGGCCGTCGCCAAGCACACGGGCGCCCGCGGCCTTGAGACTGTCGCGCGCGGCGAGGATGTCGGCGACCTCATAGCAGACGTGGTGCATGCCGCCCGACGGATTCTTGGCAAGGAACGCGGTGATCGGCGATGCGTCGCCGAGCGGCTCGAGAAGCTCGATCTTGGTGTTGCCGACATCGATGAAGACGACGGTCACGCCGTGTTCGGGGAGCGCCTGGGGCGCGGTGACCCGGGCGCCGAGCGTATCGCGGTAGACGGCGGCGGCGGCGGCGAGGTCGGGCACGGCGATGGCGACGTGATTGAGGCGTCCGAGCATCGGGAGATTTCCTCAGCGGGTCACGAATACGGTCACGAGCGGCTTCTTGCCCCAGGCATCGTTTGCCGCTGCCCTGACGGCACGGCGGACCGACTCCTGGACGAGGTCGAGGTCTTTTCGGCGCGCGCGCGGGATGCTCTCAATGGCGCCGATCGCCGCATCGAGCATGATGTCTTCGAGCGGCTCGCCGCTTGCGTCTGCGACCGCCACGCCGATGGCGACGAGGTCGGGATCGCCGGCGATTTCGTAGCGCTCGTCGAGCACGACGTTGACCGCGACGTGGCCGGCGAAGGAGAGCTTGCGCCTGTCCTTGACGCCCATATCCTCTTCGGAGCCGATCAGGATGCCATCCTTGAACAGCCGCCCGAACGGCACCTGGTCGACGATCTCGGCGTTGCCGGGGGCAAGCCGCAGCATGTCGCCGTTGCGCACCTGCGCAACCTCGGCGACGCCCTTTTGCGCCATCAGCGCGCCCTGGGCGACGAGATGTGCGGCCTCGCCATGCACCGGCACGCCGATCTGGGGGCGCGTCCATTCGTACATCTGCGCGAGCTCGGCCCGGCGCGGATGACCCGAGACGTGCACCAGTTCGTCACCGTCCTCAATGATGCGCACGCCCAGATCGATGAGCCGGTTCTTGATCTCGAGAATGGCCTTTTCGTTGCCCGGGATGGTGCGCGAGGAGAAAATCACAGTATCGCCCGGCGACAGCGCTACCGACTTCATCTCCTCGCGGGACAGTTTCGCCAACGCCGCGCGCGGCTCTCCCTGGCTGCCTGTGCAGATGATCACCAGGTTCTCGCGCGGGATGAAGCCGTAATCTTCCTCGCCGATGAAGGGCGGAAGGCCGTCCATGTAGCCGAGTTCGCCGGCGACATCGATCACGCGTTTCAGCGAGCGGCCAAGCACGAGGCAGTGGCGGCCGGCGTCGCGCGCGGCTTCAGCGATCGAGCGGATGCGGCCGACATTCGACGAGAAGGTTGTGACGGCCACCCTGCCGGCAGCCTTCCCGATCAGCACCTTGAGGCTTTCGCCGACCGCCTGCTCGGACGGCGACTGGCCCTCGCGGGTGGCATTGGTCGAATCGCAGATCAGCGCCAGGACGCCCCCGTCGCCGAGGGCGCGGAAACGCGCTTCGTTCGTGGGCAGGCCAATTTCGGGCGTTGGATCGATCTTCCAGTCGCCGGTATGGATCACGGTTCCGGCGGGCGTGGTGATGGCGAGCGACACCGGCTCCGGTATCGAGTGGGTCACCGCGATCGCCTCGATCTGGAAGGGACCGACCTGGAACGTCTCGCCTTCCCGATAGATGGTGACCGGCACCTTCGGCGCTCCGGACTCCGACTGGCGCTTGGCTTCGAGCAGACCGGCCGTGAACGGCGTCATCCAGCACTGGACCTTGAGGCGCGGCCAAAGATCGAGCAACGCGCCGTAGTGGTCCTCGTGCGCGTGGGTTATGACGATGCCCCTGAGGCTGCCGAGGTTCTCCTCGATGAAGCGGATGTCGGGTAGCACCAGATCTACGCCAGGAAGGCTGGCGTCGGGAAAGGTGACGCCACAGTCGACCACGATCCATTCGCGCTCCGCTGCCGGACCCCAACCGTAGAGCGCGAAGTTCATGCCGATTTCGCCGACGCCACCAAGCGGCACGAAGACGAGTTCGTCCTGCTTCTTTCTGGTCATTGGACTGGCCCCGCGGGTTGAGTGAAGAACAGGTCTCCGGCGGAGATGCGGCGCCGTGCGCCGTCCTCTGTCAGCAGGCAAAGATAGCCGTCCGTATCGATATCCTCAAACACGCCAGTGACCTGGCCTTCGTGGAGATTGACCGCGACCCTCTCGCCGATCCCGCGTGCGCCACGCAGCCATGTTTCGCGGATCTCGGCGAATCCGTCACCGCGGTTCCATTCCGCGAGCGTCCCGGCCATGGCGTGCGCCAGCGAAACGAAAAGGTCCTTCGGCTCCAGCTCGACGCCGCAGTCCGAAAGGTCGGTCGCCGGATAGGCAGGATTGTCGGGATGGTGGCGGCAATTGACGCCGCAACCGACAACGACGGCCATGCGCCCGCCGGGCAGGCTCTCGCTTTCGAGGAGGATCCCGTTGATCTTGCGCCCGTCGACGAGAATGTCGTTCGGCCACTTGATGGCCAACGCCTGCGGGGTTCGCACGAAGAGAGGCTTGAGCGCCCGATAGACCGCAACGGCCGCGACCAGCGGCAGGGTGCCGAGACGCGCGGACGGGGCGGGATCGACGAGCAGCAGCGAGGCGTAGAGATTGCCCTCCTCGGACACCCAGGGCCGGCCACGCCGCCCCCTGCCCTGGAGTTGCCGCCGCGCCGTCACCCAGAGATTGCCGGGATCGCCCGCGCGGGCGCGCGCCATGGCTTCGCTGTTGGTTGACCCGACGTCCCCCAGCGCGAGGTGGCGATAGTCGGGCAGTCCCGGTACGGACGTCGCTTCCACGAGCCGTCAGAAGAAGGTCTTGGCGGCGGCTTCCGCCATCACGCCGACGGACCCGCCAATCCAGGGAAGCACGTAGAGGAGGACGAAGGTGCCCGAAAG
>CAJPFN010000074.1 GCA_905339215.1 Rhizobiaceae bacterium
GCGTCAGCCCCGCAGCAGCGGGGGCTTGGCGCCGCTCCGCCGTTCGGCGGCGTGCGAAGCGGCGGCGACGCCGGCCGCGACCAGCATGGCGAAGATGCCAAGGACCGGCAGGCTGCGGTAGCCGAAGCCGGCGCTCAGAAGCGTCGCGCCGATCGATGCGGCGAGGGCGATGCCGACGTTGAAACCCGACGGGATCAGCGACGAGGCGAGGTTCGGCGCGTCCGCCGTCCAGGTCAGGATGCGCGTCTGGATCGGCGTGCCGATGGCGAAGTTGACGGTGCCCCAGACCACGATGACCGCGACCATCGGCAGCGGGTTCTCGCTCGAAAGATACATCGCCACGAGTACGGCCGACTGGGCCGCTAGCAGCGCGATCAGCGACGGCATCAGCCGCCAGCCGGCCAGCCGCCCGCCGACGAAGACGCCGAGCGTGGCACCGATGCCGTTGAGCAGCAGAACCCACGGCACCGTGGCGGCGGAGAGGCCCGTCACCTCCTGGAGCAACGGCGCGATGTAGGTGTAGGGCACGAACTGGCCGATCATCAGGAGCAGCATCAGGATCAGCGACGTCCACACCTGCTGGCGGCCGAGCACGCGTACCTCGCCGGCGAGGTTCGCCGGCGCCGGTGCGTTGCCGCTGCGGTTTCGCGGCAGGAGTGCGATCATGGCAGCGGTGGCGACGATGCCCAACGCGAACATCGCCCAGAAGGTGGCGCGCCAGCCGAACAGGTTGCCGATCGCCGCGCCCGCCGGCACGCCGACGATGTTCGACACGGTGAGCCCGGCGAGGACGAAGGCGACCGCCATGCCGCGCCTGTCCTCGCTGACCAGGCCGACGGCGACGACCATGGCCACGCCGAAGAAGACGCCGTGGGCGACGGCGACCGCGACGCGGACCATGAGCATCGAGGCGAAGCCGGGCGCCAGCGCGCAGGCGACCTGGCCGGCGGTGAAGACCAGCGCCAGGGCGATCAGAAGCGTGCGCCGCGACACGGTTGTCGTCGCCACCGTGAGAAGCGGGCCGCCGATGGCGATGCCCAGCGCATAGCCGGTGACCAGGTAGCCAGCGGCGGGAACGGAGACACCGAGGCCTTCAGCCACCTGCGGCAGGATGCCGGCGATGACGAATTCGGTCGTGCCGAAGGCGAAGGCGGCGACGAAGAGGGCGATCAGGGGAAGCGGCATGGGGGGTGACGCATTGAGACGAGCACCTCACAGACCATGGCCGGCCCTCCGCTGCAATCGCAAATTGCGGTGATGGGCTTCAGTTCTTCTAAAGGTGAGGGCGTAACCAGCCGGATCCGGGATGTCCAACCACCACGTTGTGAAAAGCGGGCATGGGTCCGTTTTGCCGTCGCGCGCGCAACGCACTCCTATATAGAACAGGTCTGGGACCCACGATGCGCTTTTCCGATTCCTTTCTCGACGAGATCCGCGACCGCGTGCCGATATCCTCGGTGATCGGCCAGCGCGTCACGTGGGACCGCAAGAAGACCAACGCCCCGCGCGGCGACTGGTGGGCGTGCTGCCCGTTCCACGGCGAGAAGACGCCGTCCTTCCATTGCGAGGACAGGAAGGGGCGCTACCACTGCTTCGGCTGCGGCGTGTCGGGCGACCATTTCCGCTTCCTCACCGAGCTCGAGGGGCTGAGCTTCCCCGAAGCCGTCGAGCGCGTCGCCGCCATGGCCGGCGTGCCGATGCCGACGCGCGACGAACGCGAGGAGCGCCGCGAGCAGGAGCGCGCCAGCCTGACCGATGTCATGGAGATGGCGACGCGCTTCTTCCAGGACCAGCTGCAGTCGGCGGCTGGCGCCAAGGCGCGCGCCTACCTGCGCGAGCGCGGCCTTTCGGCCGCCACGCAGCAGGCATTCCGCCTCGGCTATGCACCGGACAGCCGCAACGCGCTGAAGGAGTTCCTTGCCGGCAAGGGCGTCGAGAAGGTGCAGATCGAGGCCTGCGGGCTGGTCGTCTTCGGCGACGACATCCCGGTTTCCTACGACCGCTTTCGCGACCGCGTGATGTTTCCGATCCCCGATTCGCGCGGCCGCATCATCGCCTTCGGCGGACGGGCGCTGTCGCCGGACGTCTCGGCGAAGTATCTCAACTCGCCGGAAACCGAGCTCTTCCACAAGGGCAACGTGCTCTACAACTTCGCCCGCGCCCGCAAGGCCGTGCAGAAGGAAGGCACGGTGATCGCGGTGGAAGGCTACATGGACGTCATCGCGCTGGCCCAGGCCGGTTTTGACAACGTCGTGGCGCCGCTCGGCACGGCTTTGACCGAGAACCAGATGGAACTGCTCTGGCGCATGGCTGGCGAGCCCGTGCTCTGCTTCGACGGCGACCAGGCGGGGCTGAAGGCGGCATGGCGCGCCGCCGACCTGATCCTGCCGTCGATCCAGCCGGGCAGGAGCGCCCGCTTCGCCCTGCTTCCCGAGGGCCAGGATCCGGACGATCTGGTGCGCGCCGCAGGCGCGGACGCCTTCGGCGCCGTGCTCAAGGAGGCGCGGCCGCTCGCCGACCTCCTGTGGATGCGCGAGACCTCCGGCGGCGTCTTCGATACGCCCGAGCGCCGCGCCGAACTGGAAAAGACGCTGCGCGACCTCACGGCGCGCATTCGCGACGAGAGCGTACGCTACCATTACAGCCAGGAGATGCGCGAGCGCGTGCATGCCTTCTTCGGCGCCGCGCGCGGCCGCTCGCAGCGGCAGGGCGAGCGCGGGCAGGGGGATCGCGGGCGCGGCAACTGGGGGGCGAGCGGGCGTCCCGGCCGCGACCAGGGCGGCAGGCTCGCCGTCTCCGACAGCCTCGCCCGCTCGGCGATGGTCAAGCGGACCGCGGGCTTCCTGCCGCTGCGCGAGACCGTGCTGATCGTGGCGCTGTGCAACCATCCGCCGCTGATCGACGAGAACTTCGAGGCGGTGGAAACGCTCGACCTCGTCCACCCGGACCTGCGCCGTCTGCATGCGGCGCTGATCGACGCGCTGGCGCACGGCGTTGCCCACGAGCGCCGCGCCGTCGTCGAGGCGCTGGAGCGCGCCGGGCTGGCCGAGACCTGGCAGCGGGCGCTGGAACTCGTGCGCCGCGCCCGGCAGTGGCCGGCGCTGGAGGACGCCGCGATCGAGGACGCCCGCGACGCCTTCGCCCAGGCGCTTCACTTGCACCGCAGCGCGCGCACCCTGCACAGGGAGCTGAAGGCGGCGGAAGCGGCTCTCGCCGCCGAGCCGACCGACGAGAACTACCGCCATCTGGTCGAGATTCAGGCGCAGTTCCGCGACGTGCAGGCGACCGAGGCGCTGATCGAGGGATTCGGCGTCATGTCGGGCAGGGCGAGGCAGGGGAGCTAGCTTTCGCGCCCGCCGATGGGCGGGCGGCGCTCCCCTGACCGCCGCGTCATTCCCCTTGCAGTCGGCGTTCTCACCATGTCAAAATCTCACCATGGACGAAAAGGACGTTATTTCCGACGACCTCAGCCGGCGCATCGACGCAGTGGCCGCGCGCTCGTCGATGACACGCGGCCAGATCATCGAGGATGCCCTCGCGCACGGGCGTTCGCTCGCCTGGCACGAGAAGTGGATCGCCGGTGTCCAGGAAGGCATCGCGGAAGCCGACCGTGGAGAATTCGCTTCCGACGAAGAACTCGCCGCGGTGCTTGGCAAATACGGGTCGATCTAGGCGATTCGCGGTGCGGATCGAGTGGACCAGGCGGTATCTGCGCGAACTCGAAGCGATTGGCGACTATATTGCCGAGCAGAGCCCGCGGTCGGCGGCACGGGTGGTCGACGAAATTCACGCCAAAACTCGACGACTGCTGTCCGCAAATCCCTTTATCAGCCGTCCGGGCCACATCAGAGGGACACGCGAACTGGTGATAACCGGGACGCCCTACGTCGTCGCCTACCGCGTCACGGACATCCGGATCGAGATCCTCTTCGTGCAGCACGGCGCGAGGCAGTGGCCGGACGACGTCTGACCCGCGGCATCGCGTCCCTGTTCGGCAGGTCACCGCGGCTTCACTTGTTCGACGGCGCGCGCGCACTACATAGGGAGCGGAAAGCAGCGGAAGCCGCCGAGGCCGTGGAAAAGGGCGACGAAGTTTGTCGCCGTCCCTTCGGGACACGGCGCGGGGCGGATGCCGGAACGACCGGGGCGCCGATCGAGGCCCCGGCATCGCCGGCGGGCTGCGCAGGCCGGGGTCGGCGAGGGGTTTGGGGCATTTGATTCGCTTTTTTCCGGCGAATCATGCGACAGCCGCTTGACCTTCCGCCGGATTGACGGAATCAGGACGGATTCGAGAAGGCTGCGGGCACGCCCGCGATCGAACATCTACGAGACGCTACGCTGAATCTGGACGGGAAACGCTGCCTGCCCCAGATATCAGGGTTAATCGGGATTTAACGCAAGGTCGGTTACGCCCGTCGATGGCGCAGGGATTTTCCGCAAATCACTGACTGCACGGCCGGAGGCGCGCGGCGCGCCTTGCGGCCGTTTCGACCGTTTGGAGACGACGAAGAATGGCGACTAAGGAAAAGGAAGAGGTCGAGACCGAGCGCGAAGGGACCACTGACGGCCCCCTGCTCGACCTTTCCGACGACGCTGTCAAGAAGATGATCAAGCTCGCCAAGAAGCGCGGCTACGTCACCATGGACGAGCTCAACGCCGTGCTGCCTTCCGAGGAGGTCACCTCCGAGCAGATCGAGGACACGATGGCGATGCTCTCCGACATGGGCATCAACGTCGTCGAGGACGACGAGACCGGCGAGGAACCGGAGGCCGCCGACACGGCCGCCGACGCCGAGGACGACGCCAACGAACTGGCCGAGCAGACCGGCACGGCCGTCGCCGCCGTCGCCAAGAAGGAGCCGACCGACCGCACCGACGATCCTGTGCGCATGTACCTGCGCGAGATGGGCTCGGTGGAGCTGCTGTCGCGCGAGGGCGAGATCGCCATTGCCAAGCGCATCGAGGCCGGCCGCGAGACCATGATCGCGGGCCTGTGCGAGAGCCCGCTGACCTTCCAGGCGATCATCATCTGGCGCGACGAGCTGAACGAATCGAAGATCCTGCTGCGCGAGATCATCGACCTCGAGGCGACCTATGCCGGTCCCGAGGCCAAGCAGGCGCCGATCGTCGAGCGCGTCGACGAGGACACCAAGCCGAAGATCGACGACAAGCCGCGCCGCACGCGTGACGACGACGACATCACCAATGTCGGCGGCGAGATGCGCATGGAGGAGGAGGAGGAAGACGACGACGAGGCGAGCCTTTCGCTCGCCGCCATGGAGGCGGAGCTTCGCCCGCAGGTCATGGAGACGCTCGACGTCATCGCCGACACCTACAAGAAGCTCAGGAAGCTCCAGGACCAGCAGGTCGAGAGCCGGCTCGCCGCCTCGGCGATGCTGTCGCCCAGCCAGGACCGCCGCCTGAAGGAGCTGAAGGACCAGCTGATCACGGCGGTGAAGTCGCTGTCGCTCAACCAGAACCGCATCGAGTCGCTCGTCGAGCAGCTCTACGACATCAACAAGCGCCTGGTGCAGAACGAGGGCAAGCTGCTCCGCCTCGCCGAGAGTTACGGCGTGCGCCGTGAGGAGTTCCTGCGCGAGTACCAGGGCTCCGAGCTCGACCCGAACTGGCTGAAGAAGGTCGGCGTCCTGACCACGCGCGGCTGGAAGGAATTCACCCGCAACGAGGAGGCGGCCATCCGCGACCTCCGCGCGGAGATCCAGAACCTCGCCACCGAGACGGCGATCTCGATCCTCGAGTTCCGCAAGATCGTCAACCAGGTGCAGAAGGGCGAGCGCGAGGCGGCGATCGCCAAGAAGGAGATGGTCGAGGCCAATCTTCGTCTCGTCATCTCGATCGCCAAGAAATACACGAACCGCGGCCTGCAGTTCCTCGACCTGATCCAGGAAGGCAACATCGGCCTGATGAAGGCGGTCGACAAGTTCGAGTATCGCCGCGGCTACAAGTTCTCCACCTACGCCACCTGGTGGATCCGGCAGGCGATCACCCGCTCGATCGCCGACCAGGCGCGCACCATCCGCATCCCGGTGCACATGATCGAAACGATCAACAAGCTGGTGCGCACCTCGCGCCAGATGCTGCACGAGATCGGCCGCGAGCCGACGCCCGAGGAACTGGCCGAGAAACTCCAGATGCCTCTGGAGAAGGTCCGCAAGGTGATGAAGATCGCCAAGGAGCC
>CAJPFN010000075.1 GCA_905339215.1 Rhizobiaceae bacterium
AACAGCCTACGCGCTGCCGGGCAAGATCCGGAAACTATCCTTGCGCGCGCCACCGCCGCCGAAGCGGTTGAGCGGCTTGCCACAGAGACCGAAAAAGCGGCGGCCCTCGGCGTGTTCGGGTCGCCGACCTTTGTGGTCGGCAGCGAGGTGTTCTGGGGGGATGACCGGCTCGACGATGCGATGTCGTGGCTCAGACACGGCCGCGTGATCTAGAATAGTCCGGTAAGCGGCCGGGTTCGCGTGCCCTGGACCAACACGTCGCGTTTGACCGGCGCGCGCAATCGAACGACGCTTCTTACGACCTCCTCAGGTCCTCAGCCGCCATCACTCCCAACCCTCACCCTTAGACGGCGGGTTCGAAGGCGGATGTTCCCCTGCCCAAGGTATCCGCGTTATTGGCTGGCGCACGCTCCCCGGCTCGAGTGGCCCTAGGCCAAGGTCGCGCAAGCCGAACGCGAGGTTAGGGTCGCCGGGCTCGGTCAGGGTCGCCGGGCTCGGTCTAGGCGAGTAGCCAGGTCGCGCCGGCGTCGGCGTTGCGCCCGTTGCGGGCGAGCCTTTCCACATCGGATTTGGTCAAGAGTTTCATGTCGGAGTCTCCCTCTGATTGATGGTTGCCCGTTGGGCGCGGGAGAGAGGCCAGGCCGCCACAGCCAGACGGCGCCCCGGAGTCCTGCCCAACACTAGGCGGCGCCGCCGCACAACTCGGCCAGTTCAGGCCCGCTTTGGCGGGCAGGGCAAGGAAAGTGAAACGCTTCCGAAACCGGCCGGGCTCGGAAGGCATACGGATCAGGATAGGACGACGCGGATATTCAACCCGGACGGGCAAGGTCGGACGCAACGAGTGGGCAGCGGCACCGGTTGGACAGCCTCCGACCCGTTCTCCCGGCCGCTCATCGACGGCGGCCATGCATAGCCGCCGAAACGGAAAGCGCGCGGATAGGCTGAGCGCGAAGATGCTTGAAGGAGAAAAGAGGCGGATGACGGTCGGGACGTCATCCGCCTCAATTGACGCCGCTCGGCAAGGGGTCTCGCATTGCGGTCGGTCGGGTGCCCGCGATCGCAGGCACACCGAGCTTCGTAAGTGAGCGCGAAATGGTCAACTTAAAATAGCCCTTTTCATCTGCGCGGCTTCGTCGCACCGGCTTCTTGGATGCTGGCTCTCGAACGGCAAGGGTTCTGCGGCAATTTTCACCGCGGCGCGCGCTGGACGGGCGTTTATGTCGAAAAGGTTCAACCGGAATGTACCATATACACTTCGCTGTACGCATCGCGTCGACCCTCTTTCCGGGTCGGCGCTTAACTGGGCCGACGTTGCCTGACGGGAGCGCCGCCTTTTTTCCGGTTGCGACAGACCGTGGGCACCCGGAAAGAAGGTTCTTCGTCCTTGCGCTTGCGGCCATCAGAAGCCGTTTCCTCACTAGCATGACCGGCTGGAGGTTTTATGCGATTAGTCACCGTTGTTTATTATAGTAAACAATTAAGAAGAGAGTTTACAATGCTCAGAATTGTCATACCTCACAACCTGTTGTAACACCGTGCGCAAAGGCCATACGCAACGAGCATAAATGAAATTGACACTGAGAATAAATGGAAGCGTCGTCGAGCAGGACGCAGATCCTCTGGCACGGCTCAGCGAATTTTTGCGGCAGGTCCTGGGCTTGACCGGGCTCAAGGAAGGTTGTTGCGAAGGGGAATGCGGCGCCTGCACGATCCTGATGGACGGAGCGCCCGTTCATGCCTGCCTCACGCTGATATTCCAGGCGCACGAGCGTGAGATCACGACGGTCGAAGGCCTGGGCGATGCGGGAGTGCTCACAGACCTTCAAGCCCAATTCGCCGGGGCCGGCGCAGTGCAGTGCGGCTACTGCACTCCAGGCATAATTATGTCGGCTGAGGGGCTTTTGCGGTCCACGCTCACTCCCAGCGACGAAGAGATCCGACATGCGCTGGCAGGTAACATTTGCCGATGTACAGGATTCGAGACAATCGTGCGGGCCGTTGCAGCCGAAGCGGCGCGGCGTTGCGAGGCCGGATGTTGACCGCGCTGGCGCCTGTTCGACCTAGCAACCTTGCTGGGCTCGCCAGTTTGATGGCAGGACCAAGGCCCGTACATTTCATTGCGGGAGGGACCGACCTGCTTGTTTCCGGGCGGCGCTTGCCGGAAACAGGAGTGATCGTCGATCTATCCGCGGTAGCAGAACTCATTGGTATCGACTGCTCTGGCGCCGATATCCGCATAGGTTCGGCTACGACCGTAGCATCGCTGGAGGCCCATGCCGGACTGGCTGCACGCTGCGCAGCGCTGGCGCAGGCGGCAGCTGAATGCGGATCGGTTCAGATACGCAATCGTGCCACGATCGGCGGCAACGTCGCGAACGGAGCCGCGGCCGCTGATCTGATTCCCGTCCTGGCTCTGGTGGGAGCACGGCTCGAAGTAATGCTGCGCGGAGGCGTACGAACCGAGATCGCACTCGGCGATTTTCAACCAAAAACGGGCGGCCTCATAACCGCAGTGGTTCTGCCCGGGCGGGCACTCTTACCGCGCAGCGCCTTCGCGAAGCTCGGCGCGCGGCGCGACCTGACGATTTCACGGCTGAACATGGCCGCGACGGCGGAATTCGTGGAAAGTCGTTTCAGAGCGTTGCAGATCGTGGCGGGCGCGCTCGGCCCGCGTCCACTCCGGCTCAACCGGGCAGAGGAGGCGCTGGAAGGTCGAACGCTCGATCCCGATTCCCTTCGCGGCTTCATGCAGGTGCTGAGCACCGAGGTCGATGCCGCCATTCCCGGTCGCGCTTCGCATGCCTGGAAACGGCGAGCGATCCGCGGCGTGGGATTGGACCTGATCGCGCGGCTGTGTGGATTGTCGCCGCGCGATCCTGTGTTCGAAGAGGCGCTCTAATGGAACAGGTTTCTCAGCGAATTCCGCTCATCGACGCCGCCGAAAAGCTGACCGGCCGACTGCGCTTCGCCGCCGATATGACGTTGCCGGGACTGTTGCACGGCGCGTTTTTGTTCTCGCCCCGAGCCCACGCCCGCATTGTTGAAGTCGACCCGGCCGGAGCGCTGGCCGTTTCCGGCGTCATCGGCGTCTGGTGGCACGCCAACACGCCACAGAACAGCTACAACAGTTCGATATGGTTTGCCGGTCAGAAAGCATTGGCTGATGAGCGGATGTTTCCGCCAGTCGTGCGCCATATGGGCGACCGGGTGGCAGTAGTTCTGGCGGAAACCGAAGCCATCGCCCGTGCCGCCGTGACGCGGATTGTCGTGAGTTTCGAGGATTTGCCAGCTATTCTGACACCCGAACCAACGGTCGCTCACGCTGTAGCTGCCGCAGGTGTCGAGGAAGCCATCTACCCGGACCCGGTGGAGCAGGTTCATTTCACTCACGGCGATCCTGATGCGGCCTTTGCACGAGCGGATCATGTCACGGAGGCGGTGGTGTATACGCCCCGCAGCCATCATTGTGCGATCGAACCACATGTCTGTGTCGCATGGCCGGAACCGGGAGGGCGCGTCGCCATCCACTCTCCATGCCAGAGCGTCTATGCAGTCCAGGCGGTCGTAGCGCAGGCGCTCGGAATCGCCGCGGACCGCCTGCATGTGACCAAGGCGCCGATCGGCGGGTCTTTCGGAGGCAAGGCGGAGCCGATTCTGGAACCGATTTGTGCGCTTCTTGCCGAGCGGACCGGACGCCCGGTGCGGATAGCTTTCAACCGGCACGAAACCTTCACCGCCACGCGGACGCGCGCCGCTAGCCGCGGAAAAATGCGGATTGCCCTAGCGTGCGACGGTCGCATACTGGGGCGCGAAACCGACGTCACGGTCGACATCGGTGCCTATTGTACCGGTGGGAATTACCTTCCAGGCTCGATGCTGCAGCGGCTCGTACGCCTCTACGCGGTACCGGCGGAACGCTACCGCGGCCGGGCAGTGTACACAAATACGCTCCCGACGGGAGCTTTCCGTGGGTACGGTTCACCGCAGATCCACGCTTTGGGCGAGATCGTCCTCGACCTCGCTTCACGCGAGATGGGTCTGGATCCGGTCGCAGTTCGCGCCCGGAACATAGTCACCCCGGGCGCCTTGGAACCTTGGCAGGGTCTAAGCCTCGGCAACGCCCGCGGTGCGGACTGTCTGCATCGGGGAGCGGAGGCGTTCGACTGGACGCGGCGCCGCTCCGCCGCATCCGGGAGAGGCCGGTTTCGAACTGGCGTGGGAATGGCGGCTGCAACGCATATCAATGGCTGCTTTCCCGGCGAGGACGAAGCCACGACCGCCACGCTTAGGCTTACTCCGGAGGGACGGATAGAACTGACATGCGCGCTTCACGACCTCGGTTGTGGGTCCGATACGACGCTGGCGCAGATTGCCGCCGAGGTATTGGGTTTGCGGGCGGCCGACATCCGCATCACCCCGGCGGATACAGACACTTGCCCTTATGACCTGGGCACCCGCGCCAGCCGAATGACATACATCGCCGGCGAAGCGGTGCGTTTGGCAGCGACGGCGTTGGCGGCAGCAATCGTCGATACCGGAGGGCAGGCATTGAACGCCGCCCGGAGCGAGATTCGGTTGCGAGGCGGGCAGATCGAAGCGCCCCACCGCGCAATTACCTTCGCCGATCTGGCCGCCTGGCTCTCTGTAAGGGGAACGGATACGCCTTCCGCGACGCACACGCACCGCGCGACGGCCAATCCCGGTTCTTATGCCGCCCATTTTGCCGAAGTCGAGGTCGACACGCTGACAGGGCATATCCGTGTGCGCGACTACCTAGCCGCTCATGACATCGGCCGGGCGATTAACCCGATGCTGGTCGAGGGCCAAATCTACGGTGGCATCCAGATCGGAATGGGGTACGCACTTTACGAGGATGCAGCAGTGGACCCGAAGACCGGGCGGATGCGGGCCGACAGTTTTACGCGCTACACGCTGGTCAACGCCCCCGAGATGCCGCCGATACGGATTCTGCTGGTCGAGGAAGGCGAAGCGACCGGCCCCTTCGGAGCAAAGGCCGTTGGCGAAATCGCCACGATTCCGGTGGCGCCGGCCGTGGTGAACGCTGTCAACCATGCACTGGAAACCCGTCTGACGGAACTTCCGCTGCTGCCGGAGCGCGTGCTGGACGCACTCGGCCAAGGATCATCCAGCTGAATCGGTCGGGGTGCGCGCGAATGGCAGGCCCACTGAACTTTTTCGGCGGGAAGGAAAAGGTCCATCTCGTATGTGCCTTTTCATCTGCCTAGGTTCGTCGCACCGGACCGCGCCGATGCGGAACCCAAGATTCAGGCGCTCTGCGGCAATTCGCGCCAAAGCGCGCGCCGAACGGCCGTTGACGCCGAAAAGGTTCAGCCGGAATGTATCATACGCACCTTGCTGTACGCATCGCTTCGCAATCTCTCTTTCCAGGGGCGATGCCAGACTAGGCGGACGTCGCCGGTCGGCGCCCGCCCTTTTTTCAGCCTGTGACGAGCCGAGTTCTCGGCGATAAGGCTGGTTTACGGAGCGCAAGTGACACGTCCCCCTCTCATCCGGGTCCTCGCCGTCGCCGCCGGCGTCTTCAGCGTGCTGACGATTACCTCGGGCGGCATGGCCTTGTTCGGAAGTCCGACCGCGCGGGCAGCCTACGGTTTCGTCGTGCCGTTCGTCCTCTGGTTCAACTTCCTCTCCGGGTTCGCATATCTGCTGGCCGCTTATGGTCTGTACACACGGCGGCGTTGGGGTGGCGCGCTCGCCGCCTTCATCGCGATCACGACGGTGCTGGTGTTCATGACTTTTGGGGTGGCCGTCGCACTTGGCGTTCCCTTTGAGATGCGCACCGTTGGCGCGATGTTCGTCCGCACCGCCTTCTGGCTCGGGCTCGCCTGGTATGCGTCGGGGCCGGGTCGCTCCGAGCATGCGAATTAGCGGAGGATATAGAGTTGGCATTCGGACGAAAGAACGTCTCGATTGGATTGTTCGCCATGGTTTTCTTCATGGCGTACGGATTCCTGCTCGTTTTCCTCCGGGATTTCGCACCGGGCAAGGAGGATTGGATCGCTGGCTATGCAGTTCATCCGCACTTCGATGCTCGCCTCGCGCATGTGCACGGCAACCTGTTTGCGCTGCTCTGCGTGCTATCCGGCTACTTGATCGCGAAACTCCCGATAGGCGACAGCCTCGCGCCGTGGTCGTCGTGGCTTGCGCTCGCTGGTATGCTTATGCCCCTTGGAATCCTGGGTGAGGTCTATCTCGCCACGCCGCCCTGGCCGGTCCTCGTGGGCGGAGCTTCAATGCTGCTTTCGGCGGTTGTCCTGGCGACCGCTACGTTCCGCGGTGACCAGACGGCAGGATAGCAGGCTGCAATACGCTGGTCACTATCCGCCAAGCGCCTCTCACTGATCGCGGAAGGCGAGCGGCCATCGACTGTCACAGCCGCTACGCCTGGGCGAGGCTCTACCCCTCCAAGCTGCCGGTCACTGCCGTCCATCTGATGAACGGCGACGTCATCCCCACCTTCGAAGCCCACGACGCAAGGATCGAGACCGTGCTGTCCGAC
>CAJPFN010000076.1 GCA_905339215.1 Rhizobiaceae bacterium
TCGAGGCTCTTGTAGGCCGCGATGCCGCCGGAGATGACAAGGAGGAGGCGCCTGGAGGAGAGGGTCGGTGTCATCGTGTCCGCTTCACGCCGGCTTCAGCGCCGGCTCGATATCGGTATGGATGAAATCGTCGCCCTTGAATAGCAGGGGGAGACGGCGGGTCTTGGCCAGCGCATAGGCGAAGCAGTCGCCGAAATTGAGCTGGGCGGGATGCTTGCTGCCACGGCCGTAGCGGCGGAATACTTCGTATCCCGTCCGCGACTGATCGGCGTCGACAGGGACCATATCGAGCGACAGGTTTTCGCAAAGTTCCCGCATCGCTTGCAGGCCCTCGTCGCCGTACCTGGCTCCGACCACGATGCCGCATTCGAGAATCGATCCTGCACTGATGTAGCGCTGCGAGGCCGCGGCCATGCGTCTAACCAGATGAGGAGCGTCGGGCTCGTTCTTGAGAACGGCAATGAGCACCGATGTATCGACGACGATCATGTCTGATCGTCAAGATAGTCATACAGCCTGTCGGATTCTTCCTTCTGGTCGAATTCGACATGCGGCAATCTGCGGCCGATCGCCAGTATTTCCTCGAGCGACGCCTTCAGATGCCATTTCGGCTTGCCGCTGTGCTCCGGCTTCTCCGGCTCCCGGAGGGGGAGCGGATGCTTCAACCGATCGCGCGCCTCCTGCTCCATGGAGACGCCGCGCTCGGCCGCGCTGCGGCGCAGGTCGCGGACGACCTCTTCATCGAGCTTTCTCACCGTAACCGTGGCCATCTCACGCCTCCAGCCGCCGACAAGATAGCGCGAACCCCCGCCGCATGCAATGCTGGCAATGCCAGCATTGCTGGCAATGCCAGCATAACCGTCACCCCACCTTCCAGGCGATCCACACCAGAGCCAGCGCGATCACCCACAAGGCGACGCGGCCCCAGCGCCCGTGGCGCGCCTCGGCGCGGCCGATCGCATCGGCGGTGGCGGCGTCGAAGCGCAGGCCGTTCTCGGCCATGGCGTCGATCTCGCGCGACAGGCGTTCCGTGCGCGCCGCGAGTTCCGGCGCCTGACGGGCGAGCGAGAAAAGCGCCCCCGCGCCTTCGCGCGCGTCGGCGAGGATGCCGCGCGGCCCGAGATTGTCGGCGATCCACTGGCCGACCACCGGCTCGGCGGTGCGCCACATGTTGAAGGCGGGGTCGAGCGTGCGGGCTACGCCCTCGACGACGACCATGGTCTTCTGAAGAAGAACGAGCTCGGGCCGCGTCGCCATGTCGAACAGTTCGGTCACCTCGAACAGCAATGTCAGCAACCTGGCCATCGAAATCGTCTCGGCCGGCTGTCCGTGGATCGGCTCACCGATCGCCCGGATCGCCTGGGCGAAGGCGGCGACGTCGTGCCTCGCCGGCACGTAGCCCGCCTCGAAATGCACCTCCGCCACGCGGCGGTAGTCGCGGGTGATGAAGCCGTAAAGGATCTCGGCAAGGAAGCGACGTTCCTTGCGGCCCAAGCGGCCGGCGATGCCAAGGTCGACGGCGACGACCGTCCCGGCGGCGTCGACGAACAGGTTCCCCGGATGCATGTCGGCGTGGAAGAAGCCGTCACGCAGCGTGTGGCGCAGGAAGGACTGGACCAGCGTGGCCGCCAGCGCCTTGAGATCGTGACCCGCTCCGCGCAGGCCTTCGACGTCGCTGAGCTTGATACCGTCGATCCACTCCATGGTGAGCACGTCGCGGCCGGTGCGCTCCCAGTCGACGGCGGGCACGCGGAAGCCGGGATCCTCGCGGGTGTTCTCGCCGAGTTCGGAGAGCGCCGCCGCCTCGAGGCGCAGATCCATCTCGATCTTCGTCGTTTGCGCAAGCGTCTCGGTGACCTCGACCGGCCGCAGCCGCCGCGTCGCCGGGACGAAGCGCTCCTGCAGCCTCGCGGCGAGGAAATAGCTCTCGAGGTCGTCGTTGAAGCGGCGGCGAACGCCCGGCCGGATCACCTTGACGGCGACCTTCACCGGCGCGCCGTCTCGCATCACCTCGGCGGCGTGCACCTGCGCGATCGAGGCCGCCGCGACCGGATCGCCGAACGAGACGAAGAGGTCGTCGAGCGAACGTCCCAGCGATCCTTCGATCGCCGCCGCCGCCGCAGCGCGCGGGAATGTGTCCATCTTGTCCTGGAGCCAGGAGAGGTCGAGGGCGATGTCGTTGCCGACGACGTCCGGACGGGTGGCGAGGAACTGGCCGAGCTTGACATAGGAGGGGCCGAGCCGCGCCACCGCGTCGGCCAGCCGGTCGGTGCGCTGCCGGTTCCTGGCGCCGCGGCGCGTCAGCGCCCGCGAGACGCGCCAGCCGAAACCGGCGAGCCCGGTGAGTTGGTCGCCGGGCAGGGCGGCGACGACGCCCTCGCGAACGAGAACCCAACCGGCCCGGGCGAGCCGGAGATAGGCGCCTGCCGTGCTCATCAGTGGCCGTCCGTCAAAGCTTCCAGCCGGAATGCAGGGCCGCGATGCCGCCGGAATAATTGCGGTATGTGACGCGGCCGAAGCCGGCGGCGCGGATCATGGCGGCGAAATTTTCCTGGTTGGGGAACTTGCGGATCGATTCCACCAGGTAGGCGTAGGGCTCGCCGTCGCCGGCGACGATCTCGCCGATACGCGGGATGGCGTTGAACGACCAGGCCTCGTAGACCTTGTCGAGGATCGGCATCCCAACCTCGGAGAATTCAAGGCAGAGGAAGCGCCCGCCCGGCTTCAAGACACGGAATGCCTCGCGCAGCGCCGCGTCGATGTGCGGCACGTTGCGGATGCCGAAGGCGATCGTGTAGGCGTCGAAGGATTCGTCGGCGAACGGTAGCGCCTCGGCATTCGCTTCGACGAAGTCAACATTGGCGTCGAGGCGCCGCTTGACCGCACGCTCGCGGCCGACCGCGAGCATGGAGCCATTGATGTCGAGCACGGTGGCGTGCGCGTTGCCCTGCGAGGCCTCGACGATGCGGAAGGCGATGTCGCCGGTGCCGCCGGCAACGTCCAGCACCGACCAGCCCGGCCGCTTTGGCGGGTTGAGCCAGGCGACCATGGCGTCTTTCCACAGGCGGTGCAGGCCGCCCGACATCAGGTCGTTCATCAAGTCGTAGCGGTTGGCGACTCTGTGGAAGACCTCGTTGACGAGACCCTGCTTCTCATCCTGGCCGACCTGGCGGAAACCGTAGGAGGTCTCCATTCCGCCAGCGGCGGTCGTCCGTTGTTCTGACATTTTTGTGTACCATTCGAATTCGCGGGGACCATAGCCGATCACTCCGGCGGGCGCTATTGTTTCGGGCGCGGCGAACAAGCGCGTTTCGCGGCGGCATTTCGGGGACTTCACGCATGATATTGAAGGCGGAATTGCACTGCCACATCGAAGGTGCAGCGTCACCCGAACTCGTCATCCGCCAGGCCCGAAAATACAACGCCGACCCGACGCCGTTCATCCGCAACGGCTCCTTTGTCTGGCACGACTTCACCAGCTTCCTCGCTGCGTACGACTTCTCCGCCGACCTGTTCCGCAGCGAGGAAGACTACGCCTTGCTGGCCGACCAGTACCTGACCAGCCTGGCGCGAGACGGCGCGATCTATTCTGAGTTCTTCACGTCCCCCGACCATGCCCGCCGCGCCGGATTGTCGCCGGCCGCCTACACCAATGCGCTCGGCGAGGGCATAGCACGCGCCAAGGCAAAGACCGGCATCGAGAGCCGCATGATCGTCACCGGCGTGCGGCATTTCGGCGTCGAATCGGTCGAGCAGGCGGCGCGCTTCGCGGCACGCTGCGGTCATCCGCTGGTGACCGGGTTCGGCATGGCCGGCGAGGAACGTTTTGGCGATTTCGAGGACTATGTGCGCGCCTTCGAGATCGCCCGCGAGGCCGGACTCGGCATTACCGTCCATGCCGGCGAACTGGCCGGGTGGGAGAGCGTTGCGGCGGCTATAGACTTCATCCGCCCGTCGCGGATCGGCCATGGCGTCCGTGCCATCGAGAATCCGGACCTCGTCAGGCGTATCGCCGATGCCGGCATCGTGCTCGAATGCTGCCCGGTGTCGAATGTCGAGCTGAAGGTGTTCGACGGCTTCGCCAACCATCCCTTCGCGAGGCTGCGCACTGCCGGCTGCAAGGTGACGCTGAACTCCGACGATCCACCCTATTTCTGGACGAGCCTGAAACGCGAATACGACGTCGCGCGCGAGCATTTCGGCCTCGACGACAAGGCCCTGACCGCAATCACGCGGACGGCGATCGAAGCCGCCTTCGTCGACAGGAAGACCAGGGCTGCCCTCCTCGCCCGCCTCCCCGAGCCGGCACGGGTGCGCTGAGAGCACGACAAAGCTGTGGTCGGCGCACGCGCGGGCGTTTCGTCCTGCGTGTCGGGTCGATAGTATCGACCAAACAGCAGATATCCTGGAGTACGGACATGGGCGTTACCGTCGTCAACCACCCGCTCGTGCAGCACAAGCTGACGATCATGCGCAACAAGGAGACGTCGACGGCCGGCTTCCGCCGGCTTTTGCGCGAGATCTCGCTGCTGCTCGGCTACGAGGTGACGCGCGACCTCGAACTCACCACGACGACCATCGAGACGCCGTTGCAGAAGATGGAGGCGCCGACGCTCGAAGGGAAGAAGCTGGTTTTCGCCTCGGTGCTGCGCGCCGGCAACGGCCTACTCGAAGGGCTGCTCGACCTGGTGCCGGCGGCGCGAGTCGCGCACATCGGCCTCTATCGCGATCACGACACGCTGGAGGCGGTCGAATATTTCTTCAAGGCGCCGAGCGATCTCGCCGACCGCCTCGTCATCGTCGTCGATCCGATGCTGGCAACCGCGAATTCGGCTATCGCGGCGGTCGACAAGCTGAAGGGACGCGGGGCCACCAACCTGCGCTATCTCTGCCTGCTGGCCGCGCCCGAGGGCATCGAGCGCTTCACCAAGGCCCACCCCGACGTTCCGGTGTTCACGGCAGCGATCGACGACCATCTCAACGAGAAGGGTTACATCGTTCCGGGACTCGGCGACGCCGGTGACCGCATGTACGGGACGAAGTAGGCCGGATCGGGCATTTTCACGCCTCGTTAACGAAACCGACGGATGGACGCCGCGCAAGGCGATCCGTTAAGGCCGTGAATACGCTGATTCCGTACGATCGCGCCGTTCCAACAGGGCGTGATCCATGCTGCGCAAGCTGATCATCATAGGCGTTTCGGCGGGGGTGTCGGCCTCCGTGCCGATCATATACCAGGCCAATCCCGACATGTTCGGTGCCTGGTTGAAGAGCGTCTTTTCGGAAGAGGCGCCCGATCCGCAGGAAGTGTCTGCAATCCCGGGCCTGCGGCTCGCCAAGTTGGAATCGGCGGCGCCACTCGGTCGCAAGGTCCTCATCTCAGCGGACAGCCGCGGCCACTTCGCTGCCGACTTCAAGCTCAACGGACGGCTCGTGACGGCGATGGTCGACACGGGCGCCACGCTGGTGGCGCTCAACGAATCGACGGCGCGGCGGATCGGGGTGAAGCTGCAGCCGTCGGACTTCCGCCACCGCGTCGCCACCGCAAACGGCGAGGTAAAAGCCGCCTCCGTCACCATCGACACGCTGCAGATCGGACGCATCGCCCTTAACGACATCCCGGCGGTCGTGCTCGAGGACAAGGCGCTTGGCGGCACCCTGATCGGCATGAGCTTCCTCAAGCGCCTCGGCAAGTTCAGCGTCGAGGATGGTGCCCTGCTGCTCGTCCAGTAGCCGGCCCTTCAGCCGCGCGGTGCGATGCGGCGCAGCACCGCCTTCTGCGCTGCGGGCCGCGACTCCCCGATTGTATAGGAACCGCCGACCGCCGCCACCGCTTGCTCGGCATGGGCGGCACTGCGCGCATGGACGATCGCCAGCGGTTCGCCGGCCCGGACCTCGGCGCCGATCGGCAGGAGCCGCGTGATGCCGACGGCGTGGTCGATGGCATCTTCCGGACGCGTACGTCCGCCGCCCAACGCAACCACCGCGACGCCGATGCCGCGGGTGTCGATCCCGTTCACATAGCCATCCCTTGGCGAAGCCACGGGCCGCTCGACCGGGGCCGACTTCAGGTAGCCCGCGCTACGCTCGACGAAGTCGACGGGGCCGCCCAGTCCGGCGACCATCCTGCCGAACATCTCCGCGGCCTTGCCGCCTTCGAGGGCGGCCGCGGCGCGTTCATGTCCCTCGCGGTTGGTGCCGGCGATGCCCGTCGCCTGGAGCATCTCGGCGGCGAGCGCCAGCGTCACGTCGTATAGCCGACGGTCGCGCATGCGTCCGGTGAGGAAGTCGACGGCGTTGGCGACCTCGACCGCGTTGCCCGCCGCCGAGGCGAGCGGCTCGTTCATGCCGGTAATAAGCGCGCTGGTAGCCAGGCCGGCGCCGTTGGCGACCTCGACGAGGCTGGTGGCGAGAGCGGCGGCGTCGCGCGACTTGGCCATGAAGGCGCCATTGCCAAGCTTGACGTCGAGCACCAGCGACTGGAGGCCCGCGGCAAGCTTCTTCGACAGGATCGAGGCCGTGATCAGCGGCACGGATTCGACCGTCGCGGTGACGTCCCGGATCGCGTAGAAGCGCTTGTCGGCGGGCGCCAGATTGGCCGTCTGGCCGATGATGGCGCAGCCGACGCCGCGCACGACCTTGCGGAACAAGGCGTTGTCCGGCTGGCTGACATAGCCGGGGATCGAATCCATCTTGTCCAGCGTGCCGCCGGTGTGGCCGAGGCCGCGTCCGGAGATCATCGGCACGAAGGCGCCGCAGGCCGCGACGATGGGCGCCAGCATCAACGAAACGTTGTCGCCGACGCCGCCGGTCGAGTGCTTGTCGGTGACGGGTCCAGGCAGGTCCGACCAGTCGAGCACCTCGCCGGAATCGCGCATGGCGAGCGTCAGCGCCACCGCCTCATCGCGGCTCATGCCATTGAAGAACACCGCCATGGCGAGGGCGGCAACCTGGCCTTCGGTCACCGTGCCCTTCGTCAGCCCGTCGACGAAGAAGGCGATCTCGTCGGTCGACAACTTGCCGCCGTCACGCTTCCTGCGGATGATTTCCTGGGGCAGCATATGAGGCCTCCCGGCTCCTGACGAAGGAGCCACAGCAATCACGATCAGGCCTTCCTAGACGTCGGCCAGCCCGTCGGCGAACATGCGCCGCAAGACCGTCGCGAGCCTTGCACCGCCGACCGGCGCCATGTCCTTGGTTTCCTGGTGCGACAATTCCCCGCCAGTCATGCCGGCGGCAAGGTTGGTGACCACCGAGCAGGCGGCGACCCTCAAGCCGAGGAACCGCGCGAGGATGACCTCCGGCACGGTCGACATGCCGACGGCGTCGGCGCCCATGATCCGTGCCATGCGAATCTCCGCCGGCGTCTCGAACGAGGGACCGGAGAACCACATGTAGACGCCCTTGTGCAGCTTCGTGCCAGTCGCCGCCGCGGCATTCTCGAATGCGGCGCGCAGGTCCGCGTCATAGGCGCCGGTCAGCCCGACGAAGCGGCGGTCTGTGGGCTCGCCGAACAGCGGGTTGGAGCCGGAGAAGTTGATGTGGTCGGTAATCAACATCACCGAACCGG
The DNA here is from genome assembly GCA_905339215.1 of Rhizobiaceae bacterium. GTDB lineage: Bacteria > Pseudomonadota > Alphaproteobacteria > Rhizobiales > Rhizobiaceae > DUSC01. Next base: position 7,571 of record CAJPFN010000076.1, read on the forward strand.
GCGGCATGTCCGTATCGAGAGATCCGGCGGCGTTGGTCAGGATGAGCTTGGTGATGCCAATGCCGGCGAGCACCTCGAGAGCGGGCCGCATCGCGGCCGCGTCGCCATGCTCGTAATAGTGCGCCCGTCCGGCGAGCATCAGAACAGGGGCGCCCGCGAAGGTTCCGGCGACCACTTCGCCGGCATGACCGGTCACCCCGCTCCGGGGGAAGCCAGGAAGTTCGCCGTAGGGAATGCGCACGGCGTCCTCGACTTCGTCGACGAGGCCGCCGAGCCCCGATCCGAGCACCAGCGCCGTGGTCGGCGCGAGGCCGTGCAGGCGTTCGACCAGACGACCGACAGCGTCCATCATTTCAGGATCTCCCCCTTGAAGCCGTAGGGAAGCATCTCGCCCAGCGTCACAGTCTCGACCACGCCGGTCTCGTCGCAGAGATAGAGCTTCGCCTCCGGCCCCGCGAATTCGGCAAGGCGCTGGCGGCAGCCGCCGCAGGGCGTGATGCGCGCCATGCGCTCGGCCGTCACCGCGATCTCGGTAATCTGGCCCCCGCCGGCCATGACGTAGTGGCCGAGAGCCGTGGTTTCGGCGCACCAGCCCTCAGGATAGGACGCGACCTCGATGTTGGCGCCGGCAAAGACGCGACCGTCCTCGGTTCGCAGGGCGGCGCCGACAGGGAACTTCGAATAGGGCGCGTAGGCCTTCGCCATCGCGGCACGGGCGGCAAGGAAAAGGTCGTGCGCCATCGGATCAGCGCTCCTTGACGTAGGGCACGCCGCCGGCGCGTGGCGGGATCGCCTTGCCGATGAAGCCGGCGAGCAGGATGACCGTCAGCACGAACGGCAACGCGTTGATGAGCTGGACGGGAACCTTGCCGATGACCGGCCATGGCATGCCCTGGAAACGGATCGAGGCGGCGTCTAGGAAGCCGAACAGCAGGCAGGCGAACATCGCCGGCACCGGTTTCCACTTGGCGAAAATCAGGGCCGCCAGCGCGATGAAGCCCTTGCCGGCGGTCATGTCCTTGACGAAGCCGGCGTTCTGCGCGACCGAAAGATAGGCGCCGGCGAGCCCGGTCAGGACGCCGGTGCAGATGACGGCGCGGTAGCGCAGCCAGGTCACCGAGATGCCGGCCGTATCGACCGCCGCCGGGTTCTCGCCGACCGCCCGCAGCCTAAGGCCGAAGCGCGTGCGGAACAGCACCCACCAGGTGAACGGCACCATCAGGAAGGCGACATAGACGAGGATCGAGTGGCCGGAGATCAGCTCGGAGTAGAGCAGCCCGAGCACCGGCACGTCCTTCACCGCGTCCGCGCCGGGCAACGTGATCGCCTGGAAGCGCGCATCGCCCGACAGCGCCGGCGTACGCCCGCCTTGGCGGAACCACGCCTGGCCGAGGATGATGGTGGAACCGGCGGCGATGAAGTTGATCGCCACGCCCGAGACGATCTGGTTGCCGCGATGCGTGATCGAGGCGAAGCCGTGGACGAGGGCGAAGAACACCGAGATGCCGACGGCGGCGAGCAGACCGATCCAGGCCGAGCCGCTGACGGCCGCGGCGGATGCGCCGATGAAGGCGCCGGCGAGCATCTTGCCCTCCAGCCCGATGTCGAAGACGCCGGAACGCTCGGAATAGAGGCCGGCGAGGCAGGCGAGCAGCAGCGGCACGGAGACGCGGATGGTGGCGTCGAGGAGCTGAACGAGAACATCCATGTCAGGCGCCCTCCCCCCTGGCGGCCGGCAGCCCGACGGATCGCGGACTGAGCGAGGCGAAGATCGTCTGGATGGTCGGGCGGAACATGTTCTCGAGCGCGCCGGCGAAAAGGATCACCAGGCCCTGGATGATGACGATCATGTCGCGGCTGATGTTCGGCATCTCGAAGGCGAGTTCGGCACCGCCCTGGTAGAGCATGCCGAACAGGATCGCGGCGGGCACGATGCCGGCGGGATGCGAGCGTCCCATCAGGGCCACTGCGATGCCTACGAATCCGGCACCGGCGACGAAGTCGAGCGCCATGCGGTGCTGGTCGCCCATGATCGGGTTGAGCGCCATCATGCCGGCGAGCGCACCGGAGATCATCATCGTGACGATGATGATCCTGGATTCACCGATGCCGGCGTAGCGCGCCGCCTTGGGGCTGAAGCCGAAGGTGCGGATCTCGTAGCCGAGCCGGGTGCGCCAGACCAGCGCCCAGACCACGACCGCCATGATCAGCGCCAAGAGGAAGGTGATGTTGAGCGGCGCCGAGCGCACCGACATGCCGAGCGCCTCCAGCACCCAGTTCAGCTTCGGCAGTTGCGCGCCGGGCAGCAGCGTGCGCGTCTCCGGCGCCATCGAGCCGGCCGGCTTCAGCACGTCGACGAGCAGGTAGACCATCGCCGAGGCGGCGATGAAATTGAACATGATCGTGGTGATGACGATGTGCGAGCCGCGCTTCGCTTGGAGGTAGGCGGGGACGAAGGCCCAGGCGGCACCGGTCGCCGCCGCGCCGAGGATGGCGAGCGGGAAGGTCAGCCACCACGGCAGGAAAGCGTCGAGCGACAGTGCCACCAACGAGACGCCGAGGCCGCTGATGTAGGCCTGACCCTCGCCACCGATGTTGAACAGGCCGGCATGGAAGGCGACGGCGACTGCCAGGCCGGTAAATATGAAGTTGGTAGCATAGAACAGCGTGTAGGCGATGTTCTGGCCGGAGCCGAAGGCGCCGTCGAAGAGGATGGCTGCGGCGCGCAGCGGATTCTCGCCGACCAGTAGCACGACGAGACCGGCGACAACGAATGCGACCAAAAGGTTCACCAGCGGGATCAGGCCGTAGTCCGCCCAGGCGGGAAGTTTCGCGAAGGGCGTGCTCATTCCGCGGCTTCCTTGTGCTCGACGCCGGCCATCAGCAGGCCGAGTTCGCCTTCGGTGGCTTGAGGTCCGCGCTCGCCGACGATGCGTCCGTCGAACATGACGAGGATGCGGTCGGCCAGCGACCGGATCTCGTCGAGCTCGACCGAGATGAGCAGCACGGCCTTGCCCTGGTCGCGCATGGCGATGAGGCGCTTGTGGATGAACTCGATCGCGCCGACGTCGACGCCGCGCGTCGGCTGGCCGACGACGAGGACGCCCGGATCCTGCTCCATCTCGCGCGCCAACACGATCTTCTGCTGGTTGCCGCCGGAGAAATTGGCGGTCCTGAGATGCGGATTGCCGGGGCGGATGTCGTACTTTTTGATCTTGTCCTCGGCGTCGGCGACGATCGCGTCGTTGTCGAGGAAGGGTCCGCGCAGGTAACGCGGGTCGTCGTGGTAGCCGAGGATGGAGTTCTCGGCCTCCTCGAAAGCGAGCACGAGGCCGACATGATGCCGGTCCTCCGGAACGTGCGCCAAGCCGCGGTCGCGCAACTCGCCTGGATCGGCGGTTCCGGTGACGTCGATCGGCCTGCCGTCGAGCATCACGGTGCCGGACACCGCCTTGCGCGTGCCGCAGATCGCCTCGATCAGCTCGGACTGCCCGTTGCCAGCGACACCGGCGATGCCGACGATCTCGCCGGCGCGCACGTCGAATGAGACCCCCTCGACCATGACGACGCCGCGGACATCCTTCACGACGAGGTCGCGGACGGCGAGCTTGACCTCGCCGGGGCTGGCCGCGCCTTTCTCGACGTGGAGAAGCACGCGGCGGCCGACCATCAACTCGGCCAGTTCCTCGACCGTCGTCTGCTTGGTCACCCGCGTCGCCACCATGGCACCCTGGCGCATGACCGAGACGTTATCGGTGATGGCCATGATCTCGCGCAGCTTGTGCGTGATCAGGACAACGGTCTTTCCCTGCTCCTTCAACTGCCCGAGGATGCGAAAGAGATGGTCGGCTTCGGCCGGGGTGAGAACGCCGGTCGGTTCGTCGAGGATGAGGATCTCCGCGCCGCGATAGAGCGCCTTGAGGATTTCGACGCGCTGCTGGAGGCCGACGGGCAGTTCCTCGATGATCGCATCCGGATCGACCTCGAGCCCGTACTCGCGCTCGAGCCTGGCCAGTTCGGCGCGCGCCTTGGCAATCGATCCGCCGAGCAAGGCGTCGCCTTCGGCGCCGAGGATGATGTTCTCCAGCACGGTGAAGTTCTCGACCAGCATGAAATGCTGGTGGACCATGCCGATGCCCACCGCAATGGCGTCATTCGGCGTGCGGATCGCGGTCGGCTTGCCACCGACGCGGATCTCGCCGCTGTCGGCCTGGTAGAATCCGTAGAGGATCGACATCAGCGTCGACTTGCCGGCGCCGTTCTCGCCGACGATGCCGTGGATCGTTCCGCGGGGAATCTCCAGGTGGATGTCGCGATTGGCGTGGACCGCGCCGAAGCTCTTGTTGATGCCGATGAGTTCGATCGCCGCTTCCGCCATGCCCCTTCCCGCGTTTTTTATCGTTTGGTCAAATTGACTAGCATGCCGCCCGAAGCTTGCCAACGGTGGGTCGTTTCGGCGCCTGCCTGTCCCTCGTGGCACGGGCCTGTCGTCACTCTCGACAAAAGCGATCCCGCTTGTCAATTTCCCACGACGGGCGACGCAAAGATAGACGCCGCTCCGGGAGGCGCCCATGGTCATGCCCGCGGACCGACTGACGACGCTTGAGATCCGTGCAGCGGAACAGGAGAAGACCATCGAGGAACTCTCCGAGCAGGTCGCGGAGCAATGGAAGACGATCGACCGCCTGCGCAAGACGATCGACCAGCTCGCCGACCGGTTCGTCGACCTGGAGGAGCGCGCCGGGCCGCGCCACGAGGCGGGTAAGCCGCCGCACTGGTGAACCGCGGGATGGGCCGGCAGTCGGAGAGGTTGGTGTGGCGAACGATCCGGACCAGATGACGCGCGCGGGCAACTACGTGCTCGGCCTGATGGACCGCCGGGAACGCGAGCGCGCCGAGCATGACCTTGAGATCGATCCCGGCTTCCGCGACGCCGTCTTCCGGGTTGCCGAGCGCATGCACATGTTCGATGCCGGGGCCGCCGCGGCCGCGGCGGGAAAGGACGACTGGTCGGCTGTCGCGGCGCGCATCGCCGAAATGCCGCAGATGCGCAAGGCCGCCAGCGACCCGACCGAGGCAGGGGCGGAAGCGGATCGCGCCGGGGTCGCCGCGCCGTCGCCCGTGGCGCAGTATAACGAGCGGACGCATCGCCTGCGTGCCTTCGTCGCCGGCGTGGCGATCGGCGTCGCACTGTCTGCCGCGGGAGCCGCCGCCTATTTCCTCCTGCTTCTCCCGTGACGGAACGAGGTCAGAGGGCGGGCAACAGCCAGAAGGCCACCCCGCCCGCGGCGAGGGCGAGCGCAGTCGCCGCCGCGAGCGGCATCGAATAGCGAAGCGGTCCGGCCGCCGTCGCCAATGCAAGCCGGACGACGGCATTGGCGGCAAGCGCGGCGAGCACCGCCTGCCCGACGACGGTGACGCCGACGGCGCCGTCGGCCATGCGCAGCGCGCTGAGCACCGCCACGTCGACGTCGAACGTGCCCGAGACGGCCGACGTCGCGATGACGCCGCCGCCGCCGAATCGCCCTGCCAGCGCGGCGCTGATGGTCGAGACGACGGCGAAGGAGACAGCGAAGAGGGCGAGCGAGCCGAGTTCGAACGGATTGCGCACGGCGGAGGCGCCGGGATCCTTGCCCCTGTCGCGCGAAACGAAGAGGAGGCCGCATGCGGCGAAGACGGCGGCAGCAGCGACGGCCGGCACGCCGACCGTCAGGATCACGTCCGGCTTGAGCAGAAGCACGACCGCGCAGACGCGCAGCACCGAGACCATCGCCGCCAGCGATGCGGCGCCGGAAAGCGCCAGCGCGTTCGAGGCCCCCTTGGCGTGCCGGGCGAACGCCACGGTGACAGCGGTCGACGACACCAGCGCACCGGCGATCCCGCTGACCAGCAGGCCGCGCGACGGGCCGAGGACGCGGACCGCGATGTAACCAAGGTAGGAGATGGCCGCGACAATGACGGTGAACAGCCAGATCTCGAAGGGGTTGAAGCCGCCCCACGGATCGAGGGCGCGATCGGGCAGGAGCGGCAGGCCGATCGCCGTCATGACTGCCAGGACCAGGGCCGAGCGCAGTTCCACCCACGACAGCCGGCGTAGCAATCCATGTAGCAGTTCACGGCTGGCGAGAACACCGGCAAGCGCCGCACCGCCGGCCGCCGCGGCGCGGTAGTCGCCGGTTACCGCCAGCGCTCCGAGGGCGAAGACGCCGAGCCCGGCGACGACGCCGGTAACGCTGAAGGTCTCGTCACGCGCCGCCTCGCGCGCCTGGTACCAGGCAAAGATCGCGGCAAAACCGAGAAAGCCCGCCGCAAGCACCAGTGCGCTGTCGAGCGACTGCGAAAGGGCGGCGAAGACACCGCCGACCAGGCCGACCAGGCCGTAGGTGCGGATGCCGGCGGTTCGGCTTCCTGCCGGGGCGTCGCGCTCACGCCAGCCGCGCTCGAGACCGACCAGCAGGCCGATCGCCAGCGCCAAGCCGAGCCTGGCGATCAGCGTATCCACGAAGAAATCCCTTGCGCCGAGGAAAGGTGTGGCCGCGGCCGTCTGCAGGCCCGGCAAGGCGTGTCGGCAACGGTTGTCCGATCAGGCTTCACCGGTCTCCTCCAGTCGGCAATGTCACGATGGACGTGACGATAGCCTCGCCCGGGTCCATTCGACAATCTGCCGGGTCGACATGGCCCCGGAGCTTCGGCCGATCTCGCGTCCGCCCTGGAAGAGAAGCAGCGATGGGATTCCGCGGATGCCCATGCGCCCGGCGATCTGCTGCTCATTGTCGGAATTGAGCTTGATCACCCTGACATGCGGCTCGAGCTCCTTTGCCGCCGCCTCATAGGAGGGCGCCATCGACCGGCATGGTCCGCACCAGGGCGCCCAGACGTCGACGAGAACAGGGATCGTGCTGCGCTCGACCTGTCGCTCGAACATGGCACCGTCGACGTCTGCCGGATGGCCGGAGAACAGCTTCTCGCCGCACACGCCGCACTTTGCAGCCGCCGCCTTTGCCGTCGATGGAACCCTGTTGACGCCCGCGCAATGCGGGCAGACCACATGTTCGGTCTCGCTCATCTCACAGGCCCTCGACGACGTCCTTGAGGAGGCCGCGCACCGTGTTCGCCACCTCGCCGAGCGACGGATTGGAGATCGCCGACATCGACGCGACCGGATCGACCGCCGAAACCTCGACCTGGCCCGGCGCCGTCTCGGTGACAATCACATTGCAGGGCAGCATCGTGCCGATCTTGTCCTCCGCCTGTAGGGCCTTGTAGGCGTAGTGCGGGTTGCAGGCGCCGAGGATCGTATAGGGCTTGAAGTCGACGCCCAGCTTCTTCTTCATCGTCTCGCGCACATTGATCGTCGTCAGCACGCCGAAGCCCTTGCCGGCCAGCGCCTTGGTGACATGCTCGACGGCATCGTCGAACGGCATGGCGACGGTCTTGGTGAAGTGATAGCTCATCGGTCCGATCTCCCTTCTAACGGGCCGCGGCTTCGGAAAACCGACGACCTCTCGCCCACGCGGCCATTGATGCCGCAAACGGCGCCACCACATTGATCCGCATCAACGCCGAGCCGCCGGCCTTTCATATGGGTAGTCGCGACGCCCGCGGGATGCGGCGTGCCGCCGCGTGTCGGTTGAACTGTCATCAAGGCCGGGCGATCCTGTGGCATAGACGACGCAGAGAGACGAGGATCGCCGCATGACCATCCGCAACCTCGAATTCGCCGTCCGGCCACGGTCGGTCGCCGTCATCGGCGCCTCGATCCGCGACGGATCGGTCGGCAAGGTAGTGCTCGACAACATCGTCGAAGGTGGCTTCGAGGGCGACATCTGGCCGGTCAATCCGAAGTACTCCACGATCGGCGAGCTTCCCTGCTATCCCGACGCCGAGGCGCTGCCCGGCGTGCCGGACCTGGCGGTGATCGTCACGCCGCCCGACACGGTTCCCGGCGTCATCACGGCGCTAGGCAAGCGAGGCACACGCGCGGCAGTGGTGATCACCGCCGGGCTGACGATCGGCAACGGCCTCAGGCAGAAGATGCTCGAGGCCGCCCGGCCGTTTCTCTTCCGCATCATCGGCCCGAACACACTCGGCCTGATGATCCCGCCGGTGAAACTCAATGCCGGTTTCGCCCATATGGCGGCGAAGCCGGGCGGCATCGCGCTGCTTTCGCAGTCGGGCGCGATCGCGACAGCGCTGGTCGACTGGGCAGCAGCGAACAATCTCGGCTTCTCCCAGATCGTGTCGCTCGGCGACATGGCCGACGTCGACGTCGGCGACTATCTCGACATGCTCGCCGGGGACATGAAGACCCACGCGATCGTCATGTATCTCGAGAGCATCCCCAACCCGCGCAAGTTCATGTCGGCGGCGCGCGCGGCGGCGCGGATCAAGCCCGTCGTGGCGATCAAGGCCGGCCGGCACGAACAGTCGGCGAAGGCCGCCGCGACCCATACCGGCGCGCTGTCGGGCGCCGACAGGGTGATCGACGCCGCGCTGTCGCGCGCCGGCATCCTGCGGGTGCTAGGTCTCTCCGAACTCTTCGACGCCGCCGAGACGCTGTCGCGGTTCAAGCCGCTGGCGCGGGCGCGGGTCGGTATCGTCACCAATGGAGGCGGAGCGGGAGTACTTGCCGTCGACCGGCTGATCGACTGCAGGGGCGAGCTCGCCGAGCTTTCCGAGGAGACGATCACCCTGCTCGACCATCACCTCCCGCCAACATGGTCGCGCGCCAATCCCGTCGACATCATCGGCGACGCGGCGGCCGAGCGGTACAAGGCGGCGGTCGAGGCTGTCGCCGCCGATCCGGGCACCGACGCGATCATGGTGCTGAACTGCCCCACCGGCCTTGCCTCGCCGGCCGATTCGGCCACCGCCGTCGCTGCGCTGACCACGAAAGGCCGGATCAACGGCAAACCGGTGCTGACCTGCTGGCTCGGCGAGGAGACCGCGCGCAACGGCCGCCACATCCTGCAGAACGCCGGCGTGGCGAGCTTCGAGACGCCGGCCGACGCGGCGACCGCGGTCGCCTACCTCAGCGACTGGTCGCGGGCGCAGAAGGCGCTGACACGCGTCCCGTCGAGTCATGGCGACGACCGCGCCGGCGGCCGCGAGGCCGTGCTTGCCATCTTCCGGGCGGTTGCCGCCGACGGCCGCCGCGTCCTCACCGAACCCGAGGCCAAGGCGGCCATCGCCGCCTATGGCGTCCCCGTGCCCGAGACCGTGGTCGCATCGACGCCGGCGGAAGCCAAGAAGGCCGCGGCCCGCCTGCTCGCGGGCGGCGGCCGCGTCGTCGTCAAGCTGCTGTCGAAGGCCATCTCGCATAAATCGGACGTCGGCGGCGTGGTGCTCAACATCGAGACCGCGGAGGCTGCGCACCAGGCCGCAAAGGCAATCGCGGCGCGCGTCAGGAAGGCGGCGCCCGACGCCGACATCCAGGGCTTCGCCGTGCAACCGATGGTCGCCCGAAAACAGGCCTACGAGTTGATCCTCGGCGTCAGCCGCGATCCGATCTTCGGCCCGGTCATCCTGTTCGGCGCTGGCGGCGTCGCAGTCGAGGTCGTCGACGATACGGCGATCGCACTGCCGCCGCTCGACGACGTGCTCGCTGGCGACCTGATCGACCGCACGCGCATCGGTCGCCTGCTCGCCGGCTTCCGCGACCGCAAGCCGGCCGACCGCGCGGCGATCGCCGAGGCCCTGAACGGGCTGTCGCAGATGATCGTCGATTTTCCGTGCATCGTCGCGATGGACGTCAATCCCCTGCTCGCCGACGCCGATGGCGTCGTGGCGCTCGACGCGCGCCTCGAGATCGATCCGGCGGCCGTGGAACAGCCGGGCCCGAATCCGGCTCTGGCCATCAGGCCCTATCCTGCCGGCTGGGAGACCGACATCGGCGCGGGCGAACATGCCTTCCACATCCGCCCGATCAAGCCCGCGGACGTCTCGCTCTATCCGGACTTCCTCGCCAAGGTGTCGCCCGACGACATCCGCCTGCGCTTCCTGTCGCCCAGGCGCAACTTCCCCGACGAGATGCTGTTGAGGCTGACCCAGCTCGACTACGACCGCGACATGGCGTTCGTGGCGCTGGACGCCGGAACGGGGGAACTGGCCGGCATAGGCCGCCTGTCGTCCGATCCCGACCGAACCGTCGCCGAATATGCCCTTCTCGTGCGCACCGACCTGCAGGGCCACGGACTCGGCTGGGCGCTGCTCAGCCGCATCGTCGACTATGCCCGCGCGGAAGGTATCGCCCGCATCACCGGCATGGTGCTCAGGGAGAACGTCAAGATGCTGGCGATGTGCCGTGAGTTCGGCTTCGCGCTCTCCCACGATATCGACGAGCCCGGAATTTACCAGGTCTCGCTCGATCTCGCGGCGAAGAAGGCTTAGGCCGACATGAAGCGGTTCAGCCTCACGTCGTCGAGCAGCGACCGGGTAACGCCGCCCAGCACCCATTCGCGCAGCCGGCTGTGTCCGTAGGCTCCCGATACGACGAGGTCTGCATGGAGACCCCCGGCGAACTCGGCGAGCCTGGCGCCTTCGTCGCGGCCGGGCAGGACCTCGCCGCGCGCCTTGATGCCGTGCTTGCCGAGCCAGGCAACGACGTCGGCGACGCTGTCGCGGCTCTGGCGTGAGCCGTCGGGGTCGACCGTGGCAACGACCACCTCGGTCGCCTTGGACAGGAACGGTACGGCGTCCGCGACGGCGCGCCGCGCCTCGCGGCCGTCCTTCCATGCCACAAGCGCCTTGCGCGCCAGGAGATGTTCGGCGCCGGCCGCAGATACGAGCACAGGACGGCCGGCATGGAGGAGGAGGTCGCCGAGGTCGGTCGCGCGATAGGCGCTGCCGGCGCGCGCACCTTCCGGCGCACCGGTGACGATCAGGTCGGCCATACGCGCCGTGCGGATCAGCAGGCGCGTCGGGTTCATGACCTCGCTGCGCCAATCCGTCTCGATGCCGTCGCCGACGAGGCCGGCGAACTTGCCGCGCAGATGCTCGAGGCGCGCCTCGATGTCGCCGCGCTGGCGCTCCAGCATCTCGCCGTCGACGACCATGCCCTCCATCGTCACCATCGGCGGGATGATGTCTGCGGCGGAGCAGCCGATGAGCCTGGCGCCGAACTGCCGCGCCAGGTCGGCCGCAAGTTTAATCAGCGGCGTGACGGGACCGTCGATGTCGATGTTCACCAGGATCGATTTGTAGCCCATGTCCGATCTCCCTTCGCGACTGGAATCGCCCGCAAGCATAACGTCACGCCGAAGCCGCGTCTCGTTCCGAACCAAAAGCCTCTGCCCATCGTGTGCCGGAGATGGGGCTCATTTCTGCAGCGATTCGATGTAACCCGCGAGTTGGTGAATCCGCTCTTCGGTGACGATCTCTCCGCCTGACGGGCCGAAGGTGATCGCATCCTCCTCGAGGAACTGGCGTCCCCATACCGGCATATCGCGCTCGCCATGGCCGGGCACGACAAATCGCCCGTCGATGGTGGCGAAGACACGGAAATAGGGGAATTCACCGCCGTTCTTCTCGGCGAGCCTGGTCAGGTCGGTCGGGCGCTTGACGAGTTCGTCGGCAAGCGGGCCGTCGCCCTCGCCGCTGGTGCCATGGCAGACGGCGCAGGAATTGAGGAACTCGGCCTGTCCGTAAGTCATCTCCTGCGCGCCGACGCCCTGCGCCAGGGCGAAGACGATCGCCGACGCGGCGAGAAGAACGGAATGCTTCGGCACGCTTGCTCTCCGGTTGATGCTGGATGAACCGTAGAGGCCGGGGTCCGGCCCTTCCTTGACGCGGATCAAGAACGGAAAGGATCCTCGCCCGCGCGCCATTGATCCATCGCAACGATTTGCAGAGGCGGTCACGATAGCTAGAAGTAAGAAAAAGCACGCCATTGCCGCGTCAGTGAAGGGAGATGCCGTTATGCCGTTCAAGACCATCCTCGCCGTGGTCGGAGTCGATCAGGGAGACCGCGACATCGAGGCGGCGATCGGGGTGTGCCGGGAGATCGGCGCGCATCTTTCCGTCCTCGTGTTGGCGCTCGCCTCCCCGCCGCCTGTCGGGGCGTATGCTGCGGTGGTTTCGGACACCTGGATGGAGGAGCGCGACGCCGACATGAAGCGCCTCGCCAAGCGGGTCGACGCGATCGAGGTGCTCGTTGTCAAGGCGGGCATTCCGGCCGACGTCGAATGCGAATACGCCGAAATGGCCTGGACCGACGCCATGGCCGGCCGCCGTGGCCGCTACGCCGACCTCACACTGATCGGACCCGACCTCATCGCCGATGGCGATCTCAAGCACTACATCCTCAATGGCGCGCTGTTCGAATCCGGCCGCCCATTGCTGCTCGCCCCGTCCGGACACAAGGCGACGCTGCGGCCGAAGCGGATCCTGCTGGCATGGGATTCGCGCATCGAGGCGTCGCGCGCCGCCCACGAGGCCGTCGAACTGATCGCCGCCGCCGATGAGGTCAGGATCACGCTCGTCGATCCCGAGGCAGGCGACCTTGCGCAGGGCGACGAGCCCGGCGCCGACGTCGCGGCCTGGCTCGTTCGGCATGGAGCGAAGGTCTCCGTCGACCGCCTAGCCAGCGGCGGGCGCTCGGTCGTCGCGGTTTTGAGGCAACACGCCGTCGACTGCGGTGCCGATCTCATCGTCATGGGCGGATACGGGCACTCGCGCATGCGCGAGCGCATTTTTGGCGGCGTCACCAAGTCGATGGTCGACGAGCCGCCGATGCCGGTGTTCATGGCGCGGTAAGGGCCTTGCGCGGGGGACGGATGATCGCCGGGATTGGATCTCTTCGCTGCGGGCGGACAAGGCGCATGCAGTCTGCCGCCCTTGCGCTCGCCGGATTCGCCAGGCCCCTCCGGGGAACGTCGATCGGGCTCGTCGCCGCCCTGCTCCTCGCCGGATGCGTTCATTCCGGGACTCCCGGCGGCTCCTGCTGCGACGGCGCGGAACGCTATCCTGGCTGGATGATCGACGTCTACGAACCGGTCGCGCCGGTTCTCGGCGACGCGTTCGGCCGGGTTGTCATGAGACGCGGCCTTCTGGCGGAAAGGTCGGACGCGCTGCACCACATCACGCAGCGGTTGCGGCCGCTGGATATTCTCGTGGTCAGTTCCAAGGGCCGGCTGACCGGCAACCTGATCCCTGGTCTGTTCAGCCATACCGTCGTCTATGTCGGCAGCGAAAGCCAGTTGAGGGCACTGGGTGTCTGGAACGATCCGGCCGTCCGGCCGCATCAGGAGGCCATCCGGGCGGGCAAGGTCATGATCGAAGCCGATCACCGCGGCGTTCACCTGACGACCGCGGCGACCGCGCTCGACACAGACCGAGTCGCCATTCTCAGGCCTCGCGTGGGTGATCGGAGGCGTACCGCGGCACTGCTGATATCGCATGTGGGCACACCTTACGACTTCGTTTTCGACAACAACGATACCGGCGAGCTCTATTGCGCCGAACTGATCGACCACGCCATGCCGGAAATCCGCCTGCCGAGCCGCGAACTCTACGGGCGCCGCATGTTCCTGCCCGACGACGCGATCGCTGCGGGAACCGGCGGCCGAATGCGCGCGACCCCGGTTCTCTACGTCCGCGCCACCGATTCCGGTTGGGAGGATGCCGGCCCCGCGGAGCTGAAGCCCGATCTCGCCGCGGCCTGGCGCCGATGAACGCTGGTTGACTGCGATTGACGCCGATCAACGAGAAGCCGAACCTCCGGCCGGTAATTTGCGAGATGTCAGGATGATGGGAGCAGGCGAATGAAACATATCGTGCCGATCCTCATGGTGCTCTGCCTCGCGGCGCCTGCCGGAGCGCAGGACCATGACGGCGTCGCGCATGGCAAGGCCCTGGTCGAGGCGAACTGCGCCCGCTGCCACGCCGTCGGCGCCAGCGATGCCAGCAACCATCCCGAGGCGCCAGCTTTCCGGACGCTTTCGGAGCGCTATCCGCTGGACGCGCTCGAAGAGGCGTTCGTGGAAGGCATCACGACGGGACATCCCGACATGCCCGAGTTCGTCGCGACGCCCGAGCAGGTGGCCGATATCCTCGCCTACATCGAATCCCTTCAACCCTGACCGCGGAGGAACGCCGTTGAGACAGGACATCCTGGTCCCATTCGTCACCTACCCGGACGCGAGCGCCAGGACCCTGGTCGACCAGGCGATCGCCGTCGCGACCTATCTCGGCCGCGACATTCACGCGGTCGCTCTCGACGTCGACATCCCGGATGTCTCGAACCTCGTGTCGCGCCTGCTCATCGGCCTGCCCGACATGATCCGCGAAACAGAAGCCGACAGCCACGCCAGGGGTGCGGCGCTGCTCGTCGCGATCGAGGCAGCCGCGTCGAAGTCCGGCATCCGGTTCACTGGCGCGACAGTGTCGGCCGAGCCTCCGCTGTTTGGCGACCGCGCCGCCGAGCTTGCCCGCTACCACGATCTCGCGGTCATCGGGCTAGAGGCTTCCAACGATACGGCGCGCTTGGTCGCAGAGGGGATCGTCTTCGGTTCCGGCCGCCCGGCGCTGCTGCTGCCGGAGGCGGCGGCTCTCGGCGCGCTCGACCGCATTGCCATCGCCTGGGACGGCAGCCGGGTCGCCGCGCGCGCCGTCAGCGACGCCCAGCCGTTCCTCGAAAGAGCTGCCGAGATTGTCGTGCTCACCGTCACCGACGAGAAACCGCTGGCGGACGCAGGCCTCGGGGAGAGGTTTGCCGCCAGGCTCGCCGCAAAGGGCCTCGCGGCACGGGCCATGCCGGTCCTGCGCGGTAGCCGGCCGATCGCCGCGGCGCTGCAAGGGGAAGCGGCAGCACAGGGCGCAGGCCTGCTCGTCATGGGCGGATACGGACATTCCCGCCTGCGCGATTTCGTCCTCGGCGGCGCCACCGAGGGCGTGCTGTCCGAGCCGACCATGCCCGTTCTCCTGTCGCATTGAGATGGCACGGCGATGACCGTCCTCGACCTGCTGGACGTCGAGACCCGGCGATTGATCGCCGCGCTGCCGCGCAGCAGCGTCCCTCGCGGAACCGTGCTGTTCCGGCCGGGTGACGAGCCGGGCGGCTTCCTCCTCGTCGCCGAAGGCATCGTCGACGTCTATCTCGTCGGCCGCTCGGGACGAGAGATGCTGCTCTACGAGGTCGGCGCCGGCCAGACCTGCATCCAGACGACGCTCTGCCTGCTCGGACGCCAGGCCTACTCGGGAGAGGCGGTAGCGCGCACGGACGCCAGTTTCGTGATGGTGCCGAAACAGGTCTTCGCTGACCTTCTGGCCACGTCGGAAGCCTTCCGCAGCTTCGTCTTCGGCGCCTTCGGCAACCGGCTGAAGGAAGTGATGGCGCTGCTCGAAAGGATCGCCTTCGTGCGCGTCGAGGCGCGGCTCGCCGACGAGATCCTGCGGCGGGCCGACGCGGCCGGTATCGCCGCGGCGACCCACCAGGAACTCGCCACCGCGATCGGCTCGGTGCGCGAGGTCGTCTCGCGCCGGCTCGAGTCGCTGGAGAAGTCCGGACTGGTGCGCCTGGAGCGCGGCAGGGTCGCCATCGCCGATCGGGCGGGCCTGGCGCGGACGGCGCGCGACGCCGGGTGACCTAGTCACAGACGCCGGAAGCGCGACATGCGATAGGCAGACGTCCCCCGGAAAGAACCCGCGTCAGTCAAGGAGGCAAGAAATGTTCAAGACCAATGTCGGCTCGGCCGATCGCGTCATCCGCATCGTGCTCGGCGTGATCATCCTCAGCCTTTTCTTCATCTATCCCGGTGCGTGGTGGCGTTACTACGCACTGATCGGTATCGTGCCGATCCTCACCGGGCTTGCCGGCACCTGCCCGCTCTATTCCATCCTCGGCATCTCGACCTGTCCGGCACGCCGCGCCTGAAGCAGTCCGGCCTGAAAACAGGAAGGCCGGCCGCGGTGCCCCGCGGCCGGCCTTTTCCTTGCCTTCGCCGTCGCGAAACTCAGGTGCGCAGAACGCGGTAGATCGCCGGGATCACCAGCACCGTCAGCAGCGTCGACGAGGCCAGGCCGAAGAGCAGGGAGATCGCCAGCCCCTGGAAGATCGGGTCGGTCAGGATCACCGCCGCGCCGATCATCGCCGCCAGCGCGGTCAGGAGGATCGGCTTGAAGCGGATCGCGCCGGCGATCACCAGGACTTCGGTCAGCGGCCGGTCGGGCGTCGATGCATGGCGGATGAAGTCGACCAGGAGGATCGAGTTGCGCACGATGATGCCGGCAAGAGCAATGAAACCGATCATCGAGGTCGCCGAGAACGGTGCGCCGAACAGCCAGTGTCCGCCGAGAATGCCGATGAACGTCAGCGGGATCGGCGTCAGGATGACCAGCGGCACCTTGAACGAGCCGAACTGGGCGACGACGAGGATGTATATGCCGAGCATGGCGACGCCGAAGGCGGCGCCCATGTCGCGGAACGTCACCCACGTCACTTCCCATTCGCCGTCCCACAGGAGCACCGGCGCGCTCTCGTCCTCGGGCTGGCCGTGCAGCGAGACCGTCGGCTTGGGCAGGCCCGTCCAGTCCTGCGCGTCGATCGCCTCCTGGACAGCGAGCATGCCGTAGAGCGGCGCCTCGTAGGCGCCGGCGAGTTCGGCCGTGACCATCTCGGCGGCGCGGCCGTTGTGGCGGAACACCGGGAAAGATGCATGCTCCTCGGACAGCCGCACGACATCGCCGAGTTCGACGACGCCGCGATCGCCCGGAAGCACGTTCGCCGGGATCGGCGTCGCCAGGAAGCGCTCGTCCAGAGTGCGGTCGCCGCGGGGGCGCTCGACGCGGATCGGCACGGGCTGGCGTCCGCCGCCACGATGCGAATAGCCTACGGTCTTGCCGCCGTTGAGGATGGCGATCGTGTCGAACACGTCGCCTTCCTCCACGTGAAAGAACTCTGCGTCGTCGGTCGATACGGTCACACGCATGCGCCGGGCAGGCTGGCCGTAGGAATTGTCGACGTCGACGATGTAGGGCACCGAGCGGAACGCCTCCTCGACCTTTGCCGCCACCTGGCGCCGCGTCTCGGCGTCGGGTCCGTAGATTTCGGCGAGCAGCGTTGCCATGACCGGCGGTCCCGGAGGCGGCTCGACGACCTTGAGGCTCGTCCCGGGCGGAACCGGGATCGCCGCGATCTTCTCGCGGATGTCGAGCGCGAGTTCGTGGCTCGAGCGGTCGCGCTCGGTCTTGGGTAGCAGATTGAGGGCGACGTCGCCCATCTGCGGCTCGGCGCGCAGGTAGGAATGGCGCACGAGGCCGTTGAAGTTGAACGGCGCGGCCGCACCTGCGTGGGTCTGCACCGATCGCACTTCCGGCAGATCGAGCACGATCTTCGCGACCGCCTGCGCGACGGCGTCGGTCGCCTCGACAGACGAGCCTTCGGGCAGGTCGATGACGACCTGCAGCTCGGACTTGTTGTCGAAGGGCAGCAGCTTGACCGTGACGTCCTTGGTGTAGAACAGCGCGAGCGACCCGAGGGTGAGCGCGCCGACCACGAGCAGGAAGGACCAGCTGGCCGCCTTCGACGACAGGATCGGGCGGGCAACCGCGGCATAGGCACGCCCCAGCCCGCCGACGGCGTCGTGATCGCCGTGGCCGTGGACCGGCGCCTTGCCGGCGAATTTCAGCATCAGCCAGGGCGTCACCATGACGGCGACGAAGAAGGAGAAGATCATCGCCGCCGAGGCGTTGGCTGGGATCGGGCTCATGTAGGGCCCCATCATGCCCGACACGAACAGCATCGGCAGGAGCGCCGCCACCACGGTCAGCGTCGCGACGATGGTCGGGTTGCCGACTTCGGCCACGGCCTCGATCGCCGCCTGCTTGCGGTCGCGGCCGTCGCGCATGCCCCAGTGCCGGGCGGTATTCTCGATGACGACGATGGCGTCGTCGACGAGAATGCCGATGGAGAAGATAAGCGCGAACAGCGAAACGCGGTTCAGCGTGTAGCCCATCACCCGGGAGGCGAAGAGGGTGAGCAGGATGGTCACCGGGATGACCACCGCGACGACGAGCGCTTCGCGCCGGCCGATCGACAGCCACACAAGAAGGATGATCGAAACGGTCGCCAGGCCGAGATGGTATAGGAGTTCGTTGGCCTTCTCGTTGGCGGTCTCGCCGTAGTCGCGGGTTACCTCGACGGCAAAGTCGTGCGGGATCAGCGCGCCCTCGAGCAGCTCGACGCGCTCGAGGATGGCCTCGGCGACGGTGACGGCATTGGCGCCGGCACGCTTGGCGACGGCGAGAGTGACGGACGGAACGCGGACGACGCCGTTTTCGCCCTTCGTCACGGTCGAGACGAGAGCGTCGCTCGTGTCCGTGGCGAAGGCGACGTCGGCGACGTCGCGGACATAGACCGGGCGGCCGTCGCGCGATGTGAGCAGGAGGTTCGCCACTTCGGCCGGCGAATCCAGCGTCTCGCCGGCGACGATCTCGATCTGCTCGCCGCCATCGCGGACCAGACCGGCGGGGAACGCGCTGTTGGCGCCCGCGGCCTTTCCGGCAAGCTGCTGCAGGGTGACGCCGTAGAGCGCGAGCTTGGTCGGATCGGGTGCGATGCGGATCGTCTCGCCGGTCTCGCCCACGAGATAGGTCAGCCCGACATTGTCGATCTTGGCGATCTCGGTGCGCAATTCGCGCGCCACCCGCGTCAGGTCGTTGGCCGTAATCCGGTCGGCGACTTCGGGCTTCGGCGACAGCGTCAGCGCGACGATGGCGACGTCATCGATGCCGCGCCCGACGATCAGCGGCTCCGGGATCCCGACGGGGACGCGGTCCATGTTGGCGCGCACCTTGTCGTGGACACGAAGCACCGCGGCGTCCGACGAGGTGCCGACGATGAAGCGCGCGGTGACCATGACGTAGTCGTCGCGGCTCTGCGAATAGACGTGCTCGACACCGTCGATGCCCTTGACGATGGTCTCCAGCGGTTCGGTGACGAGCTTGACCGCATCATCGGCCTTGAGGCCGGCGACGCGGACATGGATGTCGACCATCGGCACCGAGATCTGCGGCTCCTCCTCGCGCGGCAGGGTCATCAACGCGACGATGCCGAAGGCGAAGGCGGCGAGCAGGAACAGCGGCGTCAGTGGCGAGCCGATGAAGGCACGCGTGAGGCCTCCGGCAATGCCGAGGCCGGCTGGCTTGGTGTTCATGGCACGACCACGACGTCACCCGGCGCGAGGCCGGTCAGGATTTCAACATAGGCGCCGTCGGCGCGGACGACCGCCTCGCCGAGCACGACCGCGCGCTCGGCATGGTCGCCGTGCCCCTCCACCGAGACGAAGTCGATGCCCGAGCGCGTGCTGACGGCGGTCCGGGGGACGATAAGCGCCGAACGTTCGCCGACGGGCACCTCGACAAGCACGCGGGCATCGACGAAGGCGGTGTCGAGCGCATCGACCTCGACGTCGGCGATGACGCGGCCGTTCTGGATCTGCGGATAGATCTTGGCCAGCCTGCCGCTGGATTCGCGGCCGTTCGCGGTGATGCGGATCGAGGCGTCCTGCTCGAGCAGGGTTGCGTGGCGCTCGGGAATGGCGAGCCTCAGGAAGAAGCCGCCGCCGCCGATCGTCGCCACCGGCTCGCCGGCCATGATGACCGCTCCGCGGGTGACCGGGACGGTGAGGACGCGGCCATCGGAGGCGGCGTAGACCTCGCCCTCGGCGCCTTGCTGCACGACGACCTCGCGCTGTGCTTCGGTCGCCGCGATCTGGTTGCGCACCACGTCGACCTGGGTGCGCAGCTGGTCGAGCCGCTGGACGGTGATCACACCCTTGTCGACCAGGGCCTGGCCGCGCTCGAGCTCGGACTGAGCCGTCTCGTACTGGGCCTGCAGCGCCCGCAACTGAGCGTCCAGCGCCGCGATCTGAAAGGCGATCTTGTCGTCGCGCACGACGGCGATCTTCTGCCCCGACTTGACCGAGTCGCCCTCGCTCACCGCCAGTTCGACGACGATGCCGCCGATACGGGCGCGCGCGGGCACGGTATCGCGCGCCTCGACGCGTCCGTAGACGGCCTTCCATTCGGTGATTTCGGTCGGCTGCAGCGTGAGAGTACCGGCAAAGGCCGATCCCGACACGAGCAGGCTCGCGAGGGCCAGGGCAGTACGCATGACGGGTGTCCTAGAAGGCGCAGCCCGGCTTGATGCCGAGCTTGCGGAAGATGGAGGCGGCGGGGCAGAAGCCGGTGAGAGCCGACTGCAGGAGGTTCAGGCCGATGAAGACGGTGAACCACATGAAGTAGTGAGAGACCAGCGCCGTGAGGGCCACCGACAGGAGGACCATGATACCGGCGAAAGCGAGGACGGAACGATCGAGAGACATGAGCAACTCCAGCTGTATCTGAATATGTGTTCATATACTCACTTCGAATCTCCCGTTCAAGATGCAAAGTTCGGCAGTCGCCCTTTTCCGGCGGGCGCCGTCCGGCGCCCGCCGGGATCGGTCAGTCGATCTTGATTTCCTTCAGCTTGTCGATGCCGAGCACCTGCAGGGCCAGCCGCTCGTAGAACGGCTCCGACTTGCCGGAACGGATCTTGTGCAGGAAGTACTTCTCGAAGCCGACCTTCGCCGTGTGCACCCAGCGCCCTGACGACGACCAGTTCACGTTGCGCGGCGGGATCTGCGGCTGCGCGACGAAGGCTATACCCCCGTCGCCGAAATCGGCGAGGCAGACCGCGTTCCACGTGCCCTGCGCGTCGGGCTCCTTCCCTTCGACGAGCCGGCCGATGTTGTGGGCCGTGGCGGTCACCATCGATTCGATCATGAACCCGGTCTTCGGCACGCCGACCGGAACGGGCGTCTTGCCCATCGGCGGGATGGCGACGCATACGCCGACGGCGAAGACGTCCTTGAAGGTCGGGTTGCGCTGATGCTTGTCGACGGTGATGAAGCCGCGCGGATTGGTCAGGCCCTCGATGCCATAGACGGCACCGACGCCGCGGAAAGCCGGCAGCATCATCGTATAGACGTTCGGCAGTTCGTGCGCCTGCTTGATCGCCCCGTCCTCGCCCATCTCGGAGACGAACAGCTTGCCCGGCTCGACCTTGTCGACCTTGGCGTTGCAGATCCACTTGATGTGGTGATTGCGCATTTCGCTCTCGAGCAACCCCTTGGTGTCGCCGACGCCGTCGAGCCCGAGATGCCCGATATAGGGCTCGGAGGTGACGAAGGTCATCGGTACGCGGTCGCGCACCTTGGCATCGCGCAGGGCCTTGTCGAGGATGAAGGCGAATTCGTAGGCCGGACCGAAGCAGGAGGCGCCCTGCACAGCGCCGATGATCACAGGCCCGGGGTTCTTGACCAGCGCCTCGAACGCGGTCTTGGCCTGGAGCGCATGGTCGACGTGGCAGATCGACTGGGTGTTGCCGTCCGGGCCGAATCCCGGAATCTCGTCGAAGGCGAGCTCGGGACCGGTGGCGATGACGAGATAGTCGTAGCTGATCGAGGTGCCGTCTTCGAGATCGATCCGCTTCTCCTGTGGATGGACGCGCTTGGCGCCCTGAGGGTAGAGCGTGATGTCGCGCTTGCTCATCACCGGGCGCAGGTCGGCTTCCACGGCCGTGCGGTCGCGCCAGCCGACCGCCACCCACGGGTTGGACGGGACGAAGGAATAATGTGTGCCCTTGGTGACGACGGAAACCTTGTGGGCCTTGCCGAGTTCGTCGCGAAGTTCATATGCCATGATGGTGCCGCCCAGCCCGGCACCCAGTACGACAACGTGAGCCATGATGATCCTCCCAGATGAGAAATCGGCCTGCAGCCCTTCGGCCGGCCTTTCGCTGACAACCATGCACCGGCTTTCGCCGGCGTTCCTTGATATGCATCACTGCCGTCGCGGCCCGGATACGGCCCTGCGAAACGCAGGGTGGCGAACGTCCGTCCTTGACAAGTCGCCACCGGCGACCCATGATATTAATACCTTCTGATATTATAAAGTGTTCATATGCGCAACGCCAAAATCACCGAACTCGACCGGGTCGCCCGCGAGGCGTCGGACCTGCTCGGGGCCATGGCCAACGAAAAAAGGCTGATGATTCTTTGCCATCTCGTCGACGGCGAGACGACGGTGAACGACCTGGCCGCACTTGTCGACATGAATCAGTCCGCCCTGTCGCAGCAACTCGCCAAGCTCCGGGCGCTCCGCCTCGTCGACACGCGCCGCGAAGCCCAGCAGATCTACTACAGGGTTGCCTCCCAGGAAGTGGAGCGGGTGCTGGAGACACTCTACGGGATCTACTGCGATCCCGAGACCAAAGTCGCGCGAAAGTTCGCCTGAGCGATCTCCGTCAGGCGAAACGCCTGGCCGGCGTCCTCAGGAGAGGCGCGACGAGGACCACGCCGGCTACGGCTACCGCCGCCAGGAACCAGGCATAACCGGCCCAGCCGTAACGTTCGATGACAAAGCCGGCGAGCGGGGGGCCGAAAACGGTGCCCAGACCGCCGGTCTGCGCGACCAGTCCGATCGCCACCGCCACCGATCCTCCCTTCGGCACGATATACGGCACCGCCGCGAATAGCGCCGAGGCGGTCACGCCGCCCGCGATGGCGAAGACCAGCCCGGCGGCGGTCGCTGTCGCCGCGCCGGTCGAGGCGAAAGCTGGCACCGCGGCGATCGCGGCTGCGGCGAAGCCCGCCGCCGCGAGCCATGCGGCGACAAGGGCGCTTCCGCGGCGCATGAATAGGCTCGCCAGCACATTCCCGGCCGGCACACTCAGCGCGATCACGCCTGCGGACAGAAGCAGGTCGCCGCGATCGGCGACGAAAGCGGGCATGAAGGCGAAGAAGCCGACCGAAAGGACGACGTAGGCGCCGAACGCCAGTGCTGCCGCGACGACGCCGGCCGAAAGCGATCCAGCGACGGCATGCCGTTCTTTGCTTCCCGCCGGAGCCCGGTCGGGCGCGACGTCGCCGACGCGCCTGAGGAGAAACACCGAGATTGCGGCGAAGACGGCGAAAGACGCCACATTGGCCAGCAGATAGATCGCCGGCCCCGCGGGAGCGACGAGCGCTGTAGCGAGGAAATCGGCTGCGGCGAAGCCGACGGGGACGAAGCCGCCCCACAGCGCCAGCGCGGCGCCGCGCCAGGCCGGCGGCGATATCGTCGTCAGGATCGCGGGAATGGCGATGACCAGCGCCAGGTAGCCGGCGCCTTCGATCAGGCGCCCGGCGAGGATGAAGCCCGGCGCATCGAACGAGGCGAGGGCGACGCCGCCCGCCACCAGGACCGCCGAGGACCAGACGAAGCTCGGACGCGCGCCGAAGACGCCGACCGCCCAGCCTGCCGGCAGCGCCAGCAGCGCCACGAAGATGCCGATGGCCGAGGTCAACCAGCCGATGAGAACGAGCGAGAAACCGATCTCGTCACGATACCAACCGACCAGCGGCGCGATCTTGCCAAGCTGGGCACCGGCGAAGACGCCGGCGACGAGCAGCACCGCGATGGCGGCCAGCCGCCCGGATCTGTCGTCCATGTCAGTCACCTGCCGGAGAAATCCTGCCCGAAACGAAAACCGCCGGCCGTGGGGCCGGCGGTTCGAACGGCCTTGCGAGGCCGATCAATACGGGCAGTTGTTGTCCGACATGTCGTCGTGGACCTGGATCGTCCCGGCGATGATGTCGGCCTTGGCCTTCTCGACCGCGGCCTGCATTTCGGCGCTGACCAGCGGCTTGTTGTTATCGTCCATGGCGTAGTCGATGCCGCCCTCGGCGAGGCCGAGCACGTTGAAGCCGGTGGCGAAGGAGTCGTTCTTGGCGTCGTTGAAGGCGTTGTAGACGGCAACGTCGACACGCTTCAGCATCGAGGTCAGCACCTTGCCGGGCTGAAGGCCGTTCTGGTTGGAATCGACGCCGATGCCGAGCTTTCCGGCATCGGCCGCCGCCTGCAGGACGCCGACGCCGGTGCCGCCGGCCGCGGCGTAGATGACGTCCGCACCCTGGTCGATCTGCGACTTGGCGATCTCGCCGCCCTTGGTCGGGTCGTTCCAGGCTGCCGGCGTGTCGCCGGTCATGTTCTGGATGACGTCGGTCGCGCCGGCGGCCTTGGCGCCGCCGACGTAGCCGCAGCCGAACTTGCGGATCAGCGGGATATCCATTCCGCCGACGAAGCCGACCTTCTTGGACGTCGAGGCCATCGCGGCCATCACGCCGACCAGGTACGAGCCCTCATGCTCCTTGTACACGACCGATCGCACGTTCGGCTTATCGACGACCATGTCGATGATGGCGAACTTGGTGTCCGGGAACTCGGTGGCGACCTTCTCCAGCGCCGCGGCCCAGGAGAAGCCGGCCATGACGATCGGGTTGTTGCCGTCCTCGGCGAACTTGCGCAGTGCCTGTTCGCGCTGGGCGTCGTTCTGGATTTCGAAGTCGCGGTAGTCGATGCCGGATTCGGCCTTGAACTTCTCGGCGCCGTTATACGCCGATTCATTGAAGGATTTATCGAACTTGCCGCCGAGATCGTAGATGATCGCCGGCTTGATGTCAGCGGCCCAGGCCGAGGCAGACATCGCGGTTGCGGCCAGGAGGCCGAGGACGAAACGCTTCATGTGATCCACACCCTGTCGGTTGCTATCCGTTTACAGCCGCCGCCGGTGCGTCACAGCGCCCGGCGGCGATGGCAGGGGGTTGCCTCCCCCCGCTCATGGGGCACTCTTGCACGGCCCAAGGTAAAATTCACCTGGAATTTTGACCTTTTGGAAAAGGTCCGGCGAAGGCCCGTCAGGCCGTCGCCGCGGCGGGGACGGCGCAGGCGACGCCCGTACCTTTCAGCCCGCAATAGCCGTAGGGATTCTTCGCCAGGTACTGCTGGTGGTCCTCCTCGGCGAAGTAGAAGGTCGGCGCCGGCGCGATCTCGGTGGTGATGGCGGACCGGTCGGCCTTGCGCAGCTCGGCCTGGTAGGCATCCCGCGACGCCAGGGCGGCGTGCTGCTGGTCGGCGCCGAAGGTGTAGATCGCCGAACGGTACGTGGTGCCGACGTCGTTGCCTTGGCGCATGCCTTGGGTCGGGTCGTGGCTTTCCCAGAAGATCCGCAGGAGTTCGCCATAGGAAACGACCGTCGGATCGAAGACGACGAGCACGACCTCGGCGTGTCCGGTAAGGCCGGTGCAGGTCTCCTGGTAGGTCGGGTTGGGCGTGAGGCCGCCGGCATAGCCGACCGCGGTCACCCAGACGCCGTCAGTCTGCCAGAAAAGGCGTTCCGCACCCCAGAAGCAGCCCATACCGAACATCGCCGTCTCCAGCCCCTGTGGATAAGGGCCTTTCAACGGGCGACGGGAGACGTGGTGCTTCGACGCGGTCGCGATGGGCCGCTCGCGGCCGGGCAACGCCTCGCCGGGCTTGGGCAAATGGAGCTTCTTGTTCAGCATGTCGCTCAGGAAAAACATCGGTCTATCCTCCCTTCAGCATCTTGATTGCGCCGCTCCGCCCATCTCACGCTTCCACGACGAAACGGCCGACGCGGCGCTCGCGCCTGTGGCCGATGACGTAGAAGACGAGCGCCAGACCGGCGAGCACGGCAAAGCCCGGCAGCGCCAGCACCGCGGCAAGCGCCGGGTTCCAGGCGAGCGGATGGATCGTCGCGACGACGAACGCCTCGAGCGCGGCAAGGGTCTCGGGCGAAACCGCATTCCAGCTCTCGGCAAGAGGGGTCATTACCAGTTCCGACGCGGCAAGCGTGCGCGTGGCGTCGAGCACCGCCATGATCACGGCGGCGGCGAGGCTCATTGTCGCGAGGACGCGGAACAGGAAACGGATCATCGCTCTTCCGGATTGCGGCGGCCTTTGCCGCTCCTGTGCATCACATATGGCGTCGGCGGCGCCGCGGCAATCGCGACACGCGAAGTTGAAACACGCCAGCCGTCATCCCCCGGCTGCCGGCGCGCGCCGGCGGCCGCTCCACCAGGCACCGAGGATGCCGCCGGCGACAGCCCCCGCGATCAGGCCGAGCAGGCCGATCGCCGCGGCGAAATAGCCGCAGGCGCCCTCGAAGCAGCTCATCTCGGTAACCTCGGCGATGCCGGCGCCGATGAGGAAGCCGAGGACCGCACCCGCCGCGCCGCCGAGCACCACGCCGAGCACTGCGGCGATCAGGCGCGTTACCACCGGCGGGGATCCGGCCGGCTGCGCACCGGCATAGTGTGCGACGGTCGCCGGATCATTGCGGACGAGATAGAGGCAGACCAGGCCGAGGGCGAACTCGCCCAGCTTGATGAGCAGGCTCTCGAGGCTGAAGACGAAATGGGGGACGACCTGCACGTAGACCTCGGTGGCCGCCAGCCAGAGGAGGTTGACGACCTGCCAGACGGTGAAGTGCGCGGGGAAGCGCGCCGAACGGCCATAGGCGAGGCCGAGCAGATGCAAGCCCCAGAGCAGGTTCACCACCGCCGCGACCGATCCGGCGTAGATCAGCGTGAGCACGGATTCGGGCAGGTCGTATTCCCACGGCAACGGCCAGGTCGAAGCCAGCGAGCGCGCGGCAAGGATCATGGTCACCGTCACCCAAGCGGCCGGCAGATAGGCAAGCGGCGCGCCGCCGCCGCGCTTCGATGTCGACTGTTCCGTCATGACGTCCCCCTCGCGGCAGGCAAGCGCCGTCGCCGTACGCTGTCAAGGTCCGGGCGTTGCCGGCGCGGAGACGTGCGCGGCCACTGTGTCGAAAAGAAGCCGGCCGAAGTGCTTGGCAATTCGCCAACGATCGACTAGATCAGCCCCGCGTCGCCTCGCCCCGGCCGGCGGCGCGTGCGGTGAGGTGGCCGAGTGGTTGAAGGCGCACGCCTGGAACGCGTGTATACGGGAAACCGTATCGAGGGTTCGAATCCCTCTCTCACCGCCACGGCCCCTTCGAGGCCTTGAAATCGATAATCTCCTTGTGATTCAACGCCATCCTGTTACAAACCGGGTTACAGAACCGGTTCCAGATGGTTCTGATGAAGAACGTCCAGGTCGTTCGAGGACGATATTTCGCACGGATAGCGGTCCCGGAAGAGCTTCGCCCGGTCGTCGGCAAGCGCGAGCTTCGCCAGCCGCTCGGCGCCGATCGATCGACCGCCCAGCGGAACGCTCACGCCATCCTGGCCAGGTTCCACGCCGAACTCGACAGGGCACGGACGCAACTGGAGGCGGGCAAGCCGACGCTGCGAACGGCCGCCATCAAGCACTACAGCGACGAACTCCTCGCCGACGACCGATCGCGTGGCGCGGTCGGGTCCAATGCGGTGGAGAAGATCAACAAGCTGACGGCGCCCATTCGCGCGAGCAGGCTTCGCCTGCTGGCGAACGGCCTCATCGACGACGACGAGGCCGAAGCGCTGATCGGTTATGCAAGACCGCGCGAGCAGTCGTTGCTTCGGGAAGGTATGGCCGGCAAAGACCTTTGTCTGCTTCGATGGCAGAAGCGCCTATGAAATGCAGGAGGCCTGCCTTAGCCTTGCCATCGAAAGAGGCGACACGTGCGCTTCGGCTTCGAGAACGAAATTGTCGACGCCAACCGGCTTCCTGTCCGCGACAACGCGTAATGAGCCGCAATGATCGCGGGACTGGCAGGTCGACATGGCCGTCCCATCGCCTCGGCGATGCAGGCGGCTGCGATCCTGGGCATGAAGTCCTGGACCCCACTCCTGTGAACACAGGCCGGTTTGCTCTCCCGTAAGAGCGACTGCATCTTCAGGCAAAACGCTAGATTGACCGGACAAGCCAGCGAGACGACCCGTACCGCGCGGAACAGAACCGATCGGGGCGCGAATCGCCCTAGCCTCCAACTCGGGGGCACCCGGTCTTTGAGTCAATCATCCGCGCCGCCCTTTGGATGAGCCGTCGGAGCCAGAATATGCCGGGATCCTGGCTCTTGTACTGATGCCATTGGAGGCACTGTTGCAGCGGAACCAGGGGAAGCGGCACCTCGTGGCATACGATAGGAAGCGAAGGCGCGATCCGCGCGGCAAGCAAGCCGTGAATGGTCGCCAGACGATCGGTGCCGACAATGAGGTGAGGCATCGCGGCAAAGCTGTAGCATGTAACCTCGATGCGCCGCGCTATCCCGCGCTCCTCGAGGGACTTCATGTCGAAGCTTATACCCCTCTCGGGCGGCATCATGCGAATGTGGCCGGCCTCGAGATATTGCTCCTTCGTCAGCGGCGCCTTTCCGTAGCGCCCATCCTTCCACGCCGCACACACGAACCCGTCTTCGAAGAGTGTCTCACTTGGGTGTTCGTCCGAGATGAACGCCTTGGGCGCTATGACCAGATCGGCCTCGCCGCGTTCGATGGCCTTTTCGGGGCGCTCCATCTGCGGCAGCAGCTGAAACTGGGCACGGGAACGCTCCAGTTCGGCAAGCGCGAGCACCTTGGGCATCAGCACGGACATGGAATAGTCCGATAGCAATATGCTGAACTGCCTGGCGGTTTGGGACGGGTCGAAGTGCACGTCCGTGGAGATCGCCGCCTCGACGCGGACAATGATGTCGCGAACGGAATGCCGCATGGACTCCGCCCGCGGCGTAAGCTCCAGGCCGCGGCCGACGGGTGTCAGGAGGGGATCGTCGAAATAGCTTCGCAGGCGCGCCAGTGCGTTGCTCATCGCGGACTGGGTGATGTTCATCTTGTCGGCCGCGCGACTGACGTTCCGCTCAGCTAGAAGCAGATCCAGCGCGACGAGGAGGTTCAGGTCTAGGTTCTTGAATCGCATTCTCGCAGATACTCGCGCAGGTATTCATGTCCGAAATACGATATATCGAATCATTCAATTTCCCAAATATGCCGTCCCGACCTATGCCCTTTCAAGGGAGGACGCGACGGACAAAGGTGCAGCAATGCAGGTCCGTTGGGAGCAGCATTCGCGACCACCTTACCGCAGGCATCAAGGGAAAGTGGTCTTGTTCAGATATTTTCCGACCAACTACGTCTGGAACCTGTCGGTCGACCTTTCGATCGAGATGGGCGCGCGCATCGGCGAGATCGAAGAGATGTGCGCCCCGTTGCAGGAAGCTGCGAAAGCACCGGACGCAGCCGGCACGCTAGCGTTCCGCGAGACATGGGTGAAGATGGCCGACAAACTTGCCGGGCTTGCCGCCGAGGACGAGGCACGCGGCCGTCTTATCTCCTCCGGTGACAAGCTGCTGCGCGCCGCCAACTACATGATCACCGCCGAACGCCTGCAGGCGCACGGTTCGGAAGGCCGCCTTGCGCTCTACAGGCGCTTCCTGGAAACGTTTGCGAAGGGCCTCGTCCAGTCCGGTGCGCCGGCACGCCGGGTCGAAATCCCGTATGAGGGCACGCATCTGGCGGCGCTCTACGTCCCGGCGAGAGACGTCGAGGGGCCGCAATCGCTGCTGGTGCAGGTCAACGGGCTCGATTCGACCAAGGAGATGAAATATCTCGTCGGCCTGCCCGAGTGGCTGGCCCGTCGCGGCGTCGCCTCCCTCATCGTCGACCAGCCGGGCACGGGCGAGGCGCTGCGGCTTCAGGGTCTGACCGCGCGTTACGACAGCGAGCATTGGGCGTCGCGCGTCGTCGACTGGCTGGAGGCACAGCCGCAAGTCGACGCCAAACGCATCGGGCTCGAGGGCGTGTCGCTCGGCGGCTACTACTGCCCGCGCGCCGTCGCCTTCGAGCCGCGCTTCGCCTGCGGTGTCGCTTGGGGCGCCAACCACGACTGGCGCGACGTGCAGCGAAAGCGGCTGGAGCGCGAGGGCGATTTTCCGGTCCCGCACTACTGGAACCATGTCTGCTGGGTCTGGGGCGCCAAGGACATCGATGAATTCATGCGGATTGCCGAGAATGTTCATCTCGACGGCATTCTCGACCGCATCCGTGTGCCGTTCCTTGTCACGCACGGCCAGCTGGACAGCCAGATCCCGCTGAAATGGGCCGAACGGACCTATGAGCAACTGGTCAACAGCCCGAAGCGCGAGCTGAAGATTTTCACCGAACGCGAAGGCGGCGTGCAGCACGCCAGCTTCGACAATTCGGCGAATGCTGGCGCCTACATCGCCGACTGGGTCGCCGAGACGCTTGGCGGCAGGACCGCCGTCTAAGAACAGAACCCGAAGGAGCCAGATCATGAACATCATCGGACCCGATTACCTGGTTTTCGGCGTCGACGATCTCGTCGCCTGCTCGGAATTCCTGACGGCTTTCGGCTTGACGCCCGCGGGCGTGGACGACAAGGGCGGGCTATTCGAGGCGCTGGACGGCACCGGCATCATCATCCGGCACAAGAGCGACCCTGACCTGCCGGCGCCACTGCCGACGGCCACCATGCTGCGCCAGCAAGTCTACGGCGTTCGCGACGACGCCGACATCGAGGCAATCGCGGCGGAACTGGGCAAGGACCGCAAGGTCCACAGGCTCGCCGACGGCACGATCGAAACAACGGACGATTTTGGCTTCGCGTTGAAATTCCAGGTGACAAAGCGGCGCAAGCTGGAAATGCCGGCCGAGAAGATCAACGCCCCTGGTGCACCCGCGCAGCGCGGCCCGAACGAACTCGGCGTCTGGGACGGCATGCCGGCCAAGCCGCGCATGCTAAGCCACGCTGTCTTGTTCGTGCCGGACATCGAGGTAGCCACGGGCTTCTATTGCCAGCGCCTGGGCTTCGTCATCACCGACGTCCTCAAGGGCGCCGGCCCGTTCCTGCGGCCGAAGGACAATGACGACCACCACACGCTCTTCTTCATCCGCACGCCGGAATACATGAAGGGCATCGAGCACCTGGCTTTCCATATGGGCGGGCCGACGGAACTGATGGTCGCCGGATCCCGCTTCGTGAAGTCGGGATACGAGAGTTTCTGGGGGCCGGGCCGCCACAAGTTCGGTTCCAACTGGTTCTGGTACTTCAACAGCCCGCTCGGCACGCATTTCGAATACGACGCCGACATGGACAAGCACGACGACGAGTGGATCGCGCGCGAAGCGCCGTTCGGGCCCGAAGCCTCCCAAATGTTCCTGCTTCAGCATCGGGAGAAATGGGTGCCGGGAGGCGGGCCCAAGCCCGACCAATGACACTGCGGGAGGAGCAACTTTGAGGCTGTGCCAAACGGACGGGATACCAGAGGGCGAAGCCCGCGGATTTGAGATCGCCGGCTTCGCGCACAAGGTCGTGGTCGTGCGCAGAGGCGGCCGGATCTTCGCCTATCTCGATTCATGTCCGCACTACGAGGGCGGGACGCCCATGGCCTGGAAAGCGGACCGCTATCTGAACGGCGAAGGAACGCACCTGGCCTGCCACTCGCATGGTGCGCTCTTCGAGATCGAAACCGGCGAGTGCGTGCTCGGCCCCTGTCTCGGACAACGACTGACGAAGGTGCCGGTCCGCATCTCGCCGTCCGGCGATATCGAGATGGTGCGGGAGCCGGCTGAGGAGGAACTGGGATGACAAAGGCCGTGCGCAATGCACTGGTAATCGGCGGCGGCTTCTCCGGAATGTCCGCTGCCATCGAAATGAGAAAGCGCGGGATCGACGTCGACCTCGTCGAGATCGATCCGGGCTGGCGGTCCTACGGCGCCGGGATCACGCTCGGCGGCGCGACGTTCCGCGCCTTCAGGACGCTGGGCATCCTCGACGCGTTCATGCGGCGCGGCAGCGCGACCGACGGCCTCGACATCTGCGCGCTCGATGGAACGCTGGTGGCTAAATTGCCAACGCCGCGGGTGGCGGGTCCGGACGTGCCCGGAAGCGGCGGCATCATGCGACCTGCCTTGGCGGCGATCCTTTCGGAAGCGACCAAGGCCGCCGGCACGCAGGCATTCCTCGGAACAAGCTTCGAGAGGATCACTGCGGACGACGGCGGCGTGACGGTAGCACTGACCAATGGCAACACGCGCCGCTACGACCTCGTCATTGGTGCGGACGGGCTCTTTTCGAAGGTCCGCGAGGCGGTGTTCCCCGATGCGCCACGGCCCACCTATACCGGGCAGTGCGTCTGGCGCGCGGTCGTGGACCGGCCGGCGGAAATCGAAACGGCCGTCATGTGGCTGGGGCTGAAGGTCAAGGTCGGGATCAATCCGGTCTCGGACAAGCAGGCCTACATCTTCGTCACGGTGGATCAGCCGACCAAGCAACGTCTTGCACCGGGCGAGTATCTCCGCGTCTTGAAGGAACTGCTGGAGCCTTTCTCGGCACCGCTGGTCGTCCGGCTTCGCGAGGAGCTCACCGAAGCCAATTCGGTTGTCTATCGGCCGCTCGAAGCAATGCTGCTACCCAAGCCTTGGCACAGTGGCCGCGTGGTCCTCATCGGGGATGCCGTGCACGCGACCACGCCGCATCTCGCCTCCGGCGCGTGCATCGGCGTCGAAGATGCCATCGTGCTGGCTGAGGAAATGGAACGAGCCAGCGACGTGGAGGCCGGCCTCACGTCGTTCGAGGAGCGGCGCTGGGAACGCTGCCGCATGGTTGTCGAAAACTCGCTGCGCCTTGGGGAGATCGAGATCAGCAACGGCGACAAGCAGGAGCATGCGGCAATCATGCGCAATTCGATCATGGCGCTCGCCGCGCCGATCTGAATCGAAAGGGAGGAACGAAACATGACGACGACCGAAAAATGGCCGGGGCGCATTGCGCTGATGGTGGCGCATTGCGCCGGTATGGTGGATCTGGTCGCGCTGCCGGTTTGGATCGGCACGCTGATCACGAACTACGGTTTCGATCCGCAACAGGCGGGTGCGCTTGCGACACTCTTCCTGGCGGGAGCGGTTGTCGCCAGCGTGTTCTTCGCACCGCAGTTCAACCGCATCAACGGCCGGCTCGCGGCAACGGGCGGGTTCGCCGTCGCGGCACTCGCCTTCGCTCTCGCGTCGACGCAGACCGCCTTCGGGCCGCTTGCGGCAGCGCATGCACTTGCGGGCCTCTCCGCCGGCACCGCGCTCTCCTTCACGCACGGGACGATAGGACGAAGCACCAATCCGCATCGCCTTTTTGCGATCGTTGGCACCGCGCTCGGCGTCTTCGCGATCATCTTCCTCGGTGCAACACCGAACATCGTCGCAGCCGTGGGCGGAGCCGCACTGTTTCAGGTCTTTGCCGGCGTCATGGCGTTGGCGGCCATCGTCACGGCGCTGCTTTTCCCGAAACCGGCGAACCTCGAAATCACCGGGACTTCCGCGGTGCCGCAGAAGATCGGGCGAGCTGTTTGGGCCGGCATCCTCGGCGTCAGCACGATGGCGCTTATCCAGGCGATGGTGTTCAGCTTCGTGCAGCAGCTCGGAACGGATCGGGGCTTCGGCATGCAGGCGATCACCGGCGTGCTGATCGCGCTCGGTTTCGTCAATCTGTTCCCGGCGCCGCTGGCGGCGGTTTTCCAGAACCGCCTCAAAGCGGAAAAGGTGGTCCTGGCGGGACCGGTGGCACAGGCTGCGCTCGGGCTGCTCATCATGATGAGCGTGAGCTTCGTCCCCTACGCGGCCGGCGCGCTGCTGTTCACGGCGGTGATGATCTTCACGCACACATTCGCATTCGGCCTCCTCTCGCGGCTGGAAGGCACCGGGCGGGCGCTGGCTGGCACGCCGGCCATGCTGATGGTCGGCTCGGCCATCGGGCCGATCCTCGGCGGAACGCTGGTGAAGTCCTTCGGCTATCCGGCAATAGGCATCGCAGCCTGCCTCTTCGCGCTGGTAGCCGTCGGCCTGTTCATCCAGGCGCGCCCGCGCGAGGGTGCCGTCCTTCAGGCCGCCGCGTGAAGATGACCATCCATCCTGCATCGCGGCGGATCGTCGACCTCTCCATCTATCTGGAGAATGACGTATTGTCAGATCCGCCGCCGCTCGCACCCAAGATCGTCTATCAAGGCCACAAGGAGACGATCCACGAGTTCATGCACCTCTATCCAGGCACTACACCCGAGGACTATCCGGACGGCGAAGCCGCCGCCGCCGAGCGTCTGCAGATCACCACTCATAGCGGAACGCATCTCGACGCTCCCTGGCATTACCACTCGACGATGGATGCCAGGCTAGGTGGCCCTAGGCGCTCGATGACGATTGACGAGGTTCCGCTTGAGTGGTGCTTCCAGCCGGGCGTGAAACTCGACTTCCGGCGGTTCGACGATGGCTACCGCGTGATGGCCAGCGACGTCGAAGCCGAGCTCAAACGCATCGGCCACGAACTCGCGCCTCTGGAAATTGTCGTTGTGAATACCCGGGCTGGCTCGCGCTACGGCCATGACGACTACGTGAATACCGGCTGCGGCATGGGGTACGAAGCCACGATGTATCTGCTGGAGCGCGGGGTTCGCGTGACGGGCACCGACGGTTGGAGCTGGGACCCGCCGATGAAATTCGTAGCCCAGCGTCTGCGGGAAACCGGCGACAAGTCGATGATCTGGGAAGGCCACAAGGCAGGCCGCGACATCGGCTACTGCCACTTGGAGAAGCTGCACAACCTGGAGGTCCTGCCGCCGACCGGCTTCACCATCGCCTGCTTCCCGCAAAAGGTGCGCGGGGGCTCGGCAGGGTCCACCCGGGCCGTCGCCATCTTCGACTTGTGAGACGTAGAATGAGATTCCCGCCGATTCATCGCGTCGTAACCGGCCATGACGAAGCTGGTAAGGCGATCGTCGTTTCCAGCGGCCCTCTGCCGCTGGTAAAGGAACTGGCAAGCATTCCGGGGACCCTCTTCCACGAAGTCTGGAACACAAACGGCACGCCAGCAGTGATCGACAATGGCGTTGACCCGACCATCGGCGATCTCGTCCTGCCGCCGCCCCCGGCGGGCACGCGGATACGTTTCGTCGATATCCCGCCGGACGGCGAAGAATTCCTTGCTGAGGGCGCGGCCCGCATGCGCGCCGCATTCAGCGAGGTCGGAGACGCCTCGGCTTCCACGGTGAAGGCCGATTCCCCGCACCCACTGATGCACCGCACCGAGACGATCGACTACGGCATCGTCATCGAAGGCGAGATGACGCTGGTGCTCGACGACAGCGAAGTGGGCCTGAAGCCGGGCAGTGTCGTCATCCAGCGCGGGACCAACCACGCCTGGGCCAACAGGTCGGGCAAGCCGTGCCGAATGCTGTTCATGCTCGTCGATGCGCAATATGCGCCGGAGATCGCCAAGGCGCTGGCGTCACGATGAGCAAGCCAGCCTCCGATCGCCATGTTGGACTTGCAGTCACCCATGGCAACGGCGGTTTGATGCGGCACGTCAGCGGAATCTCTGCCGGCCAAATCGACGGCGTCATTGTGTTGGAAAGGAACCGGTGGTGAAACTCGCAACGTTGAAAGATGGTACTCCCGATGGCCGACTGCACCTCGTCAGCCGGGATCATTCGCGCTGCGTACCCGCCAAGGCAGCGCCGACGTTGCAGGCGGCACTGGAACAGTGGGAAAGCCTGGAACCCTCGCTCCGGGCCGAATACGAGGCGCTCAACACCGGCGGCGGCGAGACATTCGATCCCGCCCGTGCCGCAGCCCCCTTGCCGCGTGCCTGGCAGTGGCTCGATGGTTCCGCCTATGACAGCCACGGGCAACTGATGCAGAAGGTTTTCAAGCTGCCGCCGGTCGATACGGCCGGACGGCCCCTGATGTACCAGGGCCAGAGCGACCGGTTCTATGCGCCGACGGCGGACGTGAAATTTCCCTCCGAGGAAGACGGGATCGATTTCGAGGGCGAGTTCGGCATCATCACCGGTGCGGTGCCGATGGGCACCGATGCCGCCGAAGCGAGAAAGCACATCCGACTGGTCGTCCAGATCAATGACTGGAGCCTGCGCAAGCTTGCACCGATGGAAATGAAGACCGGCTTCGGGTGGATCCACGCCAAGCCGGCGAGTTCGATGGCGCCGGTGGCCGTCACGCCCGACGAACTGGGTTCGCATTGGCGCGACGCGCGCGTTGATCTTCCGCTGCAGGTGGATTGGAACGGCAGGCGCTTCGGTGCCGCCAACGGATATGCGATGAGCGTCGGCTTCGACGAATTGGTGGCCCATGCCGCCTACTCGCGCGATCTGGTCGCCGGAACGGTGATCGGCTCGGGAACGGTCTCGAACGAGAACTATCGCGAGGTCGGCTCCTCCTGTATCGCCGAACGCAGAGGGATCGAGCTGATCGATCTGGGCGAACCGAGGACCGGCTTCATGAAGTTCGGAGACAGGGTGCGCATGGAAGCCATGCTGCCTGACGGCACGCCGCTATTCGGCGCGATCGACCAGAAGGCAGTCCGAGGCTAGCGGATGCGCGTGGTCATAACAGGCGCATCGGGTTTCGTCGGACACGGTCTCGCGAAATTTCTTTGCAGCCATCCGGATGCGCTCGGCAAGCCGGTGTCAAAGCTCGTGCTTGCCGATCTCACCCCGCGCGATGCGGACCAAGGGCTCCAGGGCTGCGAAAGCGGCGAATGGCACGGTGGTGACCTGACCGATGCAGCCTACCTGGATTCACTCCTGAGAGAGCCCGTCGATTGCTTCTTTCACCTCGCGAGCGTGCCGGGCTCGGCGGCGGAAAGAAAGCCCGAACTCGGCTGGTCGGTCAATCTGTCGGGGTCGATGGCACTGATGGAGAGGCTTGCGCGTCAGGGACGGGAAGGGGGTCGACCGCCTCGCGTCGTCTTCGCCAGTTCGATTGCCGTTTATGGCGTGCTCGGACCGGGCGTGGTGAACGAAGACTGTGTTCCGCGTCCGACAATCAGCTACGGCGCGCACAAACTGATGACCGAGATCCTGCTTGCCGATCTTTCCCGGCGTGGCGAGATCGATGCGCGCTGCCTGCGCCTTCCCGGCATTGTCGCCCGGCCCGTCTCCGCGAGCGGGCACGGGTCGGCCTTCATGAGCTTGCTTTTTCACAAAGCAGTTGCTCGCGAAGGCTATGTCTGCCCGGTGTCTCTGGATGCGACCGCCTGGTGGATGTCACTCACCACCTGCGTCGCGAATCTGGTCTGGGCAGCCAGACTCGACCCCGCCACGATGCCGTCGTCCCGCCTCTGGCAATTGCCGGTCCTGCACGCCAGCGTTGGAGACATCGTGGCGACGCTCGCGGACCACCTCGACCCGGAAAGCATCTCGGGATTCCGTTTCGTGCCTGACGTGGCCGTCGAAAGCCTGTTCGGCCGGTTCCCGGTCCTCTCGGCTCCCGGAGCGATGGCCGCGGGGTTCATCAGCGATCCCGACCCAAGCGCGCTCGTGACCCAGGTCCTCAAGGGATTGCCAAGCCCGCGATAGTCTCGCTTTCAAGGGATCTCCTTCGCTCGCAGGCCAGGTCGAGGATGCCTGGGCCAATAGGCAGATCAAGTAACACGGACGATACCCGCGGACCCGCCGGGGCTTCGGCGTCTCGTCGATCATGTCGCATCGCTGCGACTGTCGAGATTTCGTCGAAAGGTCGATCCGCGGTCGCCTTCTTCGCGTTTCTCTATATCGATGTCTTCACGCACGCGGCGGCTGTGAAAATCTGGTCGACTTAACCGTCGGAGGCGGAAAAGCTGGCGACGCGCCTGTCGCACAATCGTGTTCGTTTATACCGGGCGGCCTCGCTGCCATGTGTCAGGCTGTTTACCGAGCCGTATAGCAACCGGTCATGGATGAGGGACTTCGACCCTAAGTGCCCAGTCGAACACACGCTCCCAAGCTTCCCGTGGAGACGCCTTATCGTTGTCACTGTGATGCCTGGTTAACGTGCCGCCCCGGCGAATCCCCTGGGCGGTGCGCCTGAACAAGGAGTGGGCGGATCGTTCGGCCGGGCCGTCCACCCATCTCGGAGAGAATGCCGCGCGCGGGAACGCGGCGTGCGAAACCCTAACAGGGCCGCACGCACGACCGGCCCGTCGGTCATGCGCCAGCCTGCGGCGGCTATGCCGCCAGCGCCTCCTTGGTCAGCGACCACGCCTGGTTGAGTTTCTTCGAACGCACCTCGAAATCGGCCTTGGCTTCGGCAATGCGCTTCTGGATCCGCGCCTTGCCGCGTTCGCTCGCGTCTCTGGCCTGGTTCTGCAGCGTCTCCACCCTCGCGTCCAGCTCGGCCTTTGCCTGATCGAGCCTGGTCCTGGCCTGTTCCCGCGTTGCCTCGATCTGCTTCTTCACCTGCTCGATGTCCTTCTGGATCGCCGCGCGGTCTTCGGCCGCGGCGCTGTTCAGATCGTCCTCGAGCGCCTTCAGGTCGGCTTCGAAGGCGGCGCTCTCGCGGACCAGCTGGTCTTCGATCACCTCGGCGCGCAGGCGCCTGAACACGATACCGCCATGCTCGTGCAGCCTCGTGTCGACCGGCGTCGTCCAGCTTTCGTCCAGTTCCGCCAGAACGGCCGCCTTGCCGGCCGTGAGCGTCGTCGACGCGTCGTCGAGGAAGGTCGCGCTGATGCCGCTCTGGTCGAGATCGAACAGAAAGCCGGTGAGGCCGCCCACCGTCGCACCGAGGGCCAGCCCCGCCGGTCCTCCCAGTATGCCAATCATGCTGCCCGTGAGGAGCCCGAGCGCGGTGCCCATAGGACCCTCGTCGGCGGCCTGCTTGATGCTGATCTTGCCCGTCGCGTCCTTGACGACGACCGCCGACGCGTAGAGCGTGACGTCGCCGTCCGTGTGCAGATCCTTCAGGGCGCTGAGCCCCTCGAACGCAGCGGTCTCGGTGTCGAACGCCGCAAACAACATTTTTCTCATAACTGGCTCTCCTGTCCGGTTTCTGTGATTTTGCGCCTCAGGGCGCAACGCGGGTTTTCGGCCGCTGTTCTCACGCCATGGTCGTCCCGAAACCGCTTCCCGCGTTCGGGGAGACTTGCGTGAGTGCGTGTAACCTGTATTGGGGAGCCGCTCTGTTTGATTCCGAACGGTCGGGCCGTTTTCACGCCGGCGGAGAGCGGTGGGGACAACCCTGCCTCCGATTGCGCCTGTCGCTTCGGGTCGCCTCGCCATCGGGGAATGGAACCGGTACTGACGGACTGGATGTCTCTTTAAAGATCGCCGGCCTGGAGAAAAATTTCCCAGAGCGCCAGAAAGAGCGCGGCGATCAGTGGCCCGATCACGAAGCCGTTGACCCCGAAGATGGCGATTCCGCCGAGGCTCGAGATCAGCACCACATAGCTCGGCATCTTGACGTCGGTTCCGACCAGGAGCGGTCGGAGGAAGTTGTCGATCGTGCTGATCAGTAGGGTGCCGAATACGAGGAGAACGAGGCCCTTCCAGACCGATCCCGAGAGCAGAAGGTAAACCGCAGCGGGCGCCCAGACCAGGCTGGTGCCGAGCACGGGCAGAAGCGACAACACCGCCATGAGCGCCCCCCACAGGATCGGAGCACCGATGCCGAGGATCCAGAAGATGAGCCCACCCAATACTCCCTGCACCAAAGCCACCACCAGATCGCCCTTGAGAACGCCGCGAACCGTGGCGGTGAAGCTGCTCGCGAGTGCCCGATTTTGCTCCGGCGGCAATGGAATCGCGCGTTGAATGCCGGCGAGGATCTGTTGGCCATCCCGCAGCAGGTAGAACAGCAGATAGAGCATGACGAACACGCCGAGGAGGAAGTCCACGGTCACCTTGCCGAGAGCGAGTGCCTGCTGGGCGATGAGCTGCCAGCCCTGGGTCAGAGCGGTCGCCAACCGTTCCTTCAGGGCGGGAAGGCCGCTCGACGCAAAGCCGTCCAGCGCGTTGCCCGCCCAGTTCGGAAGCGAGGACCTGAATTCGAGGAAAGACCGTTCCAGGTCCAATTCTCCCGAACGGAATCGCTCCGCGAGACCCGATACCTCCTGGAGGAGCGCGCTGGCGACCGCGGTGAGCGGAATGACTACCAGGAATGCGATCAGCAACACCGTCGCACTCGATGCGAGGTTGCGCCGCTCCGGCATCCATCGCAGCAACGCCCGGTAGAGCGGGGAAAAGATGCTCGAAAGCAGCACCGCCCACAATATCGCGCCGGCGAACGGCCATAGAATCCAGCCGAACGCGACCGATATGGCCACGAGCATGAACGCGAGAATGGCGTTCCTTCGTATGCTGGAGCGAACGCTCATCCAATGATCCGCCTGAACGAGCGCTCTTCAATCAGAGAGACACTGGCCTCTTACCTCAGCCCTCGTCCTGACGCACTCGTAACACCATCGCGCCGAAATGAGGAGTGATGTCGATCCGTCAACGCGTCGCGCTTGCCACGGCCTTGACGAGGTTGCGCCCGGCGATAGCCGTCATTGTGATCGCCAGGCCCGACGTGAAGAGGTTGACGCCGACGATCAGCCCGAGCGCCCAGACCGCCGTTCCCGGCCATCCGCTGATGATCACCCCCGCCAGGACCAGATCGGCGACCCCGCTCATCGCCATCCATCCCCACGAGTCGGGGAATGAATTGCGGTATCGGATCGCGGCGGCAATCTGGAATATGCCTTCGACGACAAAGAAGGCGATCAGCGCCAGGGTCAGCGACACGACTCCGGCGATCGGATGCCAGAGCAGCAATACGCCGACAACGAGCGTCAGCGCCGCAGTCAGCAGCGACCAGACGAATCCGGGCACGGTCGGCGCCCAGAACATCGCGACCAACCCGACGAGGCCGCTGAACAGGAACAGCCATCCGATGTAGATGTCTGTCGCGATCGTCGAGATCTGCGGCCAGAGGACCGCCAGTACGCCCAGGACGATCATGATGATGCCTTGAGCGAGGAACAGCCCCCAGTGAGTCCGCATGCTCTCGTTGAGCGCGTGCTGCACGTCGCTTGCAGATGAATTCGAGGAAATCACCAGGGCCTCCTTTCTCTTGGGAACGGCCCATCGCGCTTCAAGTCGGGCGGGCCATGCCGGCTGGGGAACACTGACGACTTCGTTTCGCCGCGCTGACATGCTGGCTATCGCGGCTTTCGCGATTGATCTGTCTGAATTCGAACACTCGCCGCCCTTTCGTCGGGCGGAAAGAGCGTTTCGAGTTCGTCCTGCATCTCGCGGTAGCAGTCGCAGGCCGCGGCTTCGAGACCCGGCCGGTTGACGATCGTGACCGCTCCCCGCCTGTGCTCGATCAGGCCGGCCTCGGCGAGTGTGCCCATGGCGAGCGAAACGCCGGCGCGCTGGTAGCCGAGCATCATGGCGAGACCCTCGTGCGTCACGGGAAACTCGTCCATCAGGGCATTGTCGTGCGCGATCAGCAACCAGCGGCAGCAGCGCTGTTCTATATGATGCAACCGGCAGCAGGCGATATGCCGGGCCAGTTCGCTCAAACCGAAGCGGACGTAGTTCTGCATCACTTGGCGTAAGACGCCGTCGCGTTCGATTTCGGCCTGCAAGGCGTCGGATCGAATCCGTAGAGCCGTCCCCGGCATCTGCACAAACACGTCCAGGATCGTCGTGTGGATACCGATCAGCGGGAGGAGGTTGGCGACGCCTTCGATGCCGATCGCGCCGATCTCGACCATCCGCCCGTCTTCCATGGTCTTGGCGATGCAGACGAGTCCGCGGTTGATGAAATGGACGTGCCTGATCGGCTGATCGGCACAATCGATCCGCTGGCCCCGGGTCAGGCTCACCGGTTCGGCAAGCCGCAGAATGTGCTCCAGCGACGCCGGCGGCAGCGCCAGCAGAAGACGGTTGTTGATGCCCCTGTGTTCGTGGCGCGGGCGAATCGGAACGGACGGAGGATTTTGCATGGCGGTATCCCTCTGACAGATACGGGCCGCGGGTTCGCCGCTACGCGCATACCGGCAAGGAAATCGCCTCCGCCCGTCGCGGACCGGGCGACTTCGGTAGCCGCTCGGCGTCCTCGGGCGTCATTCCCGGCACCTGCACGCGCGCTAAACTTCATACCCCTGGAAATCGAAAGTCCAATAGCACGCCAGCGGCCGATCCGAGTTGACTCACGTCAACGGCCTGCCCGCCTTCCGTCGACGGCCGTTCGATTTCGAACAGAACGCAGGGGATCGAACTGGCAGAAGTGGTCATGGAAAGTCATGACTTCAAAGGGACCAGCCATGCCCACGAAACATAGCAGCGCCCATTCCTTTCTGAGTTGGGCCAAGGAGCGCATCGACGAGATGGATGCCACCCTGGCGTCCCTGGAGGGCAAGTCCGCGCAGATGCAGGCCGAGACGCGCGTCAAGGCAGACCAGTTCATTGCCGAGATGAAGAAGAGGCGGGACGAATTCACCAGCGCCGTCGAGCGTCAGGTCGAGCCGGGCGAGGCGGCGTGGCAGGCTACCACGGCGAGGCTGGAAGCCGAATGGAAGGGCT
Source organism: Rhizobiaceae bacterium (assembly GCA_905339215.1). GTDB lineage: Bacteria > Pseudomonadota > Alphaproteobacteria > Rhizobiales > Rhizobiaceae > DUSC01. Next base: position 49,683 of record CAJPFN010000076.1, read on the forward strand.
TCCAGGCCGAGACGGCGAAGTATCTCGACACGTTCGGAGAGGGCATCGAGCAGGAACAGGCCGTCTTCCAGAGCCAGGTCGCGGCTCAACTGAACGCCTGGCGCGAGACGACGGACAAACTCAATGCCGCGGCGAAGGAGTTCGCCACCGAGCGCCGGCGCGAGATAGATGCGACGGTGGCGCGCATGAAGGCCGATACCGTCGCCGCGGAACAGAAGCTGCAGGACCTGGCCCGGGCGGGATCGGAGTCCTGGTCCGCGCTGAACGCCGCGCTGAGCGAGACCCGCTCGACATTCGATCGCGCCAACCAGGCGGCGCGGGAGGCGTTCAGACGCGCGACCCGTACCGGTTCGGGCGAGTAGCCGCTCTGCCTCGGGCGGCGAGCGTCCGGACGCTTTCGCCGTCGCGGTCGCCGAATGCAGACCATAATCCAGCCGGAGGACGTCATGCCCCCAGATTCGTTGGCATCGCGCGAACTCGAATCGCTCCGCATGGAACTCGCGATGCGGGGGCAGCGCGCCAAGAAGCCCGCGGACAAGCCCGCCGAAAGCGACTTCGGGAAGAGCGCCGGCCCGGCGGCAAACGATGGCGACGCGCCGGCCGGCCCGCAGGGGGATGCCGCCTCCCAGCAGGAACTGCGCAGCCTTTTGGCCGACCTCGAAGGGGAGATCTCCGGTTTCGTCGAGGAGGCGGAGAAGAGCATCACGGCCCATTCGGCCACGACTATCCTCGTCGCCATGCTTTTGGGAATCGCGATCGGCAGCCTGCTTGCCCGTCGCTAACGGCATCGGAAACACGATGCGTCAGGAGTTGCCGAATGATCGACAATCTGGTCCGTGATCTTCAGGTCGTAGGCAAGGCCGACTCCCTGATCGGGAGGATCTGGCTCAACGTTATGGCCCGCCGTTTCGGGCTATTCGCGCTGGCGGGTCTTGTCGCGGTCTTTGGGCTCGGCATGGCCAACGTCGCGGGCTTCTACGGACTGCAGCAGTCTTTCGGCTCCGTCTCGGCGGCAACGATCGTCGCATTTGCCGATCTGGCGATCGCCGTGGTCATCGCGATCTTCGGCAGAGGTGTACGGCCGGGGCCGGAGCTCGAACTCGCACTCGATGTTCGCAGGATGGCCATCGACGCCCTGCAAGCCGACACAATCGACATCAAGACCACGGTCGATTCGCTCGGGCAGCAAATCCGGCAGACCAAGGAGACCGTCGCGGATTTCGTTCACCGCCCGCTGGACACCGCGGCCGAGCGCCTCCTCGTCCCTGCGGTTCTCTCGATCCTCCGGGGCCTGCGCTCGAAGAAGCAGGCCTGAGGCGGGTATCACCGGTCGACGGCAACGGTCCGCGGGTGGCGCGTCGCCCGCGGGTGCGACGCCTGCGGGGCCGGCGCCTTCGATCTCTCGACTTCAACCGCGGCGCAATGTCGTCGCCACCCTTCCATTCGCCATGACCAGCAGAACGGTAACACCGCGCCAACCGAGAACGGATGTCTCGGAAAGGCGTATCTCGGCCTTCATCTACGGCAACGTCCTGGTGCTGGCGGCGCTGATCACGTTGTCGCCGGACGCCCTGCAAACCATGCGAGGGTTCGTCTACGTCCTGGGGGCAGGATTCTCCACCTACGTCGCGCATGTCGCCTCGCATCTGTTCGCACATCTGCTTCGCCATCCCGACGGGACGGGGCTGGCTGCGCGACTGCCCGGCGAGCTGAGAGACGCGCTGCCGATTGCCACGTCGGCGCTCCTCCCGGCGGCGGTCCTGCTGACCGCCTATTTCGGATGGTCCGAGCCGGAACTGTGCTGGGCGACGGCAATCGCCGTGATGCTGGTGAGGCTGGCGCTGCTGGGTCCCGTCGCGGCCTGGGTGGCACGGGAGCCGTTCTCGCTACTGCCGTTCCTGGCGGGCATCCTGCTCGCCCTGTTGATCGCCGCTATCGCCCTGTTGAAAGTCGCGCTGACCCACTAGGTCTGCCTTCTGGGAGGCGCCTCGCTCACTGCCGCCTGGACTGGGGCTGGGCCTCCTGTTGCGCAAACATATCCGCGTTGCGGGCCGCATCGGCGGCGCGCTTTGCCGCGCCGTCCGGCGTACAGCCGAGTGCGCGCAATATGGCGCGAACTAGATCGGGGACGGCGGAGGACTCGAGCTTGCCGGCACCGGAAAGAAAGGCGGCCTGCTGCACTAGCGCGATGACGATGCGGCTGGCAAGCTCGACCGAGCCGACGGCGATCTGTCCTCGCTCCTTCGCGCCGGCGAGGTCGTCCTTCAGCCGAATCTGTACCGCCTCGCCGACATCGGGCAAGGCCACGATGGCGTGCGCTACGAGCCGGGCGCGAGCCGGCGCTTCCGCAATATCCCGCAGGAAGATCGTCACCGCCGTGGCCAGCCGCGCCAGGGGTTCGGTCACCGCTTGACGGGCGGGCTCGTGCCGTTCCGCCAGCTCGGCGATGAGCGCGTCGCCCAGCGCCGCCTCGAGAGACGGGAGGTCGGTGAAGTGCAGATAGAATGTACCCTTTGCCAGACCGGCCTGCTGCATGACCGATTCGATCGTGACCGAGGGCGCATCCGGATCGGCATAGCAGGCGCGCGCTGCATCGAGGATGGCTGCGCGCGTCCGCGCGCGCTTCTCTCGGCCGATCTCCGCCCGACGCTCAAGATCTATCCGCGCCATTCGAATCCCTTCCGCCGCCCCATCACCATGCCGCTGACAATCGTAGTTTCGGGATCGACGCGGTCAATCATCGTCGCCTGAAGTTCACGGTTGCTTCGCAACGGGAACCACTCCCGTTGCGAAGTGGGGCGCGCCTGTCAAGCGGGACGATCCAGCACCAGGCGAAGGGCGCTGCTCAAGGCAGCCTGCGGGTCGTCGCTCGCGCCGGCGTGACGCCAGCACACGACGCGGTCGGGCCGCACCAGCAGCGCTCCCTGCGAAGAAATGCCGCGGAACTGGGCCCAGGCGAGGCGGGGATCGAAGAAGTCGCCGTCGAGATGTCCGATGCGAACCGCATCGATCGGCATGCCGTTTGCAGCGCCGAGCGCGGCGGCCGCGCACCAGTCCTGGCCTTCTTCCCCGGCGATCAGAAGGAAACGCCCGGTGCGGACGAGGTCCATCAGAGCCTTTCGATTGCCCGCCTCATCGTCGATCCACGCGTGCGGCAGCGGACTTCCTGGAAATGTGTTCGGTTCATAGAGCCGGATGTCGTCGATCGCAGCGGGTTCCGGCGTGCCGTCCGGCACGATCGCGGCGGAGCGGTAGCGGTAGCCGTATTCGACGTTCAGTTCGTTGGCTTCCATGCTGAGGCGGCGGATCGCCCGCATCGCCTCGCTCCGGTGGGCGGCGTCCTCGGACCTGTCGCTGAGGATGCGCTTGACCTGGGCCCAGTTCGCCTCGGCAGTGGACGCAGGCGAAATGCCGAAGGCCCTGCCGATCTCCAGATGGCCCATGGTGTTTTCCATCGACCGCTGGATGTTGCGCGCGTCGACCGGGCGCCGTTCGTCCTCGTAGGTGTCGAGCAAGCCCTCGCCGGCATCCCCTTTCAGGACGGCAGCGATCTTCCAGCATAGATTGTGCGCGTCCTGGATGCCGCTGGTGAGGCCGAGACCGCCGGTCGGCGGATGCCGGTGAGCCGCGTCGCCGACCAGGAACACGCGTCCGGCGCGGAATTTCGCCGCCAGCATCCCCTCGATCGCCCAGCGCGTGATCTTGTGGACCGTGATCGGCTGGTCGGGGATGCCGAGCGCGAGCCGCATGGTCGCTTCGATCTCGGCATCGGAGGCCTTCGCCAGCGCATCGCCAGGATAGGTGATGTGAAAGACCCATTCCTCGCTGTCCGGGCCCCATCTGTCGGGGCCCATCGGCACCAGAACCGCCATCTCGCCGATCTGCGGGCACCACGTCCAGCGGATCAGCACATCCGGATCGAGCGCCAGTCTCGAAAGATCGGCCGATACGTGGGCGGTCGCGGTGTAGCCGATCACGCCCAGCCCCTCAGGGGCGATGCCGACCAGCCGCGGTATCGTGCGCCCGCCATCGCAACCGAGCAGGTACTGGGCCTTGACGGTGTATTCCTCGCCCGTCTCGTGGTTCGTGATCCACGCCCGGACGCTGTCCGCATCCTGCTCGAGCCGCGTCAGTTCGTGGTGGAAGCGGATCATCCCCGGATTGAGTTCGTCCGCTCGGGCCTTCATCACCGGCTCGAGCCGGATCTGCGGCAGGTTTGCGGTGCGCAGGGGGCTTGCCTGCACCCAGTTGAGATTCGAATAGGCGCAGCCCCAGGATTCAATCTTGGCGATGCGGCGCCCCATGTCCGGGTCCGGTCCGGCGAAACCGGCATACCAACCCATGGCCGCCATGTTCTCCGCGGGCGTGCCTTTCTCGTAGATGGCATCGGCGATGCCGACATCGGCCAGGATCTCCATCGTGCGCTGGTTGAGCACATGCGCCTTAGGCAGGTTCGACGTCGTCGGCAGCGCACTGACCAGAAGGTGTTTAATGCCGAGCCGCGATAACAGCATCGAGCTGGTAAGGCCGGCACCGCCGCCCCCGACGATCAGGACGGGGACCTCGACTTCGGTGGTCGTGGGCTGTTGTTGGGCGGTCATTCTGCTGTTTCCTCCATAGCTTGGCAAAACTTTCCAGATCAGACGTGAGGCACCTGCGCGCTGGCCCGTAGCCGGCGCCGTTCCTTTCGATCGCTGCCGGCATTCGACCGGCGATCGGCACTTCCGATCTCATGATTGACAATAAAGTCATTATGACTTAGGAGTCAACTTGATTGGGAGGAACTGATGACGATTCCGCACGACACAAGCCTTCGCGGCCAAACCGGCCCGGTGTTCGTGACCGGCCGTATCGAATTCCTGGGCGGCCGGCCGTGAAATCCGTTCGGCCGACACTGAACCGACAGGTGCTGAAGTTTGTCCTCGTGGCGCTGCCCAAGGTGATGAACCGCGCCGCCAGCCGCGCCCCCGCCTATGCCGAGCGCCTCAAGCAGCGCGACATCGTCGCCTGGATCGGGCTCATGGACGGGAGCATCGGCCGCGTCGTGGAAATTCGCGGCGGTCGTTTTCGTTCGCGCCGCGGCAAGGCCGCCGAGGCCGAGGTAACATTATCGTTCAAGGACGTCGCGACGGCGCTGAAGTTCCTGCTGCCGGGTCGCGACCAGGGCGAGATCATCCACGCCGCCAAGAATTTCAAGATGGTTGCCGCCGGACCGGACGAGACGCTCGTCTGGTTCACACAGACATTGGCGATGAGCGAGACAGCCGGTCTGCCGATGGGAACCAGGATGCCCGACGGCAGCACGCGCTTTACCACCGGCACCAACGGCGGGCCGCTGTTCGTCTACGTCAAGGACGGCCGCATCCTGCGCGTCACCCCGATCGAGTTCGATGCCTCGGACCCAGCAACCTGGACCATCGAAGCCCGCGGCCGAAAGTTCAGTCCGCCGCGAAAGGGGCTGGTGGCACCGCATGCGCTGGCCGTGAAGTCGCTCGTCTACTCGGACAAACGCATTCTCTACCCGATGAAGCGCGTGGACTTCGATCCCGATGGCGAGCGCAACCCGCAGAACCGCGGGAAGTCGGGCTACGAGCGGATCAGTTGGGACGCCGCATTCGACATCGTCGCGCGCGAGATCAAGCGACAGAAACGCGTCCGCGGCCCCGGGTCGATCGTCTTCCCGATGTCGTCGCACCACCAGTGGGGCAACGTGGGCTATTACCTCAGTGCCCTGATGCGCTTCGCCAACCTCATCGGGTTCACCCGCATGGCGGCGAACCCCGACAGTTGGGAGGGCTGGTACTGGGGCGCGATGCACCACTACGGCAATTCGATGCGCGTCGGGGTGCCGTCCGGCTACGGCGGCGTCGAGGACGCGCTGAAGGAAGCCGAGATGATGGTGTTCTGGTCCTGCGACCCCGAGAGCACCAACGGCGCCTATGCCGGTTTCGAAGGAACCCCGCGCCGGCTCTGGGCGAAGGAACTCGGCATCGAGTTCGTCCACATCGATCCGCACATGAATCCCACGGCTCAGCTCCTGGGCGGGCGCTGGATCCCGGTGCGACCTCAGACCGACGCGGCGCTGGCACAGGCGATCATGTACGTCTGGGTGACCGAAGGCCTCTACGACAAGGATTACGTCGCCACACGCACGACCGGTTTCGCCGAGTGGAAAGCCCATCTGCTGGGTGAATCGGACGGCGTACCGAAGACGCCCGAATGGCAGGAGGCGGAAACCGGTGTGCCGGCCCGCGACGTCCGCGCGCTCGCGCGCAAGTGGGGCGGCCGCAAGGTCTATCTCGCGATCGGCATGACCGGTACCGGTTTCGGCGGCGCCGGACGCGGCGCCACCGGCCAGCAGTGGGCGCGCTCGATGGTCATGATGATGGCCATGCAGGGCTGGGGCAAGCCGGGCGTCAACATCGGTGGGCTGCAGATCGGCGCGCCCTCGGACACGCATTTCTATTTCCCCGGCTATGCCGACGGCGGCATCTCGGGCGAACTGAACTTCAACGCCAACGCGGCAAACAACTACCAGCGCATGCCGCACGTGCTGACCATTAACCCGGTCAAGCAGCAGGTTCCACGCCAGCAACTGCCGGACGCGATCATCGACGGCCATGCCGAGGGTTACGTGTGGGACGGCATGTCCCAAGAAGCGCAGTTTGCGCCCTTCACCTATCCGATGCCGGGCTATTCGCCGATCCACATGATCTACCGCTACGGCGGTTCGGCTTTGAGCACCATCACGAAATCGGGCCGCTGGATCGAGGCCTATCGGCACCCGAGCATCGATTTCGTCGTCAATCAGTCCATCTGGATGGAGGGTGAGGCGCAGTTCGCCGATATCATCCTGCCGGCCTGTACATCGCTCAAACGCTGGGACATCGGCGAATGGTCCAACGCCGGCGGCTACGGCCATCACGGGTTCCTGACCGTCAACCACCGCATCATCGCCTTGCAGCACAAGTGCATCGAGCCGCTGGGCGAGTCGCGTTCGGACTATGACATTTTCACCGGCATCCTGCACCGGATGGGCCTCGGCTCGATGTTCACCGAAGGCGGCAGCGAGCTCGACTGGGTCAGGCGGGTGTTCGACGGCTCGGATCTGCCCGACCACGTCAAGTGGAAGGATTTCTGCCGCAAGGGCTATTTCGTCGTCCCCCCGGAGAGGCCGGAGCTGCGCCAGCCGGTGGACATGCGGTGGTTCGCCGAGGGTCGCAAGAAGGACCTGCCGGAGCCTTCGCCCTTGCCGTCGCAGTTCCCCGAGGAATTCCTGGAAGGGCTGCAGACTCCGTCGGGAAAGCTCGAATTCGTGCCCGAGCTTCTGGTGCGCCATGCGGCCAACAACCCCGACCGTCCGCCGGTCAACCGCTACATACCGTCCTGGGAAGGGCGGCAGAGCGAGCTGGCCCACCGGTATCCGCTGCAACTCATCGCCACCCACAGCCGATACAGCTTCCACACCTATGCCGACGGCAAGAACAGCGCCGTCAACCAGGTCGAGGACCACCGCGCGCTGATCGGCGGCCACCGTTTCCAGCTGCTGCGGCTCAATCCCGCGGACGCCGTGGCGCGGGGCATCTGTCACCGCGATCTGGTCAAGGTGTTCAACGACCGGGGCGCGGTAGTTCTTGCCGCCGATATCTCCCAGCTGGTCACCACGGGTGTGGTGAAATCCTACGAGGCAAGCGCCGAGTTCCAACTCGTGGAGATCGGCGGCGAGACGGTCGAGATCGGCGGCTGCCTGAACCTTCTGACCCCCGACCGGTCGCAGACGCGCGGCACGTCGAGCATGTCGCCCAACTCGTGCCTCGTCGAGATCGAGGCCTGGCGCCATGCCGCCACCTTCGTTGCGGATCGCAGGATCAAGGAGGCCGCCGAATGAGCAAGTGGAACCTGATCGTTGACGTCGCGCGCTGTGAGAACTGCCACAACTGCGTCATCGCCGAGCGCGACGAGCACACCGGCAATGACTTCCCCGGCTATGCGGCGCCGGCCGCCCCGGTGGGCGATACTACCATCCGCATCGAACGCCGGGTACAGGGCGCAGCGCCGATGGTGGATACCGCCTATCTGCCGGTGATGTGCATGCATTGCGACGACGCGCCCTGCCGGCGCGCCGCGCCCGATGCGATCGTCAAGCGCGATGACGGCATCGTGCTCATAGATCCCGTCAAGGCGAAGGGGCGACGTGAGATTGTCGAGACCTGCCCCTACGGCGCCATCGTCTGGAACGACGAGGCCGAGGTTCCGCATACCTGGATCTTCGACGCGCATCTGCTCGACCAGGGCTGGAAGGAGCCGCGCTGCGTGACCGTCTGCCCGACGGCGGCGCTTGCGGCGGTGAAGCTCGACGATGCAGCGATGGCGTTCAAAGCCGCAGCAGAAGGACTTCGCACCCTAAGTCCCGAACTCGGGACGAAGCCTCGCGTCTGGTATCGCGGCCTTGACCGCTGGCTGACCTGCTTCATCGGCGGCAGCGTCAGCGCCAAGGTCTGCGGCGTAGTCGACTGCATTGCCGGTGCCGAAGTGACGCTCTTACGCGAAGGCGCCCGTCTGGCCACGACCACCACCGACGTCTTCGGCGATTTCCGGTTTTCCCGGCTTGCCCCGGACAGTGGCGCCTACCGCGTCGAGATCACCCATGCACTTGGCACTGCAAGCGCCAACTGCTCGCTCGGCGAGAGCGTCTATCTGGGCGAGTTGCGGCTGAACCGAGCGCCCGCAACCGCAACGACATGACCGTCGGCCCACCGACACAGCTGGAGGATGACAAGACCATGCATAAGACATTTGACCCGAAAGTGTTCCGGCTCGGATACATCGCGCTGGAGACCGCGGACATCGAACGCACCCGCGACCACTACGTCGCGACGCTCGGCATGACTGAAACCGCCCGCGGCCACGACGGCGAGGTCTACCTGTCGATCGGTGCCGACCATCACAACATCGTCCTGCGTCCGGCCGCGCAGAAGGCGCTGGTGCATCAGGGCTATCAATTGAAGCCGCACCACAGCGTCGCCGAGGTCGCCCGCGACGTGCAGGCACTGGGTTTGAGGGCCACCGTCAAGACCGACAGCCAGCCCGGCATCGCCGAACTGGTCGAGGTCGAAGCCCCAGGGAACGTTGTCTTTCAGCTCTTCAACGAAATCGAGATGCCTTGCCCCGGCTGGAAGGAAACCGGCGCTTCTATCCTGCGGCTCGGCCACCTGGCGGTGATCAGTGCCGAGGCCGAAAAACTCTTTCATTTCTATACTGACTTCCTCGGTTTCGCCTACACCGACGACATCGCCGGCGTCGCCCGCTTCATCACCTGCAACCGCGACCACCACGTGGTCAACGTCGTCGGCCTGCCGGACAACCGCGTTCACCACATCGCCTTCGAACTGAAAGCCAGTGCCTTCCACGTCGCCGCATGCGATGCCTTGCGCCGCGCCGGCATCGAGCAGCTATGGGGCCCGGCGCGCCACACCGCCGGCCACAACATCGCCGGTTACCACTATGACCCCAACGGGGTGATGGTCGAGTTCTATACCGAGATGGACGTGTTCGTTCCCGAGTTGGGAATCCAGGAACCGCGTCCGTGGCACGAGGTCAATCCGCTCAGGCCGCGCAGCTGGCCGCTGGAAAACATGAACGCCTGGGGCGCGCCCTTCGAGTTCAACTTCGTCACCGGGTGAACCCGGCAATCGCCAGATGCCGGCCTGTACGGCCCCACGGTCGTGCGGGCCCAGCACCCCGCGCAAGTTTTTTGCAGAGGATAACCCCCCGATGCTCGACCAAGCCCCTTCCGGCCCCGGCAGCCGGAAACTCGACCGCAGTCCGTCGCCGGTCGTCAAGGCCGACAAGCTCCTGTTCGTCCATTTCGAGCGGCCCGATCTCGACAAGGTCGAACGATACCTGCTCGACTACGGGCTGCTGGTCGTGAAGAAGACGGACAACGAGCTGTTTCTGCGCGGAACGCAGTCGCAGCCCTTCATCTATCGCGCGACCAAGGGGCCAAAGGCACGGTTCCTCGGGCTCGGCCTGTCGGTGCCTGAGTTCGCCGACCTCGATAGACTGGCCCACGCCTTTGGCCGCCCGGTCGAGGCCAGCACTCTTCCGGGTGGCGGCAGGATGGTCACCTTGACCGACCCGATGGGCGTGACGGTGCAGGCTGTGCAAGGCTACACGCCGAGCCCCGAACTGCCGCTGCGCGAGGCGATCCCGCACAATGCGCCGAACCAGGCCGTGCGCGTCAACGACGCCCAGCGGCCGGATCTGGTGCCGCCACAGGTGACCAAGCTCGGACATCTCGTGCTGGAGACCCCGGATTTCGACGTGAGCGGGCGCTGGTACATGGACACATTCGGTTTTCTGCCCTCCGACGTCATGTGTCTGTCCGACGGGACGGTGGTCGGGTCCTTCATGCGGCTCGATCGTGGCCCGATCCCGTCGGACCACCACACGCTGTTCGTGGCGCTGGGACTCGAATCCAAGGTCGACCATGTCGCCTTCGAGGTGGTCGACCTGGATGCGGTCGAGATGGGCCAGCAGATCATGATGGCCAAGCGCTACAAGCATGCCTGGGGCGTCGGCCGCCACCTGCTCGGCAGCCAGATCTTCGACTACTGGCGCGATCCTTGGGGCCAGAAACACGAGCACTACGCTGATGGCGACCTGTTCGATGCGGACCAGCAGCCCGGCTACCACCTGATGGACCGCGAGGGCCTGTATCAATGGGGACCAGATCTGCCCGACGACTTCATCGACGCGCGCCTGACGCCAAAGCGGCTTCGGACGATCCTCGGCCTGATGTTGACCGACCGGCCGCGCCTGAAGCGGATGCTCGCGCTCAAGAACGCGGTGTCGAAACCCGGCCGCCCCTGGCAACGCTGACGTCCACTCGGAGAGAAAGAAGAGAAAGATGAGACTGATCCGCTTTTCGACCGGCGACGCACCGGCAGTTCCCGGCGTTCTCGTTGACAATCGCGCTGTTGCGCTGGCCGATCTCGTGCCCGACGTACCTGCAGACATGGCCGCGGTGATTGCCGACTGGGACCGGCTCGGCCCGCTCCTCGCCACCGCCTCAATGGCCGGAGGAGAGTCGCTCGACATGGTTCGCCTTCGCGCGCCCATCGCACGGCCGGGCAAGATCCTGGCCATCGGGCTCAACTATGCCGACCATATCGAGGAATCGAAGGAAGCCGGTCTGAAAATCCCGACCGAGCAGGTCTGGTTCTGCAAGCATGCAACCTCGGTCAACGATCCCTATGGCGACGTCGAGCTGCCGAAGGTCTCGGCCATGCTCGACTACGAGGTCGAACTGGTGGCCGTGATCGGTCGGAAAGGCCGTCACATCCGCCGGGAAGACGCACCCGCCCATGTCTTCGGCTACTGCGTCGGCAACGACGTCACCGTGCGCGACTGGCAGCACAGGACGCCGCAATGGATGCTGGGCAAGTCCTTCGATACGCATTGCCCATTCGGCCCGGCGATTGTGACCGCCGACGAAGTGCGCGATCCCCACGAACTCGGCATCCATTGCCTGGTCAATGGCGAGTTGCGGCAGAACTCGAACACGCGACATCTCGTGTTCGATCTCTGGGAGCAGATCGCCCATCTGTCGCAGGCGATGACGCTGGAACCGGGTGACCTGGTCTTCACCGGCACGCCGGGCGGCATCGGCTTCGGCTCGAAACCCTACCGCCCGCTCAAGGCCGGCGACGTCGTCCGTTGCGAGGTCGATGGACTGGGCTTCATCGAGAACCGCGTCGTTCCGGAAGCATGAAGCACCCCTACGGACGGTCGAGAAGGCGTACCCATGATGACCTGCCAGATCAAAGAACCCGTCGCCCTTGCCTCCATGGCGGAAATCGAGGCCATCGAGGTCACGCCCCTCGGAGCGCGCGGGCTGCCGACGAACACCTATGACGCGATCGCCGCGTCCGCCCGTTTGAGGCCCGACGACCCGGCACTGACCTTCTTCCCGTCGGCGGCGGACTTCAGGGAGGCGCACCGCTGGACCTACCGGGAACTACTGGCAGAGATCACCCGCGCGGCGAACCTCTTCCACAGCCTGGGCGTCAGCCGGGAGGCGCCCGTCGCTTTCCTGTTGCCCAACCTGCCGGAGACGCATTTTACCATCTGGGGCGGCGAGACGGCTGGCGTGGTCTTCGCCGTCAACTCCCTGCTCGAACCGGGTCATGCCGCCGAACTGCTGCGTGCCGC
>CAJPFN010000077.1 GCA_905339215.1 Rhizobiaceae bacterium
TGATTTCGGCCCGGTCGGGCACCGCCTTCTCGGCGATGGCCTCGCGCGCCAACTGTTCAGCCGACTTGCCGGCCGCCTTCGCGCGCTGCCTGAAGCGTTCGAACACGTCGTCGGGAATGTTGCGGATCACCATGCTGGCCATGGCCTGCCTCCTTCGATATCAACAATGATATCACTCGAATGCGACGGGGTCCAATGCAGTCAGCCCGCCGCCGTCTTCAGAGCCCGCCTGACCGCCTGGTCGAGCGCCGAAAGGAACGCCGAGCGGTCGCGCGGCGAGAACGAGGCGTTGTAGCCCTTGCTCTCGCCAGTCTCGCGCAGGTGCTGCTTAAGGTCGCGCATCGCGACCGCCATGCCGATCGTCTCCGGCGTGAACGGCCGCCCGGTCGGGCCGAGAACGTGGACGCCCTTGGCGACGAGCCGCGCGGCGAGCGGGATGTCGGCGGTCACCGCGACGTCGCCCGGCCCAGCCGTCTCGACGATCCAGTCGTCGGCGGCGTCGGCGCCTTTCGACACGACGACGTTGCGGATCATCGGGTCGCGGGAAGGCCGCAGGCCGCCGTTGGAGACGAAGGTGACGACCAGGCCGTGGCGCTCGGCGACGCGCACGACCTCCTCCTTCACCGGGCAGGCGTCGGCGTCGACGTAGATCGCAAGGCCGCCGGCCTTCGTCCCGGTCCCAGGCGACCCGGTCAAAGCGAGCGCCTGGCCAGTTCCGCGCCCGCGCCGAGTGCGCGCAGCTTGCCGACGGCGACGGCGCGCGGCAGGGGCGCCATGCCGCAGTTGGTGCAGGGCTGGATGCGTTCGGCATCGGCATGACGCCGCGCCTCGGCGATTGTCGCCGCAACCTGCCCGGCCGTCTCGACCTCGTTCGAGGCAACGTCGATCGCGCCGATCAGCAGGCCTTTGTCCGGCAGCAGCCGGATGAGCGAGACCGGCACCCGAGAATTGGCACATTCGAGCGAGACTTCATCGATCGCCGAAGCGTTGATGGCCGGGAATATCTGCTCGTACTGGCGCCATTCGCCGCCAAGCGTCTCCTTCCAGCGGATGTTGGCCTCGATGCCGTAACCGTAGCAGATGTGCACCGCGGTGCGGCATTTCAGGCCGCGCGCGGCGCGCTCGAGGGCGGCGATGCCCCATTCGTTGACGTCGTCCATGAAGACGTTGAAGGCCGGCTCGTCGAACTGGACGACGTCGACGCCGGCGGCTTCCAGTTCCAGCGCCTCCTCATTGAGGATTTCGGCAAACGCCATCGCCATGTCAGCCCGCCGGCCGAAATGGCCGTCGGCCAGCGTGTCGCAGATGGTCATCGGGCCGGGGAGCGTGAACTTCAGGCCTTTCCCGGTGTGACTGCGGCAGAAGGCGGCCTCGTCGCAGTGGACCGGGCGGCTGCGCCGCGGCTTGCCGGTCACCGTCGGCACGTCGACGACGTAGCGGTTGTTGCGGATGCCCATCTTCGTCTTCAGGTTCCAGTCGATGCCCTCGACGGTCTCAAGGAAGCCGTGGACGAAATGGATGCGGAACTGCTCGCCGTCGGTGACGGTCTCGATGCCGGCGTCCTCCTGCTCCTTGATCCACAGGAGTGCCGCGTCGCGCTTCGCCTCGGCGAGCGCGTCGCCTTCGAGCCGCCATTTCGGCCACAGTTTCTCGGTCTCGGCGAGCCAGCCGGGCTTGGGCAGGCTACCGGCGATGGTAGGGGGAAAGAGCATCGTGTTCTACTCTTCGGGCGAGTGTGGAAAGCGTTCGCGGCAGGTCCAGTGTCCGCTTCCGCGGACGCAAGCGGACGGCGTCAGCCATTCGAGAAAGATGAAGTGTAGCGGCCGATGTTTCGCTAGTAAATCACGACGCTCCTGATCGACTCGCCGGCATGCATCAGGTCGAAGGCGGTGTTGATATCGTCGAGCGGCATCGTGTGGGTGATCATCGGGTCGATCTGGATCTTGCCGTCCATGTACCAGTCGACGATCTTCGGCACGTCTGTGCGGCCGCGCGCGCCGCCGAAGGCGGTGCCCATCCAGGTGCGGCCGGTGACAAGCTGGAACGGCCGCGTGGAAATCTCCTGACCGGCGCCGGCGACGCCGATGATGACGGACTTGCCCCAGCCGCGGTGAGACGATTCAAGGGCCTGGCGCATGACCTTCACGTTGCCTGTGCAGTCGAACGTGTAGTCGGCGCCGCCGATCTGGTCGGCGCCGCGTTTGGTCATGTTGACCAGATGGGGCACGACGTCGCCTTCGATCTCCTTCGGGTTGACGAAATGCGTCATGCCGAAGCGCTCGCCCCACGATTTCTTGTCGCCGTTGATGTCGACACCGATGATCATGTCGGCGCCGGCGAGCTTCAGGCCCTGGATGACGTTCAAGCCGATGCCGCCGAGGCCGAACACGACGGCCGTGGCGCCGATCTCGACCTTGGCGGTGTTGATCACGGCGCCGATGCCGGTGGTGACGCCGCAGCCGATGTAGCAGATCTTGTCGAAGGGCGCGTCCGGATTGACCTTGGCGACGGCGATCTCGGGCAGGACCGTGAAGTTGGAGAAGGTCGAGCAGCCCATGTAGTGGAAGATCCTGTCCTTGCCGATGGAGAACCGGCTCGTCCCGTCGGGCATCAGGCCCTGGCCCTGGGTGGCGCGAATCGCCGTGCACAGATTGGTCTTGCGCGACAGGCAGGACGGGCAGGAGCGGCATTCGGGCGTATAGAGCGGGATGACGTGGTCGCCCTTCCTCACAGACGTCACGCCCGGCCCGACGTCGACGACGACGCCGGCACCCTCGTGGCCGAGGATCGCGGGGAAGATGCCCTCGGGATCGGCGCCCGACAGCGTGAACTCGTCGGTGTGGCAGATTCCGGTCGCCTTGACCTCGACGAGTACCTCGCCGGCACGCGGTCCGTCGAGGTCGACCTCCATGATCTCGAGCGGTTTTCCGGCGGCGACGGCGACGGCGGCGCGGGTCTTCATGGGCGGCTCTCCTCGGGTCTTTTGCGCGCGCCAAGCTTTCAGGATTCCGCCGGCGGTTCAACCCCGGAGCGCCGCCCGCCAGGGTCAGGAGACCGGAGCGGCAGGCCGCGGCGGTCGATCGATGGCGCGCGAATGCAGCGCCAGTTCGGCGACGAAGCGGGTGCCATCCTCGCCGGCATAGGTGTAGGTCCCGCCGAGCTGGGTCACCATGCCGCGGATGAGGCGGCTGCCCATGCCGGCGTTGGCCGGTTCGCCCCCGAAACCGATCCCGTCGTCGGCGATCGACAGGCGGACGCGGTCCCCGGCGAGCCGCTCCAGCCTGATCTCGACCGCGCCCTTGCGCCCTCCGGGGAAAGCGTATTTCAGCGCATTGGTCACCACCTCGTTGACGAGCAGGGCGATCGGCGTCGCCTGGTCGCGGTCGACGCTGAGCGGATCGATGACGTAGGTCACGGCGACATTCGCGCCATAGGTCCGCAGCAGCGGTTCGACAATGGCGGGGATGAAATCCCCGGCTTCGACCTCGGCGTACTGATCGAGGCGGTAGATGTGTTCGTGGACGGCCGTCATCGCGGCGATGCGCCCCTGCAGATCCATCTTTGCCTGGTCCGGGATGTTCTGCATGCGGATCAGCGACTGCACGGACTGCAGGTTGTTCTTGACCCGGTGGTGGGTGTCGCGGAAGAGCAGCCGGTTGGTTTCAAGTGCGGCGGCGAGTTCTGCCTGACGCGACTGGTCGCGCCGCAGCAGCCGCAGGATCCACAAGGACGCTGCGGCGAAGGCGAGAATTGCGGGGAGGGCGACGAGAAGGGTCATCGTCGTGCTGCGCCAAAACGACCGGTAGGCCGAGCCGGCGCTGATCGAAGCGACGGCGACGAGGTCGGTGCCTTCGGCACGGCGATAGCCGACGAACCGCTCGACGCCGTCGGCGGGCGAGCGCGCCGAGTGGTAGGTGCCGCTGTCGGCTTCCTCAAGATGTTTCGTGAACAGGTCGTGAGAACTCATGTCCAGCACCTCGCGGGCGAAGGGGTATCGCGCCACGAGCATGCCGTCGGACCGGATCAGGCCGACCGTCGAACTCTGGTCCAGTTCGAGGGACATCCAGACGTCGCGCAAAAGCGCCACGTCGAAGGAAATGACGGCGACGCCGGCGAACTGGCCGTTGCGCTCGATGCGCCTGCTGAAGGCGAAGATCTGCTCCCCGTTGAGCCGGCTTATCATCAGCGAGGACGTGTACCACTCGGTTCCCGCCGCCGGCACGGAGAAGTACTCGCGATCGGTGATGTCGATCGGCCTGACCTGCGGATCGGTCGAGAACAGCGTGTTCCCCCCGGCGTCCACGACATAGGCCTTGACCGTGCCGGGGAGGTTGTCGACGGCCTGTCTTATGTCCCGGACCGCAGCGCCCGGGCCGAGCGAAAACTGGTCGCCGAGCGCCTCGTCGATGCGCCGCAGCGCCTGGTGTGCGAGTTCGGATATCCAGCGGGCGTTCGTCGCGACGACCTGCGAGGCGGCAAGCGCGCGATCGAGCGCGCGCTGCTGGGCGTCGCGCCGAGCCTGGATGGTGGAGAAGGCGACCAGCGCGACGAACAGCGCGAGCAGGACCGCGATGAGGCCGAAGACCGCGCTGGCGGTGTCGCGCGGCCGCTCCTGGGCGGAACCGGTCCTGGTGTTCGTCGTTTTCCCGCCCGTCAAGCCTGCGCCCTGCCCAGCGACGGCGGAATCATGGCAACAGTCGGCGAATGGCGGCCAAAGTTGCGGACGGAGGAGCGGCGATGCTGGTCAATCTTGCGCTTGGCGTGCTGGCAATGGCGATTTCGGTGGTCGTCCATACGCTCGGCCTGATCGCCGTCACCCATGGGATGTCGCGGGTGACGTCGCGGCTGCGCGTCCACGGTCGCCGCAGCCGCATCGTCGCCATGGTGACGACGGCCATCGGCATCTTCGGCGTGCTCTTCCTGCAGGTCGCGATCTGGGCGGTCTTCTACCGCGCGCTGGGCACGGTCGACGACATGGAGACCGCGCTCTATTTCTCCGCGGTCACGTTCTCCACATTGGGCTACGGCGATCTCGTCCCGAGCCACGAATGGCGCCTGTTCAGCGCTCTCGAAGGCGTCGTCGGTCTGCTGATGATCGGATGGTCGACAGCCTACCTGACCGCTGCCGGATTGCGGGTCGGACCGTTCCGCGCAGGCGAGCATTTCTAGCACCATGGTTGTGCACGGGGCTCCTTGAGGCTACGGCATCAATTCCGTAGAAGGATGTCGCGCCGGCGGAGGATTTCAACCTTCATGTTCAAGAAAATACTGATCGCCAATCGCGGCGAGATCGCCTGCCGTGTCATCAAGACGGCAAAGAAGATGGGGATCGCAACGGTGGCGGTCTATTCCGATGCGGACCGCGACGCGGTCCATGTCGACATGGCCGACGAGGCCGTCCACATCGGTCCTGCGGCGGCCGCGCAGAGCTACCTCGTCCAGGACAGGATCATCGAGGCGTGCAAGGCGACCGGCGCCGAGGCCGTCCATCCCGGCTACGGATTCCTTTCCGAGCGCGCCTCGTTCTGCGCCGCGCTGGAGAAGGAAGGCATCGTCTTTATCGGCCCGAAGCCGAAGGCGATCGAGGCGATGGGCGACAAGATCGAATCGAAGAAGTTCGCCAATGCGGCGAAGGTCAACACGGTGCCCGGCTACCTCGGCGTGATCGAGGACGGCGACCATGCCGTGAAGATCGCCGACGAGATCGGCTATCCGGTGATGATCAAGGCATCGGCTGGTGGCGGCGGCAAGGGGATGCGCATCGCCTGGTCGCGCGAGGAGGTGCGCGACGGCTTCGACCGCGCTCGTTCGGAGGCGAAGAACTCCTTCGGCGACGACCGCGTCTTCATCGAGAAGTTCGTCGTCGAGCCGCGGCACATCGAGATCCAGGTGCTCGGCGACGCCCACGGCAACGTCATCTACCTCGGCGAGCGCGAATGCTCGATCCAGCGCCGCAACCAGAAGGTGGCAGAAGAGGCGCCGTCGCCGTTCCTCGACGAAAAGACAAGGCGGGCGATGGGCGAACAGTCGGTCGCGCTCGCCAAGGCGGTCGAATACCAGAGTGCCGGGACGGTCGAGTTCATCGTCGACAAGGACCGCAACTTCTACTTCCTCGAGATGAACACGCGCCTTCAGGTCGAGCACCCCGTCACGGAACTGGTGACCGGCGTCGACCTCGTCGAGCAGATGATCCGCGTCGCCGCCGGCGAGAGGCTGGCCATCAGGCAGGACGACGTGAAGCTCAACGGCTGGGCGATCGAAAGCCGGCTCTATGCCGAGGATCCCTATCGCAATTTCCTTCCGTCGATCGGCCGCCTGACGCGCTACCGGCCGCCGGAGGAGGGGCGCAGGGACGACGTCGTCCTGCGCAACGACACCGGCGTCACCGAAGGCTCCGAGATCTCGATGTACTACGATCCGATGATCGCCAAGCTGTGCACCTGGGCACCGACCCGGATCGCCGCGATCGACGCCATGTCGGATGCGCTTGACAGCTTCGTCGTCGACGGCATCGAGCACAACATTCCCTTCCTCGCCGCCCTGATGCAGCACCCGCGCTGGCGCGAAGGGCGCCTGTCGACCGGTTTCATCGCCGAAGAATATCCCGACGGCTTTGCGCCCATAGCGCCGAGTGCTGGCGACAAGGGCGTTCTGGCTGCCGTCGCCATGGCGGTGGAACTTCTCCGCCGCGATCGCCTCGACCGGCTGTCCGGCCGGCTGGCGCCGCACTCGGGCGCGCTGAAGCGCGACTGGGAGGTCAGGATCGGCGACGCCTACGTGCCGGTGTCGATCGTCGAAGGCATGATCTCCATACCGCTGGAAGTCGACCTGTCGATCGACGGCAGCCAGCCGTTGACGGTCGCCTCCGAATGGCGACCGGGCGAGGCGGTCTGGCACGGCCGCGTCGGCGGGCGCCGAATCTCGGCGCAGATCCGTCCCGTCCTCAACGGAATCCGCATCGCCTGGAAAGGAATGGCGGTCACGGCGCGCGCCATGCTGCCCGAGGTCGCGGCACTCGACCGGCTGATGCCGGTGAAGCTGCCGCCGGACACGTCGAAGATGCTGCTCTGCCCGATGCCCGGGCTGGTCGTGGCGGTCGCCGTCGCCGAGGGCCAGGAGGTCAAGGCAGGCGAGACGCTCGCCGTGGTCGAGGCGATGAAGATGGAGAACGTGCTGCGCGCCGAGCGCGACCTCACCATCGCCAAGATCAATGCCAAGAAGGGCGACAGCCTCGCTGTCGACGCCGTGATCATGGAGTTCGCCTGACCGCGTCGTGCTAACCCTGCGGGACTGGCCGGGACTGTGCGCAAGCGCGATTCCGGTTGGACTTGTCGGGGCGACTCCTTGAAACTGGCGGGACAGCAGGGAATCCCGAGCAGTCTCCATGGCCGACGAACGTCCGCACCGTGATCCGATCGAGCGTGAGGCCGCGGCCGCCCGGCCGCAGGCTTCCGCCCCGCGCTTCATCCATCTGCGCGTCCACTCTGCCTACTCGCTGCTCGAAGGCGCGCTGCCGATCGGCAAGATCGTCGGCCACGCGGCGAAGGACCGCGCGCCGGCGATCGCCGTCACCGATACGAACAACCTCTTCGGTGCGCTCGAATTCGCCCAGAAGGCGGTGAAGGAAGGCGTCCAGCCGATCATCGGCTGCCTGGTCTCCGTCGATTTCGGCGACGCGGGCGAGGGCAGCCAGCGCGGCTCGGCGCGCCGGCACGGGCCAGACCTCTTTTCGCTCGTGCTGATCGCGGCGACCGAGGAAGGCTATGCGAACCTCGTCAGGCTGGTCAGCCGCGCCTATCTCGAGACGCCGACCGGCGAGGCCGTCCATGTCCCCCTCGACTGGCTGGATAGCGCAACTGCCGGGCTGATCTGCCTCTCCGGGGGGCCGCGCGGGCCGATCGGCGCCGCGATCGCCAGCGACCACGCGGCGCTTGCCGAGGCCCGGCTGCTGCGCCTCGCTTCGCTCTTCGGCGACCGGCTGTACGTCGAACTCGAACGCCTTTCCGGCTACGACCGGCGCATCGAGGCGGAGACGATCGGCCTCGCCTATCGGCACGACCTGCCGCTAGTCGCCACCAACGAAGCCTTCTTTCCGTCGCGCGAGGACTTCGAGGCGCATGACGCGCTGATCGCCATCGCCGAAGGGACCGTGATTGCCGAAGACAACCGGCGCCGGCTCACACCTGACAATTTCCTGAAGAACCAGGCCGAAATGGCGGCGATGTTCGCCGACCTGCCGGAGGCCGTCGAGCACACGGTCGAGATCGCGCGGCGCTGCTCCTATTATCCGAAGAACCGCAACCCGATCCTGCCGCGTTTCGCCGGCCGCGACATCGCCGATGCCGACGCGGCGGTGAAGGCCGAGGCCGCCGAACTGGCGCGACAGGCGCGCGAGGGCCTGGCGATGCGCCTAGAGACGCGCGGGCTCGCCGAAGGGTACGACCGCAAGCAGTACGAGGACCGGCTCGAATACGAACTCGGCATCATCGAGCGCATGAAGTATCCCGGCTACTTCCTGATCGTCTCGGACTTCATCAAGTGGGCCAAGGCCCACGACATTCCCGTCGGCCCGGGTCGCGGTTCGGGCGCCGGCTCGCTGGTCGCCTATGCGCTGACGATTACCGATGTCGACCCGTTGCGCTTCTCGCTGCTCTTCGAACGCTTCCTCAACCCGGACCGCGTGTCGATGCCCGACTTCGACATCGACTTCTGCCAGGACCGGCGCGAGGAGGTGATCCGCTACGTCCAGGGAAAATACGGCCGCGACCAGGTCGGCCAGATCATCACCTTCGGCACGCTGCAGGCGCGCGCGGTCCTGCGCGACGTCGGCCGCGTCTTGCAGATGCCCTATGGCCAGGTCGACCGGCTGTGCAAGATGGTGCCGCAGAACCCGGCGAACCCGGTGACGCTAGCCAAGGCGATCGAGGGCGAGCCGCGCTTCGCCGAGGAAGCCGAGAAGGAGCCGATCGTCCAGACGCTGCTCGACATGGCGCAGAAGCTCGAAGGCCTCTACCGCCACGCCTCCACGCACGCCGCCGGCATCGTCATCGGCGACCGGCCGCTGTCGGAACTGGTGCCGATGTACCGCGATCCGCGCTCGGACATGCCGGTCACCCAGTTCAACATGAAGTATGTCGAGCAGGCCGGGCTGGTGAAGTTCGACTTCCTCGGCCTGAAGACGCTGACCGTGCTCGACACGGCGGTGAAACTCATCCGCCGGCGCGGCATCGACATCGACCTGGCGCAGATCCCGCTCGACGATCCGGACACCTACGCCATGCTGTCGCGCGGCGAGGTGGTCGGCGTGTTCCAGGTGGAATCGGCGGGCATGCGCAAGGCCCTCATCGGCATGAAGCCGGACCGCATCGAGGACATCATCGCGCTGGTGGCGCTCTATCGGCCCGGCCCGATGGAGAACATACCGACCTACAATGCGCGCAAGCACGGCGAAGAGGAGATGGTCTCGATCCATCCCAAGATCGACCACCTGGTGAAGGAGACGCAGGGCGTCATCGTCTACCAGGAGCAGGTGATGCAGATTGCCCAGGAGCTGTCCGGCTACTCGCTCGGCGAAGCGGACCTGCTGCGCCGCGCCATGGGCAAGAAGATCCGCGCCGAGATGGACAAGCAGCGCGAGCGCTTCGTCTCCGGCGCGGTCGAACGGGGCGTGTCGAAGCAGCAGGCCGATTTCATCTTCGACCTGCTGGCGAAATTCGCCGACTACGGCTTCAACAAGAGCCATGCCGCGGCCTATGCCATCGTCTCTTACCAGACCGCCTATCTGAAGGCGCATTATCCGGTGGAGTTCCTGGCGGCGTCGATGACGCTCGACATGTCGAACACCGACAAGCTGGCCGACTTCCGCCAGGACGCCATGCGGCTCGGCATCGAGGTGGTGCCGCCCTCGGTGACGACCAGCCATCGCGCCTTCGAGGTCGGCGACAACCGCATCTACTATTCGCTTGCGGCGCTGAAAGGCGTCGGCGAAGCCGCCGTGGATCACATCGTGGCCAAACGCGCGGAGCGGCCGTTCGGGAGCCTCGCCGATTTTTGCGAGAGGGTGGACCCGCGGATCGTCGGCAAGCGCGTCTTCGAAAGCCTGATCGCCGCGGGCGCGCTCGACTGTTTCGGCTACGACCGGGCGCAGATGATGGCGGGCGTCGAGCGCATGACCGCGCTCGCCTCGCGGGCGCAGGAGGATGCAAATTCGGGCCAGTCGGACATTTTCGGGCTCGCCGCCGCGGGGTCCGCTCCGACCCTGCATCTGCCCCAGGCCGAGTCCTGGCTGCCGGCGGAAACACTCCATCGGGAATTCCAGACCGTCGGCTTCTACCTTTCCGCGCATCCGCTCGACGAATACCGGACCGCGCTCGCACGCATGCGGGTGCAGAGCTGGGCGGAGTTCTCTGCCGCGGTCAAGCGCGGGGCGACTGCCGGCCGTCTGGCCGGCACGGTGACGACAAAGCAGGAGCGCAAGACGCGAACCGGCAACAAGATGGGTGTCGTGCAGTTCTCCGATACGTCCGGGCAGTTCGAAGCCGTCCTCTTCTCCGAAGGGCTGGCGCAGTACCGCGACCTGCTCGAGCCGGGCCGGTCCCTGGTCATCACGGTGGCGGCGGAGGACCGTCCGGAAGGCGTCAACCTGCGCATCCAGACCGTGCAGTCCCTCGAGGAGGAGGCGAGCCGCATCCAGAAGTCGCTGCGCGTCTACCTACGCGACGCCGGGCCGCTGAACATCCTCTCCGCGCAGCTCGGCACGCGCGGCGAAGGCCAGGTCAGCCTGATCGTCCTGAAGGAGGGCGGGCAGGGGGAGGTCGAAATCGAACTGCCGAACCGCTACCGCATCTCGCCGCAGGTCGCCTCGGCCATCCGGGCGGTGCCGGGCGTGGTCGAGGTGGAACTGGTGTGACCTGCTGTTTCCGGTGACGGCCGGTCAGCGCGGCCTTCGCTTCAGGTTGACCAGGTTGCCGGCGAGGATCAGCGCCGCGCCGACGGCGATGTAGACGTCGATCTTCTCCGAATAGAGCAGCCACCCGACCAGCGCCGTGAGCGGCACGCGCAGATAGTCCATCGGCGCCACGACCATGGCGTCGGCATAGACCAGCGCCCGCGTCATGCAGAAATGCGAGAAGGTGCCGGAAAACGAAATCAGAACGATCCATGGCCATGCCTCGGCCGGCGGCGTCCGCCAAAGGTAGAGGGCCGGCGCCAGGCCGATCGCCGCCTGGACGACCAGCATCCAAAAGATGATGCGGACCGTGCTTTCCGTTCGCGTCAGCGACTTCACCATGACCAGGGAGATGCCGAACGCCACGGCGCCGCCCAGCATGACGAGATGGCCGGCCTCGATCGCCCCGGTGCCCGGCCGCACGATGACGGCGACGCCGACGATGCCCAGGGCGATCGCGGCGGCCGTCGCCCGCGTCATCCTTTCGCCCAGGAAAAGCACGGCAAAAATCGCCGTCCAGAACGGCGTGGTGAACTCGATCGAGACGAGCTCGGCCAGCGAGATGACGGTGACGGCATAGAGGAAGGAGAGTTGGCCGACATAGTGCACCGCGTTGCGCGCGAGATGGGCGACGGGACGGCCGGTGCGCATCGCCGTGAAGCCCCCCGAACGCAGAACCAGCGGCATCAGCATGACGAAGCCGATGAGCGAGCGCAGTTCCATCACCTGGAAAACGCTCAGCGTCCGTGCCGCCTCGCGCCCGGCGACCGCAGTCACCATCATCAGCGCCAGCCAGCCGCCCATCCACAGGGCCGCCCGCGTGTTCGAATGCATGTCTTCCATGACCGGCTTTCTGGCAGCGCCGCGCGGACGACGCAACGGCGGCGCGGCACCGATCGACTGGGCCAAGCCAGGCCTCAGTCGTCGACCGGTTCCGGGGGATGCGCGTTGCGTCCCTTGCCGAACGTGTAGCCCGTCTCAACCGCGGCGCGGCCGAACTTCTCGCGCAGCATGTCGATCGCGCCTTCGGCCAGCGCCCGCTTGCGGGCGCGGACGTCGACCAGGTCCGGGGGATCGGCGCGGCCGGCGTCGGTCAGGTCGCTGACGCCGATGCCGAGCAGCCGGTATTTCGTGCCGTCGGTCTCCTTTTCAAGAAGCTGCAGCCCGGTCTGGAAGATCCTGTCGGCGAGCCTTGTCGGATCGCCCAGCTGCCGGTTGCGCGTCCTGATCCTGAAGTCCTGCGTCTTCAGCTTGAGCACGACCGTGCGGCCGGCGATGCCTGCCTTCTTCAGACGCGCAGAGACCTTTTCCGACAACGCGCGCAGGACCGGCACGAGCTCGGCCGGAGTGGCCAGATCGGTGTCGAAGGTGGTCTCGGCCGAAACGCTCTTGGCTTCGTGGTCCGGATGGATGGTGCGATGATCGATGCCGCGCGACAACGAATGGAGGCGATCCCCCATCGTGCCGTAGCGGCGCATGAGATCGGCGCGGTCCAGCCGCTGCAACTGACCGATCCGGCGGATACCGTCTCGTTCGAGCGTCGCGGCGAACGCCTTGCCGACGCCCCAGATCAGCGTGACCGGCTGTTCGGCGAGGAAGTCCACCGCTTCCGCCTCGCCGATCACCGAGAAGCCGCGCGGCTTGCGGAAGTCGGACGCGACCTTGGCGAGGAACTTGCAGTAGGACAGCCCGACGGAAACGGTGATGCCGATGTCGCGCTCGACGTCCGCGGCGAAGCGCGCCAGCACCAGCGCCGGCGGCAGCCCGTGGAGCTTTTCCGTCCCGGCGAGGTCGAGAAAGGCCTCGTCGATGGAGAGGGGTTCGACCAGCGGCGTCAACGCCCGCATCATCTCGCGCACCTGACGCCCGACGCGCGCGTATTTCTCCATGTTCGGCTTGATCACCACCGCCTCGGGGCAGGCCTCGAGAGCCTTGAACATCGGCATGGCCGAGCGCACGCCGCGGATGCGCGCAATGTAGCAGGCCGTCGACACCACGCCGCGCTTGCCGCCACCGATGATGACGGGGCGGTCGCGCAGGGTCGGGTCGTCGCGCTTTTCCACCGCCGCATAGAAGGCGTCGCAGTCGACATGCGCGATGTGCAGCCGGTAGAGCTCCGGGTGGCGCAACAGCCGCGGGCTCCCGCAGGCCTCGCAGCGGGGCGCCACCGTCCGCTGCAACGTCAGGCAGTCGCGGCAGAAACCATGGTCCGGGTTGTTGACAAGAAGGCCCATGAAAGCGAACATAATGAGAACATCGCAAGTGTACGCGACGGCCGGCGGGGCGGCAACGGTACGGTGGGACGATCATGACAATCGAAATCCAGCCTCTCACGCCTGACCTTTGGCCGGCCTTCGAGGATCTCTTCGGCAAGCAGGGCGCCTGCTACGGCTGCTGGTGCACGCACTTCCGCCTGCCGCCCGCCCTGCGGCGCGAGAACGACCGGACGCGCAACAAGGATTTCATCCGCGCCCGAATCGAGGCCGGTCCGCCGCCGGGCCTGCTCGCCTTCGACGGCAGCCGCGCGGTGGGCTGGATGCAGGTCGGACCGCGCGCCGACGTTCCCGAGTGGAACAACGCCGGCCGGGTATCCGCTCCGCTCGAACCTGCGCACGCGGGCGATTCCGTGGTCTGGGCGATCTCGTGTTTCTTCATCCGGACGTCGGCGCGCGGCAAAGGACTGACTCACCGCCTGGTCGAGGCCGGCATCGCCTTCGCCCGCGAGAACGGCGCCAGGCTGCTCGAAGCCTGTCCGATGGATCAGTCGAAGGACAGCCGTTCGATCGGCCTCTACGTCGGCTCGACGCGCGTGTTCGAAAAGGCCGGCTTCTCAGAGGTGGCTACGCGCAAGGCGGGGCGGCCGCTGATGCGGCTGGAACTCGGCGGCGCTGCCTGATCCGCGGACGACGCCGGGCTCAGAGCCCGAGCGCGGCGGCGATCCGGGGCGCTGCGTCCGGCCAGTCCTCGACGACCACGACATCCTCTGGCGGCGGCGGCAGCAGCGAGCGCAGGCTGTTGTCGGACATCAGGTGGAACAGATGCGCGTCGGCCACCGCCTTGCGGGCGGAAACGAGGTTGGGCGGCAGGTCATCGACGAAGGCGACGGGGCGGCCGTGCTGGCCGCGCAGGCTGGCGATGGCCGGTCCCTTGGCCATCTCCGTGGTGAGGAGCGGGTAGGGCAGGCCGAGCGTGTCCAGGTGGGCGCGCCGCGTCGCCCTATGCCGGTGGGGCATGGCGGTGAGCAGCACGATCTCGGCAGCGTCGCGGAAACCCGCCAGGGCCTCGGCGGCGCCGGCGATCATCGTCTGCCATTCGGCCTGCACGGCGAAGAAGGAATCGAGCAGGGCAGAGACTTCGTGCGCCTCGGCGATGCGCCCGGTGTCGCGTTCGGCGACGTTGCCGGTCAGCCGGAAGCTGCCGAACTTCAGCGTGTAGCCCTGAGCCTCGAGGTATTTCGGGAACGGGCGCACGAACTCGAGCAGGACGTCGTCCACGTCGAGCACCAACAGCGGCCGGTGGTCGCGGGCGAGCTCGGCGATCTGCCGGGCTGTTTCGGGATCGTCGCTCATGTCGACGCCAGGTAGTGGTCGTCGCCGCCGGGCAGCGCGCGCCGCGCCGCGGCGAGGGAGGAAGGGTCGAGACCGCTGGTTTCGGCGAAGGCGATCACGGTCGGCTCGTGGGCCAGGACGAAGTCGAGCACTCCGGCAAGGAAGCCGGGCTCTCCCGCAGCCTGGCGAATCCGGCCGGCGTCTATCCCGGTGATCGACAGGAAGCGGGGCAGGCGGTCCGGATCGCCTGCGACGAAAGCCAGCGCACGGATGCCGACCGCCTCGGCGTCGTCCCGCGACATGGCGGCCGTCCGGCCCGGATTTGGTCGACCTAAGCTGCTCATAGCGCGGGAGTAGCCGCATCGGCGACCGACCGCAAGCGGCGCCGGATTCGACCGCACCGATTACCGTTTCGTCAATGTTCTGCCGATACTATCGTGGCAGCGAATCGTGTTCGCGTGACCGGCACGCCGACATGAGCGCGGCGCCGGCGACGGCAGGGCGGGTGGTAATGCCGAAGAAAGTCATGATCGTCGAAGACAACGAGCTCAACATGAAGCTCTTTCGCGACCTGATCGAAGCCAGCGGCTACGAGACTGTGCGGACGCGGAACGGTCTCGAAGTCCTCGATCTGGCGAGGGTGCATCGGCCCGACCTGATCCTGATGGACATCCAGCTTCCGGAAGTCTCCGGCCTCGACGTGACGAAATGGCTTAAGGAGGACAACGAGCTGCACACGATCCCGGTCATCGCCGTCACCGCCTTCGCGATGAAGGGCGACGAGGAGCGCATTCGTCAGGGCGGCTGCGAGGCCTACATTTCGAAACCCATCTCGGTGCCCCGTTTCATCGAGACGATCAGATCCTATCTCGGCGACGCCTGATGCCGTCGCTGGAAGCCGCCAGCAGGAGCTTCGCATGACAGCGCGCATCCTCGTGGTCGACGATGTCCCGGCGAATGTCAGGCTCCTCGAAGTTCGCCTGCTCGCCGAGTATTTCGAGGTGCTCACGGCGACGAGCGGTCCCGAAGCCATCGAGATCTGCGAACACGACAAGGTCGATGTCGTGCTGCTCGACGTGATGATGCCGGACATGGACGGCTTCGAGGTCTGCCGCATCCTCAAGGGAGACCCGGCGACCGAACACATCCCGGTCATCATGATCACCGCGCTCGACCAGGTTTCCGATCGCGTGCGCGGCCTCGAGGCCGGCGCCGACGACTTCCTCACCAAGCCCGTCAACGACCTCCAGCTGATGACCCGGGTCAGGAGCCTGGTCAGGCTGAAAACGCTGACCGACGAACTCAGGCTGCGCGCCGCAACGACCCGTGACATCGGTATCGAGGAACTTCTCGGCAGCAGGCATCCGAATGACGATCAGATCCCGAAGGTTCTCCTGATCGACGAGAAGGAGGAGTCCGCACGGTCGATCGTGCAAATGCTGGCCGGCGGCGCCGACCTCGACGTTGCGGCAGATCCGCACGCCGCCGTTTTCCAGGCGGCCGAGGGCGCGTACGAATGCGTCATCGTCACGACCGAATTCGAGACGTTCGATCCGCTGCGGCTGTGCTCGCAGCTCAGATCCATCGATCGCACGCGCTCCCTGCCGATCATCCTGATCGCCGGCGAAGGCGAAGACGCCAGGATCATCCGCAGCCTCGAACTCGGCGTGAACGACTATCTCGTGCGGCCGGTCGATGCCCACGAACTCCTCGCCCGGTTGCGCACCCAGGTCAGACGCAAGCGCTACAACGATCACCTGCGCACGAGCGTGACCGAGACGATCGAGATGGCGGTCACCGACGCACTGACCGGCCTGCACAACCGCCGCTACCTCGACAGCCATCTGAAGACGCTGTTCGACCGCGCCGTGGCCCGCCGCCGCCCGCTGTCCGTGATGATGACGGACCTAGACCGCTTCAAGTCGATCAACGACACGTTCGGCCACGACGGCGGCGACGACGTGCTCCGGGAGTTTGCCGCGCGTCTGCGAAAGAACGTGCGCGGCATCGACCTCGCCTGCCGCTTCGGCGGCGAGGAGTTCGTCGTCGTCATGCCCGACACGGATGCGGCCATCGCCAAGATGGTCGCCGAGCGCATTCGCGCCGAGATCGAAAGGACGCCGTTCACGGTCGGCGCCGATGGTCGTGCAGTCAACGTCACGATCAGCATCGGCGTCTCTTCGCTCCGCCACGGCCCCGACCGTATCGAGGATCTCATGAAGCGCGCAGACGTGGCGCTCTACGAGGCAAAATCCAACGGCCGCAACCGGGTCGTGGCGCGCGCAGCCTGAGGGCGCCGGAAGCGAAATTCCGTTGAAAGTCGGACCGCTGTTTACCGTAGTGCCGGAATGCTGGCAAAAACGGTTAAGAAACTATTGATTTTCAAGCAATCTTGCGCGAATGTCCAATCAAACGGGCGAAAACGGCCACGAGGACAAGGTGTTTTCGTCCCGATTTGCCCCATGATGCTCAGGTCCGCCGCATCTCCTGGGTCCGTGGGGTCGGCCGGCCGGCGCTGGCGCATAGTGGCCTCCTCGTACCGCTGTCAGTTTGCCGACCGGCCCCTTTTCTCCGCGAAATGATATCCGATCCGCCTCGCGGGCGAATGCCTGTGGGCGCTGCATCGCTTTAGAGCAATGATCGATCGGATTGAATCGTTCTGCCAGAGAGAATTCGGGCCAAGGTCGAGTGCTTCGGCGAAGGTCGATTTGGTGCATCGGCCGGGCCGGAGGCCGACGAATCTGGCCCGAATTCACCCGGCCCGAAGGGTTTCCCGCTGGCGGGCGCCCGCGAAGAAACAGAACTGTTTCAATCTGATCGATCATTGCTCTAAAACGAAAACGCCGCCCGGAGGGCGGCGTCGGCAACCGGTCGCGAAGAACGAGGCTTACTTGATCTTCGTTTCCTTGAACTCGACGTGCTTCTTGGCAATCGGGTCGTACTTGCGGAACGACATCTTCTCGGTCTTCGTGCGGCTGTTCTTGCTCGTCACGTAGAAGAAGCCGGTGTCGGCGGTGGACAGGAGCTTGATCTTGATGTTCGCGGCTTTGGCCATGGGAATCGTCCGTTCTTATCGTGGGTTTCGTACCGCCTGACCGCGGGAACGACACCCGGACGCGGAAAACGTGCGCGGACACATACCCGAGACGCCCGAAATGTCAAGCGCGAGGCCGCACGGCGAATAGCCGGGAGACCGCGAGGGCGATGTAGAGCAGGAAGAACACGGCGATGGACCAGGCAAAACCGTCCTGGCCGAACAGATCCATGCCGACGCCGATCGCCTGCGGGCCGAGGATCATGCCGAGTCCGTAGCAGAAGACGAAGGCGGCATTGGCGGAAGCGAGCTCATGCCCCGAGAGTCGCGTCCCCAGATGGGCAAGACCCACTGTGTAGAGCGCTGCGACGACGCCGCCCCAGAAGAACAGCAGCGCGGCCAGCAGATGCCAGTTGGCCGCGGCGTAGGGCAGGGCGAGAATCCCCGCGAGGCCGATGACTGCGCATGCCAGGAGCAGATGCCGGCGGTCCCTCATGCGGTCGCTGACCATGCCGAGCGGCACCTGAAGGACGACGTTGCCGAGACCGATCATGGTCAGGAGCAGGGCGGCATCGGATTCGGGATAGCCGGCGCGGTTGCCGAAGACCGGGAACAGGGCGAATCCTCCGGTCTCGACCGCGCCGAAGACGAGGACCGCGGCGGTCGCGGTCGGCACCAGGAGAATATAGCCGGCAAAGCTGCGGCTCTCGTCGTCGGAGCGATGGATCGGCGGGCTCTCCCGCCAGGCCGCAAAGACGGGGAGCGCGGCGAGCATGGTGATGGCGAAGGTCACGCCGAACGGCAGGAAACCCTGGCTGCCGATCTGCGCGAATAACCAAGGCCCGAGCGCGAAGCCCAGCGACAGGACCGTCGCATAGATACCGAGGACGAAGCCACGCCGGTGCGGCGGCGCGCTGGCGCTGATCCAATACTCGGAGAGGATGAACAGGACCGTCAGCGCGATGTGGAGGACGACGCGGAGCGGAAACCACATCCAGAACGACGGCGCCAGGTGGAAGCCGACGAAGGCGAAGGCGCCCGCGAGGATCATCCCGAGCATGGTGGCGACGACGCCGAAGCGGACCGCCAGCGGTATCGCAAGCGGCGCGGCCGCGATCGACGCGACACCGGCCACGGCCGTGTTGAGGCCGATCATCGTAGCCGAGTGGCCCCGACTTTCCAGAATGACGCTGAGCAGCGGCGTTCCCAGGCCGATCGCGATGCCGACGACGCTGATCGCGGAGATCGCGGCGCCGAGCGAAAGCCATCGCAACTGCGCCGGAGCGGCGCCGCCAGGCGTCTTGGAGACGGCGCTCATCGCAAAGAACTACAGGAGGTCGCGCAGAAAGCGATTGCCGCGCATGCGGTAGAACGGTGCGGGACCGCCGGGCCGCAATTCGGGGTCTTCGCCGAGGCGCGACCGGAGATCGCCAAGCACTGTCCGTGTGATCAGCGGAATGTCGAGCTCCATGGCTGCCGCCAGCGGCAACCAGACCAGTTCCTCGAGTTCGTTGGTCGGGCCGCCTTCCGGCAGCGCCACGGCCACGTCGTCGCGCCACGCGGCAAGAAAACGGGTGTCGAACCGCCGGACCCGTCCGGGCGGCGTGATTGCCCGTGCAACGAAACGAAGTCCCTCGAGCGAAGGCTGAACGCCGTGTTCGGCAAAACCCTGCCAGTGTTCCCGGGTCGTCGAGAACGTTCCAGGCCGCCCTATCAACAGGCCGGCCTCCTCATAGGTCTCGCGGACCGCCGAAAGCGCGATGGCGCGTGCACGCGCCGCCGACGAGCGGGCGCCGGCCTGGGCGAGGCGCGCCTCCTCTTCGGGGGCGAGGCCCTGTGCGACCGGTACCCTGCTGTCGGAAGGATCTGTGCGGCCGCCCGGAAAGACGAAGCGGCCGGGCATGAAGGCGTGGCGGGCGCTGCGCCTGCCCAGAAGCACCCGGACATCTCCGCCGCTCCGGTCGATGAGAATCAACGTCGCGGCGTCGCGCGGCCTGAGCGATCGCCCCGCCACCTTGGCGAAATCCCTGGATTCCGCCTTGTCGATCTGCGTCTTGGTTAGACCGTCCATGTCCCCTCCGGGGCGGGCTCAGGTTTCTGGATGGGATTCTAGCAGGTCGTCCTCCCCGCCGAATCCGTGCATATAGTTCGCCCATTGCAGGCCGACCACGGCTCCCTTGATCGGCCGTATCAGAGCGAGAGCCGAAAAGATCGTCAACGGGATCCAGATCGCCAGGTGCTGCCAGGTCGACAGAGTACTCGCCGCTTCGATGCCCATGAAGGCGCCGACGACGATGTGGCCGACGACAAGCACGACGAGATAGGCGGGCAGATCGTCGGCGCGATGGTGGTGCATCTCCTCGCCGCAGGTTTCGCAGCGGTCCACCGTCTTGAGGAAGCTCGAGAACAGCTTTCCTTCGCCGCAATGCGGGCACTTCCCGCGGAAACCGAGGGTCATCGCGCGCATGACGGGTCGAGCAGGCCGTGCCTCACGGGGCTCTCCGCCGAAAACCTGTGTTTCCATATCCTATCTCCTGGACGCCGCGCGGCGCGGTTGCGAGGCGCGGGCGCGGCCCTTGCCCGCCTTGCTCTTCTGGTACGAGCGCCGGGAGCCAGGTAGCGGCTTCGGATCACTCAGCATCTCGAAACGCATCGCTCCCGCAAGCGGCGCAACTTCGACGAGGCGGACTTCCACTCGATCGGCGAGCTGGTAGCCCTTGCCGGTCCGCTGGCCGGCGAGGGAATGGGTGGCCTCGTCGAAGATGTAGTAGTCGTTGCCCAACGATGACACCGGGACGAAGCCGTCGGCGCCATAAACCGGAAGCTGGACGAAGAGGCCCGCCTTGGTCACGCCGGAGATGCGCGCATCGAACGTTTGGTCAATCTGTTCAGAGAGATAGGCCGCGACGAGTCGGTCGATTGTGTCGCGTTCGGCGGCCATGGCGCGGCGTTCTGACGCAGAAATCAGCGCCGCGGTCTCCTCAAGCCGCTCCTCCTCCGACCGCGTCAGACCGTCGTTTCCGAGGCCGAGCGACGCGATCAGCGCACGATGGACGACGAGGTCCGCGAATCGGCGGATCGGCGAGGTGAAATGCGCGTAGCGGCGCAGGTTGAGACCGAAATGCCCAATGTTTTCAGGCGAGTACTCGGCCTGGCTCTGTGAGCGCAGCACGACCTGGTTGACCAGTTGCTCGTTGTCGGCCCCGCGCACCCGTTCGAGGATGGAATTGAACATGGCCGGCCGCAATTGCGGCCCGCGCGCCAGCGACATGCCGACGCTGGCGAGGAACTCGCGCAGCGATTCCTGCTTGGCGAGCGACGGCGCGTCGTGGATGCGGTAGACGAGCTTCTGCCGCTTCGCCTCGAGCGTCTCGGCCGCGGCGACGTTGGCCTGGATCATGTACTCCTCGATCAGGCGGTGCGCGTCGAGCCTTTCCGGCACGATCACCCGGTCCACGGTGCCGTCGGGCTTCAGCAGGATCTTGCGCTCGGGCAGGTCGAGGTCCAGCGGCTGGCGCGCCTCGCGGCCCCGTTTCAGCACCGCGTAGGCGTCCCATAGCGGGCGCAGCACCGTCTCCAGGATCGGTCCGGTGCGCTCGTCGGTACGGCCGTCGATCGCTGCCTGCGCCTGCGGATAGGCGAGCTTCGCCGCGGACTTCATCATGACGCGGAAGAAGCCGTGGCGCAGCTTGCGCCCGTCGGCGGCGAACGTCATGCGCACGGCGAGCGCCGGGCGATCCTCGCCTTCGCGAAGCGAGCAGAGGTCGTTGGAGATGCGTTCGGGCAGCATCGGCACGACGCGGTCGGGAAAATAGACGGAGTTGCCGCGCTTCAGCGCTTCGCGGTCGAGGGGCGAGCCGGGCCGCACATAGGCGGCAACGTCGGCGATGGCGACCGTGACCACCCAGCCGCCGGGATTGGCCTCGTCCGTATCGGGTTCGGCGTGGACGGCGTCGTCGTGGTCCTTGGCGTCGGCCGGGTCTATCGTCACCAGCGGCAGCTTGCGCCAGTCCTCGCGGCCGGCCAGCGCTGCGTGCCGTGCCGCCGCCGCCTCGTCGAGGACCGCCTGCGGAAAGATGTGCGGGATATCGTGGGCGTGGATGGCGATCATGGAGACCGCCTTCTCGCTGGTCATCGAGCCCAGCACGTTGAGCACCCGGGCGCGCGGCAGGCCGTAGCGCGCGGCGCGCATCGGCTCGGCCTCGACCAGGTCGCCGGCAACCGCACCGTTGAGGAATTCGGGCTCGACGACGAGTTGCGCCTGGCGCCGCTCGACGGGCTCGATGTGGAAAGCGCCGTCATGGGCGACGCGAAGGACGCCAAGCACGGCTTCGAGGCGCCGGTCGAGGATCTTCAGCACCCGCGCGACATAGGCCGGTCCCTCGTCGTCGCGCGCACGGGAGGTCTTCGCCAGGACCCGGTCGCCGATGCCGGGAACCGGGCCCTTGTGGCCGCGCGGCACATGGACCGACACGACGGGATTCTGCGCGTCGTCCTCGTCGAGGCGCTCGGCCGGACGGCCGAGCAGGTCGCCGTCGGCGTCGCGGCCGAAGATGTCGAGCACGACCACGTGGGGCAGGGTACCGGGCGCGGACAGACGCTTGCGATCCTTGCGCAGCCGGCCCTCGTCCTGGAGTTCGCGGAGAACGTCCTTCAGCCAGATGCGGTCGCCGGCCTTGAGCGAAAAAGCCTTGGCGATCTCGCGCTTGCCGGCGCGGTCCGGATTTTCCGTGATGTAGCGGAGGATCTCGTCGCGCGTCGGCCGAAAAGCCGCTGCACCATCCCCGGCGGACGTTCCGGCCCTCCGGCCGGCGCCCTTGCGTCCGGAGATGTTGCGGGCCATGGCGCTACTCCACGCTCTCAGCGGCGGCCGTCTTGCGCTTCGGTCTGGCGGCGGCCTTACCGGACTTCGCCTTCGTCGATTTCGCACCGGCCGATTTCGCGGCGCCGGACTTCGCCACGGCCCGGCCGCGGGCGGGCTTGCCGCCGGCCTTGGCCTCGCGTTCCGCGATGAGCACCAGCGCCTCGTCGAGCGTCACGCTCGCCGGGTCCTTGCCCTTGGGCAGTGTGGCGTTGACCTTGCCCCAGTTGACATAGGGTCCGTAGCGGCCGTCGCGCACGGTGACGGCGCCGCCGCCGGGGTGGGCGCCGAGGTCCTTCAGTGCGGCCGGCGCACCGCCGCGGCTGCCGCGAACCTTGGACTGCTTCTCCGCGATCACCGCCACCGCCCGGTTGAGGCCGATGGAGAAGACGTCCTCGATGCTGTCGAGATTGGCATAGGTCCCGTCGTGCAGGACGAACGGCCCGTACCGGCCGAGGCCGGCGGAGATCATCTTGCCGGTCTCGGGATGCTTGCCGATGTCGCGTGGCAGCGACAGTAGCGCCAACGCCTTCTCATGATCGATGCTGTCGGGAGCCCAGCCCTTCGGCAGGCTGGAACGCTTGGGTTCCTTGCCGTCGCCGCGCTGCAGATAGGGGCCGAACCGGCCCGACCGAAGCGTGATCTCCTCGCCGGTGTACGGGTCCTTTCCCAGGACCTTCGGACCCTCGGCGTCAGCACCGCCGTCGGCGTTTTCGGCGCCGAACTGGCGGGTGTAGTTGCATTCCGGGTAGTTCGAGCAGCCGATGAAGCCGCCGCTGCGGCCAAGCCTCAGCGACAGCGTGCCGGAGCCGCATTTCGGGCAGGTGCGCGGATTGGAGCCGTCCTCGCGCACGGGGAACAGCAGCGGAGCGAGATCCTCGTTCAACGCATCCAGCACCTCGGAGATGCGCAGGTCCTTGATGTCGTCGATGGCGGCGGAGAAGTCGCGCCAGAAGTCGCGCAGGACGTCCTTCCAGGCGAGTCGGCCGTCGGAAATCTCGTCCAGCTTCTCCTCCAGCGAGGCGGTGAAGTCGTACTCGACATATTTGCGGAAGAAGCTTTCAAGGAAGGCCGACAGCAGCCGGCCCTTGGCCTGCGGGATCAGCCGCCGCTTGTCGATGGTGACGTACTCGCGGTCTTCCAGCGTCTTCAGGATCGCCGTGTAGGTGGAGGGCCGGCCGATGCCGAGTTCCTCCAGCTTCTTGATCAGGGTTGCCTCGGTGTAGCGCGGCGGCGGCTCGGTGGTGTGCCGCGTGACGTCGATCTTCTCGCGGGTCAGCGCCTCGCCGGCCCTGATCTCGGGCAGACGGCGGTTCTCCTCGTCCTCGGCGTCGTCTTCCTTCTGGTCCGTGTAGGCGGCGATGAAGCCGTCGAAACGGACGACGGAGCCGACGGCGCGCAGGCTCGCGGTGCGGCCGGCATTGACTGCCTCGATCTCGACCGTGGTCCGCTCGATCTCCGCGGGCTGCATCTGGCTGGCGATGGCGCGCTTCCAGATCAGGTCGTAGAGACGGAACTGATCAGCATCGAGGTATTTGCGGACGGTTGCCGGCGTGCGGAAGAAATCCGTCGGGCGGATCGCCTCGTGGGCTTCCTGGGCGTTCTTCGCCTTGGTCGAATAGTAGCGCGGCTTTTCGGGAAGGTAGTTTTCGCCGAACTCCCTGGCGATGGCCGCACGCGCCGCGCCGATCGCCTCGGGCGCCATCTGGACGCCGTCGGTTCGCATGTAGGTGATCAGGCCGGCGGCCTCGCCGCCGACGTCGATGCCTTCGTACAACCGCTGTGCGACCTGCATCGTCCGCGAGGCGGAGAAACCGAGCCGCGAGGACGCCGCCTGCTGCAGCGTCGAGGTGGTGAAGGGCGGCCCCGGATTGCGCTTGGTCGGCTTCGCTTCGACGGAAGCCGCACGGAAAGCCGCACCCTCGAGCATCGCGCGGATGCCGTCGGCCTGCGCCTGCGAGGAAATGTCCAGCTTCTGCAGGCGCTTGCCTTCGTAACCCGTCAATCGCGCCTCGAACGTGTCGGAGCGCGGCGTGCCGAGGATCGCGGCGATCTGCCAATAGTCCTCACGCACGAACTTCTCGATCTCGACCTCGCGGTCGGAGACGAGCCGCAGCGCCACGGACTGCACCCGGCCGGCCGAGCGCGAGCCCGGCAGCTTGCGCCAGAGCACCGGAGACAGGGTGAAGCCGACGAGATAGTCGAGCGCACGTCGCGCCAGATAGGCGTCGACCAGCGGCGCGTCGATCTCGCGCGGATGGGCCATCGCGTCGAGGACGGACTGCTTGGTTATGGCGTTGAAGACCACGCGCCGGACCGGCTTGTCCTTGAGCACGCGCTTGCTCTTCAGGACCTCCAGCACGTGCCAGGAGATCGCTTCTCCCTCGCGATCGGGGTCGGTGGCGAGGATGAGGCCGTCCGCCTCCTTCACCGCCTTGGCGATATCGGAAAGGCGCTTCGACGACGCGCCGTCGACTTCCCACGACATGGAGAAATCGTCGTCCGGCCGGACGGAACCGTCCTTCGCCGGCAGGTCGCGGACGTGGCCGAACGAGGCAAGAACCGTGAAGTTCCGTCCGAGATACTTGTTGATGGTCTTCGCCTTTGCGGGCGATTCGACGACGACGACGTCCATTTGATCCTGATGTATTTTCTTGCGGCGCAGTGCCGGAAGCGTCTGGGGCGATATGCGAGTCGGTCCGTCACATGGCTGCGCTTTGGCGCCCGGTCAAGTGCGACGGCACAAATCGACGGTGTTTGGCGTCCGATGCTACCGTCCCGTCATCCGGACGGATGTTGCAATTTTAGGTAAAAGTAATGTAACCAGAACTACCGAAGATTGCATGTCTTCCACTGCCCGTGGGCGGCCCGACAGGCCACCCGTCGGCCGAAACCCGGAGTGACAGAAAATGCGCCGGACGCCCGAAAAGGGACATGGCGATACCGTCGCCTACCTGCATGCGATGCTGGGCGAACTCCGCGACATGGCCGAGGCGGAGAGGTTCGACATGCTCGCCTACCTGATCGACATGGCCTACACGGAGGCCGGGGACATCATCCGCGGCAGGCGGCCGTCACGTCTCGGAAAGCAGGAGAGAAACGGAACCGCCTGAATGGCGTTCGAGCCGGCCGGCGAGGTCGAGTTCGAGCAGGATCATGAACACCATCGCGGGATGCAGCCCGGTGTGCCGAATGATTTCGTCGATCTGAACCGGAACGGGTCCGAGCGCTTCGACGACCCTTGCCCGATCGTCGTCGCCCGGGGGAGGGGCCGAAGAAAAATCCGGTGGTTCATCGAGCGTTTCCGGTCCGGGGAGGGTGCGACCGAGCAGGGGCGCGACCTGCTCGAGGACGTCGCGGGCCTCGGTGACGAGGATCGCCCCGTCCTTCAGGAGGCCGTTGGTGCCCGCCGCCCGCGGGTCGAGGGGGGAGCCCGGAACGGCGAACACCAGTCGTCCCAGTTCGCCGGCAAGCCGGGCGCTGATGAGCGAGCCGGACCGGCGCGCCGCCTCGACGACGACGAGGCCCAGCGAGAGCCCGGCCACGATCCGATTGCGGCGCGGGAAGTCCCGTGCCCGCGGTTCCCAGCCGAATGGCATTTCGGTGATCAGCGCGCCGCCGCGTGCGGCGATCTCACGGCAGAGTTCCTCGTTCTCGGGCGGGTAGGGACGATCCAGCCCGCCGGCGAGGACGGCGACGGTTCCCGTGGCGAGGCCGCCCTCATGGGCGGCGGTGTCGATGCCTCGGGCCAGCCCGGAAACGATCGCATATCCATTCGTCCCGAGGTCGGCGGCGAGCGTACGCGCCATCTTGATGCCGGCGAGCGAGGCGTTGCGCGCGCCGACGATGGCGACGGGCGGCAACTGGAAGACGGCGGGTTCTCCCTGGATGGCGACCAGCGGAGGCGGCTGGTCCATTCGCCGCAGGATCGGCGGGTACTCCGGTTCGCCGATCGCGACGAACGACGCGCCGACGCGCGTCGCGGCCTCGATCTCGGCTTCGGCCTCAGCGACCGACGGTATGCGCGGCGGACGGCTGGCGCCGCCCGAGCGGACCAGTTCGGGGAGCATGGCCAGCGCTGCCTCCGCCGAACCGAACCTGTTGATCAGGTCGCGGAACGTCGCCGGACCGACATTCTCCGTGCGGATGAGCCGCAGCCAGCCGATGCGCTGCCGGTCGCTGAGGCGGGCGCCTCCGGCGGCCGGCGCGGACTTCATCCCTTGGCTCCGATCCGCGATTCGGTTCCCGAAATGAGCCGGCCGATGTTGGCCCGGTGCTTGGCGAAGACGATCACGCTGAGCACGGCAAAGAGGAGAGCCGCATCCGGATGGTCAAGAACGTAGAGCGCGACCGGCGTGATGACGGCGGCGACCAGCGCGGCGAGCGAGGAGTAGCGCGTGGCGAAGGCGACTGCGAGCCAGACGACGGCGAAGACGAGGGCGCCCATCCAAGCCAACCCGATCAGGACGCCGAGATAGGTGGCGACGCCCTTGCCGCCCTTGAAGCCGAGCCATACGGGAAAGAGATGGCCGAGGAAGGCGCCGAAGCCGGCGACGATGGCCAAGTCGGGTCCCCACCTGCCGGCGACGAGCACGGCCGCCGTGCCCTTCAGCGCGTCGAGGAGCAGGGTGAGGGCGGCCAGGCCCTTGTTTCCGGTGCGCAGCACGTTGGTGGCGCCGATGTTGCCGGAACCGATGCGGCGCACGTCACCCAGCCCGGCCGCGCGCGTGACGACGAGGCCGAAGGGAATGGAGCCGAGGAGGTAGCCGAAGGCCAGTGCGGCCAGCAGCATGGGCAATGCGGATTGCCAGATCGTCGGATCCGTCATGAAATCCCTCCGCCTTCGCCTCGAAGCCGTGTTCAGGCCGAAAACACTGTGCGACCCGCGACCATCGTTTGCAAGACCTTGCCCTGCAGCCGCGCGCCCTCGAAGCAGGTGTTCTTGGAGCGGGAGCGAAGGCCGGATTCCGAGACGATCCACGGTTCGTCGAGGTCGACGAGCGCGAGGTCCGCGGGCGCACCCGGTGCGAGCGTACCGCCCGGCAGTCCGAACAGACGAGCCGGCGCGGTCGACAGGACCTCGATCAGCCGAAGGAGGGGGACATCGCCATTGTGGTAGAGACGCAGCGCCACGGGAAGCAGCGTCTCCAGCCCGATCGCGCCGGCCGCGGCGTCGGCGAAAGGCAGGCGCTTGGTATCGACGTCCTGCGGGTCGTGCGAGGAGACGACGATATCGATGGTGCCGTCGCGCAAGGCCTCGACCATGGCGGCACGGTCGTCTTCGGCGCGCAGCGGCGGCGACAGGCGGAAGAAGGTGCGATACTCGCCGATGTCGTTCTCGTTGAGCGACAGATGGTTGATCGAGACGCCGGCGGTGACGCGCGCACCGTCGGCCTTGGCGCGGGCGATCGCGGCGGCGGACATGGCGGTCGATATCTTTGCCGCGTGGTAGGCGCCGCGGGTGAGCCGCGCCAAAGCGAGGTCGCGCTCGAGCGGGATGAGCTCTGCCTCGCGCGGGATGCCGGAGAGGCCAAGCCAGCTTGCGTAGAGACCTTCGTTCATGACGCCCGATGCGCCGAGGTCGGCGTCCTGCGTCTCGTGGGCGATGACGGCGTCGAAGTCGCGGGCGTAGGTCAGCGCCCGGCGCATGACCAGGCTCGAAGCGATGGTGTGCCGGCCGTCGGTGAAGGCGACGGCGCCGGCCTCGCGCAGGAGGCCGAACTCGGTCATCTCGCGGCCGTCGAGGTTCTTGGTGATCGCGGCGGCGGGATGGACGTTGACGCAGGCCGTGTCGCGCGCGGTGCGCAGGACGAACTCGACCAGGGCGATGTCGTCGATCGCCGGATCGGTGTCGGGCATCATGACGAAGGACGTGACGCCGCCGGCCGCCGCCG
This sequence comes from Rhizobiaceae bacterium, assembly GCA_905339215.1. Classification (GTDB taxonomy): domain Bacteria; phylum Pseudomonadota; class Alphaproteobacteria; order Rhizobiales; family Rhizobiaceae; genus DUSC01. The sequence continues at coordinate 28,286 of CAJPFN010000077.1, forward strand.
CGAGGCTTGCCGAGGCGAGCGTCTCGCGGTGCTCCGCACCCGGCTCGCCGACGAAGACGCGGCCGTCGACCAAGCCCGGCACGATCGTCTTGCCGAAGCAGTCGATCATCTCGGCGCCCGCGGGCGCGCCCTGGTTCAGTGCGTCCGCGCCGGCGGCGGCGATACGGCCGTTGTCGACGATGACGGCGCCGATCTCGTCGACGCCGCGCGAGGGATCGACGATGCGCGCGCCGGTGAAGACCGTGGTCCTCATGGGGCCGCCCCCACGGCGTTGCGGCGCGGGTCGAGGAGGACCTCCATGACCGCCATGCGCACGGCGACCCCCATCTCGACCTGCTCCTGGATGACGCTCTGCGGGCCGTCGGCGATTTCCGAGGCAATCTCGACGCCGCGGTTCATCGGCCCGGGATGCATGACCAGCGCATCCTCCTTCGCCGCCTTCAGCTTCTCGGCATCGAGGCCGAAATAGCGGAAATACTCCCGCACCGACGGCACGAAGGCGCCGGCCATGCGCTCGCGCTGGAGCCTGAGCATCATGACGACGTCGGCGCCCTTCAGCCCATCGGCCATCGAACGGTGGACTTCGACGCCCATACGCTCGATGCCCGAGGGCAAGAGCGTCGAGGGCGCGACGACGCGAACGGTCGCGCCGAGTGCGTTGAGCAGCAGGATGTTGGAGCGCGCCACACGCGAATGCAGCACGTCACCGCAGATCGCTACGACGAGGCGCGCGATCGGCCCGCGGGCGCGGCGGATGGTGAGTGCGTCGAGCAGGGCCTGGGTCGGATGCTCGTGGGCGCCGTCGCCGGCGTTGACGACCGAGCAGCCGACCTTCTGAGCAAGCAGCGCCGCCGCACCAGCCGACTGGTGGCGGATGATCAGGATGTCGGGCCGCATGGCGTTGAGCGTCATCGCCGTGTCGATCAGCGTCTCGCCCTTCTTTACAGACGAACTGCCGACCGACATGTTCATGACGTCGGCGCCGAGACGCTTTCCCGCGAGTTCGAAGGAGGACTGCGTGCGCGTCGAGGCCTCGTAGAAGAGGTTGATCTGGGTGCGGCCGCGCAGGGTCGACGTCTTCTTCTCGTGACGCCGGGAAATGGCGACCGCCTCGTCGGCGCGGTCGAGCAGGAATTCGATGTCGGCGGGGGACAGATCGCGGATGCCCAGCAGGTGCCGGTGTGCAAAGAGCGGCGGGTGTGTAGCGGCGGTCATGTCAAGGCGCTGCTATAGGCGGGCAGGCGGTGCATCGCAAGCGTCGAGCCCGGGCGGAGGCCCTTGTCCAAGGGAATTTCAACCACATCATCGCGATGCCGGATTCTTCGCGATCAGCCGGCCATCGGCTATAAGGTCGTCGGCAGCCCGGATTCGCGGCAGGCCGTCATTCCAGCCGAAGGACGATCGGTGAACCACGACGTCACGAACCAGCCGCCGCCGCTCGCCGGGTCCAACGCATGGCGCGGCGATCCGCTCCTCGTGCAACTTGCCGAAACCTTCTCCCCGGCGGTGCGCAAGGACCTCGACGTGCAGGGCCGCTTCGTCATGAGCCCGGAGGCGCAGGATCTCGCCCGGCTCGCCAACAGCGAACTGCCCAAGCTGAGGACGCACGACAGGCACGGCCGCCGCGCCGACCTGGTCGAGTTCCATCCGGCATACCACGCATTGATGCGGCGCGCCGTGGCAACGGGTCTTCACTCTTCGGTCTGGGAAAACGGTGAAACCGAGGTCGGCCGCCGGCACCAGGTTCGCGCGGCGCGGTTCTATCTCACCGCCGAACTCGAATGCGGGCACCTCTGCCCGATCACCATGACGAGCGCGTCACTGGCGGCGCTGATGGCCAGTCCGAAGCTCTTCCGTGAATGGGCGCCGCGCGTCACCACGCGAAAGTACGACCATTCTCAGAAGCCGCCGGTCGAAAAGGCCGGCCTCACCCTCGGCATGGGCATGACCGAGAAGCAAGGCGGCACCGATGTGCGTGCCAACACGACGCGCGCCGAACGCGCCGGCGGCGGCTTCTATCGCCTCAGCGGCCACAAATGGTTCATGTCGGCGCCGATGTGCGACGCCTTCCTGATGCTGGCGCAGGCGCCCGAAGGGCTGTCGTGTTTCCTCGTCCCGCGCATCCTCGGCGACGGCAACGGCAACGGCCTCCACTTCCAGCGGCTGAAGGAGAAGCTCGGCAACCGCTCCAACGCCTCGTCCGAGGTGGAGGTCGACAACGCAATCGGCGAGATGGTCGGTGAGCCGGGCGCCGGCGTGCGCACGATCATGGACATGGTGACGCTGACCAGGCTCGACTGCGCGGTAGCCTCCGCCGGCCTGATGCGCGCCGGCCTCGCCGAGGCGGTGCATCACTGCCGGCACCGCAGCGTGTTCGGCACGGCGCTGATCGACCAGCCGCTGATGCAGCGGGTTCTTGCCGACATGGCGCTCGACGTCGCGGCAGCGACGGCGCTCGCCTTCCGCCTGGCGCGTTCGTTCGACGAGGCCGCCAGCGACCGCGGGGAGGCGGCGTTCGCCCGCGCCATGACCGCGGTGGTGAAGTACTGGGTCTGCAAGATCGCGCCGCCGCTGCTCTACGAGGCGATGGAGTGTCTCGGCGGCAACGGCTATGTCGAGGAGGCGCCGCTGGCGCGCTACTACCGTGAAGCGCCGGTCAACGCGATCTGGGAAGGCTCGGGCAACGTCATGGCGCTCGACGTGCTGCGCGTCCTCTCCAAGGGCCCCGGCCTGTTCGGCGACGTCCTGGCGGGCATCGAGAAGGATCTCGGCGCCACCGGCGCCGGAACCATCGGCGTGCTGCGCGCCGCCATGCAGGTGGCGAGTTCGGACGAAGGCTCGGCGCGAATCCTCACTGAGCAGCTCGCGCTCTCCGCCGCCGCCGCGGAACTGCGCCGGCTGGGCGCCGGGCGGATTGCCGACGCCTTCATCGAGACGCGTCTCGCCGGCCAGTGGCGGGGCACTTACGGCATGCTCGACGCCCGCCACGACGCGCGGCTCATCGTCGACACGCTCTATCCGGCGAACTGAGCCGAGATCGCGAGAACGGCGGGGATGCTGACGAAGGACGCGACGGTCTGGAGGGTCGTTACCGCGGCATAGAGTTCGGCATCACCGCCCATCTGCCGGGCGAGCAGATAGCCGTTCAATGCCGTCGGAACCGCGGCGCACAGCGCCAGATACTGAAGCTGCATGCCATCGAGGCCGAGCGCCATGGCGATGCCGAGTAGCAGCGCGGGGAAGACCGCGAGTTTCAGGACCACGGGCAGCACGGTGGCGAAGCCCGGCCGCACCAGGTCGCCGGGTTTCAGCCCGGCGCCGATGACGACGAGACCCATACCGAGGGCTGCGCGTCCGACGAGGTCGAGCGTCTCCGCGAGCGGCGCGTAGAGGCCGCCCGGCACGAGGCGGACAAGGACGGCGGCGAGGGAGGCAAGAATCAGCGGATTGGTCACGACCTTCCACAGGACGTTGCCCCAGCGGGCGCCCTGGTCGGAGAACCGGGCGAGGACGAAGATCGAAGCCAGATTGATCGGGATGATGATCACGGCCATGACGAGCGCGACCACCGCGATTCCCTCCGGCGGGAAGATCTTCTCGGCGATCGCGAAGGCCATGAAACCGTTCCAGCGCAGGGACGTCTGGAAGATGGACGAGAATTGGCCGGCGGAGACGAGCCCCGCGGCGCCGAACACCTTCCAGCACACGAACAGGATGGCGCACATGGTGACGATTGCCGCGGCAAGCGCGATCATCATCACGTCGAGGGCGAGGCCGCGGAAATCGGCCTCGGCGATCGTGATGAACAAGAGCGTGGGATAGAGGAACCAGAAGCCGAGCTTCTCGAGGCCGGGCCACGTCGCGTCGTCGAATACCGGCGTCCGCCGCAGCAGATTGCCGACGAGGATCAGCAGGAAGACGGGGAGGATGCTTTCGAAGGTCGCAGTCATGTCGAATTCCGCCCGCGAAGAACCGACAGCCGCGTCGCCGTTCACGCAAGATTGAGCCACACGCGCTGCGGCAAGGGGAAAGCGTGGCCGCTGGTAGGCGTTGGCAGCCGTCGTGTAAAGCGGGGAAGCCGCGCCGTTAACCTTAACAAATGGTTTCCATTGCAGGGGACCCGGTTAACCGTCACCTTCGATAGCAAGCGAGCCTGGATTCGATGCGGCCTATCCTCACCCCCTTTCTGGCGTTGTACTGGACAACGGCTCTTGCCGTTCTGGCTTTGGTTGCCGCCGACGGCGGCGACGAGGGAGCGATGCAGGTCATGCGCATGATCGGACTCACCGCCGTCCACCTGCCGGCCGGTGCGTTCGCCGCAGCCGGGCTGGCATTCGGCCTGGCGCTGGGGGCCGCACTGTTCTTCTGGGCCCTCGTCCAAGGGGTGCTGGCCGACCGCGTCGATAGCGACGACAGCGAGGCCGTGCTGCGGCTCGCCTTCGGCTGCGCGATCGGGATGACATGCCTGCTGGTCGCCGCCGGAGCGTTCGGCGGCGCGGAAGGGGGCCTCATGTCGCCGATGGTTCTGCTGGCGGCGCTGGCTGCTTCCTATCTGGCCATCGCCGCCGAGCGGTGGATCGGGCGGGAGATCTCCGACGCGATCGAAGCATCCGCCGATGGCGGCGCACGGACGCTGGCGGTCGACGCGGCGCGTCACGCCGCACTGGCGCGCCTGTCCGGGCGCGACCCGGCGAAGCAATGGGAGGGGCCACAGTGAAATACGTCTTCGCCGTCTGGGCCACTCCGCTCGTCCTGTTCTGGGGCTGGTACTTCCTCTCGCTCAACGACATCCATTTCGGCTACATCATGCTGACCAGGCAGGCGCATGACCTGATCTTCCAACTGTACGGGCAGATGATCGGCATGGATCCGCAGGCGATCCCGATGCTGGTCGCGCAGGCCTGCATCTTCGACACCGGCCTCATCGTGGCGATCTGGGCGTTCCGCCGCCGCCGCGAGATCCGGGCCTGGGCGGTCGAGATGCTTGTGCGCTATCAGCCTTCCCTAGCCGTCGCCGAGCCCGTGCAACCGGTCGAGCACGCCCTGGAGAATGAAGGCCGCCGCGGCGGAATCGATCCGCGTCTGGCGTTTCTTGCGCGAGACGTCCATTTCGATGAGCGCCCGTTCGGCGGCTACCGTCGACAGCCGCTCGTCCCAGAAGGCGAACGGCAGCGCTGACAGACGCTCGATGTTGCGCACGAAGGCGCGCGACGTCTGGGCGCGCGGGCCTTCCGACCCATCCATGTTGACCGGCAGGCCGATCACGCAGGCGCCGACCCTGTCCCGCTCGAACTGGGCCAGCAGCGCCTGCGCGTCGAGCGTGAACTTCCTGCGCAGGATCACCGGGCGCGGGTGGGCGAATGACAGGCCGGCGTCCGACACGGCGACGCCGATGGTCTTGTCACCGAGATCGATGCCCGCCAGCGTCCTGCCGTCGCGCAGATAGCGGGCCAGTTCCTCGATCGGCACGGTCGGCACGTCGGCTCCATTCTCCTTGGCCCGGGTGTCTTTGAACCGGGAGCTCTTTGACTCGGGCGTTCGCCGTTCTATCCTCGCAGACACGGGAAATCGAGGAGCACCCAATGAAAGTGACCTGGTACGGCCATTCCGCATTCCGCATCGATTCGGGCGACGCGTCGATCCTGATCGACCCGTTCCTGGCCGGGAATCCATCCTGGAAGGGCGGATGGGAAGGGCCCGCCGACGGGATCACCCATGTGCTGGTCACGCACGGCCACGACGATCACGTCGGCAGCGCCGCGGACATCGTGAAGAAGACCGGCGCTATGCTCGTCGCCAATTTCGAGATCTGCATGTACCTCGTCGGCAAGGGCGTCGACCAGGGCAGGATCAACCCCGGAAATACGGGGGGTACAGTCGACTGCGGCGGCTTCACCACGACCTTCGTCCAGGCGCTGCACTCCTCCTCCGCGGGTGGCGACCGCGGCTCGAACACCTACCTCGGCAATCCGCTCGGGCTCGTGCTCCACTTTCCCGACGCGCCGACCGTGTACCACATGGGCGACACCGACATCTTCTCGGACATGGCGCTGATCAACGAACTGCACGAACCGAAGATCGGCATGGTGCCGATCGGCGACCGCTTCACCATGGGCGGCGCGGTGGCGGCGCTTGCCTGCCGGCGTTTCTTCCGCTTCGACAAGGTCTTCCCGTGCCACTATGCATCCTTCGGCATGCTCGACCAGACGGCGCAGAAGTTCGTCGACGGCATGCAGGGGTCGAGCACCAAGGTGGTTCCGGCCAAGGTCGGCGCCGCGGTCGAAGTCTGAGCGAAGGGGCAGGGGAGCGTCATGTCAGCGCGGTCAAGGATCATTGTTGCAGCTCTCATGTCCGTGACGGCGTCCGCCGCAGCGGCCGAGGATTTCGTCAAGGGCGTCTATCTCCAGTCGGAGGAGCTTTGCGCCCAGGCGAAGAAGGAGACGATCCAGGCGGTCATCGAAGGCGGCAACGTCTTGCTCACGGCACGCGGCATCGAGGGTATCGAGTACAATTGCGAGTTCCTGCAGGTGACGAAGGCGAACCGCGCGCCGGCGTGGCTCGTCAACGCCATCTGCCAGGAACCAGGCTACGTGTTTCCCGACGTGCTGTCGGTCACCCAGATGAGCCCGACGCAGATCGATGTCGTCTCGGTCGTCGGCGCGGGCGACGAGGCGACGCCTTCAAACACCGCGACCTACCAGTACTGCGAAGGCATCGCCGCACCTTAGAGCGTGTCGCGCCCAATCGGATCCATTCTGCCGGCGACGGTTCGGGCCGAGGTCGAGGGCTTCGGTGACGGCCGGGCTGGTGGCCCGGCCGAGGCGAAGGCCGACGGTTTTGGCCCGAACCGGCCCGGCCCTTCGGGTTTGCGTTTGGCGGGCGCCCACGGCGTCAGGCCGCTCGGCCGATGTCCCGCATCGACCGTCGCGACCTTCCTGGTGGATCGCCCGCCAAACGACAAACAGAATGAATCGGATTGGACGCGACACGCTCTAAAAAGCGCGGCCACCGCTCCATCCTCATCCGAGTTGCGCGCGGTCCGCCGCGCGGCTATAGGCCGGACATCGATCCAGCCCGGCCAGCCGGAGGTTTCCCCATGTCCGTCGACATCGACACCGTCAAGCGCGTCGCGCGCCTCGCCCGCATCGCCGTCGGCGCGGAGGATGCCGCGCGCATGACCGGCGAACTCAACGCCATCCTCGGCTTCGTCGAGCAGCTTGACGAGGTCGACATCTCCGGCGTCGAACCGATGACCTCGGTCATCCCGATGGCGATGAAGAAGCGGCAGGACGCCGTGACCGACGGCGACAAGGCCGCCGACATCGTCGCCAACGCGCCGGCCACCGACGAGAACTTCTTTCTCGTGCCGAAGGTGGTGGAGTAGGGCCTATGGCGATCTCGATTGCCGTCGAAACGCCGCTGCAGGACGACGTGCGCGCGCTGGTGGCGGATCTCAATGCCTATCTGATCCCGCTGACGCCGCGGGAATACCAGTTCCAGCTGACGGTCGAGCAGATGGCGGAGCCGTCCGTCACGCTGTTCGTGTCGCGCGACGGTGAGGGGCGGGCCGTTGGCATGGGCGCTCTGAAGGACCATGGCGGCGGGCTCGGCGAGGTCAAGCGCATGTACACCTTGCCGGAGGTGCGCGGTCAGAGGGTCGGCGCCATGCTGCTCCAGCGCATAGAGATGCTGGCGCAGGCGAAAGGCATCTCGCGCCTGGTGCTCGAGACCGGCGAAGCACCGGGTTTCGAGCCGGCCTACCGTGTCTACGAGCGTGGCGGATTCGCGCGCTGCGACGCGGTACTCGACTATCCAGATTCAGGCTTTTCAAGATTTTACGAGAAGAAGCTCGACCGATGACCGAACTGATCCGCCTGACGATCGCCGAAGCCCGGGAAAAGCTGCGTGCCGGGGAATTCACCGCCGTCGAGCTGACCAACGCCTATCTTGCCGCGATCGACCGCGCCAATCCGGCGCTCAACGCCTATGTGGCGGTTACCCACGACAAGGCGCGGGCGATGGCGAGTGCTTCGGACGAACGGATCGCCGCTGGCAATGGCGGCGCGCTCGAAGGAATCCCGCTCGGCATCAAGGACCTTTTCGCTACGGAAGGTGTCCATACCCAGGCCTGCAGCCACGTACTCGACGGTTTCAAGCCGCGCTACGAATCGACCGTCAGCGCCAATTTGTGGGCCGACGGCGCGGTGATGCTTGGCAAGCTCAACATGGACGAGTTCGCAATGGGCTCGTCCAACGAGACGTCCTATTACGGCCCGGTCGTCAATCCGTGGCGCCGGTCGCGCCAAACGGTTTCGGTGATGCCCGCAACGCACATGGGCGACGGCGGCTTCGTGCAGGCCGGCGGCGCCACCGCCTCGCGCACGCTCGACAACGCCCAGCTCGTTCCCGGCGGGTCGTCCGGCGGGTCGGCGGCTGCGGTGTCGGCATTCCTGTGCGCCGGCGCGACGGCGACCGACACGGGCGGATCGATCCGGCAGCCCGCGGCGTTCACCGGCACGGTCGGCATCAAGCCGACTTACGGCCGCTGCTCGCGCTGGGGCATCGTCGCCTTCGCCTCGTCGCTCGACCAGGCCGGGCCGATCGCCCGTGACGTGCGCGACGCGGCGATCCTGCTGAAATCGATGGCATCGGTCGACGCGAAGGACACGACCTCAGTCGACAGGCCCGTCCCGGACTACGAGGCCGCGCTCGGCCGCTCGGTGAAGGGCATGAAGGTCGGCATCCCGAAGGAATACCGCGTCGACGGCATGCCAGCCGAGATCGAGGCGCTCTGGCAGAAGGGCATCGCCTGGCTGAAGGACGCAGGAGCCGAGATCGTCGACATCTCGCTGCCGCATACGAAATATGCGCTGCCGGCCTACTACATCGTCGCGCCGGCGGAAGCCTCGTCCAACCTCGCCCGCTACGACGGCGTGCGCTACGGCCTGCGCGTGCCGGGCAAGGACATCGTGGAGATGTACGAGAATACGCGCGCCGCCGGCTTCGGCCGCGAGGTCAAGCGGCGCATCATGATCGGCACCTACGTGCTCTCTGCCGGCTACTACGACGCCTACTACCTGCGCGCGCAAAAGGTGCGGACGCTGATCAAGCGCGACTTCGAGATCGCTTTCGAGGCGGGCATCGACGTCATCCTGACGCCGGCGACGCCTTCCGCCGCCTTCGGCCTCGCCGACGAGGACATGAAGGCCGATCCGGTGAAGATGTACCTGAACGACGTCTTCACGGTCACCGTGAACATGGCCGGGCTGCCGGGCATCGCGGTCCCGGCGGGGCTTGATTCCAGCGGCCTGCCGCTCGGCCTGCAACTGATCGGCCGGCCATTCGACGAGGAAACGCTGTTCCAGACCGCGCACGTCATCGAGCAGGCGGCCGGACGCTTCCAGCCCGAACCCTGGTGGTGAAAGGTGAGCGGCGGAACGGATCGCGAGCCACCCGGCCCCGAAGCGTTCCGCCTGCACCAATCCGGGTCGAATCCCCGGCCGAGCCGAATCGGCATTCTTGAAACCGGGGACGGGCTCGGCATCTACAATCCTTCGCGACGGTCCTGGCCGCTGGTCATCTTCCTGGCGGCATGGCTGTCGGGCTGGTCGGCCGGAGAGTATTTCGCCGTAACGCAGATCGTCGGCGCGCCGCCGCCCGTCGTCGCATTCCTTGCGGTCTGGCTGTCGCTGTGGACGGTGGCCGGGATCGGCGTCGCGGCGGTTGTCCTGTGGCAGCTCGGCGGCGCCGAACTCCTGTTTCTGACGAGCGGCTCACTGGTCCGCGAATTGCGCTTCTTTGGCCTGGCGCGACGCACGGTCGTGCCCCTCAACGAGGTCGGGGACTTTGGACTTTCACAAGAGGGATCGGCGAACGCCGCCCTGCGGCCCGGAAAGATCCGCTTCAGCGTGTCGGGGAAGCCGGCGCGCTTCGGCATCGGGCTGAGTGACGACGAGGCAAAGGCCGCATTGACGGCGGTGGAGGACTACCTGACGCGCCGGCTGCCGGGCGGCGGGGGTGGCGCGCAGACGCCGCATGCCGGGAAGCCGATAGCGAGGACGAAAGCCTCACGAAGGCGATAGCCTGTAGAGAGGCTGGCCAGCCATCAGGAAAGGACCCCTGCTCATCAATCGCGGACGGCCTTCCCGGGGGCGGCGGTGCGGCGGCCGGGACGGAGCGCGCGAGGACAAACATGTTCTTTTATCTGTCGAAGGCCTTCTGGTTTTTCATCCAGCCACTCAACCTCGCGATCTTCCTGCTTCTTGCAGGAGCGGCGTTCCGGGCCTTGAGGTTGAAGCGCACGGGAGGCGCAGTCGCGGCCGTTGCGGTCCTCCTGCTGGTCTTGTGTGCGTGGACATCGCTCGGCGCGCTGATGCTCAACCCGCTCGAGGAGCGCTTTGCGCGGCCTGCGCAGATGCCCGCGCACGTCGAGGGCGTGGTCGTGCTCGGAGGCGGCTTCGAGGGCGCGATCAATCTCGTGCGCGGCGGCTACGACCTGAACAGCGGCGGCGACCGCTTCGTCGAGGCCGCCGTCCTGGCGCGGCGCTTCCCCGATGCCCGCGTGCTGGTCTCGGGCGGCACCGGCACGATCATCCTGGAGGGAGAAGGGGATGCCGACACGGCGCCGCGGCTGCTTGTGGCGCTCGGCGTGGACCCAAGCCGGCTGATCCTGGAGAATCGTTCGCGCAACACATTCGAAAACGCGCAGTTCTCGCGGGAGATGGCCGATCCGAAACCCGGCGAAACCTGGCTCCTGGTGACGTCCGCGTTCCACATGCCCCGGTCCGTCGGGCTGTTCCGCAAGGCCGGATTCGACGTGGTTCCCTGGCCGGTCGACTACCGCACTTCGGGAGCGGAAGGCATCGGCCTCTTCCGCGACAATCCGGCCGACTCGCTACAAACCGCGACGATGGCCATCAGGGAGTGGATCGGCCTTGTCGCCTACCGCGCGGCGGGGCGCATCGATCAGATCCTGCCCGGGCCGGACTGAGCCGACGCCTGCGCCCGGACGCGGGGCGCCGGGCGGCGCTAGAACCTCTCGCGCTCGCGAAAGCGCCGGACCTTGTCCCTCGTGCCGCAGTCGTCCATCGAGCACCACCGGCGCGACAGGTTCTTGCTGGCGTCGAAGAAGAACCACAGGCAGTCGTGGTCGGGGCAGCGCTTGATGCGACGTAGGTCGCCGGTCAGGAGGTCTTCGGCGTCGCGCACGACGGCATGGCGGAGCCGATCGATGGCGGCCGGCGCCGCGTCTGCCAGAACGAAGCCGCGCTCGGTCGGGACCAGTCGCTCGGCGGCGCGGGCGTCGGCCAGTTCGGCGTTGAGGACGTCGAGGTCGCCGGTCGCCGCGCGGTGCCCGTCCGCCACCGCGTCGAAGATCCGCGCAAGCGCGGCACGCAGCGCGAGCAGGCGCGCCAGAACGTCCGCGGCCGGTGCGCGATCGGTGGCGATACCGCCACGCTGGGCCCAAGCGAGGAAATCGTCAGGGGTTTCCGCTCGATCCCAGTCCGCCTCCAGCCGTGTGCGCGGCAGGGTGTTGCAGAAGTCGAGGCATATCCGGCCTGCCACGAACTCGTGCTTCGGCAGGTGCCGTTTCAACCGGTCGCTTGTCGGCATAGTCGTCCACCAAACTGCTGCAACCAACATAATTGATTTGACTGGTTACACCAAGGGGCGATACGGAAATCTGGTAAAAGAGAGATAGGTGGTTACATGGCCGAGGGAACCTCGATGGAGGCGGTCGGAACCCGCCCCGCCGGCGGAGAAGCCGGCGCCCTTCGCGCCGCCGTCGCCGGCGTATTCTTCTCCGGATTTGGGCCGCTGATGGTTCGCAACTCGCCGGTCGACGCTGCGGCGACGGCTTTCTGGCGGATCCTGTTTGCCTTGCCCGTAGCGATGTGGCTGGCGCGTTACGAGACGCCGATGCCGGCCAGGGCCAAGTTCCTCGCAATGGGCGCGGGTTTCCTGATCGCCGGTGACCTGGTGCTGTGGAACCGGGCCGTCGTCTCCACCACCATCCTCGAGGCAACGCTGCTCGGTACGATCTATCCGCTACCGGTGGCGTTAGGAGCCTGGTTAATCTGGGGCTAGAAGGTCTCTCGCCGGGTGGCAATCGGCGGCCTGATGGCTTTCGTCGGCCTGGTGCTGATGACGGCCGGCCCGTCGGCCGGACGGTCCAGCGTCGAAGGCAATCTTCATGCGGTTGCGGCTGCGATGTTCTATGCGGGCTGCCTGCTCATCAGCGGGCGTCTGTGCCAAGTCTATCCATCGATTGCGGTGACGGCGTGGATGTTCGTCGGTGCGGCGCTGAGCACGCTGCCTATGGCCGTGTTCGAGTCGCGCTTCCTGCCGCTCGACGGCTACGCCTGGGCTTACATGGCGGCCTATGGCGCCCTGACCCTCGTTGCCTACCTGCTGATCAACCGCGGCCTGGGCAAGCTGCCGACCGCGCTGGTCGCGGTGCTGGGCTACGGCCAGCCGGTGATCGCGACAGCCCTGGCCGTGCCGCTGCTGGGCGAGGTGCCCGGCCTCGCCGATCTTATCGGCGCGGCCGTCGTCGTCGCCGGCCTACTCCTGGCGACGCGGCCGGCCGATACCCCGTGAACGGGATTTCGCAGTACAGTCGGCTTTATCGGGCTGCGCGTGTGTGGTCGGGATTCGGTCAGGTGCCGGCAGGACCGGACCGGACGAGATCGCCGAGCGCGACGCGCCGTGCCGACGAGAAGAACTGCCGCCTGATCAGAACAGCGGCGACGAGTATCGTGGCCACGACGAACGGCACCGCGCCGACGAACCAGCCGAGATAGCCGATCGAGAAGAAGATGCCGCGCAGGCCGGCGTTGAAGTGACGGCCGGCGAGTACATTCATCTGCGCCGCACGCCGGACCGCTTCGTCGAGTTGTGGAGTTCCGTCGCGAGCGGTGGGCACTGCCCCGATCAAGATCGAACAGTAGTTGAAGAGGCGGTAGGACCAGGCGAATTTGAAAAAGGAATAGGCGAACAGCACGGTCAATCCGACCGCCTTGATCTCGAAAAGCCCCGGCGAAACGGGGGTCATGAAAGGAAGGCCGGAGAGTACGGCCTGGGCTTCCTCAGTCTGCCGAATCAGCGCCAGGCAGCCGCCGAGAGCGATCAGCGAGGTGGATGCGAAGAACGCGGTGCCCTGCTGGAGTCCGGCCATGATGCTGGTGTCGACCATGCGCAGGTCGCGGCTCGCCATGGTCCGCATCCATGCTTCGCGCTGACGGTTCATGGCGGCGGTCAACGAGACGCGGGAGCTCAGCCGGCCATCGACGGCGAGGGCATAGGCGAACCAAGCGAAGGCAAACAAGGCGGTCGCCGCAACGTCCGGCAACGTCAGGGGAAGGGTATCGTCCAAGCCGACCTCCTTGCGGTTCGCGCCGTCGCCCGCCGCGTCGACACATTCCCGCCCGAACGGTTGAAAAATCGTTGCCGACGAAACAACGCCAACATTCTGATTTTATTAGATTGCAGGGCATCGGCGCACAAGTGGCGCGCCGCCGGCGCCACATTTGTGCCTTTTTTGCGGTTGCGAAGAGACGCCGAAAGGCGTATTCACGCGGCCGAAACGGGTTGGGCCGAAGAGATTCCTCGGCCGGGCGACGAACAGGAAATCATGGAAGAAACAGTTCAGAAATCCTGCTGGGGCCTGACGGCCAAGGCAGTGATCGGTTTTGCCGGCGTCATTCTTTTTGTCTGGCTCGTCGGCGGCGGCTCGGAGACGGCAGCGGTCCTGGCAACCGCGGGCTGAGCGACGAACCAAGAATCGACAGGGCGCGGCGTTCACGTCGCGCCCTTTTGTTTGGCTGCATGGTACCGATGTCGCGACAAGAGTAGGAGAAGTCGGCGGGCGTCCAGTGCATCACCGGCGAAACGGCGATAGAGTCCCCATTCCCCTGGAGCCCCCCGCCCGTGTTCCTCTCCGTCTTCGACCTTTTCAAGATCGGCATCGGCCCGTCGTCCTCCCATACGATGGGGCCGATGACCGCGGCCGCGCGCTTCCTCGCGGAACTCGCGTCCGGAGACTGGCCACGACCGGCCGGAGCGAAGGTCGATCGGGTGGGCGCCAGCCTGCACGGCTCGCTCGCCTTCACGGGTATCGGCCACGGCACCGACCGCGCCGTCATCCTCGGCCTCACCGGCGAAACGCCGCAGACCGTCGATCCCGACACCGCTGACGCCAAGGTCGCGGCCGTTCGTGCGGAGAAGCGCATCTCTCCGCCAAGACATCCGGCCTACCGGTTCGATCCGGACCGCGACCTCGTACTCGACCGCAAGACGCCGCTGCCGGGGCATGCCAATGGCATGGCGTTCACCGCACACGATGCGGACGGCCATCTGCTGCTCAGGCGCATCTACTATTCGATCGGCGGCGGCTTCGTCGTTTCCGAGGAGGAGTTGCAGCGCATCAAGACCCGCGGACCGGACCACGATGCGGGTCCGGTGCACTACCCGTTCAGCAATGCCGCCGAGATGCTCGCCATGGCGGCGCAGAGCGGTCGTTCGATCGCCGCGATGAAGCGGGCGAACGAGGAGATGCACCGGAGTCGCGAGGAGCTCAATGCCGGGCTCGACGCCATCTGGTCGGCGATGACGAACTGCATCGATCGCGGCCTGTCCCAGGACGGCATCATGCCCGGCGGGCTGAAAGTGCGCCGGCGCGCCCGCCAGCTCCACGACAAGCTGCAGGAACAGTGGCAGCAGAACCGGCCGAACCCGCTTCTGGCCAACGACTGGCTTTCGATCTACGCGATGGCCGTCAACGAGGAGAACGCCGCCGGCGGCCGCATCGTCACGGCGCCGACGAACGGCGCTGCCGGCGTCGTGCCCGCCGTGCTGCGCTACTGGCTGCACTTCCATGTGGAAGCGGACCAGGAATCGATCCGCGACTTCCTGCTGACGGCGGCAGCCGTCGGCGGCATCATCAAGCACAACGCCTCGATCTCGGGCGCCGAGGTCGGCTGCCAGGGCGAGGTGGGTTCGGCGTCGGCGATGGCCGCGGCCGGGCTCTGCGCGGTCATGGGCGGAACGCCGGAGCAGGTCGAGAATGCCGCCGAGATCGCGCTCGAACACCATCTCGGCATGACCTGCGATCCCGTGGGCGGGCTCGTCCAGGTGCCGTGCATCGAGCGCAACGCGCTGGGCGCCGTGAAGGCGGTGACGGCCGCCTCGCTTGCCATCAAGGGCGACGGAAAACACTTCGTACCCCTCGACGCGGCGATCGAGACGATGCGCCAGACAGGCCTCGACATGCACGAGAAGTACAAGGAAACAAGCCTTGGCGGACTGGCGGTCAGCGTCGTCGAGTGTTGAGGCCGAAGGCCTGTTGACAACCTTGCAACCGGTTGTACGCGGCGACTGCCGGCGCTAGTTTCGCGCCATGGCCCTCAACCTTCTTAAACTCTGCGTCGGCTGCGAAAGCGTCGAGGATCTCGAGGAATGGATCGCCTCGCGGCTCGCCGAGTGCCGGCGGCACGGGCGGCCCGAGGAGCAGTTCCACACCACCCGCATGGTGCCGACGCGGGCCGCCGAGATCGTCGACGGCGGCTCGCTCTACTGGGTCATCAAGGGTTCGGTGCAGTGCCGTCAGAGGATCACCGAGATCCGGCCCTTCACCGACGGCGAGGGTATCGGCCGCTGCCATCTGGTGCTCGACCCGGTGGTGGTTCGCACCGAATGGCAGCCGCGCCGGGCCTTCCAGGGTTGGCGATACCTGAAGCCCGAGGACGCGCCCGCCGACCTCGGCAAGGGCAGGGCAGCACTCGCCGAACTGCCGCCGAAGCTGCGCCGCGAACTCGCCGAACTCGGCCTGCTATAGCCCTTCGGGAGCTGTCTGGCGGCGGCAGGCGGGGGCCGCGCGTAACCATTCGCCTTTACCACAGCGCAAGGTTGTCGGCCTTGTGATCTCCGAGACCATTGAAACTCCACCACAATCCGCTCAAGATGAAATGGGCGTGGAGTTCTGAGTGGGATGGCGTACACGGAATCGGGACCGAGGACCGAGGGCCGCCGCAAGAGCGGCGCGCATGTCATCGTCTGCGGCAACGAGAAGGGCGGTTCGGGCAAGTCCACCACCGCCATGCATATCGCCGTCGCATTGATGCGGGCCGGCCAGAAGGTTGCCACCGTCGACCTCGACGGCCGCCAGCTCTCGCTCACCCGCTACATCGAGAATCGCCGCCGCTGGGCGCGTTCGGCCGGCATCGACCTGGCAACGCCCGAGCATTTCCATGTGGCGCCGGCGCGCCGCGAGACGGTCGCCGACGCCGAGGGCGAAGAGTTCCGTCGCCTCATGGACGGCATCGGCGACGTCGAGCACCGCCACGACTTCGTCGTCATCGATACGCCGGGCTCCGACACCTACCTGAACCGCCTCGCGCACCGCATCGCCGATACGCTGGTGACGCCGATGAACGACAGCTTCATCGACTTCGACGTTCTGGCTCGCATCGATCCGGTCGGCCACGAGATCATCGAACACTCCCAGTACGCCTCCGCCGTCCGCGACGCACGGCGCGAGCGGCGCCAGGCCGACAACGCCATCCTCGACTGGATCGTCGTCAGGAACCGCATGTCGAGCATCACCTCGCGCAACGAGCAGAAGATCGACGCCTGCCTGCGCGAACTGGCCATGCAGCTTGGTTTCCGCATGGCGGACGGCATTTCGGAGCGCGTCGTCTTCCGCGAGTTCTTCCCGATCGGGCTGACCGCGCTGGACGATTTCGAGGAGCACGTGCTCGGCACGAAGCCGACGCTGTCGCACCTGGCGGCACGCCAGGAGATCCGTCAGCTGGTCGCGGCGCTCCGCCTTCCCGTCGACGAGAGCGGCCGCAGGCGGGCCGAAACGCGGCGCCGCTACGCCGAGGCACTGGCCCGTCCGTTTGCGATGCCGGACATCTTCGCCGGCTGATCGCTCGACCGCATTGCGGGTCTTGCAAGCGCCAAGATCACACCGCACATTCCCCTGCATGAACGACAAGAAGTCGCCAGTCATCGCCAAGACGGGCGGAAAACCGGCTGCCGTCCGCTCCGATCCGCGCGATGTCGCTGCGTTCCTGCGCGCGGCCAGTTCGCTGCGGCATGACGGCGCGGGCAGGGGCCGCCTCATCCTCGCCCTCGACGCGACGATGAGCCGCCAGCCGACCTGGGACCTCGCCTGCCGGCTACAAGCGGAGATGTTCGACGCGGCGGCCGGAACCGACAGGCTGGCGGTCCAGCTCGTCTATTTCCGCGGACATGACGAGTGCCGGGCCTCGCGGTTCGTCGGCGATACCGGATCGCTGAAGGAGCTCATGCTCAAGATCGACTGCCGTGGCGGTCAAACGCAGATCGGCAAGGTGCTGGCGCACGCGCTGAAGGCGACGGCGAAGGACAAGGTCGCGGCCCTCGTTTACATCGGCGATGCGCTGGAGGAGGCGATCGACGACCTTTGCGACAAGGCCGGCCAACTCGGCCTCCACGGCGTCCCGGTGTTCGTCTTCCAGGAAGGCACCGACGCAATCGCCGAACGGGGATTTCGTGAGATCGCGCGACTGTCGCGCGGCGCCTGGTTCCGGTTCGACCGCTCGGCCGCGTCGACGCTGGCGCGGCTGCTCGCCTCAGTTGCGGTCTTCGCCGCCGGCGGAACGAAGGCTCTCGCCGCGCGCGGGAGGCCCGAGGACCTGTTGATGCTCGATCACCTCGGGGACAGGGGTAAATGACGGGTGCGTTCTACCTTGTCGCGGCGGCACTTGGTGTGGCCGCGCTCGCATTCGCCTTCCTGCGCGCCAGTCCGGCGCGGCTGGCCGAAGCCATCCGGCTTGCGGGACCGATCGTGCTCGTGCTGGTCGGCGCCGTGCTGATGCTGGTCGGAAGGGCCGGAGCTGGCGGCATGCTGATTTCCGCGGCGCTCGGATGGTACGGATTCATGCGTCGCCGCCGCGGCACGCAGAAGCGGACGCCGGGAAAACGCTCCAGCGTGCGCACCGCGGCGCTCGAGATGGAGCTCGATCACGACAGCGGCGAGCTCGAGGGCATGGTGCTGGCGGGCACGTTCGAGGGCCGCATGCTCGCCTCGATGAACCCGTCCGAGCTTCTGTCGCTCTACGGCGAGCTTTCAGGCGATTCGGAAAGCCGCCAGCTACTTGAGGCGTATCTTGACGGCCGTCATCCCGCTTGGCGCGAAGACCTGGAGGCGGACGTTCGTCGCGGGCAGCGAGTTGCGCCAGGTACGGGCCCCATGACTAAGGAGGAGGCCTACAAGGTCCTTGGTCTTGAAGCGGGGGCTACCGCGGCGGATATCCGCAAGGCGCATCGCAGCCTGATGCAGCGCCTGCACCCCGATGTTGGCGGATCGTCTTTCCTTGCGGCGCGTATCAACGAGGCCAAGGACGTCCTGCTCTCCAATCACAACTGATCTCCTTCGACTACGTACAAACCTGGAGAAGGGGGCCTACCTATTGCTGGACCGCGTAACAGGCGATCTTCTTCTTTTTCAATGCGTTGCAGGCGTTCCGCGCGTCCGCCTTGGACGAGAAGCCGCCGAAGCGGACGCGGAAGTAGGTGACGCCGTCCTTGTCGAACGCCATGGTGTAGCCAGCGGCGTCGGCGAGGATCGCCGGCGCCTGGCGGCTCGTCGCGGCGAGTTGCTTGCGGGCGTCGGACTCGCTCTGGGCGGCCGCCACCTGGACGGCCCAGCCCGACGGAATTGACGCGGTCTTCACCGGATCGATGTCGGTTTGCTCGACGGGCTTCTGCGCAGCGCGCTGCTCGGCCGGCTTGGGGGCGGCAGGCCGCGGTTCCGGCTGGGCGAATGCCTGCTCGATTCGCGACGTGGCTTCGGCGGCGAGGTCCTCGACGGTCAGTGACGCCGGGCGCTGGTCGGGCAACGGCGCGTTCTTGCGGGGCAGGACGACCGCGGACGCTGTGACGGCGCTGGGCTCGGCCGCGGTAGCGATCATCTTCTTCGACGACCCTTCGGGCGCTTCGACGCGGGCAACCAGCGCGCCGCCGCCGCGCGACGATGCTTGCGGCACGTACTTGCGCAGGAGTTCGGCCATATGACGGTCGCGTGCGCCGCCGCTGGCGCCGCCCATGACCACGGCCACGACCTTGCGGCCGTCGATCTTGACGGACGAGACCAGATTGAAGCCCGATGCGCGGGTGTAGCCTGTCTTGATGCCGTCAACGCCCTTGATGCGGCCGAGCAGCTTGTTGTGGTTGCCCATGCGCTGGCGGCCGTAGGTGAAAGAACGGGTGGCGAAGTAGGCGTAATATTGCGGAAAATGCTCGCGCAACGCGATGCCAAGGGTGGCCATGTCGCGCGCCGTGGTGAGTTGCCCCGGATTGGGCAGGCCGGAGGCGTTGCGGAACACCGTGTTTCGCATGCCGAGCTTGCGTGCCTTGGCCGTCATCATGCGGGCGAACTCCGCTTCGGAGCCGCCGAGATACTCGGCGACCGCCGCGGCGGCGTCGTTGGCCGACTTGGTCACCAGCGCGTAGATGATCGCCTCCATCGGAACGGAGCCGCCCGCCTTCACGCCAAGCTTGGTCGGCGGCATCGATGAGGCGTGCGCCGAGAAGCGGACGGGCGTGGTCTTCTTGAACCTGCCGGCGGCCATACCTTCGAACACGAGGTAGAGCGTCATCATCTTCGTCAGCGAGGCGGGAAAGCGCTGCACGTCCGCATTGGCGCCGAAGAGCGTCTTGCCCGTGTTGGCGTCGACGACGATCGCCGCGTACTTGCTGTTGGCAGCCTGCGCCGGCAAGGCGAACGCGCAAGCCAAAAGGATCGCAACGGCGATCCGAGCGGGGTACCGGTGGAAACGGGCGAGAGCCCCGAACGCCTGACGCACTACAACACCCTTTGTCTACTTCACCCACGGGACCGGCAAAGGCGTCCAGTCCGACAGATGTGGATGCTAGGGGTGCGTCGTTACCAAAGCGTTTATGGTAACCGAGTTATTCACAGGGGGTTCGCAATTTTCGCTTAATTTTCCGGGATTTCAGGCCTGTCTTGACAAATTGTGCAGTGCACAATAAGTATAATGCACCGCACATCGGGTGCGCCGAGCATCCTCGCGAAGGAAAGGGATAACGCATGCCGCAGCCATTTGAAGACGCCAACAAGCTTGGAAAGGAATTCCTCGACGCCAACCTGAAGAGCCTCGCGACGCTGTCGAAGAGCGTTCAGGCCATCGCCGTCGAGACCGGCGAATACACCAAGAAGTCGTTCGAGACCGGCAGCGCCGCGCTCGAGAAGCTGTTCTCCGCCAAGTCGCTCGACAAGGCGTTCGAGATTCAGACTGATTTCGCCAAGCAGGCATACGAGGGCTTCGTCGCCGAGGCAACCAAGCTTGGCGAGCTCTATGCCGACACCGCAAGGGACGCCTACAAGCCGTTCGAAGGCCTCGTCGCCAAGACGAAGTGACGAAAAGCCGCCGGCAGGCGGCGGCGTAAGCTTCACTAAAGGGCCCGGCCGCATGATCGCGGCCGGGCCTTTTTTCATGCTCGCGCCGACGTTCGAAAATCGCGCAGGGCAAACGAAGGCCGTATTGTCAGCGGAACAGAAGGCCTTAAAATCCACCGGAGACCACTTACATGTCGATCCGGGAAGGGATTCGGCGACAAGGAAGGCACTTGGACATCGGCGGCACTGCCATGCGCAACGGCGCGGCTCACATGCAATCCGACGACACCCGCGGGAACGGTCCCGGTCGCGGGACGGCGGTGATCACGCGTACCAAGCCGAAGACCAAGAAGCCCAACCTCTATCGGGTGCTCATCCTCAACGACGACTACACACCGATGGAGTTCGTCGTTCATGTCCTGGAGCGATTCTTCCAGAAAGACAGGGAAGCGGCGACGCGCATCATGCTGCACGTCCACAATCATGGCGTCGGCGAGTGCGGCGTCTATACGTTCGAAGTCGCGGAGACGAAGGTCGCGCAGGTCATGGACTTCGCCCGCCAGCACCAGCATCCGCTGCAATGCGTGATGGAAAAGAAGTGAGGTAACATGCCGGCTTTCTCGCAGGGACTGGAAAGAGCGCTCCACCAGGCGCTGACTTTCGCCAATGAGCGGCATCACGAATACGCCACGCTCGAGCATCTGCTTCTCGCCCTGATCGACGACGCGGACGCGTCGGCCGTCATGCGCGCCTGCAACGTCGATCTGCCCGAACTGAAGCAGACCGTCCTCAACTACATCGACACGGAACTCGACAATCTCGTCACCGGCTATGACGAGGACTCGAAGCCGACCGCCGGTTTCCAGCGGGTCATCCAGCGCGCCGTGATTCACGTGCAGTCCTCGGGGCGCGAAGAGGTTTCGGGCGCCAACGTGCTCGTCGCCATCTTCGCCGAGCGCGAGAGCCATGCCGCCTACTTCCTCCAGGAACAGCAGATGACCCGCTACGACGCGGTCAACTACATCAGCCACGGTATCGCCAAGCGCCCGGGCGCCTCGGAAACCCGCAGCCCGCGCGGGGCCGACGACGAGCAGCACGGCCCGACGGGCGGCGAACAGCAGGAGGAGAGCGGCAAGAAGAAGCAGCAGGATGCGCTCACCGCCTATTGCGTCAATCTCAACGTCAAGGCGAAGTCCGGCAAGATCGATCCGCTGATCGGGCGCGAATCGGAGATCAACCGTACGATCCAGGTTCTCTGCCGGCGCTCCAAGAACAATCCGCTTTATGTCGGCGATCCCGGCGTCGGCAAGACGGCGATCGCCGAAGGCCTCGCCAAGCGCATCGTCGAGGGCGACGTGCCGGAAGTGCTCGCCGGCGCCACCATCTTCGCGCTCGACATGGGAACGCTGCTGGCCGGCACGCGCTACCGCGGCGACTTCGAGGAGCGCCTGAAGCAGGTCGTGAAGGAACTCGAGGATTATCCGGGCGCGGTGCTGTTCATCGACGAGATCCATACTGTCATCGGCGCAGGGGCTACGTCGGGCGGCGCCATGGACGCGTCGAACCTCTTGAAGCCTGCGCTCTCCTCGGGGGCGATCCGCTGTATCGGCTCGACCACCTACAAGGAGTTCCGCCAGTTCTTTGAGAAGGATCGGGCGCTGGTCCGACGCTTCCAGAAGATCGACGTCAACGAGCCTTCGGTCGACGACGCCATCGCCATCATGAAGGGTCTGAAGCCCTACTACGAGGACTTCCACAAGGTGAAGTTCACCAACGACGCGATCAAGGCGGCGGTGGAACTCTCGGCGCGCTACATCAACGACCGCAAGCTGCCCGACAAGGCGATCGACGTGATCGACGAGACCGGGGCCTCGCAGATGCTGCTGCCCGAGAACAAGCGCAAGAAGACGATCACCATCAAGGAGATCGAAGCCACCATCGCGACCATGGCGCGCATCCCGCCGAAGACGGTCTCGGCCGACGACGAAAAGGTGCTCGCCAACCTCGAGCAGGAACTCAAGAGCGTGGTCTACGGCCAGGATACGGCCATCTCCGCGCTGGCGTCGGCGATCAAGCTGGCGCGTGCCGGCCTGCGCGAGCCGGAGAAGCCGATCGGCAGCTACCTGTTCTCCGGTCCGACGGGCGTCGGCAAGACCGAGGTGGCGAAGCAACTCGCCTCGTCGCTCGGCGTCGAGCTGCTGCGTTTCGACATGTCGGAATACATGGAGCGCCACACGGTCAGCCGCCTGATCGGCGCGCCGCCCGGCTATGTCGGCTTCGACCAGGGCGGGCTCCTGACCGACGGCGTCGACCAGCACCCGCACTGCGTGCTGCTGCTCGACGAAGTCGAGAAGGCGCATCCGGACCTGTTCAACATCCTGTTGCAGGTCATGGACCACGGCAAGCTGACGGACCACAACGGCAAGCAGATCGACTTCCGCAACGTGATCCTGATCATGACGACGAATGCGGGCGCCGCCGACGCCCAGCGCGCGGCGATCGGCTTCGGCTCGACGAAGCGCGAGGGCGACGACGTCGAGGCGATCAACCGGCTGTTCACGCCGGAATTCCGCAACCGCCTCGATGCGATCATCCCGTTCGGCTCGCTGCCGGTGCCGGTCGTACACCAGGTCGTGCAGAAGTTCGTCATGCAGCTCGAGGCCCAGCTGTCGGAACGTGGCGTCACTTTCGACCTGTCGCCGGAGGCGATCTCGTGGCTGGCCGACAAGGGCTACGACGAACGCATGGGCGCGCGTCCGCTCGGCAGGGTCATCCAGGAGCACATCAAGAAACCGCTCGCCGACGAGGTGCTGTTCGGCAAGCTCAGGAAGGGCGGCACGGTTCGCGTCACCGTCGAGAAGAAGGAGACCGGCGAGACCGGGCTCAAGCTCGAGACGATCGCCGACGAGGTGCCGGTGAAGCCGAAGAAGGAAGAGCCGAAGAAGGACCCGGCACCGCGCCGTCCGACGGCGAAGAAGGCGGCGCCGAAGAAGGCCGCCGCACCGAAAGCCAAGCCGGCCTCCCCGGGAACCGACAGCCCGAAACGCAGCCTCGTGCCGCAACTGCCGCGTAAGAGCTGATGGCGGATGGAAAGGCCCCGGTCTCGGGGTCTTTTCTTTTTTTCTGGGCAAAGGTACTCGCTCCCGCTCTCCGCGACGCGACAAGAGGCTTTGAGGTCCCTTTGCCCAGCCTACGTCGTCCGCACCAAAGCGGGGCCTGACGCGGCAGCGTCGCCGTGCTAAGCGCCACCGGCGATGATCGAAGCCGGAGAAAGCCAAGCCCCCACCGCGCGCCAGAGGCGCCGGTACATTCTGCTCGGCGCGCGGGCGGGCATCTCGATCCCGGGCCTGATTCTCGCCAGCGCCTTCGTCGGTTTCGCCGGGCTGGCCAAGGACGCCGGCTTCTCCCTCGTCGAAACCCTGTTCATGGTCGCGGTGATCTGGGCGTTGCCGGCCAAGGTGGTGCTCGTCGGCGCCGTCATGTCCGGCGCCTCGCTCGGCGCGGCGGCGTTTGCGGTCGCCCTGTCGTCGGTCAGGCTGATGCCGATGGTGATGTCGCTGGTGCCCGAACTGCGCGGACCGAAGACGCCGCGCTGGGTTCTCTACGCGCTGTCCCACTTCGTCGCGGTGACGTCGTGGGTGCTGTCCATGCAGCAGCTTCCCGCCGTGCCTCGAGCCATGCGGACGAGTTATTATGCCGGCCTCGCGCTGTTCCTGATGCTCGCCAACATGGCCGTGGTCGCCGCCGTCTTCGGCGTCGCGGAGAGCCTGCCGGCGTCCGTCTCCGCCGCGCTGCTGCTGTTGACGCCGATGTATTTCCTCACCTCGCTATGGGGATCGGCGCGGGAACGTGCGGGCCACGTCGCGATGGTCCTGGGGCTCGGGCTCGGGCCGGTGTTCCACATGCTCAGCCCGCGCTTCGATCTCGTCGCGGCCGGCGTCATCGGCGGCGGCCTCGCCTATGCATTCCATCGCATCACGCGCGGGAGCGCGATGCGATGACCTTCGACGCGTTCGATCAGTGGTGGTGGCCGTTCCTCTTCATTCTCCTCGCCGGCTGGCTGGCGACGGATTTCTGGCGCTATCTCGGCGTCTACCTCGGCGGCCACCTTTCGGAGGATTCCGACCTTCTCGTGCTGGTCAGGGCGGTCGCCACGGCGCTGGTCGCGGCGGTGATCGGCAACCTGATCGTGTTTCCCTCGGGCGCGCTCGCCGACACGACGCTGGCGCTCCGGATCGCTGCCGCTGCAACCGGATTCCTCGCCTATCTCGTCTTCGGCAGGCGGATCCTGCTCGGCATCCTGGTGGCGGAGGTCTTGCTCCTCGCCGGCCTGCATCTTGGCCTCTGACGCTTCACCGCGACTTAACCGCGACCGGCTAGCATCGCGCCATGATGTCGCTTCACCCGGCGGAACGAACGCTCGTCATGGTGACGGCCGCACTGGCGGCCGTGGATTTCACGCTGCTCTGGTGGAAGGGCATCGCCTTCGGTTGGGGCTTCTTCGCCTTCTCGCTCGGCTTTGCCGCCCTGATGCTGGCGATCGGCCAGGTCTATCGTCGCTGGCGCGACAGCGAGCGCATCGCGCTCGTCGCCCACGTGCTCGGGCTGTTCATCGCCTATTCACTGTTCGGCGCTCTGTTCAATATCGCGCTCCTGCCGCGGCCGGGCGCACCGGTCGACCAGAGCCTCGTGAGGTTCGATGCCTGGCTCGGCTATTCATGGCCGGCATTCTGCGCGTGGATGGCGGAATACCCGGCGTTCAACGAGATCGTCCGCACCGCTTACAAGCTGACACTGGTCCAGCTACTCGCCGCCTTCATCGTACTCGGTGCGGTCCTCGATCGGCACCGCCTGCACACGGCCGCGCTTGCCACCGTCGTCGCCTCGCTGGTCACGATCGGCCTCTGGGCGGTCTTCCCGTCGGGCGGGGCGGCAGCCTTCTGGACGCTTGACGAGGAGGTTACCCGAATCGTCCGGCCGATCGTCGGTTCTGCCTACGGCACGGAACTCAACCGGCTCTTCCGCGAGGGCGTTTCCGACCTGTCGGCGCTGGGCGTCACCGGGCTGATCGGCTTCCCCTCGTTCCACACCGTGATGGCGCTGGTCTCGCTGGCGGCCGTCTGGCCATACCGCTTACTCCGCCTCATAGCGCTTGTGCCGACGGCGCTGCTGGTGCCGGGCATTCTTATCCACGGCGGCCACAACCTCGCCGACATGCTTGCCGGCATCGCCATCACGGCGGCGGCCTGGCCGCTGGCGACACGCATCGTCGCGGTGCAGGAGCGTCGCATGACCGGGAGCGGAAACGCGGGCTTTGCGCGCCAACAACGCGCCGCCGGCGCCTGATCAGCCGGCGAGGGCGCTCCTAATCTTCTCAGCGTTCGCCGTGAGGATCTCCGGCTTCTCCATCTGCCCGGAATGCGGGCGCAGCGAAACGCCTTCGAAACGCGGAATCACGTGCACGTGGAGATGGAAGACGACCTGGCCGCCGGCAGGTTCGTTGAACTGCTGCACGGTGACGCCGTCGGCGGAAAACGCCTTCACCACGGCGCGGGCGATCTTCTGTGTCGTGCGCGTCACCGCCGCGAGGCTGTCGGCCTCAACGTCGAGGATGTTGCGCGACGGCTTCTTCGGGATGACGAGGCAGTGGCCGTCGCCGCGCGGCATGATGTCCATGAAGGCGAGGGTTTCCGCGTCCTCGTAGAGCCTGTGGCACGGAAGCTCGCCGCGCAGGATCTTCGCGAAGACGTTGCTGGGATCGTAAGAGACGGACATGGTCGGACCTTCCGGCAGGCAGCGGGGAATAAGGGAGTAGGAAAAAGCGGGGCCGTGGGCAAGGGCGATACACGCTTTCGTCGGCAGGACCCGCAAGAGCCCATTCAGCGGCTTTGCACGCAAGCAAAGCGGCGGCCATTCCCCTATTCCTCCTCCACCGGCCTGTCTCTGCGGAAGGGGCCGTGTTCCCCGAGATATTCACTCATCTGCTCGACCTGCCGCCGCTCCTGACGGAGATAGTCGGCCACGGCCCGGCGTAGCCCTGGATGCTCGATCCAGTGCGCTGAATGCGTGGTGACCGGCTCGTAGCCGCGCGCCAGCTTGTGTTCGCCCTGCGCGCCGGCCTCGACGACCTTCAGGCCCCGCGCGATGGCGAAGTCGATGGCCTGGTGGTAGCAGACCTCGAAATGCAGGAACGGATGCTCCTCGATGCAGCCCCAGTGGCGGCCGTAGAGCGTGTCGGAGCCGACAAAGTTGATCGCGCCGGCAATGTAGCGGCCGTCGCGCTTCGCCATGACGAGGAGGATGTCATCGGGCATGCGCTCGCCGACGAGCGAATAAAACGCCCGGTTTAGGTAGGGGCGTCCCCATTTGCGCCCGCCCGTGTCCATGTAGAAGGCGAAGAAATCGTCCCAGACGGCTTCCGTCAGGTCCTTTCCAGTCAGCCAGTCGATGGAGATGCCGGCGGCAAGCGCCTCGCGCCGCTCGCGCTTCAGTGCCTTGCGCTTGCGCGAGACGAGGGTGGAGAGGAAGTCGTCATAGCTGGCATAGCCCGGATTGCGGAAATGGAACTGCTGGTCGGTCCGCGTCAGGAAGCCCGCCTCGTCGAGGACGGCCATGTCGGCGTCGCCGGCAAAGGTGACGTGGGCGGAAGAGACCCCTGTCCTTTGCGTGAGGGTCTTCAGGCCGGCGGCGAGCGCGGCGCGCACCGGGGTCGCGCCGGCATCGCGGGCGACGAGCAGACGCGGTCCCGTCGCCGGCGTGAAAGGGACCGCCACCTGAAGCTTCGGATAATAGCGGCCGCCGGCGCGCTCGAAGGCGTCGGCCCAGCCGTGGTCGAAGACGTATTCGCCCTGGCTGTGCGACTTGGCGTAGCAGAAGGCGGCGCCAAGCAGGCGGCCGTCATCCGACTCGAGGCGCAGGTGATGCGGTTGCCAACCGGTCCGCGCAACCGCGCAGCCGGAATCTTCAAGTGACGAAAGAAATTCGTATGAAACAAAAGGATTATACGGGATACCTAATTCGTCGCGCGAACTCCCCCCAAGGGTACGCCATTCGTCGCGACTGAACGCCGCCATGCCGCCGACGACGCGCAGCGACAGCGCGTCTCCGTTTTCAGCATCCTTCGACCTTGCCATCGCTCAACAGTTACGACGCCGCGGGAAAACGGCAAGACCACCGGTGCGCGTCATGCAGCGGCGTTGGGCTCGAAGCCCTCGAACGTCATCTGGTCCGCGTGGGTGAAGGTGACATCGACCGCCGCCTGGTCGCGAACCGTCCAAGTGATGACCGGCATGCCCAGCCGGTCACGGACGAATTGCACGAAACGGTTGGGCAGATGGACGACGCCGTAGGACACGAAGGAAATGCCGTGTGCGAGCATGGAAAAATGCGCCTCGATCTCGTGATCCCGGTCGCCCCACGCGGTGAGGCCGGCGGGAATCCCGGGCGCGTGTTCGGCAAACTCGCGGACGAGCCAGTGGTCGAACGACATGATCGCGACCTTGCCGTCATAACCCTTCAGCGCCCGGGCAACCTTGCGCACCAGACCGTGATCGCGGCCGGGGACGCCCTTCAGCTCGATGACGATCGGCACGCGGCCACCGACATGGGCGAGCATCTCGTAGAGCGTGGGAACGTGGTCGGCGGTGCCGCCGACGCGCAGCGCGCCAAGTTCGGCGGCCGTGCGCTGCCAGACATAGCCTTCGACACCGGTGAGGCGCTTGAGCTCGTCGTCGTGGAAGACGACGACCTCGCTGTCGGCGGTCAGATGCACGTCGCACTCGATCGCATAGCCGCGCTCTGCGGCCGCACCGAACGCCGAGAGCGTGTTCTCCCAGCGCGTCTGGTTCTTGTCGTGAAAGCCGCGGTGAGCGATCGGGCGCTCGACCAGCCAAGAAAGTCCGGTCATGATTTCCTCACTCGACCTCGAGAACCGCCTCGATTTCGACCGGAGCGTTGAGCGGCAGCGAGGCTGTGCCGACGGCGGAACGCGCGTGGCGCCCGGCTTCGCCCAGCGCGGCGACGAAGAAGTCGGATGCGCCATTGGCGACGAGGTGCTGTTCGGTAAAATCGGGCGTCGACGCGACGAAGACCGTGATCTTCACCAGACGGCGGACGAGGTCGAGGTCGCCGAGCGCGGCCTTCGCCTGGGCGAGCACGTTGATCGCGCACAGCTTGGCCGCCTCACGGCCTGCCGCCGTGTCGAGCTCGCGGCCGAGGAACCCGGACGCAGACAGCTTGCCGTCCTTCAGCGGCAACTGGCCGGCCGTGAAGAGGAGATCGCCGCTGCGCATGAACGGGACGTAGTTGGCCGCCGGCGCAGCCGCCTGCGGCAGGGTCACGCCGAGGCCGGCCAGTCTCGCTTCGATCGAATCGCCCATATCAATGGTCCCGCAATTTCCATTATCCCGTCGACAGACGGCGAAAGTGCTATTTTTGCCTCGCTTCCGCCAACAGTTTTTTTATGGTGGCCCATCAATCAATGCGGCCTTGCGACAGGCCACGGGAGAATGCCTCATGCGCCCTGCGCGTCTCGCCACGATCGTCGTCCTCGCTTCGGCCTCCCTATGGTCGTCTCAGGCCAGGGCCGCGCCGCTGGCGCCGCATCGTGCGGTCTACGACCTTGCTCTGGCCGAAGCGACGGACCGGTCGGGAATCACCGGCTTGAGCGGACGCATGGTCTACGAGTTCAACGGTTCGGCCTGCGAGGGCTATACGGTGAAGTTCCGTTTCGTCACCCGGATCGAGACGAGCGAGGTGTCCCGCCTGACCGACCAGCAGACGACGACCTTCGAAGACGGCGACGGAAAGTCGTTCTCGTTCGTGACGAGATCCTTCGTCGATAGCAATCCGGACCGCGAGGTGAAGGGCGCCGCGGCAATCGACGCGGACAATGTCGTCGTCACGCTCGACAAGCCGAAGAAGGCGACGTTCGAACTGGCGAAGACCCAGTTCCCCACCCAGCACCTGATCGAACTGATCGGCAAGGCGAACAAGGGCGAAACATTCTACGAGACCAGCCTATTCGACGGCTCGGAAGATGCCGACCGCATCATGACCACCACGGTCATCATCGGCAAGGAGGAGATCGCGGAGAAGACCGATCCGGAAGGTCCGGCCCTCGCCGGGCTTTCCGGCGATCCGTTCTGGCCGGTCGACATCGCCTATTTCGACCTGTCGAAGGCGGGCGCCTCCGGGGAAGAGCTGCCGGAATACCGCATCTCGTTCAAGCTGCACGAAAACGGCGTCACCCGCGATCTCGTCATGGACTATGGCGACTTCTCGATGACCGGCAAACTCGTCGACCTCTCGCTCTTCGAAGCGCCGAAAGACTGCCAGAAGTAGCGGGCGCCCATGGCGGTCTATGTCGACAGCGCCATCTGGCACTGGGCGGGCCGGCGCTGGTGCCATCTCCTGGCGGACGACGAGGACGAACTGCACCGCTTCGCCGCGCGGCTCGGCGTTCATCGCCATTCCTACCAGGGGCCGCCGCTGACGTCGGCCCCGCACTACGACATCACCGGCTTTGAGCGCGACCGCGCCATACGCATGGGCGCGATCGCATCGAGCCGCGAGCAGATCGTGGCGATCTACCGTCGCGTCCGCGTGCCGAAAGCGGGTTTCCGGGACCGCAAATGACGGCGGGGGCGGCGTAGCTTGCCTTTTTTCACCGCACCCTCTATATGCGCGCCCATTCCACACACGGGCTTTGGTTACCGTCCGGGAGAAATCCGGAGGCGACCGCCGGTGGCGCGAGGGAATAGTCCCGAACGCCGTTGCCCGTGGAGGCTCAACCGGAAAGGAAATAACGAATGGCTCTGCCAGACTTCAGCATGCGCCAGCTTCTCGAAGCCGGCGTTCACTTCGGCCACCAGACCCACCGCTGGAACCCGAAGATGGCGCCCTACATCTATGGCGCCCGCAACAACATCCACGTCATCGATCTTTCGCAGACCGTGCCGCTCCTGCACCAGGCGTTGAAGCAGGTGTCGGACATCGTCGCCAAGGGCGGACGCGTGCTCTTCGTCGGCACCAAGCGCCAGGCGTCGGACATCGTCGCCGACGCGGCGCAGCGCTCGGCCCAGTACTACGTCAATTCGCGCTGGCTCGGCGGTATGCTGACCAACTGGAAGACGATCTCCAACTCGATCCAGCGTCTGCGCAAGCTCGACGAACTGCTGGCCGGCGAGGCCCAGGGCTTCACCAAGAAGGAGCGCCTCAACCTCGAGCGCGAGCGCGAGAAGCTGAACAAGGCTCTCGGCGGCATCAAGGACATGGGATCGACGCCCGACCTGATGTTCGTCATCGACACCAACAAGGAGGCGATCGCGATCCAGGAAGCCAAGCGTCTCGGCATTCCGGTCGTGGCCGTCATCGATTCGAATTGCGATCCCGATAGCATCGACTTCCCGATCCCGGGCAACGACGATGCGCAGCGCGCCATCGCGCTCTACTGCGAGCTGGTGGCGAAGGCCGCGATTGACGGCATCGCCCGTCAGCAGGGCGCAATGGGCGTCGATGTCGGCGCGTCCGCTGAGGCTCCGGTCGAGACGGCGATCGACGAAGCCCCGGCTTCGCCCGAGGCCTGATCGGCGAGCCTTTCAAAGGCTCCCGCTTTTTCAAGGTAACGGCGCAGATTCCGCGCCGGCACAAGGCGCATCATCGGGTGACCGTGATGCGCCGGTGCATTTTCAAGCAAAGAGGCACAGATGAGCATTTCCGCTGCACAGGTGAAAGAACTCCGCGAGATGACCGGCGCGGGCATGATGGACTGCAAGGCCGCGCTCGCCGAGACGAACGGCGACATGGAGGCTGCGGTCGACTGGCTGCGCAAGAAGGGTATTTCGAAAGCCGACAAGAAGGCTGGCCGCACGGCCGCCGAGGGACTGATCGGGGTCGCCTCCGACGCGTCGTCGGCCGTCGTCGTCGAGGTCAATTCGGAAACCGACTTCGTCGCGCGCAACGCCGCGTTCCAGGAGATCGTCCGCAATGTCGCCGGCGTCGCGCTGGGCACCGATGGCTCGGCAGAGGCGGTCGCGGCCGCGGCATATCCCGGCACCGGCAAGTCGGTGGCCGACACGATCAAGGACGCGGTCGGCACGATCGGCGAGAACATGAGCTTCCGCCGCTCCGCAAAGCTGTCGGTTTCGTCCGGCGCGGTGGCGACCTACATCCACAACGCCGTGTCCGACGGGCTCGGCAAGATGGGCGTACTCGTTGCCATCGAGACGACCGGCAACGCCGACGCGGCCCGTGCCTTCGCCCGCCAGGTGGCCATGCACGCCGCCGCGACCAACCCGCTGTCGCTGACGCCGGAAGAGATCGATCCGGCCGTCGTCGCCCGCGAGAAGGACATTTACTCCGACCAGGCGCGCCAGTCGGGTAAACCGGAGGCCATCATCGAGAAGATGGTCGAGGGCCGCCTGCGCAAATTCTACGAGGAGGTTGTCCTTCTGAAGCAGGCCTTCGTGCTCAATCCCGACGTCACCGTCGAGAAAGCGCTGAAGGACGCCGAGAAGGAGATCGGCGCGCCGGCGAAGATCGCCGCCTTCGTGCGCTTCGCACTCGGCGAGGGCATCGACAAGGAAACCAGCGACTTCGCGGCCGAAGTCGCCGCGGCGGTGAAAAAGTAACGCCGCGTCAAACGCTTCCACAGCCGACCGAAGGGCGCCGCGTGACATGCCGGCGCCCTTCGTGTATCGCAGGTCCGGTCCGCGCCGGGCGTCTTGTGCCCTCGTGCCGTCACGTCGGCGGCGCGCGCGAACACAACGCATAAGAGGAACGGAATGACCCTTCAGCCCCGCTACCGGCGCGTCCTGCTGAAAGCCTCGGGCGAAGCGCTGATGGGCGAACAGAAGTTCGGCATCGACGTTTCCGTGGTCGATCGGATCGCCGCCGACATCGCCGAGGCGAGGGCGCTGGGCGTCGAGGTCGCGGTGGTCATCGGCGGCGGCAACATCTTCCGCGGCGTCGCGGTCGCCTCCAAGGGCGGCGATCGCGTCACCGGTGACCACATGGGCATGCTCGCCACGGTGATCAACTCTCTGGCGCTGCGCACCTCGCTGGTGAAGATCGGCGTCGACGCGGTGGTGCTCTCGGCGATCGCAATGCCGGAGCTGTGCGAAAGCTTCTCCCAGCGCCAGGCGACGTCCTACATGAATGCCGGGAAGGTCGTGATCTTCGCCGGCGGCACGGGAAATCCGTTCTTCACCACGGATTCGGCAGCCGCGCTAAGGGCGGCCGAAATCGGCGCAGACGCCCTGTTCAAGGGCACCCAGGTCGACGGCGTCTATTCGGCCGATCCGAAGAAGGACGTTTCGGCGGTCCGTTACGACACGATTACCCACGAAGAGGTCCTGGTCAAAGGTTTGTCCATCATGGACACCGCGGCAATCGCCCTTGCGCGGGAAAACCACATTCCGATAATCGTCTATTCGATTCACGAAAAGGGTGGCCTGGGCGAGATCCTGAAGGGCCGCGGGCGCTGCACCATCGTGGACGAATGATGCGTGCCCCAGGGGCATCGCTCGGGCGCAAGGAGGGTAACGATGACGGAAGGCGTTGATTTCAAGGATGTGCAGCGGCGCATGGAGGGCGCAATCAACGCGTTCCACCACGATCTCGCTTCTTTGCGCACGGGACGTGCCTCGAGTAACCTGCTCGATCCGATCCAGGTCCAGGCTTACGGCTCGCCGATGCCCATCAACCAGGTCGCCACAGTCTCCGTTCCCGAGCCTCGCATGATCTCCGTGTCGGTCTGGGACAAGCAGCTGGTCGGCGCCGTCGATCGCGCGATCCGGGAATCCAATCTCGGCTTCAACCCGATCATGGATGGCACGACATTGCGTATTCCTTTGCCCGAACTCAACGAGCAGCGGCGCAAGGAACTGGTCAAGATCGCCCACCAGTATGCCGAAAGCGCGCGCGTCGCCGTACGCCACGTGCGGCGCGACGGCATGGAGCATGTCAAGAAGGCCGAGAAGGACGGGGTCATCAGTCAGGACGAATCGCGCATCCAATCGGAACGCGTGCAGAAGATGACCGACGAGAAGATCTCGCGGATCGATAGCATGCTGGTCGAAAAAGAAGCCGAGATCATGCAAGTCTGATATCGGACGCTTGGGGCTGCCGGCAGCCCGGAAGGCAGAAGTATGACCACGCCCGCGCACGTCGCGATCATCATGGATGGAAACGGCCGATGGGCGAAGGAGCGGGGCCTTCCGCGCCTCGCCGGTCACAAGGCGGGCGTCGAGGCGCTGCGACAGACGGTTCGGGCCGCCTCCGACCTGGGGATCGACTGGCTGACGGTCTATGCGTTCTCCTCCGAGAACTGGTCGCGCCCCAAGAGCGAAGTGACCGATCTGATGGGGCTACTGAAGCTCTTCATCCGCAGGGATCTCGCGGAACTGCACCGCAGCGGGGTACGCGTGCGCGTCATCGGCGAGAGGCATGGCCTCGAGGCGGAGATCGCCGGGCTTCTCGACGAGGCCGAGGTACTGACGGTCGGCAACAAGAAGCTCAATCTCGTGATTGCCTTCAACTACGGCTCGCGCGACGAGATTGTCCGCGCCGCGCGCAAGGCAGCGCTCGCCGTGAAGGCAGGGGCGATGACAACCGAAGCAATCACGGTCGACACATTTGCGGGATTCCTCGATACGGTCGGGATTCCGGATCCGGATCTGGTCATCCGCACAAGCGGCGAACTGCGCCTGTCGAATTTTCTCCTCTGGCAGGCAGCCTATGCGGAACTGATCTTCCTGCCCTGCTACTGGCCCGATTTCGGCAAGGCCGACCTCGTCGCGGCGCTCGGCAGCTATGCCAGGAGGGAAAGGCGCTTCGGCGGCGTCGACGCCCGCGGCGTCGCCATATGACGACCGGCCGGATGCCTGCGCCGGGTCCGTCAGGCGGCCTGTCGAACCTCCAGACGCGCGTTCTTTCCGCAGTGGTCCTCATCGCCATCGTGCTGCCGGTTACCTGGTACGGCGGACTGGCTTTTCGCGTCCTCTGTGCGGCAATAGGCGCGGCGATCCTCTTCGAATGGCTGCGCATGTCTTCCGCGGTCGCGCGGGACCACAAGATCATTCTCGGGCTGATGCTGGCCGGTGTCCTCGGCCTTCTAGTCATCGCGATACCGGCGCTCTACGTCCTGC
Organism: Rhizobiaceae bacterium; assembly: GCA_905339215.1. Lineage (GTDB taxonomy): Bacteria > Pseudomonadota > Alphaproteobacteria > Rhizobiales > Rhizobiaceae > DUSC01. Next base: position 62,837 of record CAJPFN010000077.1, read on the forward strand.
TGGCGCTAGCCAGCGGGGTGGCCGCGGCGGCCGCGTTCGCACGCGTTCGCGGCACGGGAACCGAGGCTGCGGTCGGCTTTGCCTATGCCGGCCTGTCGGCGGTGGCGCTCGCCCTGCTGCGCGACGACGACCGGCAAGGGCTCTGGGCAATCCTGTTCCTGTTTGCGGTCGTATGGGCAACCGACATCTGCGCCTATTTCGTCGGGCGCGCGGTCGGCGGGCCGAAACTCGCGCCGGCGATATCGCCGGGAAAAACCTGGAGCGGCGCGATCGGCGGTACGGCGGGTGGCATCGCGGCGGGCATGGCAGTGGCCTGGTACGTCGGCTTTGCCGATTTCGCCACCGTACTGATCTGCCTGATCCTCTCCGTAGTCGGTCAAGTTGGCGATTTGTTCGAATCCTCGGTGAAGAGGCGTCACGGCACAAAAGATTCCTCGAATCTCATTCCCGGTCACGGCGGCGTCATGGACCGGGTCGACGCCCTTGTAGCGGCCGCCTTCGCGTTCTACGTGATCGGAGCCCTGTCGGGGGGACTGGACCAGCCTGCACATGGGCTGATTCCGGTCTAAGCGAGATCGAGCAATCTATTTTCGTCCCGGGCGGCGTCACGGATTCGCCCTGTTTGATACGGCATTCATGCCAGCGACCGTCGTCGAGGACCAGATTTGACCGAATACCTTGCCTCCATCTTCAGTACCGACGGGCTGCTTGTCGGAACCATCGTTCCGTTTCTCTTCGTGCTGACCGCGGTCGTGTTTGTCCACGAGATGGGCCACTACCTCGTGGGCCGCTGGTGCGGGATCGGCGTCACGGCTTTTTCCATCGGCTTCGGCCCCGAACTCTTCGGCTACACGGACCGGCGAGGGACCAGATGGAAGCTGTCGGCGATACCGCTCGGCGGCTACGTCAAATTCGTCGGCGACATGAACGCCACCAGCCAGCCCAGCCCGGACGAGACGGCGTCGCTTTCGGCTGACGAACGGAAGGTCGCGTTCCATACCCAGTCGACGTGGAAGCGCGCGCTGACGGTGCTCGCCGGGCCGGTCTTCAACTTCCTGCTGACGATCGCGGTCTTCGCAGTGATGTTTTCGGTCTACGGCCGGTTCGTTTCCGATCCGATGGTGGCGGAGGTGCGTGCCGGCAGTCCCGCCGAGGCAGCCGGCTTCCAGCCCGGCGACCGGTTCATCAGCGTCGACGGCGTCGCCGTCGAGACGTTTTCGGACGTCCAGCGGCTCGTCTCGGGACGGGCGGGAGACGCGATCGTCTTCGTCATCATCCGCGACGGCCGTGAAGTAACGCTGACGGCGACGCCGGAGGTGACCGAACAGACGGATGCGCTGGGCAACGTCGTCAAGATCGGCGTTATCGGCGTCGTCAACAACGAGGCCCTGGGCCAGCCGCGCGTGATCGAATACTCGCCGCCGGAGGCGCTACGCGAAGCCGTCGTCGAGACCGGCCGCATCATCGCGCGGACCGGGCAGTTCATGAAGCGGTTCGTCGTCGGACGCGAGGACAAGTGCCAATTGGGCGGACCGGTCAAGATCGCCGACATGGCCGGGAAAGCCGCCCGGCTCGGCTTCGAATGGCTCGTCCAGCTCGTCGCACTGCTTTCGGTCGGCATCGGTATCCTCAATCTCCTGCCCATACCACCGCTCGACGGTGGGCATCTCGTCTTCTACGGCATCGAGGCTGCGACGGGTCGTCCCGTGTCGGAGCGCGTGATGGAAATGTTCTATCGCGCAGGGTTTTTTCTGGTACTTGTCTTCATGGGATTCGTGTTCTGGAACGACCTGTTTGGCTGTTGAAAATAAAGCCGAAACCGGTTCTGGTTGAAACCTCGTTCAGGACGCGTTTACCATCGCGCGGGATAGGCGTGACGGGAATGCCACGCGGAGCGGATTAGTAAATTCAAATTAACTAGAAGCCTTGCGTGTAGGCGAAATCCGGCTATTAGCTTAGTGGCAACCATGCCCGGTTTTCTCGCCGTGGGGACTACGAGAAAAGGTTCATTCGCCCGATGAAGGCAGCATACAAGTTCATGAACGCCGTATCGGCGGCGGCTCTGTCGGCCGGTTTGGTCGTATCGGGCGCCGCCGCTGTGCAGTTTGCGGCGGTCGCAGTTGCAGAGGCGGCCGTCGTCAGCCGTATCGAAGTGCGTGGCAACAAGCGTGTCGATGCCGACACGATTCGCAGTTACGTCGGGATTACGCCCGGCAAGCAGTTCTCCGGGGCCGATATCGACGAGGCCGTGAAACGGCTCTTCGCGACCGGACTGTTCTCCGACGTCCGCGTCAACCAGGCCGGCGGAACGCTCATCGTGCAGGTCGACGAATATGCGGTCGTCAACCAGGTGCTGTTCCAGGGCAACAAGAAGATCAAGGACGCCGAACTCGGCAACAACGTGCAGCTCAAGGCGCGCGGCACCTTCTCGCAATCCCAGCTCGAGGCCGACGCCGAAGCGATCCGGGAGGCCTATCGCCGGATCGGGCGCGACGATGCGACGGTCTCGACCCAGGTCATCGACCTTGGCGAGAACCGGGTCAACGTGGTCTTCGAAATCAACGAGGGCGATCGGACCAAGATCGCCGCGATCAACTTCGTCGGTAACAACGCCTATAGTGACGGACGTCTCGCCGACGTGATCTCGACGCGGCGTTCAAACATCCTGTCGTTCCTCTTCCGCAACGACATCTACGACGAAGACCGGCTTCGGGCCGATGAGGAGGCGCTGCGGCGCTTCTACTTCAATCGCGGCTACGCCGACTTCACGGTCATCTCCTCGTACGGCGAACTGGACCCGTCTTCCAACGAGTATACGATCACCATCACGGTCGAGGAGGGGGAGCGCTATACGTTTGGCGACGTTTCCGTCGAGAGCTCCATCCAAGGCCTGGATGCGGATTCGCTCGGCTCGCTCGTTGAAAGCCGGTCGGGCGACGTCTACAGCGCCAAGGACGTCGAAGACACGATCATCGCTCTGACCGAGCGTGCAGCCGGTCTCGGCTATGCCTTTGCACAGGTCACGCCCCGCGGCGACCGCAACTTCGAGACACGGACGATTTCGGTCATCTATACGATCGACGAGGGTCCGCGCGCCTATGTCGAGCGGATCGAGATTCGCGGCAACACGCGTACGCGTGACTATGTGGTGCGCCGCGAGTTCGACATCAGCGAAGGCGACGCTTTCAACCAGGTCCTCGTCCAGCGCGCCAAGCGCCGCCTGGAGAAGCTCGACTTCTTCGAGTCGGTCGAAATCTCGACCGCGCCGGGCTCCGAGCCCGATCAGGTTATCCTCGTCGTCGACCTCGTGGAGAAGTCGACCGGCGAATTCTCGGTCGGCGCCGGTTACGCGACTGGCGGCGAGAGCAAGGGCGTCACGGTCGAAGGTTCGGTAACCGAACGCAACTTCCTCGGCCGGGGGCAGTACATCAAGGTCTCGCTCTCCGGCGGCAAGAACGCGCGCGATTTCCAGGTCTCCTTTACCGAGCCCTACTTCCTCGGGCGACGTATCTCGGCGGGATTCGACGTGTACCGGTCGACCCGCTCCTATACGAACTATGACTCGCAGACGATCGGCGGCTCGATCCGGTTCGGACTGCCTATCACCGAAGCGCTCTCGACGCAGGTCGCCTATAACCTCAGCCAGGAGAAGTACAACTTCTCGGATGAATGCGATGCGAATGGCGACGGCGTTCCCGATGGCACCTGCGTGGTGTCCGCGGCGATCGTCGACGGCGTAAACAATAGCCCCTGGATCAAGTCGTCAGTGAGCGGGACGGTCGTGTTCAACACGATCGACGACATGAAGAACCCGCACGACGGCATCTATGCTACTTTCACGACGGAAGCGGCCGGCCTCGGCGGCAACGCCAAGTTCGTGAAGCTAACGGCGCGCGGCAATTATTACCGCACCCTGGCCGAAGAAATGGACATCGTCGGTCTCGTTACGGTCGGCGCGGGCCATATCCAGGGCTTTGGTTCGGGCGGGCTTCGTGTGTTCGACATGTTCCAGAGCACCGACCGGATGATCCGCGGCTTCGAGTTCGGCGGCATCGGTCCGATGGATGCGACGACCGGCGAGAGCCTTGGCGGAAAGACCTACTTCCACGGTACCGTCGAGGCGCAGTTCCCGCTCCCGGCCATTCCCGAGAGCTACGGTCTCAGGGGAGCGTTCTTCGCGGATGCTGCAACTTTGTTTGGAAACGACATCACCGGGCCTGGCGGCGCGGCGATCGGCAAGGTTTCGACCGCCATGTCGTGGCGTGCCTCGGTCGGCGCGTCGATCATCTGGGCATCGCCATTCGGACCGCTTCGCGTCGACTACGCCATGCCAGTCAAGAAGCTGCCGTCTGACAAGGTGCAGAATTTCAATTTCGGCATTTCGACCCGCTTCTGACCGGAGCGGTGCGACGCTTCCGGGCCGGTTCCGGCCCGGAAGAAAAGGCTCACATGACAGACCCGGTCTTCTTCGCGCCGTCGCGCCGGTACACAACGGCTGAGATAGCCGCCCTTACGGGCGCGCAGCTGCTCGATCCGGACACGGCCGAGACCGAGATCACGCACATCGCGCCGGCGATGACAGGCGGCCCCGGTTCCCTTGTCTTCGTCGAGGGCAAGCGAAATATAGATATGCTCCAAGGCCTTGTCGCCGCGGCTATCCTGTGCCCCGAAGACGTCAGTGCGATGGTTCCCGCGGGGATCGCGCGGCTGGTGACGCCTCGTCCACAGTATGCCTTCGCGCAAATCGGTCGCCTCCTTTATCCAAGCGCCGCGACGCCGACGCCAGTAACCGGGCAACGAGGGATTTCTCCGGCAGCACACATCTCGCCGCTTGCCAGGATCGAGGAGGAATCGACCATCGAACCCGGCGCCGTTATCGGCGCGGGAGCGGTAATCGGCCGGGGAACGGTGGTGGGGCCGAATGCAGTTGTCGGAGCATCGTGCCAAGTCGGCCGCGACTGCTACATCGGCGCCAACGTCACCATCCAGAGCGCGCTCGTCGGCGACAGGGTTTTCATCCACAATGGCGCGCAGATCGGGCAGGATGGTTTCGGCTTCGTCGCAGGGTCTCGCGGACCCGAACGAATCCCGCAGATCGGCCGGGTCGTCATCCAGAACGACGTCGAGATCGGCGCCAACACAACGGTCGATCGCGGCGCCATGAACGATACGGTGATCGGCGAGGGGACAAAGATCGACAACCTCGTCCAGGTCGCCCACAACGTCGTCATCGGGCGCTGCTGTATCATCGCGGGCCATTGCGGCCTGTCCGGATCGGTTAAGATCGGCGATTTCGTCATGCTGGGCGGCCGTGTGGGCGTGGCGGATCACATTTCGATCGGAGACCGTGCACAAATCGCCGCTTCTTCCGGACTCATGAACGACATCCCGGCCGGCGAACGTTGGGCCGGTTCTCCCGCGCGTCCAATGCGCGAATTCTTCAGGGAGGTGGCGGCGATTCGCGCGCTCCTGAAACCCAAAGCCAAGGATGCAAGCGATGGCTGAAGGCAATGGCAACACACTCGGATCCATCGACATACTTCGTCTCCTGCGCCTCCTGCCTCACCGGTATCCCTTCCTGCTTGTCGATAAAATCATCGAAATATGTGGGGACGACTCGGCAGTCGGCATCAAGAACGTCACCATCAACGAGCCGCATTTCCAGGGCCATTTTCCCGAACAGCCGGTCATGCCCGGCGTTCTCATCATCGAAGCCATGGCGCAGACGGCGGGGGCCATCTGCATTCACAAGATGGGGACCGAGAAACCGTCCCTGGTCTATTTCATGACGATCGACAACGCCAAGTTCAGGCGGCCCGTCGTGCCCGGCGACCGACTTGAACTCCATGTTACGAAGCTGAAGCAACGCGGCAACATTTGGCGTTATGCCTGCGAAGGCGTGGTCGACGGCATCAAGGTCGCCGAAGCCGAGATCGCCGCCATGTTGTCCCCCAGATCCGCCGCTTGATTGCCCATGACGATTGCCGCAGACGCCCACATTCACCCGCTGGCGGTCGTCGAGTCTGGCGCCAAGATCGGCGCCGGCTGCAGGATCGGTCCCTTCTGTACGGTCGGCCCAGAGGTCGTGCTGGAGGCGAACGTCGAGTTGGTCAGCCATGTCTCGATCATGGGGGCGACTACGGTAGGCGAGGGCTGCCGCGTGTTCCCGGGCGCGACGCTTGGTGCCGAGCCGCAGAATCTCAAGCATCGGGGCGGTCGCAGCACCCTTACAATCGGCCGCAATTGCGTCATACGCGAGAGCGTAACGCTGCACCGCGGCACCGACGTCAGCCGCGGAGCCACCACCATCGGCCACAACTGCTACCTGATGGCGTATAGCCATGTGGCGCACGACTGCGCGATCGGCGACAACGTCACCATGGCGAACGGAGCGACTCTTGCCGGGCACTGCGAGGTCGGCGACAACGTGACGATCGGCGGGCTGACGGCGGTCCACCAGTTCGCGCGCATTGGCAACAACGCATTCCTTTCCGGATGCTCGGCAGTTCCAGGCGACGTCATCCCGTTCGGCCTGGCGCGGGGCAATCTCGCCAAACTGCGCGGCCTGAACGTAGTCGGGATGCGCCGCTCGGGCATGTCGCGCGAAGAGATAAGGCAGGCCCGGCGAGCCTATCTGGCGATCTTCGACCGAAGCCGTACGGTGAACGAGAACCTTGAAATCGTCCGCCGCGACTTCGCGGACTCGGCGATCGCCATTCGACTTGTGGATTTCCTTTCGGCCCGCGGCAAGCGCTACTTCGTGACGCCGCCGCTCGACGGGGCGAACGACGGCGATGACGACGGCGCAGACTGAGAAGCGCTCCCTACTGCTCGACGCTTCGGTGAGGATCGCCATCATCGCGGGCAGCGGTCGGCTCCCCGTCGAGGTTGCCGAAAGCCTCGCGGCAAGAGGACATCCCCCCTTCGTCATCCTGATCGCAGGAGATGCGGAGGAAGTCCCCGAGTTGATACGCCACGATCATATCGTCATGGCTGTCGAAGAGATCGGCGTGGCCATCCCGGCGCTGAAGAGCAGGAAGATCACGCATGTGGTCATGGCGGGAGGCGTGTCACGCCGACCGAAGCTCAGAGCCATGCGTCCCCATCCGGGGCTCCTGCCGCTTGTCGCGACGTTGATCCGCGTGCTTCGCAAAGGCGACAACGGCGTGCTCGCGGCCGTCGTGCGCGTCCTCGAGGCCAGAGGTTTCGCGGTCGTGGGCGCACATGAGCTCCTCCCGGATCTGCTGGCCAGAGAAGGGTGCCTGACGTCGACCCGTCCTCAGCCGCGCGATCACCGTGACCTCGATGCGGCATTCACCGCCGCGCGCGCCCTCGGGGCGCTCGACATCGGACAGGCTGCTGTCGCGATCGGTGGGCGCGTCGTCGCCGTCGAAGGCATCGAAGGCACCGACGGTCTGCTCGACAGGGTCCGCCTGCTTCGCGGACACGGCCGCATAGCGGGCGCGACGGGCGGCGTGCTTGTTAAGTGTGCCAAGCCGGGTCAGGAACTGCGTACCGATCTGCCGACGATCGGCCCGCTGACCGTCGATGCCGCGCACGCCGCCGGTCTCGCCGGCATCGGCATCGAGGCAGATCACTCCCTAGTGCTTGAACATGGCGAAGTCGTCCGCCGCGCCGACGCCCTTGGCCTGTTCGTCGTCGGGCTTCCGCGCGGAGTAGAAACGCCGTGAACGAGGTCGAACGCCCGTTCCGTCTCGCCATCGTCGCCGGAGAAGAGTCCGGCGATCTGCTTGGCTCCGACCTCATTTCATCCCTGCGCAACGCGATCGGTCAGCCGGTCCAACTGATCGGGATCGGCGGCGCGCACTTGCAGGCGAAAGGGCTGCAGAGCCTTTTCGATTCCCATGACATCAACTTGATGGGTATTTCGGCCGTCCTACGCAATCTACCGCGCCTGGTCCTTCGGATCGAGCAGACCGCGCGGGCGATCGCAGCGGCGAAGCCGGATTGCCTCGTCACGGTGGATGTTCCCGACTTCAGCCTGCGCGTCGCAAAGAAGGTTCGAAAGCTGGCGCCGGATGTCCCGATCGTCCACTACGTGTGTCCCAGCGTCTGGGCCTGGCGGCCGGGTCGTGCACCGGCGATGAAGCCGCATGTCGACAGGCTGCTCTGCCTGCTGCCGTTCGAACCCGCAGAACTCGCCCGACTCGGCGGCCCCGAGGGTGTCTATGTCGGTCATCGTCTCGTTTCCGATCCGGGCGTGCTCTCGGCCGCCGCCATGCAGGCCCGGCCCCGCGACATGTCCCCTGACCGGGAGAAGACGCTGCTCATCCTGCCCGGGTCGCGCCGGAGCGAGGTGGCGAGTCTTGTCGGCACCTTCAGAGAGACAATCGACCTGCTTGTTGAACGAGGCCATCGTCTTCGTTTGCTGATGCCCACCGTCCCGCGCGTGGAGAGCGCTTTACGGGCTGCCGTTGCCGGTTGGACGCAGCAGCCCGAGATCATCGTGTCGCCGGAGCGGAAATGGCAAGCCTTTGGCGAGGCCGACGCCGCACTGATTGCGTCGGGAACGGTCTCCCTCGAACTGGCGTTAGCCGGAGTTCCGATGGTCTCCTGCTACAAGCTCGACCCGCTCATGCGGTTCGCCCAGAGCTTGATCACCGTCTGGGCGGCTTCCCTGCCGAACATCATCGCCGACAGGCCGATCGTGTTCGAATCCTACGACCTCGCATTGCGTCCACCGACGCTGGCGCGGATCGTCGAATCGCTTTTTGCCGATACCGCGATGCGGCGTTGGCAGAAGGAGGGCTTCGAGGAAGTGAGAAGGCGGATGGCGACTCCGCGCCCCGCCGGGGATATCGCCGCGGATGCCGTTCTGGACGTCGTTGCGGCCCGCAAGCCCACGTGAAAAAGGCGCCCCGGGGGGCGCCTTTCCTACAGTCGGAAAAGGTCGTTTCGCCGTGCCGTCAGCGCTTGGCGATCGCCACGTAGTCCCGCTGCGGCGCGCCGGTGTAGAGCTGCCGCGGACGGCCGATCTTCTGGTGCGGATCCTCGATCATCTCCTTCCACTGCGCGATCCAGCCGACGGTGCGCGCGACGGCGAACAGCACCGTGAACATCGTGGTGGGGAAGCCCAGCGCCTTCAGCGTGATACCCGAATAGAAGTCGATGTTCGGATAAAGCTTCTTCTCGATGAAGTACTCGTCCGTGAGCGCGATCTTCTCCAGTTCCATGGCGACGTCGAGCATCGGATCGTCCTTGATGCCCAGTTCGCCGAGAACCTCGTGGGTTGTCTTCTGCATGATACGCGCCCGCGGGTCGTAGTTCTTGTAGACGCGGTGGCCGAAGCCCATCAGCTTGACGTTGCTGTTCTTGTCCTTCACCCGGGCGATGAACTCGCCGATCTTCGCGACGCCGCCCTGCGCCTGGATGTCGTAGAGCATGTTGAGCGCCGCCTCGTTGGCGCCGCCGTGCGACGGGCCCCAGAGGCAGGCGACGCCCGCCGCGATCGCCGCGAACGGGTTGGTGCCCGACGAGGCGCACAGGCGCACCGTCGACGTCGACGCGTTCTGCTCGTGGTCCGCGTGCAGGATGAAGATGCGGTCGACCGCGCGGACGAGCACCGGGTTGACCTCGTAGTCCGCGCACGGGGTCGCGAACATCATGCGCATGAAGTTCGCCGCGTACGAGAGCTCGTTGCGCGGGTAGATGTACGGCTGGCCCATCGAGTACTTGTAGGACATCGCGACCAGCGTCGGCAACTTGCCGATCAGGCGGATCGCCGAGATGTCGCGCTGCATCGGGTCGTGCAGGTTCATCGAGTCCGGATAGAACGCGGACAGCGCGCCGACCATGCCGGTCAGCACCGCCATCGGGTGCGCGTCGCGACGGAAGCCGCGCATGAAGAACTGCATCTGCTCGTTGACCATCGTGTGGTTGGTCACGCGCGTGTCGAACTCCTTCTGCTGCGCGGCGTTCGGAAGCTCGCCGTAGAGCAGCAGGTAGCAGACGTCGAGGAAGTCGCAGTGGACGGCCAGCTCCTCGATCGGGTAGCCGCGGTAGAGCAGCTCGCCCTTGTCGCCGTCGATGAAGGTGATCTGCGACGCGCAGGCGCCGGTCGACAGGAAGCCGGGGTCGTAGGTGAACATGCCGGTCTTCGCGTAGAGCGTCCGGATGTCGACGACGTCGGGGCCGGTCGTTCCGGCGATGACCGGAAAGGTCACCGCGGGCGAGCCATCGGAGAACGAGAGCGTGGCGGTTCGGTCGGTCATGGGAAGCTCCGGGTACGGTCGTCTTGTTGCGAAAATCGCGGCGCGCGATCCGAGGGGGGCCGGGCCGCGGTCAGGATGTCCGCAGCGCCTTCACCATCGGCGCGAGCGTCGCGTCGTCCGGCTCGGCGCGGCCGGCGATCAGGTCCCACAGGTCGGTGTCGGTCATGTCGAGCAGCCGGTCGAGCAGTGCCATGTCGTCCTCGGTGATCGATGCCCCGCGGGCGTCGAGGAACCGCCCGAGCACGAGATCGTTCTCGAGCATCCCGCGGCGGCAGCGCCACCGGAGGCGGGCGAGGCGTCGATCGTCCATCATGGGGTCAGAGACGAATCTCCATCTGCGGGCTCGCAATCTCGCGGAAGGCGGACGTGGAGAATCGTCTCTGATCCCATGGCGGCGATCACACCGCCCGCTTGAGCATGACCTCCTTGATCCTGCCGATCTGGAGCGTCGGATTCAGGCCCTTCGGGCACACGTCGACGCAGTTCATGATCGAGTGGCAGCGGAACAGCCGGTACGGGTCCTCCAGGTTGTCGAGGCGCTCGTTGGTCGCGAGGTCGCGCGAGTCGGCGATGAAGCGGTAGGCCTGCAGCAGCCCGGCCGGGCCGACGAACTTGTCCGGGTTCCACCAGAACGACGGGCACGCGGTCGAGCAGCACGCGCACAGGATGCATTCATAGAGCCCGTCGAGCTCCTCGCGCTCCTCCGGCGACTGCAGGCGCTCCTTCTCGGGTGGCGGCGTGTCGTTGACCAGATACGGCTTGATCGAGTGGTACTGCTTGAAGAACTGGCTCATGTCCACGATCAGGTCGCGGATCACCGGGAGCCCCGGCAGCGGCTTCAGCACCACCGGCTCGGCGAGCGTCTTCAGGTTGGTCACGCAGGCCAGCCCGTTCTTGCCGTTGATGTTCATTGCGTCCGATCCGCACACGCCCTCGCGGCAGCTGCGCCGGAACGCGAGCGTGTCGTCGACCGCCTTCACGCGCACCAGCGCGTCGAGCAGCATCCGGTCGTGCGGGTCGAGCGCGACGTCGTAGTCCTGGAGATAGGGCTTCGCGTCCTTCTCGGGATCGTACCGGTAGATGCGGAATTTCATGGGCCTTCAGTACCTATCTCATAGTCCTCTGAATAACATCCCTATGCCGCTCGCCATCGATAAGGGCGCAGCATCCGACTCCAGCCTGCTGTTGCCGAGCCGGAGCGGTCGAAGATCCAGCGAAGCTGAATTACCTCGCAGTGCACATGCCAACGCCCTCTGCGATCCAACCCCGCGCTTGCATCTCCTGTGCAGCGCTTACAGATGTGGTGTAGCGGTGATTCACATCGAACCGCCCGTTGTAGAACCGAAAGACGCGTTGCGTGCCATCTGGGCAAGCTCCGTTCGCAAAAGGCAAGAACACATAGAACGCACTAGGGGACTCAAGAACCCAGTTTTCTGGCCACGTGTCCAACACGTACGCGCATTCCGGGGCGTACGCCGAGAAAAAGTGCATATCAAGCCCTGCGCTAGGGAGCCCGTAGTACCGGCATGCGGGCTGGACGGCGTTGGGGTATATCGGCGCCACGGCGTGGACGGGAAATGACAGACCTGTTCTGACCCAGTCGGGCAAGAACCCAGCATCCAATGCCGCAATTTCGAACGGGTTCACGGTTAGAAAATAATGGTCTCGGGACCCCGAGAAATACTCCACCGCATCTACGACATTTGATGGCGCGACAACCGAAATCTCAAGCGTTTCCAACAACAGCGGCTCCCCGAAGCTGCCGCCTGAAGCAGTGCGATCCCTTCGGTACACGCGAACGAGGTATTCGCCAGCGGGTAGGCTCGATACTGTTCCTGTTGCAAGGTATGGAGTTGGAAATTCTTGCGTGCTTCCGAGATCGACATAGGCGACGACATCGATCGTCAGTTGCGTAATCGTTATGGTTGTCTGGAACACGGAGACCGGCGGACCGTAGACCAACCCGGCGCGCGAGACAGAGAAGGGTTGGTCCGCGACTGGGATGGGAGGACCGATTTCAATTGACGCCAGCGCCGGGGAAATCGATGCACCCAGGCACAGAGTTGTCGTCGCCATCACAAGGTATAACCCGAGGACTCTTTGGCGGAACCTGCTGCAAGTTGCTAGCACAGAGTCACCCTTTCAACTCGCATCCATCGCTGCTCGGCCCCTCAGGCGTTTCTTCTTTAGCCACTTCGATCTCACTCATCGGGATGTATCTAGTAGGTCCGCGCCTTCGGCGGGAACGAGTCGACGGTGAGCGGCTTCAGGTTGACCGGCTTGTAGTCGAGCCGGTTCCCTTCCGAGTACCAGAGCGTGTGCTTGAGCCAGTTCACGTCGTCTCGCGACGGGTAGTCGCTGCGCGCCTGCGCCCCGCGGCTCTCGCGCCGCGCCTCGGCCGACACGATCGTCGCCTTGGCGGTCTCCATGAGGTTGTCGAGCTCGAGCGCCTCGACGCGCGCGGTGTTGAACGTGCGGCTGTGGTCGGCGATCGCGACGCGCTTCGAGCGCTCGTCGAGCTCCATCACCTTGCGCACGCCCTCGGACAGGAGCTCCTGGTTGCGGTACACGCCGCAGTGCGCCTGCATCTCCTTGCGCAGCGCGTTGGCGACGTCCGGCACGCGCTCGCCCGACTTGGCGCCGTCGAGCCTCGCGAGGCGCGCGAGCGAGCGGTCGGCGGCGTCGCGCGGCAGCGGTTTGTGCGCCTGCGCCTTCAGGTTCTGCGCGACGATGAAGTCGCCGGCCGCACGGCCGAACACGACGATGTCGAGCAGCGAGTTGGTGCCCAGCCGGTTCGCGCCGTGCACCGACACGCAGGCGCACTCGCCCGCCGCGTAAAAGCCCGGCACGATCTCGTTCGGGCTCCCGCCCGCCGGGGCGACGACCTGGCCGTGAACGTTCGTCGGGATGCCGCCCATCTGGTAATGGATCGTCGGCACGACCGGGATCGGCTCCCTGATCGGGTCGACGTTCGCGAACTTGATCGCGATCTCGCGGATCGACGGAAGCCGCTTGATGATCACCTCGGGGCCGAGGTGGTCGAGCTTGAGGAGCACGTGGTCCTTCTCCGGACCGCAGCCGCGCCCTTCCTTGATCTCCTGGTCCATCGAGCGCGAGACGACGTCGCGCGACGCGAGGTCCTTGAGGTTCGGCGCGTAGCGCTCCATGAAGCGCTCGCCGTTGCTGTTGAGCAGGATGCCGCCCTCGCCGCGCACGCCCTCGGTGATCAGCACGCCGGCGCCGGCCACCCCGGTCGGGTGGAACTGCCACATCTCCATGTCTTCGAGCGGGATGCCCGCCCGTGCGGCCATCCCGAGCCCGTCGCCGGTGTTGATGAACGCGTTGGTCGACGCGGCGAAGATCCGCCCCGCGCCGCCGGTCGCGAACACCGTCGCCTTGGCCTGCAGCACCATGACCTCGCCGGTCTCCATCTCGAGCGCGACGACGCCGAGCACCTCGCCGTCCGCGTCCCGGACGAGGTCGAGCGCCATCCACTCGACGAAGAACTGCGTGCGCGCGCGCACGTTGCGCTGGTAGAGCGTGTGCACGAGCGCGTGGCCGGTGCGGTCGGCCGCCGCGCACGCCCGCTGCACGGCCTTCTCGCCGAAGTTCGCCGAGTGGCCGCCGAACGGCCGCTGGTAGATCGTGCCGTCCGGGTTGCGGTCGAACGGCATGCCGAAGTGCTCGAGCTCGTAGACGACCTTCGGCGCCATCTTGCACATGTACTCGATCGCGTCCTGGTCCCCGAGCCAGTCGGAGCCCTTGATCGTGTCGTACATGTGCCAGAGCCAGCTGTCCTCGCTCATGTTGCCGAGCGAGGCGCCGATGCCCCCCTGCGCGGCGACCGTGTGCGAGCGCGTCGGGAACACCTTCGTCAGCACCGCCACCGACAGTCCCGCCTCGGCGAGTTGCAGCGACGCGCGCATGCCCGCCCCGCCCGCACCGACGATGATCGCGTCGAAGCGCCTGACCGGCGGGCTCATGAGCCCGCGCCCCACAGGACCTGGATCGTCCAGCCGAGGTAGACGACGAGCGCCGCGATCGCGGCGCTCTGCACCGCCAGGCGCAGGCCGACCGGCTTGACGTAGTCCATCGCGATGTTGCGCACACCCACCCACGCGTGCCACAGCATCGATGCGACGAACAGGAACGTGACGAGGCGGAACGCGGTGCTCGCCCACAGCGACTTCCACGAGGCGTGGTCGAAGCCGCCGTTCCACAGGAACGCGCCGAGGACGACCAGCGTCCACAGCAGCATCACGACCGCGGTCACGCGCTGGACGAGCCAGTCCCGCAGCCCGTAGTGCGCCCCGACCACGTGCCTGGCCGCGAGGTTCACCATAGCCGGACGGCGATCGCGAGGGTGAGGAGGAGCGCGAGCACGAACACGATCGCGGCCGAGCGGCGCGCCTGGGCGAGGTCGATCCCGACGTGCAGGTCGAGCAGCAGGTGGCGGATCCCGGCGAGCAGGTGGTGCAGGTAGGCCCACACGAGGCCGAGCGCGACGAGCTTCGCGAGCGGATGCGACATGAGCGTCGCGAACGAGGCATACGCCTCGGGCGAGGCCAGGCTCGCCCCAAGACCCCATAGCGCGAGCGGGATGCCGGCGAGGAAGAGCAGCGCGCCGCTCGCCCGGTGCAGGATCGACACGAACGCCGCCAGCGGCAGGCGGATCGCGAGCAGGTCGAGGTAGACGGGGCGCGCCGGCTTGACGACCGGTCGTGGCGTGGCCATGGCGGGATTTCGCGGCGTGACGTCGTGGGCGCCCGCGCGCAGCGGGCCGCAATCGTTCGATTCGTGTTTGTGCGCAGCGCACAATTATAGCCCGCCGCGCGGCGACTGCACCAGAGCGCGCGGCCGCGACGGCCGGCGCGCCGCCCTACCCGAGCTCGTTCAGGTAGTGGTGATGCGCGCTCGTGCACAGGCCGCGGCGCAGCTCCACGGGGCGCTCGCCGAAGGTCGTCGTCACGCGCTCGACCGCGAGGAGCGGCGTCCCCGGCGCGACGCCCAGCAGCGCCGCGGCATCCGCGTCGGCGGCGATCGCCTTGAGCTTCTCGCGCGCCTTGAGCATCCGCACGCCGAACCCGGACTCGAACAGCCCGTACATCGACCCGCGATAGGCGTCGATGCGCGCGCGCGTGAGCCCGCGGAACAGCGCGGCGGGAAGCGTGATCTCGTCGAGCACGACCGGCGCGCCGCCGAACTCGAGGAGGCGCCGCAGCACGAGAACCGCGTCGCCCGCCTTGAGCTCGAGCAGGCGCGCCGCCTCCGCGCCCGCCTTCGCGCGGCGCACGTCGATGAGCCGGCTCCCCGGGTACTCGTCGACACCGTCGTCGCGCCGAATCCGCAGGAATCGCGGCATCGACACCCTTTCCTCGGTGTGCGTCGCGACGTAGGTTCCCTTGCCCTGCCGCCGGATGACGAGGTTGTCGTCGGCCAGCGCGTCGATCGCGCGCCGGACCGTCCCCTGCGAGACGCGGAATCGCGCCGCGAGCTCGATTTCGGACGGGATCGCCTCGCCCGGCTTCCAGGCACCCGACGCGAGGTCGCTTTCGATCAGCGTCCGGATCTGCTGCCACAGCGGGCGGAACGACGGGACGGGCGACGGGGTCATCGGCGTGGGGTCGGGATCGGGCCGCCGCGCGGCCCCGAGGGCCGGCCGGCAGACGGCATTATCGGCGCCGCGCGGCGCGCCGTCCATCCTATAACAGTTATCTTATATAAGATACAAGACTGGATTGACACCCCCGGCGGCGGCGCACTAGAATGGCGCCATCGGGACCGTCGTCCTCCGGCTCGGGCCGCGGGGCGGATCCGCACCGCGCCACCTCCCGCCGGGGGTCGCCGCCCTCACCGCACCAGGAGCCCTCGATGAAAGCACCCGTCCGCGTCGCCGTCACCGGCGCCGCCGGCCAGATCGGCTACAGCCTCCTGTTCCGCATCGCCTCCGGCGAGATGCTCGGCAAGGACCAGCCGGTCATCCTGCAGCTGCTCGAAGTGCCGGTCGACAAGGTGCAGGCCGCGCTCAGGGGCGTGATGATGGAACTCGAGGACTGCGCGTTCCCGCTGCTCGCGGGCATGACGGGAAGCGGCGACCCGAAGGTCGCGTTCCGCGACGCCCAGGTCGCGATGCTGGTCGGCGCGCGTCCGCGCGGTCCAGGCATGGAGCGCAAGGACCTGCTGCTCGAGAACGCGAAGATCTTCGTCGAGCAGGGCCGCGCGCTCGATGCGGTCGCCGCGCGCGACATCAAGGTGCTCGTGGTCGGCAACCCGGCCAACACCAACGCGTACATCGCGATGAAGTCGGCACCTTCGCTGCCGAAGCGCGCGTTCACCGCGATGCTGCGCCTCGACCACAACCGCGCGCTGTCGCAGATCGCCGCGAAGACCGGCAAGCCGGTCGACGCGATCGAGAAGATGGTCGTGTGGGGCAACCATTCCCCCACGATGTACGCCGACTACCGCTTCGCCACCGTCGGCGGCGCGTCGGTCAAGGACATGATCGGCGACGAGAACTGGAACCGCACGACGTTCCTGCCCACCGTCGGCAAGCGCGGCGCGGCGATCATCGAGGCGCGCGGCCTGTCGTCGGCCGCGTCGGCCGCCAACGCCGCGATCGACCACGTGCGCGACTGGGTGCTCGGCACGAACGGCAGGTGGGTGACGATGGGGATCGCGTCGGACGGCAGCTACGGCATCCCGCAGGACGTCATGTATGGCGTGCCGGTGACCTGCGCGAACGGCGCGTACGCGATCGTCCAGGGACTGCCGATCGACGAGTTCTCGCGCGAGCGCATGAACCACACGCTGAAGGAGCTCGAGGAGGAGCGCGCCGGCGTTGCCTCGATGCTGTCCTGACCCGAGGCGCGAGACGACCCGCCCGCGCGCCGACGCCGCGACCGACGCGATCCCGACATGACGCCCGGACAGACGCTCCGCGAAGCCCTCGCCGCCGAGAAGCCGCTACAGATTCCCGGCGCGATCTGCGCCTACCACGCGATCCTCGCGCAGAGGAGCGGGTTTCGCGCGATCTACCTGTCCGGCGGCGGCGTCGCGGCCGGTTCGCTCGGGCTGCCGGACCTCGGCATCAGCAACCTCGACGACGTGCTCGTCGACGTGCGGCGCATCACCGACGTGTGCCCGCTGCCGCTGCTCGTCGACGTCGACACCGGATTCGGCGCCTCGGCGTTCAACATCGCGCGCACCGTCCGCTCGCTCGAGAAGGCCGGCGCCGCGGCGATGCACATCGAGGACCAGGTCGGCGCGAAGCGCTGCGGCCATCGTCCCGGCAAGGCGATCGTGACGCAGGACGAGATGGCCGACCGCGTGAAGGCGGCCGTCGACGCGCGCACCGACCCGGCGTTCGGCGTCATGGCGCGCACCGACGCGCTCGCGGTCGAGGGCCTGCAGGCGGCGATCGACCGCGCGTGCGCGTGCGTCGAGGCCGGTGCCGACATGATCTTCCCCGAGGCGGTGACCGATCTGGCCATGTACCGGCGCTTCGTCGACGCGGTGCGCGTCCCGGTGCTCGCCAACATCACCGAGTTCGGCTCGACGCCGCTCTACACGGTCGACGAGCTGCGCGAGGCCGGCGTCGCGATCGCGCTCTACCCGCTGTCCGCGTTCCGCGCGATGAACCGGGCGGCGCACAACGTGTACCTGCACCTGCGCTCCGAGGGCACCCAGAAGGCGGTGCTCGACACGATGCAGACGCGCGCGGAGCTCTACGACAACCTTGGCTACCATGCCTACGAGCAGAAGCTCGACGCGCTGTTCGCCGCGAAGTCCGGCCGATGAGCGACGGGCCCGTGGGTCGGGCTTCGGCCCGACATGCCCTCCCTGTGGGTCGGGCTTCAGCCCGACGCCCTCCCTTCCCCATGCATCGAGATCCGCCGGGCTGAAGCCCGACCCACGAGCTTGTCGACCCGACCCGTATCCCCGAGCGACCCCATGACCGAAGCCACCACCGTCGCCCCCAAGCCCAAGAAGTCCGTCGCGCTGTCCGGCGTCCCGGCCGGCAACACCGCGCTGTGCACGGTCGGCCGCACGGGCAACGACCTGTCGTACCGCGGGTACGACATCCTCGACATCGCCGACACCTGCGAGTTCGAGGAGATCGCCTACCTGCTCGTGCACGGCAAGCTGCCGAACGCCGCCGAGCTCGCGAGCCACAAGGAAAAGCTCCGGTCGCTGCGCGGGCTGCCCACGCCGGTGCGCGCGACGCTCGAGGCGCTGCCTGCGGGCGCGCACCCGATGGACGTGATGCGGACCGGCTGCTCCGCGCTCGGCTGCACGCTGCCGGAGAAGGACGACCACAATCCGCCGGGCGCGCGCGACATCGCCGACCGGCTGGTCGCGTCGTTCGGCTCGATGCTGCTCTACTGGTACCACTGGAGCCACAACGGCCGGCGCATCGACGTCGAGACCGACGACGACTCGGTCGGCGGGCATTTCCTGCACCTGTTGCACGGCCGCAGGCCGCCGGACCTGTGGGTGAAGGCGATGCACACGTCGCTCAACCTGTACGCGGAGCACGAGTTCAACGCGTCCACGTTCGCCGCGCGCGTCATCGCCGGGACCGGGTCGGATCTGTACTCGTGCATCACCGGCGCGATCGGAGCGCTGCGCGGCCCGAAGCACGGCGGCGCGAACGAGGTCGCGTTCGACGTCCAGAACCGCTACGTGACGCCCGACGAGGCCGAGGCCGACGTTCGCGCGCGCGTCGAGGCGAAGCAGGTCATCATCGGCTTCGGCCATCCGGTCTACACGATCGCCGACCCGCGCAACAAGGTGATCAAGGAGGTCGCGCGCCGCCTCTCCGACGCCTCGCGCAACACCAAGCTCTTCCGCATCGCCGAGCGGCTCGAGAACGTGATGTCGGACGCGAAGCGGATGTTCCCGAACCTCGACTGGTACTCGGCCGTCAGCTACCACACGATGGGCGTGCCGACCGCGATGTTCACGCCGCTGTTCGTCATCTCGCGCACCACCGGCTGGTCGGCGCACGTCATCGAGCAGCGCCTCGACGGAAAGATCATCCGCCCGTCGGCCAACTACGTCGGACCCGACCACCGCCCGTTCGTCCCGATGGGAGCCCGCCCATGATCCGGATGAAGCGCCTCGCCGCCGCCGCCGCGCTCGCGGCCGCCGCCCTGCCCGCCCCGCACGCCGCCGCGCTCAACGACAACCCGCACGCGAGCGCGTTCGTCGTCCTGTACCGCTGCGACGGCGACCGCTGGCTCGCGGTCGCCTACCCGGCGCCGTTCGCGCGAGCGAGCGAGCCCGCGCGCCTGTCGTCGAACGGCGCGACCGTCATCCTGTCGCAGGCGCGCTCCGGTTCCGGCGAACGCTACGTAAGCCGCGCGGCCGACCTCGAGTGGCGGATCAAGGGGCGTGGCGGCGGCATGACGAAGCTCTCGGACGGCTCGACGATCCTCGCGAACTGCGTCGAATCCTGAACCTCCCTTCCCGATCCCCGCTCCATGTCCTCGGCCATCAGCAACGTCCGCCCGAAGCCCGACCAGGTGCTGGTCGACATCGTCGACTACGTCACCAGGTTCCGCATCAAGAGCGACCTCGCCTACGAGACCGCCCGCAACTGCCTGATCGACACGCTGGGCTGCGGCTTCGAAGCGCTGTCGTACCCCGCGTGCACCAAGCTGCTCGGGCCGATCGTCCCGGGCACGATCGTGCCGAACGGCGCGAAGGTCCCGGGGACGCCGCACCAGCTCGATCCGGTGGCGGCGGCGTTCAACCTGGGCGCGATGATCCGCTGGCTCGACTTCAACGACACCTGGCTCGCCGCCGAATGGGGCCATCCCTCCGACAACCTCGGCGGCATCCTGATGACCGCCGACTGGCTGTCGCGCACCGCGGTCGCCGCCGGCGGCAAGCCGCTGACCATGCGCGACGTGCTGACGGCGATGATCAAGGCGCACGAGATCCAGGGCTGCATCGCGCTCGAGAACTCGTTCAACAAGGTGGGCCTCGACCACGTCGTTCTGGTGAAGGTCGCGTCGACGGCGGTGGTCGCGCAGATGATGGGGCTCACGCGCGACGAGATCGTCAACGCGGTGTCGCTCGCGTGGGTCGACGGCCAGTCGCTGCGCACCTACCGTCACGCGCCCAACACCGGCTCGCGCAAGAGCTGGGCGGCCGGCGACGCGACCTCGCGCGCGGTGCGTCTCGCGCTCATCGCGAAGACCGGCGAGATGGGCTACCCGTCGGTGCTCTCGGCGAAGACCTGGGGCTTCTACGACGTGCTGTTCAAGGGAAGGCCGTTCGCGTTCCAGCGCCCGTACGGCAGCTACGTGATGGAGAACGTGCTGTTCAAGATCAGCTTCCCGGCCGAGTTCCACTCGCAGACCGCGGTCGAGGCGGCGATGGCGCTGCACCGGGACCTCGCGAAGCTCGGCAGGACCGCCGACGACGTGAAGAAGATCACGATCCGCACGCACGAGGCGTGCATCCGCATCATCGACAAGAAGGGACCGCTGGACAACCCGGCCGACCGCGACCACTGCATCCAGTACATGGTGGCGGTGCCGCTCATCTTCGGCCGGCTCACCGCCGCCGACTACGAGGACGCTGTCGCGAAGGACCCGCGCATCGACGCTTTGCGCGACAGGATCGTCTGCGTCGAGGACCCGCAGTTCACGAAGGACTACCACGATCCCGACAAGCGCTCGATCGCGAACGCGCTCACCGTCGAGCTCAAGGACGGCAAGAAGCTGAAGGAGGTCGTCGTCGAGTACCCGATCGGACACAGGCGCCGGCGCAAGGACGGCATCCCGCTGCTCGTCGACAAGTTCAAGGTCAACCTCGCGCGCGTGTTCCCGGCCAGGCAGATCGCCGCGATCCTCGACGCGAGCCTCGACCAGAGGAAGCTCGAGGCGATGCCGGTGCACGAGTACGTCGACCTCATGGTTCGCCCATGACCGCGATCCGCCGCCGCGGCGCGTGCCCGTGAACATCGCCGCCCGCCTCGTAGCCCTCGCCCTCGCGGCTCTCGTCACCGCGTCGCCCGCCGCAGCGCAGGACACCCCGAAGCTCCGGCCCGGGCTGTGGGAGGTGTCGACGCGCACGTCGACGCAGGCGGCCGGCGAGCCCGCGGCGCGGAGCACGATGTGCCTCGACGAGGCCTCGGCGCGCGAGATGTTCCGCTTCACGCAGGGCATGCTGGAAGGCATGTGCTCGAAGTTCGACGTCAGGCACACGGGCGACCGCTACGTCAGCGAGGCGCACTGCAGGCTGGGCGACTCGCGCGTGGTGGCGCACTCGACGATGATGATCACCGGCGACACGGCCTACCGGACCGAGGGGCGGTCGACCTACGACCCGCCGCTCCTGGGCATGAAGGAAGCCACGACCACGGTCGAGGCGCGGCACGCCGGGCCGTGCGGACCCGGACAGCGGCCCGGCGACATCACCACCGCCACCGGCCAGACGATCAACATCCTGACCCTGAAACCCGCCGGCAGGTAGCGCCGGCCACGACACGAGACACGACACGCCATGGCACACGACCCGTTCAACGCCCGCACGACCTACCCGCTCGCATCGGGAGGCCGCGGCACCTGCTTCTCGCTCCCGGCGCTCGAGGCCGCCGGCGTCGCGAAGGTCTCGCGCCTGCCGGTGTCGATCCGCATCGTGCTGGAGAGCGTGCTGCGCAACTGCGACGGCAGGAAGGTGACCGAGGAGCACGTGCGGCAGGTCGCGCACTGGAAGGCGAACGCCGAGCGCGTCGACGAGATCCCGTTCGTCGTCGCGCGCGTCGTGCTGCAGGACTTCACCGGCGTCCCGCTGCTCGCGGACCTCGCCGCGATGCGCAACGTCGCGCACGACCTCGGCCGCAATCCGAAGACGATCGAGCCCCTGGTGCCGGTCGACCTGGTCGTCGACCACTCGGTGATGATCGACCACTATGGCAGCGGGGAGGCGCTCGACCTCAACATGAAGCTCGAGTTCAGGCGCAACGCCGAGCGCTACCAGTTCATGAAGTGGGGGATGCAGGCGTTCGACACGTTCAAGGTCGTCCCGCCGGGCATCGGCATCGTCCACCAGGTCAATCTCGAATACCTCGCGCGCGGCGTGCACGTGAAGGACGGCGTCACCTACCCCGACACGCTGGTCGGCACCGACAGCCACACGACGATGATCAACGGCATCGGCGTCGTCGGCTGGGGCGTCGGCGGCATCGAGGCCGAGGCCGCTATGCTCGGCCAGCCGGTCTACTTCCTGACGCCCGACGTCGTCGGCGTCGAGCTCCGGGGCAGGCTCGCCGAGGGCATCACCGCGACCGACCTCGTGCTCACCGTCACCGAGATGCTGCGCAGGGAAAAGGTCGTCGGCAAGTTCGTCGAGTTCTTCGGCGAGGGCACCGCGTCGCTCGCCGTGCCCGACCGCGCGACGATCGCCAACATGGCGCCCGAGTACGGCGCGACGATGGGCTTCTTCCCGGTCGACGGCGCGACCGTCGACTACCTGCGCGCCACCGGCCGCACCGACGCGGAGATCGACCGCTTCGAGTCGTACTTCCGGGCGCAGGGCCTGTGGGGCGTGCCGAGGGCCGGCGAGATCGACTACACGAAGGTCCTCGCGCTCGACCTCGCGACGATCAAGCCCTCGCTCGCCGGCCCCAAGCGGCCGCAGGACCGCATCGAGATGCCGAAGCTCAAGTCCACGTTCACGAGCCTCTTCTCGAAGCCGGTGGCCGAGAGCGGCTTCTCGCAGCCTGCCGCGCGGCTCGCCGAGCGGTTCCCGCTGCCGACGCTGCGCCCCGGCAGGATCGTGCAGGCGCCCGCCTTCACCGCCAAGTCCAACGGCGCGCCGCGCAACGAGATCGAGATGTCCAACCAGCGGCCCTCGCCCGATCCGGTTCCCGGGCACACCGCGGGCCTCGACATCGGCTCGGGCGACGTGCTGATCGCCGCGATCACCTCCTGCACCAACACCTCCAACCCCAGCGTGCTGATCGCCGCGGGACTGCTCGCGAAGAAGGCGGTCGAGCACGGGCTCACCGTCGCGCCGCACATCAAGACCTCGCTCGCCCCCGGGTCCCGTGTGGTCACCGACTACCTCACCAAGGCGGGGCTGATGCCGTACCTGGCGCAGCTCGGCTTCGACGTCGCGGCCTACGGATGCACGACCTGCATCGGCAACGCCGGCGACCTGGCCCCGGAGATCAACGAGGCGATCGTGAAGCAGGACCTCGTCTGCGCCGCCGTGCTGTCGGGCAATCGCAATTTCGAGGCGCGCATCCACCCGAACCTCAAGGCGAACTTCCTCGCCTCGCCGCCGCTGGTCGTCGCCTACGCGATCGCCGGCACGGTGCTCAGGGACCTCGCCACCGAGCCGCTGGGCACCGGCAGGGACGGCAAGCCGGTGATGCTGAAGGACCTCTGGCCCTCGTCGCACGAGATCGCCGCGGTGATGCCGTACGCGCGCGAGCCCGAGGCGTTCCGGCGCCTGTACGGCGACCTCGCGAACGCGAACCCGCTGTGGAAGGGCATCGCCGGCGCGTCCGGGCAGGTGTACGACTGGCCGGACTCGACCTACATCGCGAGGCCGCCGTTCTTCGACGGCTTCACGTTGACGCCCCCCGCGCACGGCGCCGACGCGATCCGCGGCGCGCGCGTGCTCGGCATCTTCGGCGATTCGGTCACGACCGACCACATCTCGCCGGCCGGCTCGATCAAGCCGACCTCGCCCGCGGGGCTCTACCTGCAGGAGCGCGACGTGTCGGTCGCCGACTTCAACAGCTACGGCGCGCGCCGCGGCAACCACGAGGTGATGATGCGCGGCACGTTCGCGAACGTGCGCATCAGGAACATGATGCTCGCGCCGCGGGCCGACGGCTCGCGCGAGGAAGGCGGCGTGACGCTCTTCCAGCCCGGCGGCGCCAAGATGCCGATCTACGACGCGGCGATGTCGTACGTCGCCGCCGGCATCCCGACTGTCGTGTTCGGCGGCGAGGAGTACGGCACCGGCAGCTCGCGCGACTGGGCCGCGAAGGGCACGCAGCTCCTCGGGGTCAAGGCGGTGATCGCGAGGAGCTTCGAGCGCATCCATCGCAGCAACCTCGTCGGCATGGGCGTGCTGCCGCTCCAGTTCAAGGCGGGCGACAGCGTCGAGACGCTCGGCATCCGCGGCGACGAGACCTTCGACATCACCGGGCTCGCGCACCTGCGCCCGCAGCAGGACGTGAAGCTGACGATGCGCCGGCCTGACGGTACGACGCGCGAGGTCGAGGTCCTGTGCCGGATCGACACGCCGATCGAGATCGACTACTTCCAGCACGGCGGCATCCTGCCGTTCGTGCTGCGCGAGCTGGTCGGCGCCGCCGCGTGACGCCCGTGGGTCGGGCTTCAGCCCGACGACGAAACGGGTCGGGCTGAAGCCCGACCCGCGGATCGCCGCCCCTGGTCTCCTCCGACCACCCCCTCCGCCGCGCCGTGCCGCTGGTGCTCGGCGCGGGGCTGTGCTTCGTGGCGCTCGACACGGTCGCGAAGTACCTGGTACGCGACCACTCGCTGCTCGCGGTCGTGTGGGCGCGCTACGCCGGGCAGATGCTCGCCGTGACTCCCTACGCGTGGTTTCGCGTCGGCCGCGGCTTCTGGCGGACGAAGCAGCCGCGCATGCAGCTGCTGCGCTCGTCGATGCTGCTCGTCGCCACGCTGTCGTTCTTCGGCGCGCTGCGCTTCCTGCCGCTCGCCGAGGCCGCGTCGATCTCGTCGCTCACGCCGGTCGTCGTCGTGCTTCTCTCGCCGTGGGTGCTCGGCGAGCGGCCGGGCCGCGCGCGCATCGCGGCCG
The DNA here is from genome assembly GCA_905339215.1 of Rhizobiaceae bacterium. GTDB lineage: Bacteria > Pseudomonadota > Alphaproteobacteria > Rhizobiales > Rhizobiaceae > DUSC01. Next base: position 87,880 of record CAJPFN010000077.1, read on the forward strand.
CGCTGGCCGGCTTCGCGGGCGTGCTGATCCTGCTGCGCCCCGGGTCGTCCATCCTGCACCCGGCGACGGCGCTCCTGTTCGTCACCGCGGTCTCCAACGCCTTCTACGCGATGCTGACGCGCAGGCTCGCCGGCGACACGCCGTACACGACGCTCTTCTACAGCGCGCTCGTCGGCACGGTCGCGCTCGCGCCGTTCCTGCCCTGGGCGGTGGTCCCGGACGCGTGGACGTGGTCGCGCGCCGGCCTGTTCGTGCTGCTCGGCGTGTTCGCCGGCGTCGGGCACATGTTCCTGACGCGCGCCTACCTGCGCGCCCCCGCCTCGATGCTCGCGCCGTTCACCTACATGCAGATCCTCTGGGCGACCGTGTTCGGCTACGCGTTCTTCGGCCAGCTGCCGGACGGTCCGTCGTTCGCCGGGATGGCGGTGATCGTCGCGAGCGGTCTCGCGCTCGCCTTGCAGGAGCGGCGGCGGGCGCGCGCCGCCGTGCGGATCCCTTGATCCGCCGGCCGCATCCCGCCGGCGCACCCGCCGCGGGCCTTCCCGCGGCGGCACTGCGCGAGCGCGGGCTCACGATCCTCGTGGGCCTGTTCCTGATGCTGCAGCCGCTCGCGACCGACTTCTACCTCGCGTCGCTGCCCGGACTCTCGGTGCGCTTCGACGTGCCGCCGTCGACGGTGCAGCTGACCCTCTCGTTCTTCGTCGCGGGCTTCGGCGCGATGCAGCTCGTGAGCGGCCCGATGTCGGACCGCTGGGGACGCCGCCCGGTGCTCCTCGCCGGGCTCGCGCTGTACGTCGTCGCGAGCCTCGCGTGCGCGGCGAGTCCCGGCATCGGCGTGCTGATCGCCGCCCGCTTCGCGCAGGCGGTCGGCTGCTGCACCGTCGTCGTGATCGCGCGCGCGATCGTCCGCGACGCGTTCGAGCCGGCCGCGGGCGCGCGGGTGCTCGCGCGCGCCTCGTCGCTGCTCGCGATCGGGCCGATGGCCGGCCCGATCGTCGGCAGCCTGCTCGAGGTCCGCTACGGCTTCCGGGCCGCGTTCCTGATGATCGCGGCGCTGGGCGCGGTCCTGCTCGCCGTGGCCGCGCGGCGCCTGCCGGAGACGCTCGCGCAGCCGGACCCGCGGGCGCTCGAGCCGCGCAGGCTCGCGGCCGGCTACGCCGCGCTGCTGCGCTCGCCGGTGTTCGTCGCGTACACGATCGTCGGTGCCGCGATGTATGGCGGCCTGTTCGCGTTCATCTCCGGGTCGTCGTTCGTGCTGATCCGCGTGCTCGGCGTGCCGACCGCGTGGTTTGGCGCATGCTTCGCATTCGTGGTCACCGGCTTCCTCGTCGGCACGTTCGTCTGCCGGCGCCTGCTGCCGCGGCGGGGATTGTCGCGCACGCTCCGCGTCGGCGCGACGCTCGCGGCGATCGCGGGCATCGCCTGCGCGGCGCTCGCCGCCGCGGGCGTGCGCCACTACGCCGCGCTGCTCGTCCCGGCGTTCGGCTTCCTCCTCGCCCACGGCATCGTGTTCCCGTGCGCGCAATCGGGCGCGACGGCGGCGTTCCCCGATCGCGCCGGCGCCGCGGCGGGGCTGTTCGGCGCGCTCATCATGGGGGTCGCCGTCGCCGTGGGGTCGTGGATCGGCATGTCGCACGACGGCACGCCGCTGCCGCTGTCGATGACGCTGGCCGGCGCCGGCATCGTCGCGCTCGCGGGCGCCTGGCGCGGCGTGATGCGCCACCCCGGGCATCCGTGACGGGGTTTGTGCAGATGCAGCACTCTTTTCGGCAGTGGTGTACAATAACGGCCCTGCTGCGTCCGGGAGCGCGGGTCGCGGCAGAACGAACGTTCCAACCGATTCTCAGGAGAAACACGATGAAACTTCAAACGATTGCCGCCGTGACCGCGCTGGCCCTCGCGTCGACGCTGGCCGCCTGCGGCCAGCAATCGCAACAAGCCGCGGATACGGCGAAGGTCGAAGCGGCGAAGGCCGCCGAAGCCGCCGCCGCCGCCGTGAAGGCGTCCGCCGAGGCCGCGAAGGAAGCGACCAAGGAAGCCGCCGACAAGACAGCCGCGGCCGCCTCCTCGGCGACCGAAGCCGCCAAGGATGCGGGCGCCGCCGCCGCGGACGCGACCAAGGCCGCGGTCGACGCGACCAAGGAAGCCGCCGACAAGGCGGTCACGGCTGCCAAGGAGGCCGCCGACAAGGCGAAGAATTAAGCGCGCCTTTCGCGCCCGAGGACGGCCGGTCGCGGCAACGCGTGCCGGCCGTTGTCTTTTGGCGCAGCCGGCGCGCGAGCCCCCCGGTGCCGCGTGCGTACGGGGTACCGGGTGCGGACTAACCCTTGACCGCCGCGTGCTTCGCGATCCAGCGCGTGAGCGGACGCCACTGCTCCCAGTCCTGCTCGGCGCGCGAGCGCGGCAGGTCGAAGACCGACGCGCCGTCGCGCGCACAGCCCACGTAGACCTGCGTCTGCCGCAGGTGCGCGACCACCGGGAAGTCGCATCCCCCGAGGAAATCGTCGAGCTCGGTCGCGCTGTGCGTGCGCGCGTCGACGCGCATCGCGACGATCCCGATCGGCAGCGCCTGCTGCCGGACCGCCTTGCTCTCGGCGAGCCCGGCGAGGAAGTTGTGCGTCGCGACCATGTCGTAGGCCGATGGCGTGAGCGGAACGAGCAGCATGTCGGCCGGGCGAAGCGCGTCGCGCAACTCGTCGCCATGCAGGCCCGCCGCGCTGTCGACGACGCACCACTGCAGGCCGAGCGACTTCGCGTCCTTGCGGCGCGCGCCGGACTCGATGAGCGCGATCGGCGGGAACAGCGCGGGGCGGCGCTCGAGCCAGCCGGTCGACGAGCGCTGCGGATCGCGGTCGTCGATCGCGACGCGCTGCCGCTTGCCGGCGAGCCAGCCGGCGATGTTGGTGGCAAGCGTGGTCTTGCCGCTGCCCCCCTTCGGATTCGCGATCAGGATCGTTTGCACGATCGGCGTCCTCCCCTCCGGCGTCGGGGCTGCGGTAGCCGCGCCCCGAATCGGCGATGATGGTAGCGGAAAGCCGGCCGGGAGCGTGGCACGTCGCTTGCTGCATGCGATAGCCGCCGGCGTCCCCGGGATGCCTCCAGCGCGCATCGCGCGAAGCAAAGTGCCGGGTTCCGGTGCCCTCGACCCCGCGCTTCGCGCGACGATGCTGTCGCGGAGCCGCCGACCCGCATCCCCCCACCATGCCCCTGGACCCCGCCACGCTCTGCGCACGCACCGCCGCCGGCGACGCCGAGCTCGCGGCGCCTCGGCACGGGCTCGCGCTGGCGCAGCGCCGACTGCTCTCGCTGCTCGACGCCCCGGTCGGCATCGACGAGCTCGCCGGCCGGCCCGGCGTCGTCGCGGAGCGCCTCGAGCGCGACCTGTCGCGCCTGGCCGAATGCAGGCTGATCGAGGTCCACGCGCCGACGGCAAGGGTGACGGCGGGCCGGGCCGACGCTGCCGGCGCTGCCGGCGCTGCCGATTCGCCGTCCCGACGCTCCCCCACGGTGCCGCCCGGACCGACGCCCGCCGCTCCGGCCGCCGGGCCGTCGTCGTTCACGCCGCCCGGATGGACCTCCACCCCCCGGCCCATCGGCGCGTCGGACGCGCCTGCCGGCCCGGGCGCGCCGGTGGTCGTCGGCCGAAAGGTGCGGCGCGGCCGCGCCCTCGTCGTCGGCTTCGGCACGCTCGCGGCGGTGATCGCCATCGTGTGGTTGTTCGCCGAACGCGATGTCCGGGACCCTCCCGCCGCAGCGCCGGCGCCCGCGGCCAGGTCCGCCTCGGGCGTCGGTCCGCGCACGCGTTCGCCACCCGGACCACCGGAGTCTCCCTCCGCGATCCTGCCCGGGACCGTGGGCGCGATGCGGCAGCCCATGGCGGCGACAAGCGTCCCGCCTTCGCCGGGAACCGTGTCCGCGCCGCGGTCGGCCGGAAGGTCGAGCGAGGCGGAAGCGCGCGACAAGGCTTTCGCCGCGCCGCGGACAGATGCGGTGGCGCTCGGCGCCCCGATCCCGTCGCCCGGCAGTCGACCGGGCGCGCCGGCACCGCCCGAAAGCGAGCCTCGTCCGGAGGTGTCGGCGACGCTGGTCCTGTCCCCGCCGCCCGCGCCGGAGTCCCCCTTGACGACCCGGGGGGCGGCGAGCACCGATGGCGAGCGACCGCTGGTCGCGGCGGCGGAGCGGAACGACGCCGGTCCCGCCGCGCCGGCGGCGCAGCTCGCGGCGCTCGAGCGCCGCGCCGAGCGGCCCGCGCTTCCGCCGCGCACGCGCGAGTCGCCGCCGTTCCCGCGCGAGGCGCTTTCGGCGGGCATCACGCGAGGCGACGTGCGCGCCCGCGTGTCGATCGACGCGGCGGGTCGCGTCACCGGCGTCGAGATCCTCGCGTCGCGGCCGCACCGCGTGTTCGACCGCACCGTGTCGCGCGCGCTCTCGCGCTGGACCTACGAGCCGGGCGCGCCGGGGCGCACGAGCGAGGTCGAGATCGCGTTCCGCCACGAGTGACCGCGGGCGCGGGGTAGAATCGCGCCCCGTGGAGACTCCTCCGATCGTCGTCGACATCGCGGGCGGGGCCGCGCCCGCGCGCGACCCGCGCCGCGCCGCCTACGAGGCGAACAAGCTGCGCAAGCGGCTGTGCCGCCAGGTCGGCGAAGCGATCGCCGACTACGCGATGATCGAGGATGGCGACCGCGTGATGGTGTGCCTGTCCGGCGGCAAGGACAGCTACGGCCTGCTCGACGTGCTGTGGATGCTCAAGCACCGCGCGCCGGTGCGCTTCGAGGTGATCGCGGTCAACCTCGACCAGAAGCAGCCCGGCTTCCCCGCCGACGTGCTGCCGCGCTACCTCGGCTCGCGCGGCATCCCGTTCCGCATCGCCGAGCAGGACACCTACAGCGTCGTCAAGCGCGTGATTCCCGACGGCGGCACGATGTGCTCGCTGTGCTCGCGGTTGCGGCGGGGCGTGCTCTACCGCGTCGCGTCGGAGCTCGGCGCGACGAAGATCGCGCTGGGCCACCACCGCGACGACCTGCTCGCGACGTTCTTCCTCAACCTGTTCTTCGGCGCGAAGCTCAAGACGATGCCGCCCAAGCTCGTGTCCGACGACGGGAAGCACGTCGTGATCCGGCCGCTCGCGTACGTGCGCGAGCGCGACCTCGCGCGCTACGCGGACCTGCGCGGCTTCCCGCTCATCCCGTGCACGCTGTGCGGCTCGCAGGAGCACCTGCAGCGCAGGCAGGTGGCAGCCATGCTGCGCGAGTGGGACCGCGAGCACAGCGGGCGCATCGAGTCGATCTTCAACGCGCTCGGCAAGGCGGTGCCGTCGCACCTGATGGACCGGCGCCTGTTCGACTTCGCGTCGCTCCGCGCGACCGGCACGCCGGTCGAGGACGGCGACATCGGCTTCGACGTCGACCCGGCGCTCGAGGCGGCGGTCGAGGCGGCGGTCGGGACGCCAGGCGCCGCCGCGAACGTCATCCCGATCGCGCGCTCGTAGCGCGGGCGCGCACGCCATGCGGCGCGGATCGACGCGCGACGACATGCCGGCCGCCCGCCGGGCGCGCCCCGAGGGGCGCGCGGTCGCGCCGCGACGCCGCTTCGTCGCGCATGCGATCGCGCTCGTCGCTGCCCTGCTCGCGGCGCCGCTTCCCGCCCAGGCGCCCGCCGCGGCGGACGCGCCGCAACTGTCCGGTCCCGCGCTCCTCGCGGCACTGCGTGCCGGTGGCGTGACGCTCTACTTCCGTCACACCGCGACCGACTTCAGCCAGAGCGACGAGCGCTTCGTCGCCGGCGACTGCGCGACGCAGCGCAACCTCACCGACGAGGGGCGCCGCGACGCGCGCGCGATCGGCGACGCGTTGCGGCGCCTCGGCATCCCGGTGGGCGAGGTGCTCGCGAGCCCCTGGTGCCGCACGATGGAGACGGCGCGGCTGATGCTCGGCCGTGCGACGCCGTCCGCGGCGGTCCGCGGCGGGCCCGCCCAGGCCGACGCCGGCCGCTACGACGAGTTGCGCGCGCTGCTCGCGACGCCGCCGGCCGCAGGCAACGTGCGCGTGATCGCGAGCCACGGCAACCCGTTTCGCGCCGTCGCGGGCCCGCCGTACCTCGCCGAGGGCGAGGCCGCGGTCGTCGCGCCCGCGCCCGGCGGCTTCGCCGTGGTGGCGCGCGTTCGCAAGGGCGACTGGCCCGCGCTCGGCGACTGACCGGCGCCTGCGGCCGGTCAGCGCTGCCTGACCGTCGACTTGTCCTGTCCGAACAGCACCGCGCGCGACCTGTCGTCGCTGATCGCAGGCTTCGTGTTGACCTCCTTCGCGATCTCGTAGGCGCGCTTCACCGCCGGCCTCGCGCCGATCGCGGCCTTCCAGCGCCCGAGGTGCGGGAAGTCGTCGAGGTTCTGTCCCTGCCGCTCGGGCAGCACCCACGGGTAGCACGCCATGTCGGCGATCGAGTAGTCGCCGGCGACGAACTCGCGGTCGGCCAGCCGCTGGTTCAGCACGCCGTAGAGCCGCCCGGTCTCCCTCACGTAGCGGTCGATCGCGTACGGGATCTTCTCGGGCGCGTAGTGCGCGAAATGGTGGTTCTGCCCGGCCATCGGACCGAGTCCCGCCATCTGCCAGAACAGCCACTGCGACACCTCGCAGCGGCCGCGCAGGTCTCCCGGGTAGAACCGGCCGGTCTTGCCCGCGAGGTAGAGCAGGATCGCGCCCGACTCGAACAGCGGCAGCGGCCCGCCGCCGTCGGGTGGCGCGTGGTCGACGATCGCCGGGATGCGGTTGTTGGGCGAGATCGCGAGGAACGCGGGCGCGAACTGGTCTCCCGACGAGATGTTGATCGGCTTCAGCCGGTACGGCAGCCCGGTCTCCTCGAGGAAGATCGTGACCTTGTGGCCGTTCGGGGTGGTCCAGTAGTAGAAGTCCAGCATGGGCGGTGGCCGGTGGGGAAAGGGGAAGGACGGCGATCCGGGCGCGGGCGCGACGCGTCGCGGGTCAGGCCGGCATCAGCGACGCACGAACGACGGCCGCGGCGCGAAGGAGCACGCCGGCGTCCGGAGCGCGACGCCCGCGCCGGACACCAGCGCGAACGGGAGCGAACCCGGGTGGAGCGCAGTCGTCATCGTGCGGCTCGTTCGCCGATATCGTCGCGCGGGGTCCGGGTGGCCGCCCCTGCGCTCAGAACGTCCCGGGGAAGTTGCCGCCGTCGACGAGCACGTTCTGACCGGCGATGTAACCCGCGTGTGCGCTGCACAGGAATGCGCACACCGCGCCGAACTCGGCGGGCGTGCCGAACCGGCCCGCGGGAACTGCCGCGGCGCCCGCGGCGAGCGCCTCGTCGATCGACCTGCCCGACGACTTCGCGCGGCCGCCGTAGGTGACGCGCAGCCGGTCGGTGTCGAACTGGCCCGGCAGCAGGTTGTTGATCGTGACGCCGTGACGCACGACCTTGCGGGCGAGCCCGGCGACGAAGCCGGTGAGCCCGCTGCGCGCGCCGTTCGACAGTCCGAGCACGTCGATCGGCGCCTTGACCGCCGACGACGTGATGTTGACGATGCGGCCGAAGCGCCGCTCGATCATGCCGTCGACGGTCGCCTTGATGAGTTCGATCGGCGTCAGCATGTTGGCGTCGATCGCGCGGATCCACGCGTCGCGGTCCCAGTCGCGGAAGTCGCCCGGCGGCGGCCCGCCCGCGTTGTTGACCAGGATGTCGGGCGACGGGCACGCGGCGAGCGCGGCCGCGCGCCCCGCGGGCGTCGTGATGTCGCACGCCACCCAGGCCACCGGCCGCCCCGTCGACGCGCCGATCTCGCCGGCCGTGCGCTTCACGTCGGCTTCGGTGCGCGCGCAGATCGTGACCTCGACGCCTTCGCCCGCGAGCGCCTCCGCGCAGCCGCGACCGAGCCCCCTGCTGGCCGCGCAGACCAGCGCGCGCCTGCCCGCGATCCCGAGGTCCATCGGCGTCGTTTCGCTACCCGGCGCGCGCCACGTTCACGCGCCGCACCTGGAGCACCGTCGCGATCGCGACGAGGAAGCACGCCGCCGCCGCCGCGAAGACGACCTTGCCCAGCCCGTGGTCGAGCATGAAGCCGAACCAGACCGGTCCGAGCGTCGCGCCGAAGTCGAGGCCGGAATAGACGAAGCCGTAGACGCGGCCCGCCGCGCCGGGCGGCGTGGCCGATCGCACGATCATGTCGCGCGACGGCCCGGTGCTGCCGAGCGCGAAGCCGATCACCGCGAACAGCGGCAGCAGCAGCGCGGCCGGGGGCGGGACGAGCGTGAGCGAGAGCGTCAGCGCGGCAGCGGACGCGAGACCCGCCGACGCGACGCGGTCGTGGCGCTCGGTGCGAGCCGCGAGGAATCCGCCCGCGACGATGCCTGCCGTGCTGCCGAGCAACAGCGCGGTGACGGCCGAGGTCGCGATCGACAGCGGGACGTCGAAGGCGACGTTGAGCGTCGCGGGCGCGAACGTCTGCAGCCCCAGCGTGCCCATCGTGAAGATCGCGAAATAGGCGAAGCACGCGAGGATCGCGGGCTGCCGGAACAGGCTGGCCGCGCTCGCGCCGGAGGGGCGGTGGCCGCGCCCCACGTGGCAGGTGAGGCGCGCGCGCTGCGACACGAGCACGCCGAGCCCGGCCAGCCCGGCCAGCCCCATCGCCGCCAGCGCCTCGCGCCAGCCGAACGCGCTCGCGAGGCCGAACGCCGCGATCGGCGCGAGCGCGTAGCCCAGGTTGCCGCCGATGCCGTGCGCCGAGTATGCGTGCCCGAGCCGCCTCGGCGCCACGTTGGCGTTCAGGATCGCGAAGTCGACCGGGTGGAAGACGCCGTTGCCGACGCCCATCAGCGCGACCACCGGGAACAGCCAGCCGACGCTCGGGACGAGGCTCGCCGCCACCGTGCCGCCGGCGACGAGCGCGAGCCCGCCGAACAGGACCGGGCGCGCGCCGAAGCGGTCGACCGCGAATCCGGCGGTGAATTGCGAGGCGCCGGACGCGGCGTAGAACACGCCGACGAGCGATCCGAGCAGCGACCAGGAGACGTCGAACTCGGCCTTGAGCAGCGGGAAAAGCGGGGGCAGCGCGAGCTGGAAGAAGTGCGACAGCGCGTGCGCGAAGCCGACGAGCCCGATCACCTGCGCGTCGCTCTTGAACGTTGCGTCGGGAGGAGACTCCAAGGCTGGCGGGTGCCGGTGTAAGGTGGCGGCGCGAAAGCGTCACTATAGCGCATCCGGCGCCCCTGGCCGGGAGGCGACAGCGAGGACGACGATGACCGAACGCAAGACGATGAGCGACGACGAGTGGCGCGCGAGGCTCACCCCCGAGCAGTTCAAGGTGGCCCGGAAGAAGGGCACCGAGCGCGCGTTTTCAGGCGAGTACTGGGACCACCACGCCGAGGGGACGTACACGTGCGTGTGCTGCGGCACGCCGCTGTTCTCGTCGGCGACGAAGTTCGACTCCGGCACCGGCTGGCCGTCGTTCTGGGCGCCCGCCGACCCGGCGAACGTGCGCAACGAGGACGACAGCGCGTTCTTCATGCGCCGCACCGAGGTCGTGTGCGCCGCCTGCGACGCGCATCTCGGGCACGTGTTCGAGGACGGCCCGGCGCCGACCGGACTGCGCTACTGCATGAACTCGGCGGCGCTGCGCTTCAAGCCGAAGCCGTAGGACGCTCGCGCGGCATGCGCCTGCTTTTCGCCGAGGACGACCCGATGATCGGCGCGGGCGTCCGCGCGGGCCTCGCGCACGACGGGTTCGCGGTCGACTGGGTGCGCGACGGCTCGGCCGCCGAGCTCGCGCTCGCGGAGAACGTGCACGAGCTCGTGCTGCTCGACCTGGGCCTGCCGCGCAAGGACGGGCTCGACGTGCTCGCCGCGATGCGCCGGCGCGGCGACGCGCGGCCGGTGCTGGTGCTGACCGCGCGCGACGCGCTCGCCGCCCGCGTCGCGGGCCTGGACGCGGGCGCCGACGACTACCTGACCAAGCCGTTCGAGCTGGCCGAGCTCGCGGCGCGGCTGCGCGCGCTCGCGCGCCGCGCCTCCGGGCGCGCCGCGCCCACGATCGAACTGCCCGGCGTGTCGATCGATCCGGCGACGAAGGAGGTGCGCGTAGGCGGCGCGCCGGTCGCGCTGTCCGCGCGCGAGTTCGCGCTGCTCGAGGCGCTCTCCGCGCGCCCGGGCGCGATCCTGTCGCGCGCCCAGCTCGAGGAGCGGCTCTATGGCTGGAAGGACGCGGTCGAGAGCAACGCCGTCGAGGTGCACCTGTCGAGCCTGCGCCGCAAGCTTCCCGACGGCCTGATCCGCAACGTGCGCGGCCTGGGCTGGATGATCGCGACCGGGACGTCCGCCGCATGAGCGGCGCTGGCGCACGGAGCGGGCACCTCGCGCGCCGGGCCGTCCCGGGCGTGCGGCGCCTCCTCCTCGAGGAAGGGTTACGCGACGCCGCGACCGCGGCCGGCCCGGAGGTGCTCGTCCGTTGACGTCGATCCGGCGCGCGCTGCTCCTCCCGCTCGCCGGCGGACTCGCGCTCGCGCTCGTCGCGGCGACGCTCGCGACCTACGTGCGCGCCCGCGACGAGGCGTCGGCGATGTTCGACGTGCAGCTCTCGCAGCTCGCGGCGTCGGTCACCGGCATGCCGCTCTCGGTCGCGCCGGGCGCCGGCCGCGCGGGATCGGCCGACGCGCCGCTGATCGTGCAGGTGTGGAACCGCGATGGCGTGCAGGTCTACCGCTCGCAGGGCGCGCGCGAGGCGCCCGCGCGCGGCTCGCCCGGGTTCGCGACCGTCCAGACGCGCGACGGGCCGTGGCGCGTCTACAGCGTGCTCGCCGGCGGCGAGCTGGTGCAGGTCGCGCAGCCGCTCGCGTTGCGCGACCAGCTCGCCGCGAGCCTCGCCCTGTCGACGATCGTGCCGTGGCTCGTCGCCGCGCCGCTGATCGCGGTGCTGCTGTGGTTCGCGATCGCGCGCGCGCTGCGGCCGCTCGACCGGCTCGCGCACGCGGTCGGGGAGCGCAATCCGCGCGAGCTCGAGCCGCTGTCCGAGCGGGAGTGGCCGCGCGAGGTCGCCCCGCTCGTCGCGGCGCTGAACGGCCTCCTGCGCCGCCTCGACGGCGCGCTCGACGCGCAGAAGGCGTTCGTCGCCGACGCCGCGCACGAGCTGCGCACGCCGCTCGCCGCCGTGCACCTGCAGGCGGAGCTGGCCGAACGGGCGCACGGCGAGGCCGAGCGCGCAGGCGCGCTGGCCGCGCTGCGCGGCGGACTCATGCGCGCCACGCGCGTCGTCGAGCAGCTGCTTTCGCTCGCGCGCGAGGACCACGCGGGCGCGGACGCGCCGCGCGTTCACGTCGACCTCGCCGCGCTGGCCCGCGAGGCGATCGCCGCGCACGCGGGCCGCGCCGCGGCGAAGGACGTCGACCTCGGCGCCGGGCGACTCGACACCCTCGCCGTCGACGGCGACGCCGACGCGCTCGCCACGCTCGCCGCAAACCTGATCGACAACGCGCTGCGCTACGTGCCCGCCGGCGGACACGTCGACGTGATCGTCGAAACGCGCGACGGCGCGCCCGCGCTGGTCGTCCGCGACGACGGGCCGGGCATTCCCGCGTCCGAGCGCGCGCTGGTGTTCGAGCGCTTCGCGCGCGGCCCGCGCCGCGGCGCGCCGGGCAGCGGGCTGGGGCTCGCGATCGTCAAGCGCATCGCCGAGCGGCACGGCGCCGCCGTGACGCTGGCGGACGGCGCGCACGGCCGCGGGCTGGAAGTGGTCGTGCGGTTCGGCCAGGTGGCAAGCGGCGACGAGCGTGGAGAGCGGGGTCCGCGGACCGGGGATCGAGCGGGCGGAACCGCGATGCCCGGGACGTGACCCGTCGTCGTGGCGCGCCGGCCGCGTCGCGCCGACGCCCCGTGTTCCCGAGTCCTGGCCCGCGGTTCTCCCGCCCCGCCTTCAGTCCCGCTTAAGTCTCCGTGCCTATCCTTGGCGGCGTACGGGCCTGAATCCGGCCCGGGTCATGGAAAGGAGACCCTCATGCAATCGAACGCACTCAGGCGCAGCGCGCTTGCGCTCGCCGTGGCCGGCGCGTTCGGCCTCGGCGTGGTCGCGGCCGACCGGCACGCCGTCCCGGGCGAGGCTCGCGCGGCAACCGTGCAGGTCCCGGTCGCGACCGCGACGAAGCGGGTCGCGCTCCCGGACTTCGCCGATCTGGTCGCGTCGCAGGGCCCGTCGGTCGTCGAGGTGAGCACGTCGAAGGGCTACGCGAGGACGGCTGGGCGCGACGGGCGGATGCCGCGCGCCGTTCCGCCGGAGCTCGCGCCGTTCTTTCGCGGCTTCCCCGACCTGCCCGACGGGCGCGACCGCGGACCCTCGCAGGGGATGGGCTCCGGATTCATCGTCGACGCCGACGGCCTCGTGCTCACCAACGCGCACGTGGTCGACGGCGCGGACGAGGTCGTCGTCAAGCTGCAGGACCAGCGCGAGTTCAAGGCGAAGGTGCTGGGCGCGGACAAGGCGACCGACGTCGCCGTGCTCAGGATCGACGCGAAGGGACTGCCCGCGGTCCGCACCGGCGATGCGTCGAAGACGCGCGTCGGCGAGTGGGTCGTGGCGATCGGCGCGCCCTACGGGCTCGAGCACACCGTCACCTCCGGCATCGTGAGCGCGAAGTCGCGCTCACTGCCGGGCGATTCGGTCGTGCCATTCCTGCAGACCGACGCGGCGGTCAACCCGGGCAACTCGGGAGGCCCGCTGTTCAACCTCGACGGCGAGGTGATCGGCATCAACTCGCAGATCTTCAGCCGCTCCGGCGGGTTCCAGGGCCTCGCGTTCGCGGTGCCGATCAACGTCGCGCTCGACGTGAAGGATCAGATCGTCAAGCACGGCAAGGTGAGCCACGGCAGGCTCGGCGTCACGATCCAGGAAGTCAACCAGGCGCTCGCCGAGAGCTTCGGCATGGAACAGCCGGCCGGGGCGCTGGTCGGGTCGGTGCAAAGTGACGGTCCGGCGGCGAAGGCCGGCGTGGAACCGGGCGACGTGATCGTCGGGTTCGCGGGCAAGCCGGTCACGCGTTCGGGCGATCTCCCGCCGCTCGTCGCGTCGGTGAAGCCCGGCACGACGGTCAAGCTCGACGTCTGGCGCGAGGGCAAGCCGCGCCAGCTGACGGCCACGATCGGCGCGCGCGAGGCCGGCAGCGCCACGGTCGCGGGCCGCGCCGATGCGAGCCAGGGCAAGCTCGGCCTCGCCGTGCGGCCGCTGTCGAAGGAGGAGAAGGACGCGGCGAAGCTCGCCGGCGGCCTCGTCGTCGAAGACGTCGCGGGCGCGGCCGAGAAGGCGGGCGTGCGCCGGGGCGACGTGATCGTGTCGGTCAATCGCACGCCGGTCGCGAGCGTCGACCAGATGAAGCGCCTGATCGACAAGGGCGGCAAGTCGGTCGCGCTCCTGATCCAGCGCGACGATGCGCGCCTCTTCGTGCCGGTCCCGCTCGGCTGACCGTCGCGCCGCGACGCCGCAACATCGGAACGGGCCCTCCGCAACGGGGGCCCGTTCATCATGCCATGCAATAACTGTCGATCTCATTTCATTGTTTCAAAAGCATTGTTTGAGGCTAGACGGACAAAGTTTCGAGGCTCGTCCGGCGCTGCGGGCGGCGAGGACGAGTAGTTCGCGCCCTGTGGGTCGGGCTTCAGCCCGACACCTCCCTTGCGAACCCCCGACCGGAGCCGATCCCGAAAGCGTCAGGCTGAAGCCTGACCCACGCCAGGGACGTTGCCTTCGAGCTTCAGCCCGACGTCTTCGACACGAGCACGCGGGCGAGGAACGCGCCGACCCTTCGCACTTCGTCGAGAGTCGCCTCGTGCTCCATCGGGTAGCTCGCCCACTCGACACTCCAACCACCCTGCTCGAGCGCGCGCCGCGACGCGTCGGCCCACTCGAAGCGGATCACCGGATCGCGCGTCCCGTGCGCCATCAGGATCGGCACGTCGCGGTTCGCGGCCGACGCCTCGGTCGCGAGCGACCCCGGATCGACGACGTAGGTCGACAACCCGACGATGCCGGCGAGGCGCTCGGCATGTCGCAGGCCCGCGTAGAGCGCGATCACGCCGCCCTGCGAGAAGCCGGCGAGAACGATGCGCGAGGACGGCACGCCGCGGCTCCGCTCGGCGGCGATCAGAGCCTCGACGCGCCCGCGCGACGCGCGCACGCCGGCCAGGTCGGCGCGCGCATTGACATCGGCCTCGCGCAGGTCGTACCAGGCGGGCATCACGTAGCCCTGGTTGATCGTCACCGCCAGCGACGGCGCGTGCGGGAACACGAAGCGCACGCGAAGCGACGGCGGGAGCCGCAGCTCGGGCACGACCTGCGACCAGCCGTGGCCGGTGTCGCCCAGCCCGTGCAGCCAGATCACCGACGCATCGGGGTCCGGAGCGGTGTCGATCGTGACGGCGGGGAGCAGGTCGGTCATCGGCGTGTCGGGCGCAGCGCGAGCAGGGCGCGTTGCATTCTACGGGAGCGCGCGGTGCGGGACGACGGCGCCCGCCGGGGCCGCCCCGGGGGCGCCGTGCCCGCCCGGGGAAGGCTCGCGCAGCGGGGTTCGCGGGATGTCACGCCCTCGCGTGCATGCGCGCGACGCTGTCGACGATGCCCGCGACCTCGCCGTCGGCCAGCGGCGGCGCGCAGCGCATCCGGTTCCAGCCGAGAAGCAGCTCCAGCGCCACCTGCGGGTCGATGCCGTGCCACATCAGATGACCGGCGAGCGAGGTGAGCGTCGTGTTGCGCAGTCCTTCGCCGATTTCGCTCTTCACGAGCTCGCGCCAGTGCGCGAGCGGCTTGCCCGGATGCGCGCTGCCCGGGCGCAGCATCTCCTGCAGCCAGGCGGGCAGCGGCGCGACGGCCATCGCGCCGGGGGCGCGGCCCTTCGCCCATGCGTAGCGCCGTCCGCTCGCGTGCATCGACGGCGGCGTCACGACACAGCCGCCGTCGCCGCGGATATCGATGCCCGGCAGCATGCCCACGCGGTTGGGGACGCTGCCGCCCGGATGCGCGAAGTACAGGTGTCGCCCGCCGCCGCCGGTGATCGACTCGACCGTCACCGGCAACGGGCCGTGCTCGTTCTCGAGGGTCGCGAGGCTCGCGACGCCGTCGTGCCCGGCGTCGACGTCGACGACGACGATGCCCGACACCGCGCCCGTGACGACGCCGACGTTGGCGTCGCGCCGGTGGCGGAACCAGTGCTCGACCTCCTCGGGCGAGGCGCGCCGCTTCTGGAACTCGAGCCACGGGAGGCCCGGACGTTTCGCCCTCGCCTCGAACGGGATCACCGACCAGCCGCGCGCCGCGTACGCGTGCGCGGCGTCGAGCGTGGCGATCGTGTCGCGCGGGTCGGACCTGCCGCTCACGGCCACGCCTGTCGAAACCGGTCGACGAACGCGGGAACGTCGTCGGCCGGCAGGCGATTGATCCCGGCCGCCGCCGCGCGCCCGCCACCGGTCGCGAACGACCGGCAGAAACGGTCCGCGCCGCTCGGCGCGTCGAGCGGCGCGCGGACGCTCGCGACGAATCCGCCGCCCGGCGCCGGTGTCAGGACCGCGTGCGCACGTGCCGGATGACCGTGCGCGAGTTCGTTGGC
Organism: Rhizobiaceae bacterium; assembly: GCA_905339215.1. Taxonomy (GTDB): domain Bacteria; phylum Pseudomonadota; class Alphaproteobacteria; order Rhizobiales; family Rhizobiaceae; genus DUSC01. The sequence continues at coordinate 103,473 of CAJPFN010000077.1, forward strand.
GAGCGCGCCGCGCACGCGCCGGCTCCAGGCCGCGTCGGGCAATGTGTAGACCGCCCCGCCGGGCGAGATCGCATGGGGCGCCACGCCGCGCGCGCGCTCGAGATCGTCGAGGCGCGCGTCTCGGATGCGCGCGAACACCGGCTCGTCGCGCATGAACGCGAACGGGTCGGCGTGGCGCGAGAGCGTCCGGTAGGTCGCCGCGGGGCCGATCACGACGTCCTCGTCGCAGTCGCCGTAGGCGTTGTACGCCAGCGCGTCGCCCAGGTTCCGCAGCGCGTCGAGCTGCCCCTCGGCAAGTTGCAGCGACGCGGCGAGCTCGCGCGCCGCATGCGGCAGGCTGTCGCCGAACGCCGCGACGACCGCCCATACGCGCCGGCTGCCGCCGAGGTGGCGATCGACGAGGATGCCGCTGCACACGCCCGGCGACGTATCGATGTGCGGCTCGAACGCGGCGTGCGAGATCGGTTCGCCGGCGAAGTGGTGGTCGAAGTAGCGCACCGACACGCCGCGCTCGAGCAGCGCGACGACGGCGGCGCGGTTGGTCGCGAGCGAGACGTCGAAGACGCACACCGAGTCGCCGCGCTTCGCGTCGACGCGCTCGACGAGGTTCACCTCGCGCTTCAATCCCGTGACGAGCACCGACTCGCGCGGCTCGGCCAGCCGCCACTGGTGCAGTGCGCACAGCCCGTCGGCATCGCCGTTGAACACGTCGTGATGCGTCATCCCTCGCCTGCCCCGCCCGTCGGATTTCCGGCGCCCCGTGCCGCAGCCGCGAGTGTACGGCCTGCCCCGAGTCGCTCGCGGACCTCGCGCCACGCACCGGGCGCCGACGCCTCGGCGAGCGGCGCCTCGCCGTCGCAGCCCACGACGTCGCCCATCTCGTCGGACGCGAGCGGGTCCTGCGTGGCCTCCTGGTGCGCGATCACCGCGAGGTCCGCGTCCGAGGCATCGCGGCCCGCGGCCGCGCGCTCGACGATGCGCCGGCGCAGCGTCCCGGGACGCGCGGCGAACGACAGGACGACGAACGGCACGCGAAGCTCCGCGGCCAGCGACCGCGCGAGGTCGCGCTGCCAGCGTGCGAGGAACGTCCCGTCGAGGATCGCGACCCGCCCCGACGCGACGACCGTGCGCGCGAGGTCGCAGACACGTGCGTAGGTCGAGCGCGTCGCGTCCCCGACGTATGCGCCGGCACCGACGGCGCCACCCGCGCGCGCGTCCGCCGCGAGGCCGTGCAGGCGCTTGCGCTCCACGTCGGTGCGGATGCGCACCGCGCCGATCGTCTCGAGCAGCGCCTGCGAGCGCGTCGTCTTGCCCGTGCCCGACAGGCCGTGCGTGGCGACGATTCCCGGCTCGCCACGGACCGCGTGGCGCCGCGCGAGCGCGAGGTAGCCCCGGCACTCGACGTCGCACGCGGCGCGCTCGTCCGGCGCCTGCGCCTGGTCCGCGCGGAGCGCCGCGACCTTCGCCCGGACGAGCGCCCGATAGACGACGTAGAAGTCGAGAATCGCGAGCCCGGCGTAGTCGCCCGTGATCGAGAGGTAGGCGTCGACGAAGCGGTGCGCGAGGTCCGCGCGCCCGCGGTCCTCGAGGTCCATCGCGGCGAACGCGACCTCGCTCGCGACGTCGATCCAGCGCAGGTGCGCGTTGAAGTCGATGCCGTCGAAGACGACGATCTCGCCGTCGACGCGGGCGATGTTGCCGAGGTGCAGGTCGCCGTGGCACTCGCGCACGAAGCCGTCGCGCAGGCGCGCCTCGACCAGCGACTTCCGCACGGCGAACTCGCGCTCGGTCCAGTCGCGCAGCTCGGCGAGCGCGTCGCGCTCGACGGGATCGGTCCGCAGCCGGTCGAGGTGGTCGACGTTCCCGCGCGCGTAGTCGAGCACGTCCTGCGGCGTGCCGTAGCCGTCGCCGGGCCTCGCGACCGCGATCCGCCCGTGGAACGCCGCGACGATCGCCGCGAGCGCGTCGATCTCGCCCTCGGAGAGCGCGCCGCGCTCGAGCTCGTGCGAGAGCAGCGCCTCCTGCGGGAATTCGCGCATCCTGACCGCGAACTCGATCGCCTCGCCCTCGCCGCCGGGCATCGGGCGCTCGACGCTGCCCGCGATCGGGACGACGTCGAGGTAGAGCGAGGGCGCGAGGCGGCGGTTCAGGCGCAGCTCCTCGTCGCAGTAGCGTCGCCGCAGCGCCAGCGTCGAGAAATCGGCGAAGCCCAGCGAGACCGCCTTCTTCACCTTGTACGCGTGCCTGCCGGTCAGGAGCACGGTCGAGATGTGCGTCTCGATCGCACGCACCTCGCGTCCCCCGCTCTCCGTCCGCAGCGCCTCGCGCAGGCCCGCCACGAGTCGCGCCTGGTCGGCGATGGTCAGCTCGGCGGTCACGCGTCGCGCTGCTTCTGGTAGGTGCCCACGAGCGTCGCGCTCGCCAGAACGTGCCCGCGCATCGCGCCCTCGAGCACGGCGCTGGTCGCCGCGCCGAGCGCGCGCGGCAGCTCGACGTCGAGCGCGTACAGCTTGAAGAAATAGCGGTGCCTCCCGATCGGCGGGCACGGACCGCCCCACCCGGTGCGGCGCCAGTCGTTGGTACCCTGGACCGTGCCGTCCGGAAGCGACGCGGGCGCGATGCCCTCGGCGAGCCCGGCGGCCGACGCGGGAAGGTTGAAGAGCACCCAGTGCACCCAGGTCATCCTCGGGTGCGCCGGGTCGGGCGCATCGGGATCGTCGACGACGAGCGCGAGCGACGTCGCGCCCGCGGGCACGCCGGTCCACGCGAGCGGCGGCGAGACGTCCGCGCCCTCGCAGGTGTGGCGCGACGGGATCGATGCTCCCTCGGCGAATGCGGTCGATCGGATGTCCATCGTGGTCACCTCCTGATGCGGACGTGCGTCCCGACTCGCACGACCGCCGACCGTGCCCGGATCGTCGAGCCGCATTCGCCCGCGATCAGGTGTCGGGTCGGGGTCGTGAACGGGCCGATGGTGCGGCTCGATTTCGCGCGGGGTCAAGTCGCCGAGACGGAAGGGCTGCCTCGTCGCGCAATGGCGCGTGCACCGGAGGCGATGGCGTCGACATCGATTCCGGTCGACGCCGTGACGACGACCTCGTTGCGCCCCGCGCCGGCTCGAGCACGGACCGCCTTCACGGCGTCGGGCCGCCGCCCCCCGCGATCCCGGGCCATGCCGTGGCGGACACGGACCTCCGCGATCGTCTACGCGTGGCCCGTTCTCTCGATGAATCGCTTCAGCGGCCGGGTCGCGTCGAATGCAGCGACCTCCTGGCGCAGCGACTCGGTTCGCGCGCGAAGGTCGGAATCGTGCAGAACGGATGCGACGCGCTTCACGACGAGGTCCGGTTCGGGCAGTTCGTGCGATACGAGCGCGTGGCCGACGCCGAAGTACTCCACCCGGGCGGCCGCGCCGAACTGGTCCAGCCAGCGCGGAACGGCGACGACCGGGGTTCCCGAAGCGACCGCTTCGCGAAACGCGCCCACGCCGGGCGTCGACACCAGGACCTTGGCGCCCTTGCGACCGGACAGGAGCTCCCACAGCGGAACCCACGATTGCACAACGAGGTTCTTCGGGGCGCGGCCGCCGGTCGCATCGCGCCTCGCCATCGCGGGGACGACGGCAACGATCCGGCACCCGGCAAGGTGATGGGCGAGCCGCGTCGCCAGCGCGAGGAGCCAGTCGTACTCGTGCCGGGTCCGCAGGCCCGTCGTTCCGAATGCGCATGCGACCAGGCTCTCGTCTGCGTCCGCCAGTTCGGGAGGAAGCGCTCTCCAGTCGATGTCCCCGGGGGCGGGCAGGAGCGTCCCGAAGTACTCGACCCGGCCGCGCTCGTCCGGAAATTCCACGGCGGGACACAGACTCATCGCCCGCGTGGCCGGCAGGTTCTCGAACTCGCCGCAGCCGAATCCGAAGACATCCTTCTCCTTCCTGCCCTCGGCTGAAAGCGCCTTCACCGACGAGAGGAGACCGCGAACGCCCTCGCCCGACTGCTCGCGCTGCTCGCTGGAACGCCGCGCCAGCGCCCACCGTTCCCTCGGATGCCCGGGATGCACGAAGTCCCACGTCGGCATGTCGCTCGACCTGAAGTCGGGCAGCCCCGCGTGGTGAACGACCACCTTTCCCGGCAACGACGCGCGGCATCCGTAGGCCAGGCCCTGCCAGACCGCGTCCACGACGAGAACGTCGAGTCGAAGGTCCTTCAGCTGTCCTTCGAGCCATGCGGCAAGCGTCACGTCGTCGCTGCGATGGACCACCTCGCGTCCGTTCAGGCCGAACATGCCGAGCTGGTCGGCCCATGCCTCGCTGTGTCCCCGGCCGAACTTGCGGACATCCGATCCGAGAACACGGACCTCGTGGCCGCACCCGAGCAGCTCCCGGCAGATGCGAAAGCTCGGCACGATGTGAGGCAGGTCCGCGTGCGGAAAGACACCGACGCGCAGCGTCACGGCCGACCTCTCGACCGCAGGACGCGATGCGGGCCGGCGTCCATCGAACGGGTTTCGACACTCTTCACTGTCAGCGGTGGAGGAACGCAGGCCACTTCGAACGAGACGATGGCTCGGCGCCGATGCCGACGTCCACGGCGTCGAAGCCCACGCCACCCGCATCGTACCCGGTCGGCGCCGGCGCTCGCGGCTGCGGCGACGGGCGCCGCGCCGATACGCGTCCGCGTCCGCGATGCGCTGCCGGCGGGCGCGCCGACACTCGACGGTCTGCGATCGCTCGCGCAGCGCGACGACGGCGATCCCGATGCGCGCTGCGGCGAGGGCGAGCGCGTCGCCCGCACGCTCCGGCATCACGGCGCAACCGGCGTCCCCGGGCGCTGCGCCACGTTCGTCGCCGGCGCAACGAGGCGCCGTCGCCCCGATCGACCCCGCTGCAAGTGGGGTCGGCGCGCGCATGGCCGCGCCGCTCCGTGGACGCCCCCGCGTCGAGGGCGTATCATGCGCGCCGATTCGCCACTGGGCCACGAGCCCACGGTGCGAAAGCTCGACGGGGCGCCATCTCGCGCTCCGCAGCGTCCCAAAACACGATTTTGCGGAGTACTCCCGATGGCCCCACCCGGCAGCGGCGTCGCGCTCGCGAACGTCTCCCTCGACGACAAGTACGCGCTCGACACCGGCCGCGTCTACCTCACCGGCACGCAGGCGTTCGTCCGGCTGCTGATCCTGCAGCAGCAGCGCGACAGGCTCGCGGGCCTGAACACCGGGGGCTTCGTCTCGGGCTACCGCGGCAGCCCGCTGGGCGGCCTCGACCAGGCGCTGTGGAGCGCGAGGCCTTTCCTCGAGCGCGCGAACGTCACGTTCCAGCCGGGGCTGAACGAGGACCTCGCGGCCACGTCGATCTGGGGCACGCAGCAGGTGAACCTGCACCCGGGCGCCACCGTCGACGGCGTCTACGCGATGTGGTACGGCAAGGGCCCGGGCGTCGACCGTTGCGGCGACGTGTTCAAGCACGCGAACTTCGCAGGCACGAGCAAGCACGGCGGCGTGCTGGTGCTCGCCGGAGACGACCACGCGGCGAAATCCTCGACGCTGCCGCACCAGTCCGACCACCAGTTCTCGGCGGCGATGATCCCGGTGCTCTACCCGTCGTCGGTGCAGGAGATCCTCGATCTCGGGCTGCACGGCTGGGCGATGAGCCGCTACTCGGGGCTGTGGGTCGGCTTCAAGTGCGTCGCCGACACGGTCGAGAGCTCGGCGTCGGTGTCGATCGACCCGGAGCGCGTCCGCATCGTCGTTCCCGACGACTTCCCGCTGCCGCCCGACGGCGTGTCGATCCGCTGGCCCGATCCGTTCCTCGCGACCGAGACCCGGATGCAGGACTACAAGATCTACGCGGCGCTGCACTACGCGCGCGTCAACAAGCTCAACCGCATCGTCGTCGACAGCCCGAGGCCGAAGCTCGGCATCGCCACGTCGGGCAAGAGCTACCTCGACGTGCGCCAGGCGCTCGACGACCTGGGCCTGGACGAGCGCGACATGGCGGAGCTGGGCATCCGCGTCTACAAGATCGCGATGCCCTGGCCGCTCGAGCCCGAAGGCGTGCGCGAGTTCGCCGAGGGGCTCGACGAGATCCTCGTCGTCGAGGAGAAGCGGCAGGTGGTCGAGTACCAGCTGAAGGAGCAGCTCTACAACTGGCGCGACGACGTGCGCCCTCGCGTCGTGGGCAAGTTCGACGAGAAGGGCGAGTGGGTGCGGCCGCACGGCGACTGGCTGCTGCCCGCGGCGAGCGAGCTGACGCCGGCGATGATCGCGCGCGTCATCGCGGGCCGCATCGAGCGGCTCGGACTGCACCCGAACGAAGGCGACCGCGAGCGCATCCGCCGGCGCGTCGAGTTCATCAACCAGAAGGAAGCCGCGCTGGCGAGGCCGCGGATCAGCATCGCGCGCACGCCGTACTTCTGCTCGGGCTGCCCGCACAACACGTCGACGCGCGTTCCCGAGGGGAGCCGCGCGACGGCCGGCATCGGCTGCCACGTGATGGCGATCTGGATGGACCGGTCGACGACCGAGTTCACGCACATGGGCGGCGAGGGCGTGCCGTGGATCGGCCAGGCGCCGTTCACGAACGAGAAGCACATCTTCGCCAACCTCGGCGACGGCACCTACTACCACAGCGGGCTGCTCGCGATCCGCGCCGCGGTCGCCGCGAAGGTCAACATCACCTACAAGATCCTCTACAACGACGCGGTCGCGATGACCGGCGGGCAGCCGATCGACGGCCCGCTCTCGCCGCAGGACATCGCGCGGCAGGTGGCCGCCGAAGGCGTGACGCAGATCGCCGTCGTGACCGACGAGCCGGAGAAGTATCCGCCGGGCTATTTCGCCGAACCGATCGAGGTGCACCATCGCGACGAGCTCGACCGCGTTCAGCGGAGACTGCGCGACGTCGAGGGCACGACGATCCTGATCTACGACCAGACCTGCGCGGCCGAGAAGCGGCGCCGCCGCAAGCGCGGCAAGTTCCCCGATCCGGCGAAGCGCGTCGTGATCAACGAGCTGGTATGCGAGGGCTGCGGCGACTGCGGCGTCAAGTCGAACTGCGTGTCGGTCGCGCCGCTCGAGACCGAGTTCGGCCGCAAGCGCACGATCGACCAGTCCTCGTGCAACAAGGACTATTCGTGCATCAACGGATTCTGCCCGTCGTTCGTCACGGTCGAGGGCGGGTCGCTGCGCAAGCCCGCGAGAGCCGACGCGCCCGACTTCTCGACGCTCCCGCCCCCGCCCGCGATGCCCGCGCTCGACGATCCGTACGGCATCCTCGTCACCGGCATCGGCGGCACCGGGGTGGTCACGATCGGCGCGCTGCTCGGCATGGCGGCGCACCTCGAGGGCCGCGGCGTGTCGGTCCTCGACATGGCCGGTCTCGCGCAGAAGAACGGCGCGGTCGTCTCGCACGTGCGCATCGCGGGCGCGCCGGAGGCGCTGCACGCCACGCGCATCGCCGCCGGCGAGGCGAAGCTCGTGCTCGCCTGCGACATCGTCACCGGCGTCGGCTACGAGTCGATCGCCAAGATGCAGCGCGGCGTGTCGAAGGCGCTGGTCAACACCGGACTCGTGATGCCCGCCGACTTCACGCGCAACCCGGACCTGGTGTTCCCGCTGGGGTCGATGGAGCGCGAGATCGCCGACGCGGTGGCGCCGGGCGACGCCGAATTCCTCGACGCGTCGACGCTCGCCACGCGACTCATGGGCGACTCGATCGCGACCAACCTGTTCATGGTCGGCTATGCGTACCAGCGCGGCCTGCTGCCTCTCTCCGAGGCCTCGATCCTGCGCGCGATCGAGCTCAACGCCACGTCGGTCGAGTCGAACCGGCTCGCGTTCCGGTGGGGCCGCATGGCCGCGCACGCGCCCGCCGCGGTCGCGGACGCCGCAACGCCGAAGCGCTCGATCCCCGACTCGCAGCGGCTCTCGGCGTCGCTCGACGAAACGATCGGGCGACGCGTGGCGTTCCTGACCGACTACCAGGACGCCGCGTACGCGAAGGCCTATGCCGACCTGGTCGCGCGCGTGCGCTCGGCCGAGGCGCGCGTGATGCCCGGCTCGACGGCGCTCTCCGAGGCGGTCGCGCGCTACGACTTCAAGCTCCGCGCGATCAAGGACGAGTACGAGGTCGCGCGCCTGTACGCCGAGAGCGACTTCGCCGAACGCGTCGCGGCGCAGTTCGAGGGCGACTACAAGCTCGTGTTCCACCTCGCGCCGCCGCTCACGAACAAGGCCGACGCGGCGACCGGGGTCGCGAAGAAGTCGACCTACGGGCCGTGGATGATGAAGGCGTTTCGCGTCCTCGCGAAGCTGCGTCGCCTGCGCGGCACCGCGCTCGACGTGTTCGGACGCACCGACGAGCGCAGGATGGAGCGGAGACTCCTCGCCGAGTACGAGATCCTGCAGGACGAGATCCTCGCGAAGCTCGCGCCGCACAACCACCGTCTCGCCGTCGAGCTGGCGCGTGTTCCCGAGCACATCCGGGGCTACGGGCACGTGAAGGAGCGCCACGTCAAGGAAGCGAAGGCGCGCGAGACCGTGCTGCTCGGCGAGTTCCGCGCCGCGCGCGCCCCCACCGCGCCCGCGAAGGTGGCGGCGTGAGGCCAGCGGCGAGGGGCCCCGCCATCGGCGGGGATCGACGCCGAGCCGAATCGCCGCCGGCCGCCGACACGCGACGCCACGCATCGCGACGGCCTCGCACCGAGGCGGCGGCGTGAGGCCAGCGGCGAGGGGCCGCACGATCGCGATGCGGCCCGGCGCCGGCGGGTAGCGCCCGCTTCCGCCCTCGCTCCGCGGTCGCGCCGCGCGCGGCTCGCTGGGCCCGCGCCCGCGCAGGTTGCACGCGGCGCGCCGGCCGGACGCACGTCGTCGTACCATCGGGGCATCCACGCATCCAGGCATTCCCGCACGCGCACATGAAGCCGATCACGCTGATTCCCATTCCGCCCGACGGCGCCGTGGACGTGCGTCGCGGCGCGATGCCCGAGATCGCGTCGATGGCGATCCGCGACACGATCGCGATGCCCGGCTACGCGTCGCGCCCGCGTCCCTGGATCGGCTACCTCGCGCTCGACGGCGAGACGGGCGCCGGGACCTGCGCGTTCAAGGACGTGCCGCGCGACGGCGTGGTCGAGATCGCGTACTACGCGTTCCCCGACCACGAGGGCCGCGGCGTCGCGACGGCGATGGCACGGGAGCTGGTGGCGATGGCGCGCGCGGAGGACAGCGGCCTCGCGATCACCGCCCGCACGCTCCCCGCCCCCGGCGCGTCGACCCGGATCCTCGAGAAGCTGCGCTTCGTGCGCGTCGGCACCGTCGACGATCCCGAGGACGGGCCGGTATGGGAATGGCGACTCGCGCCGGAGTAGCGCCGCCGCGATGAACGCTCCGCTGCGGAGCGCGCCCGAGTGCGCCGATCCGTTCGCGGCGGTGCGGAACTGGTTCGCCGCGCAGGGGCACTCGCCGTTCGCGTTCCAGGAAGAAGTCTGGGCGGCGTACGCGCGCGGCGAATCGGGCCTCGTCCACGCGCCGACCGGCATGGGCAAGACCTGGGCCGCGTGGCTCGGGCCGCTCGCGCTCGGTCCCGCGGGCGAGCCCGGGGCCGCGCCCCCGCTCACCGTCGTGTGGATCACGCCGCTGCGCGCGCTTGCGGCCGACACCGCGCTCGCGCTCGCGCGCGCCGCTGCGGCGCTCCGGCCGGCCTGGACGGTCGACGTGCGCACGGGCGACACGCCGGCCTCGGCGCGCGCCCGCCAGGACCGCCGGCTGCCGACCGCGCTGGTCACCACACCCGAGAGCCTGACGCTGTTGCTCTCGCGCGCCGACTGGTGCGAGCGCTTCGCGCACCTCGCCGCGATCGTCGTCGACGAATGGCACGAGCTCCTCGGCAGCAAGCGCGGCGTGCAGGTCGAGCTCGCGCTCGCGCGCCTGCGCGGGATGACACGCCTCCGAGGCGAGCCGGCTTCGCCTTCTCCCGGGGGATGCGTCGCCCCCGGGGCGGCGCGTCGCTTGCTGCCGGTCTGGGGACTGTCCGCGACGCTCTCGAACCTCGACGTGGCCGCCTCCGCGCTGCTCGGCCCGGCACGCGCGGCGTCCGCGCGCATCGTGCGCGGCCTCGAGGCGAAGCGAGTCGTCATCGACACGATCCGGCCGCGCACGCTCGAGCGCTTCCCGTGGGCCGGGCACATCGGGCTGAAGCTCCTGCCCGAGCTCGTCGGCGCCATCGAGAGCGCGCGCTCGACGCTCGTGTTCACCAACGTGCGCTCGACCGCCGAGATCTGGTACCAGGCGATCCTCGCAGCGCGCCCGCACTGGGCCGGCACGATCGCGCTGCACCATGGCTCGCTCGAGCGCGAGGTGCGCGACTGGGTCGAGGCGGGACTGCGCGACGGGCGCCTGCGCGCGGTCGTGTGCACGTCGAGCCTCGACCTCGGCGTCGACTTCGCGCCGGTCGACCAGGTGCTGCAGATCGGGAGCCCGAAGGGCGTCGCGCGGCTCATGCAGCGCGCGGGCCGCAGCGGCCACCGGCCCGGCGAGGTTTCGCGCGTCACCGTGCTGCCGACGCACGCGCTGGAGCTCGTCGAGGCCGCCGCCGCGCGCGACGCCGCCGCCCTGGCCCGCATCGAGCCGCGCGTGCCGCTCGACGCGCCGGTCGACGCGCTGGTGCAGCACCTGGTCACCTGCGCGCTGGGCGGCGGCTTCGAGCCCGCGGCGCTGGCGGCCGAGGTGCGCGGCACGCACGCCTACCGCGCGCTCGACGACGCGACGTGGCGCTGGGCGCTCGACTTCGTGACGCACGGCGGCGCGAGCCTCAACGCCTACCCGGAGTACCGCCGCGTCGTGATCGGCGTCGACGGGATCGCGCGCGTCCCCGACGCGCAGATCGCGCGCCGCCACCGCACGCAGATCGGCACGATCGTGTCGGAGGCGAGCATCACGGTGCGCCTCGCGAACGGGCGCGCGCTCGGCCACGTCGAGGAATCGTTCGTCGCGCGCCTTTCGCCCGGCGACTGCTTCGTGTTCGCCGGCCGCGTGCTCGAGTTCGTGCGCGTTCGCGAGATGACCGCGTGGGCGAAGCCCGCGCCGTCGCGCGCCGCGGTCGTCCCGCGCTGGTCCGGCGCGAAGATGGCGCTCTCGACGCTGCTCGCCGAGCGCACGCGCAAGCTCGTCGCGGACGCGAAGCGCGGCGTCTACGCCTCGCCGGAGCTGAAGCTCGTGCGCCCGCTGCTCGAGCTGCAGAAGCGGTGGTCGGCGCTGCCCGACGAGCGCGAGTGGCTGGTCGAGCGGCTCGCCGCGCGCGAGGGCCATTACCTGTTCTTCTACCCGTTCGTGGGGCGGCTCGCGCACATGGGGCTCGCGACGCTGTTTGCCTGGCGCCTGTCGCGCGCCGCGCCGCGCTCGTTCTCGATGACCGTCAACGACTACGGCTTCGGGCTGCTGTCGCCGGAGCCGGTCGATCTGTCGCTCGGGACGCTAGGCCGCCTCCTCGCCGCGCCGGACGTCGAGCGCGACATCCTCGCCGGCGTGAACGCCGCCGAGATGGGCCGGCGGCAGTTCCGCGAGATCGCGCGCGTGGCCGGCCTGGTGTTCCAGGGCTACCCAGGCCAGGGCCAGTCCGCACGCCAGCTGCAGGCCTCGTCGGGACTGCTGCACGACGTGTTCGCCGACTACGACCCGGACAACCTGCTGCTCGCGCAAGCCGAGCGCGAGGTGCTCGACCGCCACCTCGAAGCCCCGCGGCTCGCCGCCGCGCTCGACCGCATGCGCCGCGACCGCGTGGTGTTCGCGACGCCCGCGCGCCCCTCGCCGTTCGCGTTCCCGCTGATGGTCGAGCTGTTCCGCGAGACGCTCTCGACCGAGGCGCTCGAGTCGCGCGTCGCGCGCATGGTCGCCGACCTCGAGCGCGCGGCCGGACCGTGACGCCGCGCGGCGGCGCGCCGGAACCGGCTACTACGTCGCGTCGGCCGGCCGCTCGACCGCCACGTGATCGACGTCGGCCTCGGCGTCGCGCCAGTCCTCGTCGTCGTAGTCGTCGGAGAAGCCGCGCTCGGCGTGCCGGTGGAACGCGACCTCGCTGATCAGGCGATGCCGCAGGTCCGGATCGAGCTGGTCGGCGATCCCTTCGGCGAATGGCAGGTCGAGCGCCTCGTCGACCCGGCGCGCGGGCGGCACCGAACCGACGTCCGGATGCGCCGCCACGCGCGCGGCACGCTTCTTCGGCCGCATCGGCGGCGCGGATTTCGTTCGTGGAGTGGTCATCGCGATTCCTTCCTGCGTGTCGGCTGCCGCGCCCGCGGCGCGGATCATCGCCGCCACGCAGCGCGCACGCTGTAGTCGTCGTGCCCGTAGTGCAACTCGCCCGCGCCCTGGTGCGCACTGCGGACCGCTTCGAGCATCCGCTGCGGCAGGTGCACGTCCGTGGTCGTCACGCGGAGGCGCTCGCCCTCGCGCTCGATCGCCATGATGCGATGGAGCGGATGATCGTGCCCTTCGCGCTCGGCGACGTGACGCAGCATGCGCTCGAGCTCGTCCGCGTGCGCGGCGACATACGGACCCTCGAGGTCCAGCGTCCCGGCGGGCATGCGCTCGGCGATGCGCCGGCACGCCGGGCACCGCGCCGCGTGCGCCGGGCCCTCGACCGGGCCGCGCCTCCAGCGTCCTTCCACGAACGACGCGCGGCAGTCCGGGCACGTCGTCGGCTCGGCGTACTTCTGTTTCGCCTGGTAGGGATCGTGCCGCGGATCGTCGAGGATCCGGTCGCGGTAACGGCCGACCGCTCCCGCGCCGATCGGCTGCGTCGGGGTGGGACCGAGCTTCTTGTGGCTCATCATCGTCCTCCTTCGGGGACAGCCTAGCCCGCGGCGGCACGCGCCGGCTTGACGAGCGTCAAGCGCGGTGCCGGATGCCCGATTCGCCGGTCAGAACCCGACGTCGTCGCCGCCCTTGAGCTCGAGGATTGCGCGCGCCTCGTCGGGCGTGGCGACCGCGAGCCCGAGGCCTTCGACGATCCGGCGCACGTTCGCGACCTGCGCGGCGTTCGACTCCGCGAGCTTGCCCGGCCCCAGCCACAGGCTGTCCTCGAGGCCGACGCGCACGTTGCCGCCCATCGCCGCCGCCATCGCGGCGATCGGCATCTGGCTGCGGCCCGCGCCAAGCACGCTCCAGCGGTAGTCGTCGCCGAACAGCCGGTCGGCGGTGCGCCGCATGTGCATCACGTCGTCGGGATGCGGCCCGATGCCGCCCAGGATGCCGAACACGCTCTGGATGAACAGCGGCGGCGCGACGACGCCGCGGTCGAGGAAGTGCTTCGCCGTGTAGAGGTGCCCGATGTCGTAGCACTCGATCTCGAAACGGGTGCGGTTCTGCGCGCACGACACCAGGATCCTCTCGATGTCGCGGAACGTGTTGCGGAAGATCCGCTCGTCCGAGGTGGCGAGGTACTCGCGCTCCCACGGATGCCTGAAGGTCCTGAAGCGGTCGAGCATCGGGTAGAGCCCGAAGTTCATCGACCCCATGTTGAGCGAGGCGACCTCGGGCTTGAGCTCCAGCGCCGGGCGCAGGCGCTCGTCGATCGTCATCGTCGCGGCGCCGCCGGTCGTGAAGTTGAGCACGACATTCGAGCGGCGGCGGATTTCCGACGCGAACTCGCGGAAGAGCGCCGGATCCTGCGTCGGGCGCCCGTCGGCCGGGTCGCGCGCGTGCAGGTGCACGATCGCGGCGCCGGCCTCGGCCGCGCCCACCGCCGCATCGGCGATCTCGCGCGGCGTGACCGGCAGATGCGGCGACATCGACGGCGTGTGGATCGAGCCGGTGACGGCGCAGGTGATGATGACCTTGAGGGGAGGTGCCATGGCGTCGCGCGGCGGATCGTCGGGGGAAGCGCGCATCGTACCCGCCTTCCCGCCGGTGCTACGCTTTCGCCTTTCCCGCCACCGGCCAGGCCCATGAACACGAATCTCGACGGACACCGCGTCCTCGTCACCGCCGGCGCGAGCGGCATCGGGCTCGCCACCGCGCGCGCCTTCACCGCCGAGGGTGCGCGCGTGCTGGTCTGCGACGTCGACGAAGGCGCGCTCGACGCGCTGCGCACGACCGATCCGACGATCGCCGCCGTCGCGGCCGACGTCGCGGAACCCTCCGACGTCGCGCGGCTGTTCGGCGAGGTGCGCTCGCGGCTCTCCGGCCTCGACACGCTGGTCAACAACGCCGGCATCGCCGGGCCGACCGCGGCGTGCGAGGACGTCGACCCGGCGGACTGGCGCCGCACGCTCGACGTCAATCTGACCGGCATGTTCCTCTGCTCGCGGCTGGCGATCCCGTTGCTCAAGGCGGGCCGCAACGCGAGCATCGCGAACCTGTCGTCGGCCGCGGGACGCTTCGGCTTCGCGATGCGCACGCCGTACGCCGCGAGCAAGTGGGGCGTGATCGGCTTCACCAAGTCGCTGTCGATCGAGCTGGGCGCCTTCGGCATACGGGTCAACGCGATCTGCCCCGGCGCCGTCGCCGGCCCGCGCATCGAGCGCGTGTTCGCCGCGAAGGCCGCCGCGCGCGGCATCGCGCCCGAGGTCGTGCGCGACGAGGTGCTGTCGAAGACCTCGCTCAAGCGCTTCGTGACCGCCGAGGACATCGCGAACGCGATCGTGTTCCTCGCCTCGCCGCTCGGCGCCAACATCTCGGGCCACGCGCTGCCGGTCGACGCAGACGTGCAGGCGCTCGCCTAAGTAGCGGCGCCGCGCGGCGCATCGGCGGGACACCTGCGCCCGGGGCGATAGTCTCCGGCTATCGACCCCGATAGACGACCCTTTGCGTCACTATGTGGGGGCGCGCGTCGCGGCGCGCGCCGCGCGTCACGCGCTCCCGACGACGGCCGCGCCGACACAATGCGCTGATTCGCCGCGAACAGTGTCCGCGCGCGGCACAACGTGACCCAATCCGTACCCTGGCGCGCATTCCGGGCGATTCGGCCGCGAATGGCACGTCGATTGCACTTGTCGTGCAACGCCGGAGCCCCTCGTGAAGACCGATTCGCCCACTGTCGCCCCCTACATCGCCGCGCCGTCGCTCGCGACCGTCCCTCCGGTCGTCGACGCCGACCCGCCACCGCAGGTTCCCGCGTCCGGACCGCTCGCGCGCCAGCGCTTCTACCTGTCGGTGCGCGCCAAGTTCCTGATCGCCATGACGGTCAGCCTCGCGTGGTTCGCGTTGACGATCTGGATCGCGATTCCGTGGATGCAGGAGCTCGCCGCGCTCGCCGGCTGGGCGGTGGCGATGTTCGCGATCGGCGGCATCGCGCTCATTCCCGGATTCATGAACGCGTTCCTCGTGACGAGCCTCGCGCACGACCGGAGGCCGCCGCGCGCACCTGTCGCCTGCTACCCGTCGATCACCATCCTGATCGCCGCGTACAACGAAGCCAGGTCGATCGCCGACACGATCGCGTCGGTCGAGCGGCAGTCCTACCCGGGGCCGATCGAGGTGATCGTGATCGACGACGGCTCGACGGACGACACCGCGGACATCGTCGCGGGCATCGTGCGCCCGTGGCTCACGCTGCTGCGCCAGCCCGCGAACGCGGGCAAGTCGGCCGCGCTCAACCGCGCGCTGGCCGTCGCCGCGCACCCGCTGGTCATCACGCTCGACGCGGACTCCTACCTGCATCGCAACGCGCTCGCGAACATCGTCGGACGCTACCTCTCCGATCCCGCCGACACGCGCGCCGTCGCCGGCACGATGCTGGTGCGCAACTCGCGCGCCAACTGGGTCACGCGCATGCAGGAGTGGGACTACTTCCACGGCATCGCCGCGATCAAGCGCGTCCAGTCGATGTACCAGGGCACGCTGGTCGCGCAGGGCGCCTTCTCGATCTACGACCGCCGGACGCTGGTCGACGTGGGCGGCTGGGCCGAGTGCGTGGGCGAGGACATCGTGCTCACGCGGGCGATCCTCAAGGCGGGCTGGCGCGTGGGCCACGCGGAGGACGCGGTATGCTTCACCAACGCGCCCGAGCGGCTCGGCCAGTTCGTCCGCCAGCGGCAGCGCTGGGCGCGTGGCATGATGGAGGCGTTCCGCCGGCATCCCGGTATCCTGCTCTCCCCGCGCCTGTCCACGGCGTTCGTGTGGTGGAATCTGTTCTTCCCATGGCTCGACCTCGCCTACACGCTGTTCTTCATTCCCGGCGTCCTGCTCGCGCTGTTCGGCATCTTCTGGATCGCCGGCCCGCTCACGCTGATCCTGCTGCCGCTCGCGCTCCTGATCAACGCGGTCATGTACCGGGTCGGGGCGGGGATGTTCGAGCGGCAGGAGCTGCGCGTCCGCTTCAACCCGTTCGGCTTCCTGACCTACGCGTTCGCCTACAGCGTGATCCTGCAGCCGGCGTGCGTGACGGGATACCTCTCGGAGATCCTCGGCCTGCGGAAGAGCTGGGGCACGAAGTGACCGCCGGTTCCGGACTCGCGGCGGGGCTCGCGCTCGCCGCGCTGCTGGCTGCGGGCGCGATCGCGCCCGCCGCGCACGCCGACAACGGCCGCGCGGCCATCCTCGATGCGTCGATCTCGAGCGACACCGACGGCTTTCGCGCCTCGCGCCTGCGGGCGGGCGGCCATTTCCTGTACGAAAACCCGTGGAAGTACGCCGGCGTGGCGGTCCAGACCACGCGCTACTCGCAGGGCGACTTCCGCGAGGACGCGCAGGGCGTCGTCGGCCTGTGGCGCGACCAGCGGCGCGACACGCTCGCCGGCGTCGATGCCGAGATCGGCGCCGTGCGCGTCGCCGGGCACACGCGCGCGGTCGGCGACATCACCTGGCGCATCGTCCCCGGGCCGGCGACCGCCGTCGAGGTCCTCGCCTCCGCCGACCTGGTCGACGCGCCGGAGGCGCTCGAGCGCGCGATCGGCTATGCGCTGGTCGGCGTGAGCGCCGAGAGGGCGTTCGGCGAGCGCTTCAGCGTGACGGGACTCGCCGCCTGGCAGCCGTTCACCGACGGCAACGCGCGCCTGCACCTGCGCGCGCGGATGATCTGGCTCGCCATGCCCGAGCACGGCGTCAGCGCGCAACTGCGCTACCGCCAGTACGCGAGCCGCGACGACGACGTCGGCGGCGCGTACTTCAATCCGGAGACCTACCGCCAGTGGCTCGCCGTCGCGGCGATCCGCAAGCGCCACGCCGGCTGGATGCTGAGCGGCGCGCTGGGCGCGGGACAGGAGCGCTCGTCCGGCAACGGGACGCAGGGCGCCTACCTCGCCGAAGCGCGCGCGGAAGGCCCGCTCGGCGACCGCGCGCGACTGGTGCTGCGCGCGGGCTACCACCGCGCCGCAGGCTTCGTCGACGCGCCGGATTACGCCTGGCGCTACGCCGGCGCGACCCTCGTCGTGCCGCTCTGACCCGGTCGGGGGCGGCGCACGCCGCCGACGCCGGCGCGACCCGCTCCTGCGGCGTGGACGCCCAACAGCCGCGCAGCCGGCGCACTCCTCGGCCCGCCGATTCCAAGCGCTCCGGCGACGAGGACGCCCGGTGGCCACGCAGCCGGCGCACGCGTGCGACAATCGCGCCCTCGCCCGCCCTCCTCGCCCGCCCATGACTCGCACGAATCCGTTCGACCTCACCGGGCGCGTCGCGCTCGTCACCGGGGCCGCGCGCGGCCTCGGCCACGCGATCGCCGCGGGACTCGCGCGCGCCGGGGCGACCGTCGTCCTCAACGGACGCGACGCGGCCGCGCTCGCCCGCGCCGCCGAGCCGATCGCGAAGACCGGCGGCAGGACCGACGTCGCGGTGTTCGACGTCACGGATGCCGCGGCCGTGAAGGCCGGCGTCGCGGCGATCGAGGCGAAGCACGGCGCGCTCGACATCGTCGTCAACAACGCCGGCATCCAGCGCCGCCGTCCCGTCGCCGAGTTTCCGCTCGCGGACTTCGACGCGATCGTCGAGACCAACCTCAAGGCGCCATTCATCGTCGCGCAGGCGGTGCTGCCCGGCATGCGCAAGCGCGGGCGCGGCAGCATCGTCAACATCGCGTCGCTGACGAGCGAGCTCGCGCGTCCGAACATCGTGCCCTACGCCGCCAGCAAGGGCGGCATCCGCCAGATGACGCGCGGGCTCGCGGTCGAGCTCGCGCCGCTCGGCATCCGCGTCAACGCGATCGCGCCGGGCTTCTTCAAGACCGACATGAACCAGGCGCTGCTCGCCGATGCCGAGTTCGTCGCGTGGGTCAACCTGCGCACGCCGATGAAGCGCTGGGGCGACCCTGACGAGCTCGCCGGCATCGCGGTGTTCCTCGCCTCCGACGCGTCGAGCTACCTCACCGGCCAGACGATCTACGTCGACGGCGGGATGAGCGTCAACATGTAGGCGTGAGTGCGTCCGGCTGAAGCCGGACCCACAGCGGCATCGAGTATCCCGTGGGTCGGGCTTCAGCCCGACGATGTCTTGTCCGGCTGAAGCCGGACCCACAACGGCATCGAGTGTCCCGTGGGTCGGGCTTCAGCCCGACATCCCCGAACAGCGTCCGGCTGAAGCCGGACCCACAGCGGCATCGAGTGTCCTGTGGGTCGGGCTTCAGCCCGACGATGTCTTGTCCGGCTGAAGCCGGACCCACAACCGCATCGAATCACATGTGGGTCGGGCTTCAGCCCGACATCCCCGAAGAGCGTCCGGCTGAAGCCGGACCCACAACGGCATCGAGTGTCCTGTGGGTCGGGCTTCAGCCCGACACCCCCGAACAGCGTCCCGCTGAAGCCGGACCCACAGCGGCATCGAGTATCCCGTGGGTCGGGCTTCAGCCCGACATCCCCGAAGTGCGTCCGGCTGAAGCCGGACCCACAACGGCGGGGTGTTGCCGGACTCCCCGTGGCAGGACGAGCGCTACCCGCCCCGGGATGCCGGCGGCTTGCGGTCGAGCAGCCGGAAGATCCACGCGAGCCCGGCGGTGGTTCCGTTCAGCGGCTTGTACTCGCAGCCGACGAAGCCGTCGTAGCGCAGCTCGTCGATCACGCGGAACAGCCACTCGTAGTTGATCTCGCCGACGTTGGGCTCGTGGCGGCCCGGCACGCCCGCGATCTGGATGTGGCCGACGTGCGCGATCCACCTGCGCAGCTTCTCGGTCAGGTCGCCCTCGACGATCTGCGCGTGGTAGAGGTCGAACTGCACCTTGAGGTTCGGCGCGCCGACCTCCTCGCGGATCGCGTGCGCGTCGGCCTGCGTGCGCAGCAGGTAGTTCGGCATGTCGCGCGGATTGAGCGGCTCGATCAGGATCGTGATGCCTTGCGCCGCCGCGTCCTCGCACGCCTGGCGCAGTTGCCGCACGAAGAGCCGCCGGCGCCGATCGCGCTCGTCCGCGTCCGCGTCGGGGGGCACGGTGCCCGCCATCACGTGCAGGCGCCGGCAGTCGAGCGCGCGCGCGTAGCGCAGCGCCGCCGCGATCGACGCGGCGAACTCGTGCTCGCGCCCCGGCAGGCTCGCGAGCCCGCGATCGCCGGCCGCGAAGTCGCCCGGCGGCGCGTTGAACAGGACGACCTCGAGCCCGTGCCGCGCGATCTCCGCGGCAATGTCGCGCACCTGCCAGTCGTAGGGAAACGTGAACTCGACCGCGCGGAATCCTGCCTGCGCGGCCTCGCCGAAGCGCTCGAGGAACGGCACTTCGTCGAACAGGAACGAGAGGTTGGCTGCGAACCGCGGCATCGTGGACCCGTCGTGCGGAGGAAGGCGGCGGCGGCGGCCGCGTCGATGTCGCGCATCCCGCTCGTCCGGCGCCGCCGCGTCTAGAATCCCACCGGACAGACACTTCAGTGTGCCCTGCCCGCCTCGCCATCGCAATCGTCGCGCGCACGAGCGTGGTGCCAGTGTCGTGCCGACGATGACGCCAGAGACCCCACGCACCGCTCCGGCGGGCCGACACGCCGGGCGCTACGCCACGTCGCTCGGCGGCGAAGCCGTCGAGCTGTTCGCACAGCGCGCGCTCCTGTGGACGCGCGCGCGCACGCTGTTCGTCGCCGACGTGCACCTGGGCAAGGCCGCGGCGTTTCGCGCCGGCGGCGTGCCGGTGCCGCGCGGGTCGACGGCCGGCGACCTCGCGCGCCTGTCGTCGCTCGTCCACGCGAGCGGCGCCGCGCGGCTCGTCGTGCTGGGCGACTTCCTGCACGCGAAGGCGGGAGTCGTGCCGGCGCTCGACGACGCGTTCCGCCGCTGGCGCGACGCGCATCCGTCGCTCGCGATCACGCTGGTGCGCGGCAACCACGACGCGAATGCCGGCGACCCGCCCGGTGGCTGGGGCGTGGATGTGGTGGCCGAGCCGTGCGCGCTGCCGCCATTCCTCGCCTGCCACGCGCCGGTGTCGCCGCGCACCGGCTACGCGCTGTGCGGCCACGTCCATCCCGGCGTGCGTCTCTCGGGCCGCGGCGACGAGTCGGTGCGCCTGCCTTGCTTCGTGCTCGGTCGCCGCCGCGCGATCCTGCCCGCGTTCGGCCGCATGACCGGGCTTGCGCTCGTCGCGCCGTCGCCGGACGAGACGCTCGTCGCGATCGCCGGCAACGATCTGTTCCGCCTTCCCTCCTGACTGTCTCGCGCGCCGTCGTGCGGCGCCGGCACGCCGGCGGCCCGGCCGCGGCGGACGCGAATATTCGCCGCGGCGCGGGCACGGTGGCGGCGGCCGCAGGCGGGTGGACGCCTCTCCGCGCGTCGGACACGCAATCATGCTGCATCGCACATCCGCGCCGGGCGCCACATT
Source organism: Rhizobiaceae bacterium (assembly GCA_905339215.1). Classification (GTDB taxonomy): domain Bacteria; phylum Pseudomonadota; class Alphaproteobacteria; order Rhizobiales; family Rhizobiaceae; genus DUSC01. The sequence continues at coordinate 124,183 of CAJPFN010000077.1, forward strand.
CCGCGGCTTTCCGTAGCCGTCGCCCGTCTCCGCTGGCGCGGCGCAGCACGTCGATTCCGTTGTCTCATCGGTGCAACGTCGCGATTTCGCCGACGAACGGCGCAAACGGTGGACAAGCCGGTGGAGAACGCCGGGAAAGTCCGGGGACAGGCAGGACGCGAGGCCGCAATCGCCTGTTTTCCTTGCCCTTTCCGGCGACCCCGCCTGTGGACGATTTCGGCCTTGCGGATTGGCGGTCGACCCACTATGCTTGGTGTTGAGCCTGCACTTGAACACAAGATGTAGTAGATTCTGATTCATAAGCGGATTCCGGACCCCTCCCGTGCACGGCCCCGCGCCCACCTGTTGCGTGGCGCGAGCACGGAACGGGGAACCGCCCGGAAAGCCGCGACGGACGCGGGTTGGCGGGAATCTCCCCGGATCGGCGAACACCGCGTCCGCCTCACGACAACGACAAGTTTCACAGGAGAAGCACCCATGCCCCTCGCTGCTCAGGCCCCCGCCCCGGCCGCACAGCCGAACGTCGCATCGCATGACCTGATCGTGGGCGCGCCTGGCAGTCCGATGGAGAGCGGCGCCGATCCGCGCTTCTCGCAGTACAAGGTGATCCGCCGCAACGGCGCGGTCGTCGGCTTCGAGCCGTCGAAGATCTCGATCGCGATGACCAAGGCGTTCCTCGCCGTGAACGGCGGGCAGAGCGCGGGGTCGGCGCGCGTGCGCGAGCAGGTCGCCGTGCTCACCGAGGCGGTCGTCGCCGCGCTGGTCAAGCGCAAGCCGGAAGGCGGCGCGATCCACATCGAGGAGATCCAGGACCAGGTGGAGCTCGCGCTGATGCGCGGCGGCGAGCACGAGGCCGCGCGCGCGTACGTGCTCTACCGCGAGAAGCGCTCGCAGGAGCGCGCCGCGAAGGGCGAGGCGAACGCGAAGGCGCACGACGTCGAGATCTCGGTCACCGAGAACGGCGTGCGCCGCAAGCTCGACCTCGCGCGGCTGACCGCGCTCGTGAAGACCTCGTGCGAGGGCCTTCCCGACACCGATCCGCAGCGCATCCTGAAGGCCACGCTCAAGGACCTCTACGACGGCGTGCCGATCGAGGAGGTGCGCAAGTCGGTCGTGCTCGCCGCGCGCACGCTGATCGAAAAGGACCCCGCCTACTCGTACGTGACCGCGCGCCTGCTGCTCGACGCGCTGCGCTACGAGGCGCTCGGCGAGGAGGCGTCGCAGGCCGACATGGCGACCCGCTACGCCGAGTACTTCCCGCGCTTCGTGCGGCACGGCACGAAGATCGGCCTCCTGAACGAGAACCTGCTCCAGTACGACATGAAGAAGCTCGGCGCGGCGCTCAAGCCCGAGCGCGACCTGCAGTTCGGCTACCTCGGCCTGCAGACGCTCTACGACCGCTACTTCCTCGTCGACCAGTACGTCGGCGGGCGCCGCTTCGAGCTGCCGCAGTGCTTCTTCATGCGCGTCGCGATGGGCCTGGCGTTGAACGAGGTCGACCGCGAGGCGCGCGCGATCGAGTTCTACGACGTGCTGTCGACGTTCGACTTCATGAGCTCGACGCCGACGCTGTTCAACTCGGGCACGCACCGCTCGCAGCTCTCGTCGTGTTACCTCACCACCGTCTCCGACGACCTCGACGGCATCTACGAGGCGATCAAGGAGAACGCGCTCCTGTCCAAGTTCGCCGGCGGGCTCGGCAACGACTGGACCAACGTGCGCGCGATGGGTTCGCACATCAAGGGCACCAACGGCAAGAGCCAGGGCGTGGTGCCGTTCCTCAAGGTCGTCAACGACACCGCGGTCGCCGTCAACCAGGGCGGCAAGCGCAAGGGCGCGGTCTGCACCTACCTCGAGAGCTGGCACCTCGACATCGAGGAGTTCCTCGAGCTGCGCAAGAACACCGGCGACGACCGCCGCCGCACGCACGACATGAACACGGCGAACTGGATCCCCGATCTCTTCATGAAGCGCGTGATGGAAGGCGGCGACTGGACGCTGTTCTCGCCGTCCGACGTGCCCGACCTGCACGACAAGTTCGGCCACGCGTTCGAGGAAGCCTACAAGCGCCACGAGGAGCGGGTCGCGCGCGGCGAGCTGAAGCTCCACAAGAAGATCCCCGCCGTGCAGCTGTGGCGCAAGATGCTCTCGATGCTGTTCGAGACCGGGCATCCGTGGATCACGTTCAAGGACGCCTGCAACGTGCGCTCGCCGCAGCAGCACGTCGGCACCGTGCACAGCAGCAACCTGTGCACCGAGATCACGCTCAACACCAGCGAGACCGAGATCGCGGTCTGCAACCTGGGCTCGGTGAACCTGCTCGCGCACATGGTGAAGACCGGGAAGGGAAAAGGCGGCGGCTGGGAGCTCGACCAGGCGAAGCTGAAACGCACGATCGCCACCGCGATGCGGATGCTCGACAACGTCATCGACATCAACTACTACGCGGTCGCGAAGGCGCGCAACAGCAACCTCAGGCACCGCCCGGTGGGCCTGGGGATCATGGGGTTCCAGGACTGCCTGCACCTGATGCGCGTGCCCTACGCGTCGCAGGAGTCGCTCAGGTTCGCCGACGCGTCGATGGAGGCGGTCTGCTACCACGCGTACTGGGCCAGCACCGAACTCGCCGCCGAGCGCGGCCGCTACAGCTCGTACCCGGGCAGCCTCTGGGACCGCGGCATCCTGCCGCAGGACACGCTGAAGCTGCTGCGCGAGGAGCGCGGCGGCTACGTCGAGATCGACGAGAGCTCGACGATGGACTGGAAGAGCCTGCGCGCGCGCATCGCCGAGCACGGGATGCGCAACAGCAACTGCGTGGCGATCGCGCCGACCGCGACGATCTCCAACATCATCGGCGTCGCCGCGTCGATCGAGCCCGAGTACCAGAACATCTACGTCAAGAGCAACCTGTCGGGCGAGTTCACCGTCGTCAACGAGCAGCTCGTCAGGGACCTCAAGGCGCTCGACCTGTGGGACGACGTGATGGTGGCCGACCTCAAGTACTTCGACGGCTCGCTCGCCAGGATCGACCGCGTGCCCGCCGAGCTGCGCACGCTCTACGCGACCGCGTTCGAGGTCGACTCGACCTGGATCGTCGAGGCCGGCGCGCGCCGCCAGAAGTGGATCGACCAGGCGCAGAGCCTCAACGTCTACATGGCCGGCGCGTCGGGCAAGAAGCTCGACGAGACCTACAAGCTCGCGTGGGTGCGCGGCCTCAAGACGACGTACTACCTGCGCACGCTCGCGGCGACCTCCGCCGAGAAGTCGACCGGCAAGGGCGGCGAGCTGAACGCGGTGTCGGCGTCGGGCGGCCTCGGCGCCTCGGCCTCGCCGGCGTCGGCGTCGATCCGCTCGAGCGCCGGATCGAAGCAGCCGGTCCCCGAGATCGCGGAGCCGACGTTCTGCGCGATCGACGACCCGACGTGCGAAGCATGCCAATAGCCGAGGCGAGCGCCTGTGAGTCCGGCTTCAGCCCGACATGCCTGTGGGTCGGGCTTCAGCCCGACATGCCTGTGGGTCGGGCTTCAGCCCGACACGCACCCGGCAAGATCATCGTCGACAGGAACCTTCATTTGCTGTCCGGCTGAAGCCGGACCCAAAAAGACCCATGCATCCGACCGAGCACCACGGACGAACTGAGCGCGAACCCGGACAGGAATCCACGAGGTGACGAAACGCGCGCAACAGACGGCCGGCATCACGGGCCCCGACGACGGACACGTCGCGGGGACCCGCATCCGCGAGCAGAGGGCGACCTCTGTGCGTTCGTCAACTTCGCGAAAGGAGTCCCCCTTGGCACGCTACGAACACGTGCAGCGGCAGGTTGTCGAGGCACGCTATCTTGGCGATTACAAGGTGTACCTGGAGTTCAACGACGGGCGCAAGGGCGTGGTCGACCTCTCCGACGAGCTGTACGGAGAGGAGATGACGCCCCTGCGCGATCGCAATCGGTTCTCGCAGGTGTACCTGGACAAGGGCCTGGCGACGTTGGCCTGGCACGAAGGACAGGACTTCGCACCGGAGTTCCTCTACGAGCGACTGAAGGCGATGCACTGACCGCTCGCCTGCCCCGGCCCCGCCTCCCCCTCACCCGGGGGGCGGGCGTGGGGTAAATGGGGTCAGATTCGAATGTCGAACGCTCAACGCAACGCATTGACGAACCGCATCGCCGACATTCGAGTCTGACCCATTTACACCACGAATTCGCACCACCGCACCTACGAATAACGAACAAGCCGTCCCTCCTCACCGGAGACCGACCGACATGCAAACCCTCTCCTTCGACGACGACCTCCCCTCGCCGACCGTCCCGCAGCTCGCGCCGCGAACCGCCGAGACGATCCGCGCCCAGGTCGCGGGCGGCATCCTCGCGCGCGGCGAGCCGGTGCACGACCTCGACGTCGAGAAGCAGGTGACGCACGGCAGCACCGCGCGGGTGCGCGTCGAGGACAAGCGCGTGATCAACGGCTCGGCCGACGTCAACCAGCTCGTGCCGTTCAAGTACCGCTGGGCGTGGGAGAAGTACCTGGCCGGCTGCGCGAACCACTGGATGCCGCAGGAAGTGAACATGCAGCGCGACATCGAGCTGTGGAAGAACCCGAACGGCCTGACCGACGACGAGCGGCTGATCGTCAAGCGCAACCTCGGCTTCTTCGTCACCGCCGACAGCCTCGCCGCCAACAACATCGTGCTCGGCACCTACCGCCACATCACGGCGCCCGAGTGCCGCCAGTACCTGCTGCGCCAGGCGTTCGAGGAGGCGATCCACACGCACGCCTACCAGTACATCGTCGAGAGCCTGGGGCTCGACGAGGCCGAGATCTTCAACGCCTACCACGAGATCCAGTCGATCAAGGACAAGGACGACTTCCTGATCCCGTTCATCGAGACGCTGACCAACCCGACGTTCCGGACCGGCACGCCCGAGGCGGACCAGGCGCTCCTGAAGAGCCTGATCGTCTTCGCCTGCATCATGGAGGGGCTGTTCTTCTACGTCGGCTTCGTGCAGATCCTGGCGATGGGCCGCCAGAACAAGATGACCGGCAGCTCCGAGCAGTACCAGTACATCCTGCGCGACGAGTCGATGCACTGTAACTTCGGCATCGACCTGATCAACACGATCAAGCTCGAGAACCCGCACCTGTGGACGCCCGAATTCCGCGAGGAGATCGCGGAGCTGATGAAGAAGGGCGTCGAGCTCGAGTACCGCTATGCCGAGGACACGATGCCGCGGGGGGTGCTGGGCCTGAACGCCCCGATGTTCAAGGAATACCTGCGCTTCATCGCCAACCGGCGGTGTCAGCAGATCGGGCTCGATCCGCTATTCCCCAAGGCGGACAACCCGTTCCCGTGGATGGCCGAGATGATCGATCTCAAGAAGGAGAAGAACTTCTTCGAGACGCGGGTGATTGA
>CAJPFN010000078.1 GCA_905339215.1 Rhizobiaceae bacterium
AGCCGGGCGCGATAGGCTTCTACCGTGCGCGGCGAGATCTTCAACAGCCGCGCGATGTCCTTGGAGGTCCGGCCTTCGCCCAGATGCATGACGATCTGCCGCTCGCGTGCGGTGAAGCCGAGAACGGGGCGCGATTGCGACAGGTCGGCGAAGCTCCACACCGCTCGCCGCAGCGGATCGTCGTCGCGCGTCAGCGAATGGCCGCGCACCCGGCACCAGAACAGCGTGCCGTCCTTGCGCGCCATGATCCGCTCGTCGGAGTAGCGGTTCCACTTCTTCAGCGGCTCGACGCCGACGTCGCGGACGCGCACGAATTCCTCGATCGACGGGTAGAGGATGGCGAAGGACCGGTCGACCAGTTCCGATACGGCATATCCGAACATTTCCGCGAACATCGGATTGCACGACCTGATCACGCGGCTCTCCGTCAGGACGAGACCGACCGGCGCATGTTCGAAGACCAATTCGTGAAGGTTATCAATCACTTCGGCCATGACGTATTTCTACGATATTGCTGCCTTCCCGAGCACTGGTCACTATGCGGCCCGTTGACGCCCCGCGCCGGCACGGCAGTTCGTGCGGTGCGGAGTGGCATCGGGAGGAGTTCGCCACAAGGAGCGACCGGCCGGGTTACCGGCCCGGCCAAGGACTGCATTAGCCCGATGGGCGAGGAATGCAAGCGTCCGACGCCGCTAGCGCACGTGCAGAGCCGCGGCCAGGGCCGAAATCCCCCGCATGGAGAGTGCCAGACTGTCTTGGAGCGCCGCCTCGGCACGGGCGGAGCATGGAGATCACCCCCGCAGCCGCCGGCTCCGGGAGCAAATGGGAGGACGCCAACATGAAGAGACTGTTCGCCGCACTGGCGGCCGCGGCAGCGATGCTCGCGTACCAGCCGGCCTTCGCGCAGGAAGGCCCGGCCAAGATCGCATTGATCCACGGCATGTCGGGCTCGCCGCTCGAGGCCTTCACGAAGCAGACTCACACCGGCTTCGAGATGGGCCTCGAATACGCGACCAACGGCACGATGGAAATCAAGGGTCGCAAGATCGAGATCATCAAGAAGGATACGCAGTTCAAGCCGGACATCGCGCGCGCCCTTCTCGCCGAGGCTTATGGCGACGACGAGGCCCTTCTCGCCGTTGGCGACACGTCTTCCGGCGTAGCGCTGGCCATGCTTCCCGTGGCGGCCGAGTTCCAGAAAATCCTAGTCGTCGAGCCGGCCGTCGCCGATTCGCTGACCGGCAAGGACTCCAACCGCTACGTCTTCAAGACCTCGCGCAACTCGTCGATGGACATGCAGGCCCAGGCGCTGTCGCTGAAGCCCGACAAGGACCTCTACGTGGCGACGCTTGCCGAGGACTACGCCTTCGGCAAGGACGGCATCGCCGCCTTCAAGAAGGCGCTCGAGGGCACCGGCGCCACTGTCGTGACCGAGGAATACGTCCCGCAGAAGACTACGGACTACACAGCGACCGTCGAGCGGTTGTTCAATGCGCTAAAGGACAAGCCCGGCCGCAAGGTCGTATTGATCTACGTCGCCGGCTCTGGCGATCCGATGGGCGCGCTCGTCTCTGCCGATCCCGCCCGCTACGGCATCGAGGTCTCGACCGGTGGCAACATCCTGCCCGTGCTCAAGACCTACAAGCGCGTGCCGGGCATGGAAGGTGCCATCTACTACTACTATGAGCTGCCGAAGAACGCCGTGAACGACTGGCTGGTCGCCGAGCATCAGAAGCGCTTCAACGCCCCGCCGGACTTCTTCACCGCCGGCGGCATGGCCGCTGCGCTCGCCATCGCCAAGGCGCTGGAGACCGCTCCCGACTGGGAGACCGAGACCTTGATCAAGACCATGGAAGGCATGAGCTGGGAGACGCCGAAGGGCACGATGACCTTCCGCCCCGAAGACCACCAGGCGCTGCAGTCCATGTACCACTTCAAAATCAAGGTCGACGACGCCGTCGAGTGGGCGATCCCCGAACTGGTCCGCGAGATCAAGCCCGACGAGATGAACATCCCCGTCGGCCGCAACAACCAGCAATAGGCGATTAAGCCCCGCTCCGTCCGCCTCGCGGACACCTCTCCCCCACATCGTGGGGGGAGAGGATGGGCGTCCGATTTGGCTTCCATCCGCTCCCCCGGAACGGGGAAGAGGTGCCGGGCTAAGCGAGGCGGAGAGGGGGCTTTGGCAGCGCGATGTCTCCCTCCCTCCGCACCGAACAGCTGACGATCCGCTTCGGCGGCCACGCCGCGGTCCACGGCGTCACCTGCGCCTTCCGGCCGGGTGAGCTGACCGCGATCGTCGGGCCGAACGGCGCCGGCAAGACGACCTGGTTCAACCTCGTGTCCGGACAGCTGACGCCGACGGAGGGACGAATCTACCTCGCCGGGCGCGACATCACCGGCCTGTCGCCCTCGGCCCGGGCGCTGGCCGGCGTTGGCCGCGCCTTCCAGCTGACCAATCTCTTCCCGCGCCTTTCGGTGCTGGAAAACGTCCGCCTCGCCGTCCAGGCCAGGCGCCGCGCAGGTGGGCGGCTTCTTTCCAGGGCTGCGGCAGATCGCGACACGGTCGCCGAGGCAATGCGCTACGTCGAGCGCACCCGCCTCGCCCCCGTGGTGGATTTACCCGCCGCGGCGCTGCCGCACGGCGACCAGCGCAAGCTCGAGGTCGCCCTCCTGCTCGCCATGGAACCGCAGGTCTTCATGTTCGACGAACCCACGGCCGGAATGTCCGTCGACGAGGCGCCGGTGATCCTGGAGCTCATCGCCGAAATCCGCGAGGACAGGTCGAAGACCATTCTTCTCGTCGAGCACAAGATGGACGTCGTGCGTGCGCTCGCCGACCGTATCGTCGTACTCCACAACGGTGAACTCGTCGCCGACGGCCGGCCCGACGCGGTCATGGCGCTGCCCGTCGTGCGCGAGATCTATCTCGGCGTTGGCGCGGAGGAAGCGGCATGAACGCTATTCTCCGCCTCGACGACGTTCACACCGACATCGGCCAGTACCACGTGCTGCACGGCATCTCGCTCGACGTGCCGGAAGGCGGCGTCCATGTGCTGCTGGGCCGCAACGGTGCCGGCAAGACCACGACGCTGCGCACGATCATGGGGCTGTGGCGGGCGCGCAGGGGCGCCATCGTCTTCCGCCACCACGACATCACCCAGATGAGGACCCCCGACGTCGCCCGCTTCGGCATCGCCTACGTGCCTGAGAACATGGGCATCTTCGGCGGACTGACCGTCGAGGAGAACATGCGGCTGGCGACCGCCACCGGCGTATTCGATCAGGCGCGTCTTCAGCGCGTCCTGGCGCTGTTTCCTGCAATGGAGAAGTTTTGGACGAAGCAGGCGTTCGCCCTTTCCGGTGGGCAGAAGCAGATGCTCGCCATCTCGCGCGCCATCATCGAGCGCCGCGACCTGATCCTCATCGATGAGCCGACGAAAGGCCTCGCCCCGGCGATCATTCGGGCGATGATCGATGCCTTTCGCGAGATCGCCAGGGAGACGACGATCCTGCTCGTCGAGCAGAACTTCCTCTTCGCCCGCTCGCTCGGCTCGAGCGTAGCCGTCATCGACGACGGCCGTATCATCCATCGCGGCGGCATGGCCGAACTCGCCGCAGACGAGGCGCTGCAGACACGGCTCTTGTCGCTGTCGCTCGCGGCACACCAGTAGGGAGGGCCGGCATGACGAACATTTCCGCCTTCCTCGCCCGCTTCGGCGGCGTCAATCTCCTTCCCGTCGCTCTCGCGCTGCTGGCCTTCGTCCTCATCGGCCAGCCGTCGAGCTGGGTGACGCTGACCGTCGCCGGCCTCGCCATGGGCATGATGATCTTCCTCATGGCGTCCGGCCTGTCGCTGATCTTCGGCCTCATGGACGTGCTCAATTTCGGCCACTCGGCCTTCGTCTCGTTCGGCGCTTTCGTCGCCGCTTCCGTGCTCGCCGCCCTGGGTTCGTGGGTGACCGGCGGCAGCGCCGCGTTGAATGCGCTCGCCCTCCTCGCCGCAGTCGGCGCCGCGACCGCCTTCGGCGCCGTCGGCGGCTGGTTCTTCGAGCGCGTCATCGTCAAGCCGGTCTACAAGGACCACCTGCGGCAGATCCTGATCACGATGGGCGCGCTCATCGTCGCCGAGCAGCTGATCCTGGCGGTCTGGGGCGGGGCGCCGGTCGCCGTGCCGCGCCCGGCTTTCCTCACCGGCTCGATCGTCGTCGGCGACGTCGCCGTCGAGACCTACCGCATCTTCGCCTTTGCGCTCGGCCTCGCCGTCTATCTCGTCATGCACTACGCGCTCAACCGCACCCGCATCGGCCTCCTGATCCGCGCCGGCGTCGAGAACCGCGAGATGGTCGAGGCGCTCGGCTTCCGCATCGACCGGCTGTTCATCGCCGTGTTCATGGCTGGCTCGGCGCTCGCCGCCATGGGCGGTGCCATGTGGGCGGGCTACCAGGGCCTGATCACGCCGGCGATCGGCCCGGAGATGATGATCCTCGTCTTCATCGTCGTGATCATCGGCGGCCTCGGCTCCATCCAGGGTTCGCTGCTCGGCGCTATCCTGGTCGGCCTGCTCGCCAACTACGTGGCCTTCCTCGCGCCAAAGCTGTCGCTCGCTTCCAACATGCTGCTCATGATGGCGATCCTGCTCTGGCGGCCCTATGGCCTGAGGCCGGCGATCAAGGGATGAGCGCGATGACCGAAGACCTGCCGTCCGTCCCGCCGCGCTCGTTGCCTACCGGCCGCATCGCGGTCTATGCGATCGTCGGGCTGATCGGGCTCGCCCTGATGTTCGCACCGTTCCTGTTTCCCGACGTGCGCGCCCAGGAAGTGGCGGCGCGCATCTGCATCTTCATCGTCCTCGTCGCCAGCTACGACCTCCTGATCGGCTACACCGGCATCGTCTCGTTCGCCCACACCATGTTCTTCGGTCTCGGCGCCTACGGCACCGCCATGGCGCTGAAGACGATGGGGCCGGGCTTCGACGCGATCCTCATCGGCGGCGGCGCCGGCGTCCTCGCCGCCCTCGTGCTCGCCGTGCTGATCGGGCTGCTGTCGCTCAGGGTCAAGGCGATCTTCTTCGCCATGGTGACGCTCGCTGCCGCTTCCGTCATGCTGGTGCTCGCCAGCCAGCTCTCCGATTTGACCGGCGGCGAGGACGGCATGACATACGAGGTGCCGCGCCTGTTTTCGGCCGCCACCAAGCTCCTCGCGGATGCCGACGGCAAGACGATGCGCCTGTTCGGTGTCGCGCTGAACGGCAAGGTCGCCGCCTACTATTTCGTCTTCCTCTCCAGCCTGGCCCTGTTCGCGCTGATGCTGCGCATCGTCGGCTCGCCGCTGGGCACCGTACTGATGGCGATCCGCGAGAACGAGATGCGCGCCGAGGCGATCGGCTACCGCGTCGTCGCCTACCGCACGGCAATCTTCTGCATCGCCGCGGTCATCGCAGCACTTGCCGGCGTGCTGCGGGCCGTCTGGCTGAAATATGTCGGCCCCGACGTGGCGCTGTCCTTCTCCATCATGATCGACATCCTCCTGATGGTGGTGATCGGCGGCATGGGCACGATCGTCGGCGCCGTCATCGGCGTCGTCGTCATGAGCCTGGCCCAGTTCTACCTGAAGGACCTGATGGAAGCCGGCGCCGCCGCCACTGCAGACCTGCCGCTACTGCCCGACCTTCTCAATCCGGACCGCTGGCTGCTCTGGCTCGGCCTCCTGTTCATCCTGCTCGTCTACTTCTTCCCGGCAGGCGTCGCCGGGACGCTGATGGGAAAAGGAACCCGAAAATGACCTCTCCCCGCTCGAACTATGTCCAGGCGGCCGGTTTCGAGATCCACGTCACCGAATGGGGAGAGCCCGGCCGCCCGGCACTGGTCATGTGGCACGGGCTTGCCCGCACCGGCCGCGATTTCGACGAGGCGGCTTCGGCCCTCTCGGACACCTACTTCGTCATCTGCCCCGACACGCTCGGCCGCGGCCTGTCGGCCTGGGCCAGGCGGCCGGAACTCGACTATTCCTACCGCGCCTTTGGCGACATCGCGCTTGCGCTCCTCGACCACTATCGGATCGGCTCGACCCGCTGGGTGGGAACCTCCATGGGTGGCCTGATCGGCATCACGCTCGCCGCCGGCCGCATGAAGGATCGCATCACGCGCCTCGTCGTCAACGACATCGGCCCCGACATCCCGGCGGCGGGCGCCGGGCGCATCGCCGCCTATGTCGGCACTCCCCCGGTCTACGACACGGTCGCCGAACTCGAGGCGTGGCTGAGGACGAACTACGCTCCGTTCGGCGACAACACCGAGTCGTTCTGGCGGCGTATGACCGACACGTCCGTGCGCCGCACCGACGACGGCCGCGTCACGGTGCACTACGATCCGCAAATCGCCTCGCAGTTCACCCACCACAAGGCCGATCTCGACGTCTGGGACAAGTACGACGCCGTGACCGCGCCGACGCTACTGATCCGCGGCCGCGCGTCGGACGTGCTCGCCGCCGCAACGGCGGAGGAGATGACCCGCCGTGGGCCGAAGCCGCGCCTGGTCACGATTGACGGCTGCGGCCACGCGCCGACGCTCGCCAACGAGGAACAGATCGCGCTGGTGCGTGGCTTCCTCGCCGGCTGAGGAACAGCGCCGGCAACCCGCATCGAGCAGCCTCAGGCGCCCTTCAGCATTGCCTCGATCTCGTCGACCGGCATCTTGGTCAGGGTCTTGGCGAACTCGCCGACGACCTTGTCGGCGACCTCCTTATGCAGCTTCTTGCGCATCTCGCCGAGCACCAGCGGCGGGGCAATAAGCACGAGGCGGTCGAAGTCGCCCCGGTGGGCCATGGCGTAGAGCCTGTCGGCGAGTTCGTCGGCGAAGCGCTCCTTGGCGATGCGGTGCCAGTCGGTGTCTTCCAGGGCGCTGATGCGGTTGGCGGTCGAGGCGTTGGTGCGGCCCGGACGGTCCGTTCCCTGCTCGCGGGTCGGCGGGTTCTCCTCCTGCAGTTCCCGGATCACTTCGAGATTCGGATTTGCCAAGTCGCCGGCGTTCCTCAGGAACAGCGCCTTCTCGCCGTCGGCCACCAGCACCCAGGTTCCCTGTTTCAATAGACCCGTCATGACGTTGCTCCGTTTTCCTGTCTGCCGGCCGCGACTTGTCGATCTCGTATCGTACCATCGCGGAATGCACTCGCCGCGCCGACCGTTCCGGGTCGTGCCGCTGATATGTTTACTTTTACGGCGGATCGGGCGGCGGGTGGTTTTTTGCCGCGGACGACTGATCGCCGGAAAAGCGTTTGCCTGCCTTGGCCGCGGACGCGACGCCATTCCTTCATGCGCGAGCCCCCGGCCGCTAGAACTCTAGCTCATTTTGGAAAGCTCTGGCCATGGCCCGTTCGCCGCAGCCCATCAATGCCTTTCCCGTGTTCATGCGGGTCGCCGGCCGCGCCGTCGTCATCGTCGGCGAGGGTGACGAGGCGTTGGCGAAGGCGCGACTGATGGGCGAGACGAGTGCGGCGCTGAAGGTCATCGCCCAACGACCGTCTGCCGAGCTTGCGGCATGGGCGGCAGGCGCTGGCGTCGATATCCTGCCGCTGCCCTACGAGCCTTTCCTGATCGAGGGTGCGGCTCTCGCTTTCGCCGCCACGGGCAACGAGGACCTAGACCGGCGCATCTCCGACGACGCGCGCCGGCTCGGCGTGCCGGTCAATGCTGTCGACCGCCCCGAATGCTGCGACTTCTTCACGCCGGCGCTGGTCAACCGCGCGCCGGTGGTCGTTGCCGTCGGCACGGAAGGCGCTGCGCCGGTGCTCGCCCAGATGATCCGCGCCCGTATTGACCGGATGCTGTCGCCGGCGCTCGGACCGCTGGCCATCCTCGCCGCCTCCCTCCGCGCCGCCGTCGAGAACCTGCTGCCGAAGGGTGCGGTCCGCCGCGCCTTCTGGAGCGAGTTCTTCGCCGGAGCGCCCGCCCGCGCCATGGAGGTGGGCCATGCCGACGAGGCGCGTGCCGCTGCGGCCGAGCTTCTGGCGAGGCGAGGCGTGTACGGGGGCCATGTCTCTCTGGTCGGTGCCGGCCCGGGCGCCGAGGACCTCATCACCTTGCGTGCCCAGCGTCTGCTCCTCCAGGCCGACGTCATCGTCCACGACGCGCTGGTGCCGGATGCCGTCGTCGCGCTCGGCCGCCGCGACGCCGAGCGCATCGCCGTCGGCAAGCGCAAGGGCTGCCATTCGAAAACCCAGTCCGAGATCAACGATCTGCTCGTATCGCTCGCGCGCGATGGCCGAAAGGTCGTGCGGCTGAAGTCGGGGGATCCGCTGGTGTTCGGCCGCGCCGGCGAGGAGATGCAGGCGCTGCGCGACGCCGGGGTCTCCTACGAAATCGTGCCCGGCGTCACCGCCGCGCTCGCCGCCGCTGCCGACTTCGAGCTGCCGTTGACGCTGCGTGGCGTTTCCTCCTCGCTGGTCTTCACTACCGGTCACGATCTCAAGGGCGAGGCGCTGCCCGACTGGGCGCGGCTCGCCATTTCCGGTGCCACGGTCGCGGTCTACATGGGCCGCTCGGTCGCCGCCGATGTCGCCGCCCGGCTGGTCGCGGCCGGCCTCTCGCCCGACACCGCCGTCGCCGTCGTCGAGAATGCCTCGCTGCCCGGCCGCCGGCTGCTGCACGGCACGCTCGCCGACCTGCCGTCGCTTGCCGGCCGCGACGACCTTGGCGGTCCTGTCACGACCATCATCGGCGACGCAGTCGCCGGCGCCGATTTCCGCCGCTCGGCGCCGCTCGCATCCGGCGCGCGGCCGTTGCCGGAGCCGGCCCGTAGACTTGAAGGAGCAGGAGCATGAAGGTGCTTACCGCGAACCGGCTGATCGACGGCGAAGCCGTCTGGTATTCCGCCGATGGCTGGCGCGAGACGCTCGAAGGTGCCGAGATCGCCGCCGACAAGGACGGCGAGGCGCGGCTCGAGGCGATCGGCGCCGCTGCCTTTGCCGCCGACCAGGTGCTCGACGTCGCAATCATCGACGTTGCCCTGATCGACGGCGCCATCGTCCCGACCAGGCTGCGCGAACGCATCCGCGCTGCCGGCCCGACCAACAGGAACGACCTTGGCAAGCAGGCGCGGCCGCACGCCGTGCAGGCTGCCTAGTCGACGGCGCTCTCGCCGAGGAAGACGATCATGTATCGCTACGATGAATTCGACAGGGATTTCGTCAGCGCCCGCGTCGCCGAGTTCGCCGACCAGGTTGATCGCCGGCTCGCCGGCCAGATCACGGAAGACCAGTTCCGCCCGCTCCGGCTGATGAACGGCGTCTATCTCCAACTCCACGCCTACATGCTGCGCGTCGCCATCCCCTATGGCACGCTGAACGCGCGCCAGATGCGCATGCTGGCGCACATCGCGCGCACCTACGACAAGGGCTACGGCCATTTCACCACGCGCCAGAACATCCAGTACAACTGGCCGGCGCTGTCCGACATGCCGGCGATCCTGGCCGACCTCGCCAGCGTCGAGATGCACGCCATCCAGACGTCGGGAAACTGCATTCGCAACGTCACGGCGGATCATTTCGCCGGCGCGGCGGCCGACGAGGTCGCCGACCCGCGGCCCTACGCCGAGATCCTGCGCCAGTGGTCCTCGGTGCATCCCGAATTCTCCTACCTGCCGCGCAAGTTCAAGATCGCTGTCACCGGTGCCGATCGCGATCGCGCCGCGATCCAGGTCCACGACATCGGCCTGCACCTGAAGAAGGATGGCGCCGGCCGTCTCGGCTTCGCCGTCTATGTCGGCGGCGGCCAGGGCCGCACGCCGATCATTGCCAAGAAGATCCGCGACTTCTTGCCCGAGGAGCACCTGCTCTCCTACACGACCGCGATCATGCGCGTGTACAACCTCCACGGACGCCGCGACAACAAGTACAAGGCGCGCATCAAGATCCTCGTCCACGAGACCGGGACCGACGAGTTCGCCCGTCAGGTCGAGGCCGAATGGTCGTCGTTGAAGGACGGGCAGCTCACCCTTCCCGCCGCCGACATCCGCGCCATCGAAGCCTACTTCGCGCCGCCGCCCCTGGTGGCGCGCCCGGAGGGCGACGAGGCCTTGATGCTCGCCCGGCTCGATTCGCGCAGCTTCTCCGAATGGCTCGATCAGAACGTCGTCACCCACCGCAACCCGGACTACGCCGCGGTGACGATCTCTTTGAAGGGTATCGGCGATGCCCCCGGCGACGCCACCGACGAGCAGATGGACGGTGTCGCCGATCTCGCCGAACGCTACGCCTTCGACGAGATCCGCGTCAGCCACGAGCAGAATCTCATCCTGCCGCACGTCGCTCGCGCCGATCTCGAGGCCGTCTACGACGAACTCGTTCGCATCGGGCTGGCCACGGCAAATGCCAACCTTATCACCGACATCATCGCCTGCCCGGGCCTCGATTACTGCGCGCTTGCCAATGCGCGGTCGATCCCCGTCGCGCAGGAGATCTCGAAGCGCTTCGCCGCGCTCGACCGCCAGCGCGACATTGGCGAGCTGAAGCTGAAGATCTCGGGCTGCATCAACGCCTGCGGCCATCATCATGTCGGTCACATCGGCATCCTCGGCGTCGAGAAGAAGGGCGCCGAACTCTACCAGATTACGCTCGGCGGCTCCGGCGACGAGAACACCTCGATCGGCGAGATCATCGGCCGGGGCTTCGGCCCGGAAGAGATCACCGACGCCATCGAGACGATCGTCGAGACCTATCTCGCGCTGCGCAACGCGCCAACGGAACGGTTCATCGACGCCTACCGGCGGCTCGGACCCCAGCCCTTCAAGGAGGCGCTCTATGTTGGCGAAGTCAGGGCAGCTTGAGGCCGGGCTTCGCCCGCTCGACGACGAAGAGGCGGTAGCGGCCGAGGCTGCCGCGCTGGAAGCGCGCTACGGCGAGCTAGAGCCGCAGGACGTCATCACCCTTTCAATCGGCCGTTTCGGATACGAGGAACTGGCCGCGGTCTCGTCGTTCGGCGCGGATTCAGCCGTCCTGCTGCACATGCTGGCGCGGATCGATCCGGCGCTTCCCATCATCTTCCTCGACACCGGCAAGCACTTCGAGGAGACGCTGCGCTACCGCGACGCGCTCGCCGCGGATTTCGGCCTGCGCAACATCACGGTCTACGAGCCGCTTACCTCGGCGCTGGTGCTGGGCGATCCGTCGGGGGACCTGCACCGCAGCGACGTCGATGCCTGCTGCAACATCCGCAAGGTCGAGCCGATGGCGCGCGCGGTCGAGCCGCTTGCGGCGTGGTTCACGGGTCGCAAGCGCTTCCAGGCGTCGACGCGCAACGCACTCCCCGTCTTCGAGGCGACCGGCCCGCGAATCCGCATCAATCCGCTGGCGCGCTGGACGACCGCCGACCTCGCCGCCTACATGCGCGCCCACCAGTTGCGCGAAAACCCGCTCGTCGCCTACGGCTACCTGTCGATCGGCTGCTTCCCGTGCACGCAGCCGGTGAAGCCCGGTGAGGACGCGCGCTCTGGCCGCTGGGCCGGCCAGGCCAAGATCGAGTGCGGCATCCATCTATCGGATCTCGATCATTCCTTGACCGCGTCGTCCCTTTAGGATGACGTTGTCACAACGGAAAGAATCCATGCTCGCACCGACACCCTCGCCGATGCCCAGGCTCTGGACGCCCTCCGGCTTCCGCAGCGACGACTGGCGTCGCGCCGACGATGCCGCGGCACTCGCCGGCAACGGCCGATTCATCCTGCCGCTCGCGGCCGTCGCGAACCTCCACCCATCCGAGCGGCGGTTGGCGAAGGATCGCCTCGGGGTGCTCGTGCAGCCCGGCGAGCCCGTCGAATCCCTTGTCGCGCTGCTTCCGGACCTGTCGCTGGTGGCGCTCGCCTTTCCCGTCTTCAACGACGGCCGCTCTTTCTCCAAGGCCGAGCTTCTGCGCAGCCGCTACGGCTTCGACGGCGCCATCCGCGCCGTCGGCCAGATCCTGGTCGACCAGTTGCCGCACATGTTCCGGCTCGGCTTCGACGAATTCGAGGTTTCGGATCCGGTGCTGCTCGGCCGCCTGGAGCGCGGGGAGACGGGCGGGATCGCCCAGCATTACCAGCCGACGGCGGTCGAGGCAGGGGCGCCCGACCGGGGTGCGCCTTATTCCTGGCGCAGGTCCCGCCGTCCGTAGTTGCCTCGGCGCCGCTGCGTCATTGGCGTCCGGCCTGCTCTGCCGCAGCCTCGTCGACTTGCCTGAGCAGTTCCTCGAAAGGCGCGTTGCCGTTCCGTGGCACTTCGAACAGGGGAAGCGACCTGAAATAGCGGGTGTTCTGGATGGCACCGATCTGGCGCCTGATTTCCGCGGCAAGCGTTCCCTGCCGCTCGCGGTTGCGGTACATCGCTGAAGTCCTTGCCTGTTTGCGGTTGCAGGCGAAACTCGACCCGTGTGCAGAAGTTCCGATCCGTTGTCCGATGTGACGACAGGACCGCCTGCACGGTAAAGTTTTAGTTAAATCCAAACGATCGCTGCCCGGGCTGTTAGGGTTGCGGCTATTCGCTTTCGCCCTCGAGCGCAGGAACGGGCACGCCGGCGAGTTCGGCGGCGAGCAATCGCGCCGCGCCGGCGCGCGCGATCCTCAGCATCAGCGCCTTCCGCGTCGCCGCCGCTAGCCGGTGCTCGGGCGCCTCGCGCAGGATTTCCGCGCCGTAGCCGTCAGAAAGGATGAAGCCACATTCTTCCGGAAAGATCGAGGCCGGGACGCCCGGATGCGTGGCGAAGAAGAAGCGATCCGAATGTAGGCGGTAGTCCGGCCACTTGCGGTCGACCCGGAAGTCCTCGACCGACGACTTGATCTCGATGATCCAGATGTCGCCGCCACGGGTCAGGGCAACGAGGTCTGCGCGCCTTCCCGTGGCGAGAGACAGTTCGGGAAGCACGTGCGCGCCCATCTCGGCCAGCAGGCGCTGCACGCCGCGGCGTACGATCATGGCGCGCTCTGACTGGCGGCCGTCGGCAAGGGGGTTCGCGGGAATCGGCGACACGATGGGCATGATGCATCATGCCATGTTCCGTTCACGGTTTGAACCGCCGGCGCAACAGCGGCGCCGGTTGAAGAAGGTGGCGCGGCGAGGAAGAAGGTTGCCGGCGGGTAAACCGACAGCGCCGCTCCCATCACGGAACTGAGGCGTCCGGTCACAATCGCGTGAGCGGATGTTGCTAAAATGCCATAACGTAAGGCCTGAGCGATATCGCGCGGGAATAAGCGCTTGGCAAGCAAAGCGAAACGGAAATAACAATGAGGCGAAAATGGGGCTCGAATCGGGCCCTGATCGCCATGGGGGATACGAGCGGAATGCGGATGAAGTCATTCATTGCGGTAGCGGCGGTGGCGCTGAGCGTCGCCCTGTCCGGCTGCACTACCGACGGCGGCTCGATTTTCACGTCGAATTACGGCTCGGTGAGGGACGCCGGCTACCAGCTTCCTGCGATCCCGATCTACAAGGTCGATCGCAAGTACCACCGGCAGATCGTCAACTACTCTACCAAGGAGAAGCCGGGTACCATCATCGTCGACACGGGCGCGAAGCACCTCTACTTCGTCATGAAGGACGGCAAGGCGATGCGTTACGGTATCGGCGTCGGCAAGGAAGGCTTCGAGTGGTCGGGCACGGCCCGCATCGCGCTGAAGCGCGAATGGCCGGTATGGACGCCGCCCGCGCCGATGATCAAGCGCAAGCCGGAACTGGCCAAGTGGCGCGGCGGCATGCCGCCCGGACTGAACAATCCGCTCGGCGCTCGAGCCATGTATCTCTACAACAAGGGCGGCGATTCCGGTTACCGCCTGCATGGCACGCCGGAATGGTTCTCCATCGGCAAGGCCATGTCGTCGGGCTGCATCCGCCTGATGAATCAGGACATCATCGACCTATACAGCCGCGCCGAAGTCGGCGCCAAGGTCATCGTCAAGTAGTCGCGGACCGTCTCGGGGCAACACGGACGTCCACCGAAGCGAAAAACCGGGCCTTGCGCCCGGTTTTTTGTCCGCTGTCGCGGAGCGGTTCGGGTCGTTCAGGCGACCTGCTCGACCTGCTGGACTTCGGGGATGAAGTGGCGGAGCAGGTTCTGGATTCCGTGTTTCAGCGTCGCGGTCGATGACGGGCAACCAGCGCAGGCGCCCTTCATGTTGAGGAACACCGTTCCGTTCTCGTAGCCGCGGAAAGTGATGTCGCCACCGTCCTGCGCCACCGCCGGACGGACGCGGGTGTCCAGGAGTTCCTTGATCGTGACGACGATCTCGGCATCGGCCTCGTCGAAGAACTCGTCCTCGGCGTCGGTTTCGGCGGAACGCTTGCCGCTCGTCGCCATGACCGGCGCGCCAGACATGAAATGTTCCATGATCGTGCCGAGGATCGCAGGCTTCAGGTGCTGCCAGTCGGGACCGTTCTTGGTTACGGTGATGAAGTCGTATCCGAAGAAGACGCCGGTGACGCCGGGAACGTCGAAAAGGCGTCCGGCAAGCGGCGAGGCGGCACGCGCGGTCGCCGCGTCGCGGAAGTCGGCCGTGCCGTCGATCAGAACCTCCTTGCCGGGCAGAAACTTCAGCGTCGCGGGATTGGGTGTCGCCTCGGTCTGGATGAACATGGTGGTCGTCTCCTGCCGCGCTCGCGGGTCTGTCTGGAACTATTCTAAATAGTCCCGGCCGCAGCTTTCTTCAAGCAAAACGCACTGCTCCGGTTCCCCAAAAATCAGGAAGGAAGCGTCGCGTCTTTGCCGAATGTCGAACAGCCGCGCGAATCCCCGTCCGTCAGGCGAGGCTCTCGATGTCCTCATCCGAAAGGCTCTGCGGCACGACGGTGACCGGGATCGGGAACGCCGCACCCTTGCCGGCGATCGACGCCACAAGCGGCCCTGGGCCCTCCTTGGCGTTACCCGCCGCGAGCACCAGGATGGCGATGTCCTGGTCCTCTTCGATCAGCTTGTGGATCTCGTCGGCCGGCTTGCCCTCGCGCACCACGAGTTCGGGCTCGATCCCGGCCAGTTCGCGGACGCGGGCGGCGAAGCCCGCGAGCGCAGCCTGGGCGGTATCCATTGCCTCCTGCCGCATGATCTTCTCGACGCCAAGCCAGTGTTTGAAATCGCCCGGCTCGATCACATAGAGCAGCACCAGCACGCCGCTCGTGCTGCGCGCCCGCCGTGAGGCATAGGCGACCGCCCGCTCGCATTCGGGCGTATCGTCGATGATGGCCAGGAACTTGCGCCGGTGCCCGGCTTCCCGGCTCAGTCGTTTCGAAACCATCTGTTTTCCCGCATCGCACAGTTCCGCCGGGGGCGACGCCCGCAATCTGCCACCCGCGACGGTGGCTGGCAATCTCCCCCTGCCGCCGGCTTCGTCAGTCGTTGAGCAGGCCGATGATCTCGCGCACCGACTTCATCGTCGTCTCGGCCAGCGCCCGGGCGCGGGCGCCGCCGTCGGAGAGCACGGAATCGACATAGGCCCGGTCGGCCGATATGCGCCGCATCTCGCCGGCGATCGGCGCCAGCTTCTCGACCGCGAGGTCGGCCAGCGCCGGCTTGAAAACGGAGAACTGCTGGCCGCCGAATTTGGCGATGACCTTCTCCTTGGTCGTCTCCGCGAGCGCCGCGTAGATGCCGACCAGATTCTCCGCCTCCGGCCGCTCCTTCAGGCCGTCCAGTTCGGACGGCAGCGGCGCCGGATCGGTCTTGGCCTTGCGGATCTTCTTCGAGATCGTATCTGCGTCGTCGGTCAGGTTGATGCGCGACAGGTCGGACGGGTCGGACTTCGACATCTTCTTCTGTCCATCGCGCAGGCTCATGACGCGCGTCGCCGGACCCTCGATCAGCGGCTCGGTGAGCGGGAAGAAGCCGTTCACCGTCTCCTCGCCGATCGTCATCTCGACGCCGGCGCCAAGGTCGGCGATGCGCGCGGAGAAGTCGTTGTTGAACTTCTGCGCGATGTCTCGGGTGAGTTCCAGGTGCTGCTTCTGGTCGTCGCCGACCGGCACGTGGGTGGCGCGGTAGACGAGGATGTCGGCCGCCATCAGCGCCGGATAGGCGAACAGGCCGACCGAGGCGTTCTCGCGGTCCTTGCCGGCCTTCTCCTTGAACTGGGTCATGCGGTTCAGCCAGCCCATGCGCGCCACGCAGTTGAAGATCCAGGCGAGCTCCGTGTGCTGCGGAACACGGCTCTGGTTGAAGACGATGTGCTTCTTCGGATCGATGCCGGCGGCAAGGAAGGCTGCGGTGACTTCCCGCGTCGACTTCATCAGCTCGGCCGGGTCCTGCCACACCGTGATCGCGTGCTGGTCGACGACGCAGTAGATGCAGTCATGGCTTTCCTGCAGCGCGACGAACTTGCGGATCGCGCCGAGATAGTTGCCGAGATGGAGGTTTCCGGTCGGCTGGACGCCGGAAAAGACGAGAGGCTGGAACGAGGACATCGAGAAAACCTTGTGGCTTGTGGAGGGCCGTTTCGCGCGCGGCGAAATAAGCAGCGCGCTTATGGCGGAGGGGCCGCGCCGGCGCAAGGGGGCGGATTGCCATCTATAACGCGATGCGTTATAGTCCCGAAACGATGATCCGCAGCTTTGCCGATCGAACGACGGAGAACCTCTGGCGAGGAATCGGATCGCGTCGGCTACCGCCCGAGATCGCATACAGAGGCCTGATCAAGCTTCGCCTTCTCGACGCTGCCGTTTCCCTGGACGATCTGCGCATACCTCCGGGGAACCGCCTCGAGCCGCTGCACGGCGATCGCAAAGGGCAGCACTCGATCCGCATCAACGATCAATGGCGAATTTGTTTCCGCTGGAAGGACGGCGCAAGCGATGTCGAAATCACCGACTATCACCGATGACGTTGGCGAGGTGCCGAATCCTCACGCCGGCGAAATCCTTCTATCCGAGTTCCTTGAGCCCATGGGCCTTTCGCAGAACGCCCTTGCCAGAGCTATCGGGGTTCCGCCGCGCCGCATCAACGAGATCGTTCTGGGCAAGCGCGCCGTGACCGCCGATACCGATCTTCGCCTGGCGCGTTACTTCCGCATGTCGGAAGGGTTCTTTCTGAGACTGCAGACAAACTACGACCTCCTGGAACGCAAGCGCGTGCTGGCGGGAGAACTTGACAAGATCACGCCCCGTGCGGCGTGAACTCCGGATGACCCGCCTGCACCGTCGCCGGAAATGATCCGGACGCCGGCGGACAGCGCGTCCGCTCGACGGGCACGTTTTTACAGAGAAGTCCGGCGAAGCCCGACGTTTTCGATGACGCCGCCACGATGTTCGCGGCGACTGCCGAAGAGTTCCGCTTCACGGACCTGGAGGTGGTTCCTTGACGCCGCCACCCCGCCTGACGTTGCGGCGGATCATGCCGATATCGGCGCCGCCGATGGCGAAGGCGAGACCGAAATAGAGGATCATGGCGCCGAGCACGAGGATCGCCAGCGCCCCGGCCTGCTCCAGGAACTGCGATTGGGGCTGCAGCCATGCCTCGAACCAGCTGGCGCCCCACCACAGCGCTCCCGCCATCAGCGCCGCGCTGAGCACCAGCCGGGGCAGGCGGGCGAGCAGCGGCCGGTCGGCGCCCCAGTGTCCCCGCCACAGCAGCGTTCCGAAGAGCAGCGTTGCATTCGTCCATCCCGACACTGCCGACGCGACGGCTATGCCCGGTGCGCCCATCGACGGGAAAAGGGCGAGCGCCACCGAGATGTTGGTGGCAACCGAAAGGGCGGCAAAGAACATGGGCGTTCGGGTGTCCTCGCGGGCGAAGAAGCCGGGCGTGAACGCCTTGATCAGCACGAAGGCCGGCAGGCCGATGCCGAAGATCGACAGCACCTCGGCGACCACCAGCGTGTCCTCGTGGGTGAAGGCGCCGCGTTCGTAGAGCACCCTGACGATCGGTTCCGCGATGACCATCAGGGCGGCCGCCGCGGGAAGCGTGAGGAACAGCGTGAACTCGACCGAGCGGTTCTGCAGATTGGCCGCCTCCCGCAGGGCGCCGGCGCGCAGGGCGCGCGCGAGCTCGGGCAAGAGCACGACCCCGACCGCCACCCCGACGACTCCCAGAGGTAGCTGGTAGACGCGGTCGGCGAGGTTGAGCGCCGGCACGGCGCCCGCCTTGCCGGAGGCGATCGCCGTGCCGATCAGCGTGTTGATCTGGGTGATGCCGCCGGTGATGGCGGCAGGCAGCGCCAGCCAGAGCAGGCGCTTCACGTTCGGCGTCAGCGCCGGCCGGCGGAAGCCGATGTGGACGCCGGCCCGCCGTACCGCCACCCACAGGATCCCGAGCTGGACGATGCCGGCCGCCAGCACGCCCCAGGCGAGCATCTCGCCCACGACGCGGCCTTCCATGCCGTTGTACCAGACCACGGCCAATATTGAGACGAGGATGACATTAAGGAAGACCGGCGCGATCGCCGCCGCGAGGAACAGGCGCAGCGAATTGAGCATGCCCGCCATCATCGCGCCCAGCGACATGCAGATCAGGTACGGGAACATGATCATCGCCAGCGCGATCGTCATCGCCAGCTTGTCGGGGTCGTTGGCGAAGCCGGGCGCGATGCCGTAGCGGATGACGAACGGCATCGCCAGTTCCATGGTGATGGTCAGGCCCATCAGGATGGTGAACAGCACACCGAAGACTTCTTCGGAAAAGCGCCGAGCGCCCTCGGTGCCGCCGGTCTCGATCTCGCGCGCGAAGAGCGGCACGAAGGCAGCGTTGAAGGCACCCTCGGCAAACAGCCGTCGGAAGGTATTGGGGAACTGGAACGCCGCATAGAAAGCCTCGGCGACCGGACCGGTGCCCACGGCCGCCGCCATCAGCATCTCCCGGGCGAAGCCGAGGATACGGCTGGCCATCGTGCCGAAGCCGACGGTGGCGAATTTGCGGACGAGGCTCATCGGGTGGGCACCATGGGGATTGATCGCTGCAGCCGGCCGCGCCTCATGAGGCCGCCGCACGGGCGGCGCGGGCCGGCGTGCCGCCCTCCAGCGTCGCGATCAGCCGCGACCTGATGGTGGCGAGACGCGTCGCGTTCTCGATCTTCTGGCCGGTCAGGTCGGTCACGTAGAACGTGTCGATGACCTTCTCGCCGAAGGTGGTGATGTGCGCCGAGGCTATGTCGAGCGAAAGGTCCGACAGTGTCCCGGTGACGTCGGAGAGCAGGCCCGGCCGATCGAGGCCGGTCACCTCGATCACGGAGAAGCGGTTGGAAAGCGTGTTGCGGATCTCGGCGCGCGGCTCGATCCTGAACGCCTTGGTGCCGCGCTTCGGCTTGGCGCGCTTCTCGATCATCTCCGGCAGCCACGACCGGCCCGACAGCACGTCCTCGATCAGTTTGCCGACGCGTTCGGCCCGGCGCCTCTCGTCCTCGTCGCGGTCGAACTCGCGCGAGATCAGGATCGTGTCGAGCGCACGCCCGTCCGCAGTGGTGAAGATGTGGGCGTCGACGATGTTGCCGCCCGCCGCCGCGCAAGCGCCGGCGATGATCGACAGGAGCCGCGGATGGTCCGGCGCCAGAACGGTGATCTCGGTGACCGCTTCGAATTCGTGCGGCATGACCATCGTCGCCAGGGCCCGTCCGGAACCGTCCGCCTTGCGGATGAACTCGGCATGGCGCACCTGGTCCTTGATATCCACGGAGAGCAGATAGTTGTCGTAGTGCAGCTTCACGTAGCGCTTGCGGTCGCGCTCGGACCAGTCGGCGAGTGCTGCCCGCAGGCGCTCGCGGGCCTCGTCGGCGCGCTGGGCCCGCGACACTTCCGAGAACCCGCCGGTGAGCAGCAGTTCGGTCTCGTAGTAGAGCGTGCGCAGAAGCTGGCCCTTCCAGCCGTTCCACACCCCCGGGCCGACGCCGCGGATGTCGCACACGGTCAGCACCAGGAGCAGCTTCAGCCGCTCGACCGACTGCACTACGGCAGCGAAATCGTCGATCGTCTTGCGGTCGTTGAGGTCGCGGGTCTGCGCCGTCATCGACATCAGGAGGTGCTGCTCCACCAGCCAGGCGACGGTTTCGGTGTCGGACGGCGACAGGCCGAGCACGGGGCAGATGCGCCGCGCGATCCGCGCGCCGGCCTCCGAGTGGTCCTCGGGGCGGCCCTTGGCGATGTCGTGCAGGAGTACGGCGAGGTAGAGCACCTCGCGCTGCTTCTTCAGGCCCGGCATCAGCTGGTGCGACAGCGGATGCAGCCGGTCGCCGTCGCCGTGCTCGATTTCCGCGAGCACGCCGATGCAGCGCAGCAGGTGCTCGTCGACCGTGTAGTGGTGATACATGTTGAACTGCATCATCGCCACGACCTTGCCGAACTCGGGAATGAGCCGGCCGAGCAGTCCGGCCTCGTTCATGCGGCGAAGGTTGAGCTCCGGATTGCGGTCCGACGTCAGGACGTCGAGAAAAAGCCGGTTCGCCTCCTCGTCGCGACGCAGCGTCCGGTCGACCAGGCGCAGCGACCGCGTCACCAGCTTGATCGCATCGGGATGGTATTCGAGCCCGTGCCGGTCGGCGAACCAGAACAGGCGCAGGAGGTTCACCGGGTCGCGCTCGAAGACTTTCTGGTCGGCGATGTTGATGCGGTGGTTGTCGACGATGAAGTCCGAGGTTCCGGCGAGCTTGCGGCGCTTGCGCGAGAAGGACTGTAGCAGCCGGTTGAAGCCCGACACGTGGCTTGCCTGCTCCTCCTCGACCGCGGCGCAGAAGATGCGCGTCAGGTCGCCAACTTCCTTTGCGATCAGGAAGTAGTGTTTCATGAAGCGCTCGACCGCCGACAGGCCCGGATGGCTGGTATAGCCCAGCCGGTCCGCCACCTCGCGCTGGATGTCGAAATGCAGGCGTTCCTCGGCCTTGCCGGTAAGGAAGTGCATGTGGCAGCGCACCGCCCAGAGGAAGTCCTCGGCCTTGCGGAACTCGTTGTATTCGTCGTGGGTGAACACGCCCTTGTCGACGAGTTCCTCGCCGCCGCGCACGCGGTAGAAGTATTTGCCGATCCAGAACAGCGTGTGCAGGTCGCGCAGGCCGCCCTTGCCGTCCTTGATGTTGGGCTCGACGAGATAGCGGCTCTCGCCGCCCTTTCGGTGGCGCTCGTCGCGTTCGGCGAGTTTGGCCTGGACGTATTCGGCGCCCGTATTGCGCACCACGTCGCGGTCGAAGCGTTCGAGAAGCTCCCGGTACAGCGGCTCTTCGCCCCAAAGGTGCCGCGCCTCCAGGATCGAGGTGCGGATGGTGATGTCGGAGTGCGACAGGCGGATGCACTCTTCGATGTTGCGGGTCGCGTGGCCGACTTTCAGGCCGAGGTCCCACAGCATGTAGAGCATGTACTCGACCACCTGCTCGCCCCACGGCGTCTGCTTGTAGGGCAGCAGGAACAGGAGGTCGATGTCGGAGCCCGGCGCCAGCGTGCCGCGTCCGTAGCCGCCGACCGCGGTGACGGCCATCCGCTCGGCTGCGGACGGGTTCTTCGAGCGGTAGACATGGGTGACGGCGAAGTCGCAGAGCGCGGCGATGATCTCGTCCATCAGGAACGACAGCCTGGCGGCGCAGGCGGTGCCACCGCCGTCCTCCATCAGCATGGCCTCCGCCGCGTCGCGGCCTTCGCCGAGCCGCTGCTTGAGCAGCTTCAGCACCTGGGCGCGCACCGCCGTCCCGGAACCGTCATTGCCCGTATCCGCCGTCAGCGCCGTGAGATCGCGGCGCAGGGCGGCGCCGTCGATGATCTCTTCCAGCTTCAGGGGGATGTTCTTCATGCGCCTCTGCGGGACTCGGATGACGGGCCGGCTCTATAGCGCGATTTGCCGGACATGAATACGGCGCGGCGCCCGGTCGGCAAAGGCCTTATTTCGCCGCCAGCCCCTTCAGCCGGTAGAGCGCGTCGAGCGCCTCCTTCGGTGTCATCTCGTCGGGATGGAGGGCCGAAATCGCCTCGCGCAGCACGTCGCTCGCCGGCACGGCGGCCGGCTTCGGCGGCGCACGGCGCACGGCGGCGGAAAACAGCGGCAGGTCATCGACGAGCCGCTCGGCCTTGCCCGACGTCTCGCCCTCCTCCAGCCGGTGCAGCACGTCCTTCGCCCGCTGCACCACGGCGTCGGGCAGGCCGGCGAGCCTTGCCACCTGGATGCCGTAGGAACGGTCGGCCGCACCTTTGCCGACCTCGTGCAGGAAGACGACCTCGCCCTCCCACTCCTTGACGCGCATGGTGGCATTGTGCAGGCGCGGCAGTTTTCCGGCGAGCGCCGTCATCTCGTGGAAATGCGTGGCAAACAGCGCCCGGCAACGGTTCTTTTCATGCAGGTATTCGACCGCCGCCCAGGCGATCGACAGGCCGTCGAAGGTCGCCGTGCCGCGGCCGATCTCGTCGAGGATGACCAGCGCCCGCTCGCCCGCCTGGTTGAGGATCGCGGCCGTCTCGACCATCTCGACCATGAAGGTCGAGCGGCCGCGCGCCAGGTCGTCCGAGGCGCCGACGCGGGAGAACAGGCGGTCGACTATCCCGATATGGGCGGCTTCCGCCGGCACGAACGAGCCCATCTGCGCGAGGACGGCGATCAGCGCGTTCTGCCGGAGGAAGGTCGATTTGCCGCCCATGTTCGGGCCGGTCAGCAGCCAGATGGCGCCGTTCGTCTCGCCTTCGCCCGGCGACAGGTCGCAGTCGTTGGCGACGAACGGATTCCCCGCCGCCCTGCGCAGCGCCTGTTCGACCACCGGATGGCGGCCGCCGGTGACCGTGAAGGCGAGGCTGTCGTCGACGACCGGACGCACGTAGCGCTCGCTGGCGGCGAGGTGCGCCAGCGCCGTGGAAACGTCGATGACGGCGAGCGCTGCCGCGCCGTCGCGGATTGCTTCGGCGGCTCCGACGGCCTCCTCGACCAGCCGATCGAAGACGGCGAGCTCGATCGAAAGCGCCCGGTCGGCGGCATTGGCGATCTTCGTTTCGAGGTCGGCGAGTTCGGTCGTGGTGAAGCGCATGGCCGAGGCCATGGTCTGGCGGTGGATGAATCGGGCCCGGGCGGCGTCCGTCCCGGTCATGATCGCCTGGTGATTGGCGGTCACCTCGATGTAGTAGCCGAGCACGTTGTTGTGGCGGATCTTCAGAGAACGGATACCCGTCTCCTCGATGAGATCGCGCTCCATCGCCGCGATGACGCGCCGCGATTCGTCGCGCAGCGCACGCATCTCGTCGAGGTCGGCATCGTAGCCGGTTCTCACGAAGCCGCCGTCGCGCTTGAGCAGCGGCGGCTCGTCGCCGAGCGCGACCTCGAGATGGACGCGCAGCGCCCCCGGCAGGGCGAGGAGGGCGGCATGTGCCCGATCCAGTTCGGCGGGTAGTTGCTCTGCGGCAAGCAGCTCCGCCACCTCGATGGCGGCGGCGAGCCCGGCGGCAAGCGCCGCGAGGTCACGCGGACCGCCGCGGTTCAACGCCAGCCGCGAAAGCGCCCGCGGCATGTCCGGCGCGCGTTTCAGACAGGGCGCCAGCGCACCGCAAAGGGTCGAATCGGCGCGGAAGAACGCGACCGAATCGAGCCGTTCGCCGATCGCGGCGGGGTCGGTCAGCGGCGCGGTCAGCCGCTCGGCGAGCAGCCGCCCGCCCGCGCCGGTCAGCGTCCGGTCGATCGCACGGAACAGGGAGCCCTCGCGGCTCCCCGAAAGCGTGCGCAGCAGTTCCAGGTTGGCGCGCGTCGCCGGGTCGATGAACAGCGTCGATCCCGCGCTCTCGCGCTCGGGACGCGCCAGCGGCGGCCGCTCGGCCTTCTGCGTCTTCTCCACATAGGCCACGGCGCCGGAGATGGCGGAGAGCTCGGCACGCGAGAAAGTGCCGAAGCTGTCGGTCGTGGCCACCCCGTAGAAGCGGGCGATGCGGCCGGGTGCGGCGGTGGAATCGAACAGGCTCGCCGGCTGCGGATTGACGATGCGGCCGATGGCATCCAGCGCCGGACGCATTTCCGGATCGTGGAACACCGGCTCGGCGACGATCAATTCCTTCGGATCGACGCGGAAGACGTCCGAAACCAACCGCTCGGTGCTGGTCTCGGCGATGCGGAACGAACCCGTCGAGATGTCGATCCAGGCAAGCGCCAGCGCCTGCCCATCGGCTCCGTCGCCGCGCACGCGGCCGAGCGCCATGAGGAAGTTTGCCTCCGACGGCGCCAGGAGCTTGTCTTCTGTGATCGTGCCGGGGGTCACCAGCCGCACGACGTCGCGCCGCACGACCGACTTCGAGCCGCGCTTCTTCGCCTCCGCCGGGTCCTCGATCTGCTCGCACACGGCGACGCGGAAACCGAGCGCGATCAGCTTCTGCAGGTAGTCGTCGGCGGCGTGCACCGGCACGCCGCACATCGGGATGTCGTCGCCATTGTGCTTGCCGCGCTTGGTCAGCACGATGCCGAGCGCCCGCGACGCGTGCTCGGCGTCGTCGAAGAACAACTCGTAGAAATCGCCCATCCGGTAGAACAGCAGCGAGTCCGGATTAGCGGTCTTGATTTCGATGTACTGTTCCATCATCGGCGTCGCGCCGACGCCGGCCAGCGGCACGGCCGGGACGTCCCTGCGCATCGGCGTCTCGTCGTTCACCTTTGGAACACCATCAAAAAAACCGGACTGCTCCCTGCTTGCCGGTTTACGCGCGCAAATAGTAGCCTTAATCCCTGTCACTCCACAAAAGAAGAGCACGTAAAGGGTAGGGGACCGCGCGCGACCATGGCTTCCAACAAGAAATCCGACAGCACGGGTCCGTCCGTCAGCGCACAGGAAGCGCTCGAATTCCATGCCATGGGCCGGCCGGGCAAGCTCGAGATCACCCCGACCAAGCCGATGACCACGCAACGCGACCTGTCGCTCGCCTACTCCCCGGGCGTCGCGGTCCCGGTCAAGGCCATAGCCGAAGACCCGAGCCGGGCCTTCGACTACACGACGCGCGGCAATCTCGTCGCTGTCATCTCCAACGGCACCGCCATCCTCGGGCTCGGCAATCTCGGCGCGCTCGCCTCGAAGCCGGTGATGGAAGGCAAGGCGGTGCTCTTCAAGCGCTTCGCCGACGTCGATTCCATCGACCTCGAGGTGGACACGGAGAACGCCGACGAGTTCATCAACTGCGTGCGCTTTCTCGGGCCCTCCTTCGGCGGAATCAACCTCGAGGACATCAAGGCGCCGGAGTGCTTCATCATCGAGCAGCGCCTGCGCGAGATTATGGACATCCCGGTCTTCCATGACGATCAGCATGGCACCGCGATCATCTCGGCCGCCGGCCTGATCAACGCGCTGGAGGTTACCGGGCGCGACATGAAGTCGACGAAACTCGTCTGCAACGGCGCCGGCGCGGCCGGCATCGCCTGCATCGAGTTGATCAAGTCGATGGGTTTTTCGCCGGAAAACGTCACGCTCTGCGATACCAAGGGTGTCGTCTACCAGGGGCGCACCGAGGGTATGAACCAGTGGAAGTCGGCGCATGCGGTCAAGACCGACGCGCGCAGTCTCGCCGAGGCGCTGGACGGCGCCGACGTCTTCCTCGGCCTGTCCGCCAAGGGCGCTCTGACGCCGGCGATGGTGCAGTCGATGGCGAAGAATCCGATCATCTTCGCCATGGCCAACCCCGATCCCGAGATCACGCCGGAGGAGGTCGCCGAGATCAGGACCGACGCCATCATGGCGACCGGCCGCTCCGACTACCCGAACCAGGTCAACAACGTTCTCGGTTTCCCCTACATCTTCCGCGGCGCGCTCGACGTGCGCGCCACGACCATCAACGACGAGATGAAGGTGGCGGCAGCCCGCGCGCTCGCCGATCTCGCCCGCCAGGACGTGCCCGACGACGTCGCCGCCGCCTACCAGGGCAACCGGCCGAAGTTCGGCCCGAACTACATCATCCCCGTGCCCTTCGATCCGCGCCTGATCTCGGCGATCCCGGTCGCCGTCGCCAGGGCGGCGATGGACACCGGCGTCGCCCGCCGGCCGATCCTCGACCTCGACAAATACGCCAACGAACTGTCGGCACGCCGCGATCCGATCGCTTCCACCCTGCAGCGCATCTACGACCGCGTCCGCCGCCAGCCGAAGCGCATCGTCTTCGCCGAGGGCGAGGAGGAGCAGGTCATGCGCGCCGCCGTTTCTTACGCGAACCAGAAGCTGGGCACCGCGATCCTTCTGGGGCGCGACGACCAGATCAAGGAGACGGCGCGTCAGGCCGGCGTCGACCTGAATCGCCCCGGCATCGAGATCATCAATGCGCGCCTGTCGCGGCGCAACGGCATCTACGCCGACTTCCTCTACGAGCGCATGCAGCGCAAGGGCTTCCTCTTCCGCGACTGCCAGCGCCTCATCAACAACGACCGCAACCACTTCGCCGCCTGCATGGTGGCGCTCGGCGACGCCGACGGCGTGGTCACCGGCGTCACCCGCAACTATTCGACCGCCCTCGACGACGTACGCCGCATCATCGATGCCAGGCCCGGCCACCGCGTCATCGGCGCCTCGATCGTGCTGGCGCGCGGTCGCACGGTTATCGTGGCGGACACGGCCGTGCACGACATGCCGAATTCGGAGCAGATTGCCGACATCGCCGAGGAAGCGGCGAATTTCGCCAGGCGCATGGGCTACGAGCCGCGCGTCGCGCTGCTCGCCTACTCGACCTTCGGCCATCCGGCCGGCGAGCGCTCCGAGCGCGTCCAGGAGGCGGTCAAGATCCTCGACAAGCGCCGCGTCGACTTCGAATACGACGGCGAGATGGCGGCGGACGTCGCGCTCAACCCGCGCCTGATGCAGCAGTATCCGTTCTGCCGCTTGTCGGGTCCCGCCAACGTGCTGATCATGCCGGCCTTCCACTCGGCTTCGATTGCCACCAAGATGCTGCAGGAACTCGGCGGCTCGACCGTCATCGGCCCGCTGCTCGTCGGCTTGAACAAGCCCGTGCAGATCGTCGCGCTGAACGCCAAGGACTCGGACGTCGTCAACATGGCGGCGATCGCGGCATACACCGCGGGGACCTGACCGCGTGCTGAGGCCGCTCGCCGAGCAGTGGCAGTTCTGGGCGGTCCTCTCCGCCGTCTTCGCCGCGCTCACGGCGATCTTCGCCAAGGTCGGGGTGGCCGACGTCTCGTCCGACTACGCCACCCTGGTCAGGACGGCGATCATCCTGCTCGTCGCGGCGCTGGCGGTGCGGCTTACCGGCGCCTGGCAGCCGCCCTCGACCGTACCCTTGCGCACGTGGACGTTCCTGGTCCTGTCGGGGATCGCGACCGGAGCCTCGTGGCTGTGCTACTTCCGCGCCCTGAAGCTCGGTGAGGCGTCGCGCGTCGCCCCGATCGACAAGCTCAGCGTTGTCCTCGTCGCCGTGTTCGCCGCACTTTTCCTCGGCGAGCGGCCCTCGGCGGTGAATTGGCTGGGTATCGTTCTCATCGCCGCCGGCGCCGTGCTGGTGGCGTGGAAAGCGTGAGCGCGCCGGCGGACCGCCCCGTCAACGCGGGGAACGGCCGTCGGCCGCGAAACGAACGGCCTATGCGGTGAAGCGGTCGGCTTCCGAGGCGTAGTAGTTGATGTAGCGTGCGCCGATCGACGCGATCGGCATGACGATGAAGACGTCGGTAGTGCCGAAATCGTGGTCGATGACGCAGCCGTCGCCAATCTTCGCGCCGAGGCGCAGATATCCCTTGATCAAGGGCGGCATGGCGGCGATGGCCGAGCGCGGCGTGACCCCCTCTGGCGGCATCAGGTCCATGGAGTGGTAGCGGCCGGGCACGGCGCGTACATCCCACGGCGCCTCCGCCCGGTACGATTGCGCGAGATAGGACAGCGCCTCGGCGTGCGCGGCCGGTACCGTACCGTGGAAGGAGGCGCAGCCGGTCATGACGCCGATCGAATAGTGGTTGATATAGGCCCAGATTCCCTGCCAGAGCACCTCGATCGTGCGCTTCGACCGGGAGGCCGGGAGCACGCACGAGCGGCCGAGTTCGAGGAAGTTCAGTCCGGGGTGGCGCGCCACCAGCCGTTCGAGTTCGAATTCGTCTTCCGAATAGAAGCCGCCCGTCAGTTCCGCGGTTTCCTGCCTGAGCAGGCGGTAGGTGCCCACGATCCGCTTGTGGTCCGGTCCCGGCAGTGCCGTGTCGACGACGAGAAGATGGTCGCAGAAGGCATCGAAGCGGTCGGCGTCGCGCGGGTCGAGGCAGGTCGTCAGGTCCTGCCGGGCCCCGAGTTCCTCGTAGAACACGCGGAAGCGTATCTCCTGGGCGGCCGCAACCTCGACCGGATCGCGCGCGAGCCTGACCTCCAGTGAGCCGATTCGGCCGAGCGGAGCGCCGGTATCGATGGCATCGAATCGCCGCCCGAATACCACCGCTTCGCCGTTTTGGCGGGTTTCCTTCTCCGCGGTGGCTGTGTGCACGGGGTGATTCTCCTTCGAGCCATCCCTCTTGGCGCGGGGATAAGTTGGGAGTGCAACAGGATTGTGACAGTACCGTGATCCGGTGCATCCGGCAATAGTTCGACGGCTACCGACAACAAGGTTCGCGGGGGTCAGGCGGCGGCCTGTTCTTCCACGGTGCGGACGAGGTTCTGCGGGTCGAGCGGCTTGGTGACGAAGCCGCTGGCGCCGTGGACGAGCACGTTGTGCCTGGTTTGCTCCTGGCTGTCGGCCGACAGCACGACGATCGGCACGGCGGCGGCCTTGCGCCGCTGCTCGTCGCGGCGGATCGCCGCAATGGCGTCCAGCCCGTCCATGACCGGCATGTGCAGGTCCATCAGCACGATGTCGTAGTGCCGCGCCCTGCCTTTCGCCGTTATTGCCTCGACGGCCGCCTTCCCGTTGCCGACGACGTCGACCCGGTGGCCGGCCTTGGTCAGCGCTGCGCGCGCCAGCATGGCATTGATCTCATTGTCCTCAGCCACCAGGACCGACAGTTCGCGCCCGGTCGCCCGTGGCGAAGGCGGCAGCTTCTCCGTTACGGGTTTGGCCGATTGCCCCGGACGGTGCGTCAGGACCCGCAGCAGGGTCTCGCCGCGCACGGGCCTGACGAGGAAGTTGGCGTAGCCCGCGTCGCGGAACTCGGCCACACGGCGCCGTTCGGTCGGCGCGATCAGCGTGACCGCGTCGGCGCCGCGATAGCCGTGACGGCGCAATCGTTCCAGCTGGCTTTGCCCCTGATTCTCGATCGCCGCGTCGATCAGGACGGCATCGCTCGGCCCTCCCAGCGCGATCGCCTCGTCGATGGACGCCACGACGCTCGCAGTGCCGCCATGGGCGCGGATGGTGCGCGCGATGGCCTCGGCCTCGACCGGTTGACCGGAGACTATGGTGACGGTCCGGTCGAGCAGCGCAGGCGTGGCGGCGCGCGCGGATGAACGGGCATCGACCACGGGCAGTTCGGCAAAGAACTCGGATCCTTCGCCCAGGGTGCTCCGGACGTCGATCGATCCACCCATTGTTTCGACGATCTTGCGCGAGATCGCGAGTCCGAGCCCGGCGCCGCCGTGGTTTCGCGTCGAAG
This sequence comes from Rhizobiaceae bacterium, assembly GCA_905339215.1. Lineage (GTDB taxonomy): Bacteria > Pseudomonadota > Alphaproteobacteria > Rhizobiales > Rhizobiaceae > DUSC01. Next base: position 29,435 of record CAJPFN010000078.1, read on the forward strand.
TGTCGTCGACCTGTTCGAACTCTTCGAAGATACGCGCCATGTCCTCGCGCCTGAGCCCCGGGCCGGTGTCGGCGACGGCGAAGCGGATCGTCGGCGCCGGCGACTGGCCGCTCGTCGTGACCATCACCGTCACGCCGCCGCGTTCGGTGAACTTCACCGCGTTGCCGACGAGGTTGAGGAGCACCTGTCGCAGCCGCCCCGGATCGGCGCTGATCACCGACGGCACGTCGGGGGCGACGAAGCTGGCGATGCCGATGCCCTTGGCATAGGCCTTGGCGGCGAGAAGTTCGACCACGCTCTCGGCGAGTTCGCGCGGCGAGACCGGCTGCAGTTCGGGCTCGAATCGCCCGGCCTCGATCTTGGAATAGTCGAGGAGGTCCTCGATGAGCGCCAGCAGAGATCCGGCCGAGGTCGCGATCGCGCCGACATAGGTGCGTTGCTCCGGCGTTAGTTCGGTCTCGGCGAGGAGCTTGCCCATGCCGATGATGCCGTTCATCGGCGTTCGGATTTCGTGGCTTACCGTGGCGAGGAAGCGCGATTTCGCCCGGCTGGCGTGCTCGGCGCGTTCGCGGGCGTTGATCAGCGCCATCTCTGCGCGCTTGCGCGCGCTGATGTCGCGGGCGATAGCGCGATGCGAGACCGCGTCGCTCGCCTTGTCGCGGACCGAAAGTTCGATCCAAGAGTACCAGCGCGCACCGCTTGACGACTGGATGGCGACGTCGGTCGAGCTGAGGCATTCGCCGTCGGAGAAGGCTGCGTCGGGGACGATGCCGACGTCGATGCCGAGTTCTTCCAGCGTGCGGCCGGCGAGCGCGTCAGCGCTGCGGCCGAGGAGGTCGGCAAACACCTGGTTGACGTAGACGATGCGGCCTTCGCGGTCGCGATGCACGACGAGGTCGCCGAGCGCGTCGATCAGGCCGCGAAAGCGCTCCTCGCTCTCCTGCAACTCCCACATGCGGTCGGCGAGGGCTTCCAGTTCGGCACGGCTGCGCGTCGTGGTTTCGTCGACGGCGGCGGTCAGCTGCTCCTCGGTCGCCAGGCTGCGCCAGAGCAGGACGAGGCCGGCGAGGCCGAGTACCAGCAGCGACACCGACAGGAAGAGCGGCGCTCCGGTCACGTAGGCGACCCCGGCGAGCACGAGGAGGCCGACCCTGAGTGCGACGCGCAGCGTCTTCGAGGGGGCGTGAGGCAGGTCGGGCGCCAGCGGTGGCGACTTCCTGCCGAGAGCAAGCCGCGGGCGCGCGACCTTCGGCGACCTGCCTGGGTCGGAAGCATTGGTCGGTATTTCTGTCCGCGCGGGGTCCACCATTGCGCGGAAATCGTTACCGCTCAACGATTAGGGAAGCTTTTGGCGAGACGTTAGAATTTTACCGGCCTCGCCCTTGAGTTGAGTCCGGGCAGCAGAGAAAAGTAATAACGGGCTCCCTGCGCGTGCCTCGGAACTACATCTCCACGACCACGCGCCCGCGGATCTTGCCCTCGACGATGTCGCGGCCGGCCTGCAGGATGTCGTCGAAACCGATCGTCGTCGACAGCCGCGCGAGCTTCTGGTGGTCGAGTTCGGTGGCGATGCGCCGCCATGCCTCGAGCCGCAGCGCCTTCGGCGCCATCACCGAATCGATGCCGAGCAGCGAGACGCCGCGCAGGATGAACGGCGCTACGCTGGTCGGCAGGTCCATGCCGCCGGCCAGCCCGCAGGCCGCCACGGCGCCGCCGTAGGAGGTCATCGACAGGACGTTGGCCAGCGTGTGGCTGCCGACCGCGTCGATGCCGCCCGCCCAGCGCTCCTTGGCGAGCGGCTTGGCCGGGCCGGAAAGCTCTTCGCGGGCGATGATCTCGGTGGCGCCGAGGTCGATCAGGTAGTCGCTCTCCGACACCCGCCCCGTCGAGGCGATGACGCGGTAGCCGAGCCGCGACAGGATGGCGATGGCGACCGAACCGACGCCGCCGGCCGCGCCCGTCACGACCACCGGGCCGCGGTCGCGGTCGATGCCGTGGCGCTCCAGCGCCATCACGGCGAGCATGGCGGTGTAGCCCGCGGTGCCCACCGCCATGGCGTCACGCGCTGTCATGCCTTCGGGCAGCGGTACCAGCCAGTCGCCTTTCACCCGCGAGATCTCGGCGAAGGCGCCGTGATGCGTCTCGCCGGTGCCCCAGCCGTTGAGGATGACCTTGTCGCCCGGTTTCCAGTCCGGATGCGCCGAGTCGCGCACGGTGCCGGCGAAGTCGATACCCGGGATCAGCGGGAAGCGGCGCACGACCGGGGCCATGCCGGTGATGGCAAGCCCGTCCTTGTAGTTCACTGTGGTCGCGTCGATCGTCACCGTGACGTCGCCTTCCATCAGGTCGGCTTCCGGCAGGCTGGTCACGGCGACCGACTGCTTCTTGTTCTCGTCGCGGCTGACGAGGATGGCTTTGAACGTGCCTGTCATGATCTTCTCCCGGTGGCTGGCGACGCCGGACGATGCGGCGGCGCAACATCGAAATCAAGCATCCGGCGTGGCGCGGTGGCCCCTTCGCCAGATGAGGAGCTCTTCGAGGATGACCAGCCCGGCGCCGATGGTGATGAAGGCATCGGCAAGGTTGAACACGGCGAAAGACCAGACCGGCGTGTGGAAGAGCACGTAGTCGACGACATGGCCGTAGAGCACGCGGTCGATCAGGTTGCCGATCGCGCCGCCGAGGATCAGCGTGAAACCGAGGCGGGCAAACATCTGCCCGGGATCCGAGCGCCACGCGAGATAGAGGATGAAGGCTACCACCGCCAGCGTCACCACGATCAGTCCCTTGTCGCCGAACCAGCTCAGCATGGAGAAGGCGATGCCGGTGTTGAAGGTGCGGTAGAGCGCGAGGAAAGGCAGGACGTCGACCTTTTCCTGCAGTTCGAGCCGCGTCTCGACTAGGTATTTCAGCCACTGGTCGAGCGCCACCGCGACCGTGAAGACGGCGGCGAGGAATCCGGGTCTGGCCGTCATCTTGGGATCCCCCCGTCGAGCTTCAGCGCCTTACGGCGGATCTCGTAGAGCGCCACCCCGGTGGCGACGGCGAGGTTGAGCGAATCCGCGCGCCCAGCCTGGGGGATGCGCAGCAGGCGGTCGCAGGCTCCGGCGAGGTCGTCGGGCAGGCCCTGCTGCTCGTTGCCCATCAGGAGGAGGACTGGCCGCCCGGCATAGTCGATCGTGCGATAGTCTACGGCGCCCTTGAGATGCGTGCCCACCACGAGCCCCGGGAAGCCCTTGCGCCATTGCAGGAAGGAGGCGGTGTCGGTCTTCGCCACGGGCACGGCGAAGACCGATCCCATCGTCGCGCGCACGGTCTCGATGGAGAACGGATCGGTCGTCTCGCCGACGAGGATGACCCCCTTGGCGCCGACGGCATCGGCCGTGCGGATGATCGTGCCGAGGTTTCCGGGGTCGCGCACCCGGTCGAGCGCCACCCAGACGTCGTCGCCCTCCGGCCGGATCTCCTTCAGCGCCGTCCAGCGCTGGGCGAAGACGCCGACCACCATCTGCGGGTTGTCGCGCCGCGTGATCGCCGACAGAACCTTCTCGCTGACCTCCAGCACCAGCCCGCCGGCGGCCACCGTGCGCGCCGCGGCCCTCTCCACCGCCTCATTGCCCTTGCCCGACTTGGCGAAGACCAGCGTCCTGATCGTCCAGCCGAGGTCGAGCGCGTCGATGACCAGCTTCAGGCCTTCCGCCAGGAAGGCATTCTCGCGGTCTCGGAATTTCTTCAGCGCCAGCGCCTTGATGTCCTTGACCAGCGGATTGGCGAGGCTGGTCACCTCCTTGACCTGGCCGACCGCACGGCGTCCGTCGCGCTCGCTCATTTCGCCACCCAGCGCGAGAACAGCGACGTCGACAGCGCCCGGCCGGCCGACTTCTCGCGGATCACCAGCTCGCCCGATTCCACCCGGCCGCCCATGCCGGCGAAGGTGTCGCGCATCAGGCCGTGGATGGCAAAGAAGGAGGCGCGGATCGAATAGGCGGTGAGCACCACCGCCAGCGGCTTCGGCGTCAGGATCGCGCGGCAGATGTCGGCCAGCGCCGGCAGGTCCTCGAAGAGCTGCCACACCTCGCCCTTCGGCCCGCGCCCGTAGGCCGGGGGATCGAAAAGGATCATGTCGTAGCGGCTGCCGCGGCGCTCCTCGCGCTCTGCGAACTTCATCGCGTCCTCGCAGATCCAGCGGATCGGCCGGTCGGCAAGCCGCGCCATCTCCTGGTTCTCGCGAGCCCAGCCGATCGCCTTCTTCGAGGCGTCGACATGGGCCACCTCGGCGCCGGCGCGCGCCGCCACCAGTGAGGCGAGGCCGGTATAGCCGAACAGGTTCAAGACTTTCACCGGGCGCTTCGCCGCCTCGATCAGGCCGGCCATGTGGTCCCAGTGCGAGGCCTGCTCGGGAAAGACGCCGACATGGCGGAACGAGGTGAAGCGGCCGAGATAGTCGACGCCGTCGTGGCGCATCGGCCAGGTCTCGCCGAGCGGCGCCTTCGGGAACCGCCAGCGGCCCATGCCTTCCTCGTCCGTGTCGCCGGTGAAGACCGCGTCGGCCTTCGCCCACTCGCGCTCGGAAAGTGCGGGCTGCCAGATCGCCTGGCCTTCCGGCCGCACGATCCGGTAGGGGCCGTATTGCTCGAGTTTTCGCCCCGCCCCGCTGTCGATCAACGCATAGTCGTCGTTGGGCGCGACTTCCAGGATCAGCGGCAGGCGTTCGGCGGGAAGCTCGCCCTCGCGGCGGCGAAGCTGCCTGCGGGCAGGTGCCGGCTCCGCGGTGCGCGCTTGGTCGGGGCGCGCTTCCGGCTGCCGCCGTCCGTCCTGACCGCCGTGGCGGGCGGGCCGGTCGTCGCGGCGTCTGTCACGCGATGGTTTCAACGGCAAGGCCCCTGCGCAGCATGGCGCGCTTTTGGCACAGCGGATTGCGCCACGCAACCGAGCCGCCGCCGCTGTGCTTCGCCCAGCTTCCGCCACAGGCGGATGCTAGCCGGGCGGGTGGCCGGTCGGTTGCCGATATCGGCGTCGGCGGTTACCCTTCCTCCGAGGCAGGAACCTGGGCGTGGGTGTTTCGGGAATTGACAGCGGGCGCGTTGGCGGGGCGGCGGCAGCCGCGCTTGGCCTGCGCCTGTTCGCCATCTTCGCGACCGTGCTCGCCGTTCTCCTTGCCGTAAGCGCGCCGGCTCATGCCGCCGTCAAATCGCTCGAGCCCGACCCAGAGGCGCAGAAGGTGCTCTCCGAGCGCTGGAAATCGCTCGACGAGCTCAGATCGCAGCTGGAGGCGCTCCCCGCGGTCCAGACGGCTGGCGCCGGGACCGGCAAGCGCCGGGCGCTGGTCATCGGCAACGACGCCTATGAGGCCCTGGTGCCGCTGCAGAAGGCCGTCGCCGACGCGGGTTCGGTGGCCAGCACCCTTTCGGACCTTGGTTTCGAGGTGACATCGGCCGAAAACCTCGCCCGCGATCCCTTCGACGAGACGCTCGAGGCGTTTTACCAGTCGCTGGAGGAGCACGACGTCGCCCTCATCTTCTATTCAGGCCACGGCCTGGCGATGGAGGGCAGCAACTACCTGCTTCCCGTCGACATGCCGATGCTCGAGCCCGACGAAGGGCGCAAGCTGCGCCGCGAGGCGGTCGATGCCGGCGAGATACTTGCCCGCCTCAGCGAGCGCGGCGTCGGCCTGGCGCTGGTCGTGCTCGACGCCTGCCGCGACGACCCCTTCGCCCGCGACGGCACCAAGGGCGGCATGTCGCTGAAGGGACTCGCCCGCATGCAGCCGCAGAAGGGCATGTTCGTGCTCTATTCGGCCGGCGTCGGCCAGAAGGCGCTGGACAGGCTCGGGCCCGACGACGGTGAGCCGAATTCGGTCTTCACCCGCAAGTTCATGCCGATCCTGGCGACGCCGGGCCTGCCGCTTGTCGACATCGCCAAGCGCACCCAGGTCGAGGTCCAGGCGCTCGCCCGCAAGGTCCACCACACCCAGGAGCCCGCCTATTACGACCAGGTCGTTGGTCAGTATTACTTCCAGCCGCCGAAGCCGCGCCTGTTCGGCATCGCCATCGGCATCGACGACTACATCGGCTACAAGCTCGCCGGCGCCGTCAACGACGCCGATGTCGTCGCCGACGCGGTGCGCGCGCTCGGCGCCGAGAAGGTCGTCGCCCTGCGCAATGCCGATGCCCGGCTGCAGTTCATCGACTACGTCTGGGCCGACATGCTCGCCGACGCGCGGCCCGGCGACACGATCGTGCTCACCTATTCCGGCGTCAGCGGCCAGCGCCCGGCGCCGGCCGGATCGGACGAGGAGGACGGAAAGGACGAGTTCCTGGTGCTTTCCGGCGGCAACGTGCTCGACGCCAAGGGCGATCCGGCGTCTGTCGCGCCCGACGCGGTGCTTTCCGACGACGACCTGACCCGCTGGATGGAGGCGGCCGCCGAGAAGAACGTCAACGTCGTGCTCCTCGTCGACGGTTGCCACGGCGCCGGCCTGCTCGACCGGCCGTTCGCCAACGTCTCCTTCCTCGGCGCCAGCGCGGAAGACGAGTTGGTGCTCGAATACACGGTTGAAGGTCGCAAGCACGGCCTCGCTAGCGTCGCCTTCGCCTACGGAATCGGCGGCTACGCCGACTACAATTCCGACGGCTACCTCACGCAGCGCGAGCTGTTCGCCTACGTCGCCCGCCAGGTGCTCAATGCTGCCGGGTTGGAGCAGACGCCGCAATTCCTGCCGGCGCTCGGCATCGATGCCGGCGACATGCCGCTGTTCCGGCTGGCCGCGCCGGCTGCGGCGAAAGCCGAGGCGGCTTCCGGCACGACTGAGCCGACCCGTTGAGGGCGTCATAGGTCGGGCAGTTCCGCCGGATCGCCCTGCGTTGGCGGATCAGGCTGCCGTCGCGCGAAAGACCGCAATCCCCGCCGCCAGGTCCTCGAGTGCGGCACCGACCGACTTGAACAGCGTGATTTCGTCGGCCGCGCCGCGGCCGGCCTTTTCGCCGCGCGTCAATTCGAAGAGGTCGGCGACGACGCCGTCGGCGGCAAGCACGCCGGACGCCAGCGGCTGGACGATGTCGCCGGCTTCCTTGGTCGCGCCGGCGCGGGTGTCGACATAGACGCGGGCACGGCGGATCGTCTCGTCGTCCGCCTCGCGCATCGACGGCGTGAAGCCGCCGACGAGATCGACATGGGTGCCGGGCCTGAGCTTCGCGCCGGCGACCAGCGGATCGGTGGAGATCGTCGCCGAGGAGACGATGTCGGCCCAGCCGAGCGCCGCGTCGAGGTCGGTCGCCGCCGTCGCCGGCAATCCGTCGCGGCTGAGCGCATCGGCCGCCTTCTCCGCGTTCGCCGCGGTGCGGTTCCAGATGCGGATCTCGCGGATCGGGCGCACCGCCGAATGCGCCCTGGTAAGGAACGGGCATAGCGCGCCGGCGCCGATGACGAGGAGCCGCGAGGCGTCCTCGCGGGCGAGGTAGGTCGCCGCCAGCGCCGAAGCGCAGGCCGTGCGCCACTGCGTCAGCCGCTGGCCGTCGATCAGCGCCTGCGGCTCGCCGGTCTTGCCGTCGAGGAGCAGGTAGAGACCCATCACCGCCGGCTTGCCGACGGCGTTGTTGTCGGGCGACACGGTGACCACCTTGATGCCGACATGGCCGCCGAGCGAGGTTCCAGCCGCGTTGAAGTCGCTCCAGGCGGGCATCAAGAGCAATGTCGAGGCGGAGCCGTCAGGGCGCTCGATCGTGTGGTGGTGGCGGACCGGTTGGATGACGCCGGCGCGGAACGTGGCGCGCAGCGCCTCCACCAGGCCGGGGAAGGTGAGCGCGCGGTCGACGTCGTCGGCGGAAATCATGCGCATCGTGGCAGGCTCCCTCGCCGGGCGCGGATCAGGCGGCCGGCCGTGACAGGGCCGGCACGGTCGTGTCCTTGTTAGCGGCGGTCCTCACGGTTGCGCTGCGCAGGCTCTGGATCTCCTGCTCCCGCTGGCGCGCCAGCTTGCGGTAGCGGCCCTGCTTCCACCAGGTGACGAGGCCGCCGACGACCAGGCCGAGCCCCGCGGCGGCGAATAGCAGCACGAACAGCGGCAACTGGATCGTCAGCGCCGGATTGCCCGGATTGAACGGATCGACCGTGAACGGGACCATGCCGCGATTGGCCACCGCGAGCGCGATCAGTATGATCGCGAGCGGTACGAAGACGGCGACAATCACGAAACGGTTCAGCATGCTTCACCCAGTCTGCCTGCCGCGGCCCGGCGTGCCGGGGCCGGCGGCGCGCTCAGTCGGCGGCGTTCAGCCGCTCGCGCAGTTCCTTGCCCGTCTTGAAGAACGGCACCCACTTTTCCTCGACCTCGACAGCCTCGCCGGTGCGCGGGTTGCGCCCCGTGCGTGCCGGCCGGTTCTTCACCGAGAACGCGCCGAATCCGCGCAGTTCGACACGGTTGCCCTCGGCAAGCGCGTCGGTGATCTCCTCGAAGATCGCGTTGACGATGTTCTCGACGTCGCGCAGGAAAAGATGCGGGTTGCGGTTCGCGATGATTTGCACGAGTTCCGACTTGATCATGCGCGCTTCCCCCTCCGATCAGACAAAAAACAACATATGAGAATGATTTTTCAGGCTTTTTCAGTCGCCCGCAACAACTCTTTCACCGTGCCAGACCGACAGGAGGCCGTCAAGGAAGATGCGGTCGCCGACGATCTCCCGTAGGACATCGGAACCCTGTTCGGGAAGGCCCAGCAGGCGTGCGAACTGTCGCACCGCGGCTTCCGTCAACAGCAGGTTGGTGCTGCTCGATTTCGGTTTCCATTCGACCACCTTGAGCGTCTTGTCGACGCCCTTGGTGGCGAGCCAGTCGATCGCCTCCTGTTCGCCGCCGAGCGCGTCGACGAGCTTGTTGGCAAGCGCCTGCCGGCCGGTGAACACCGAACCGTCCGCCAGCGCCAGGACTTCGGCCCGGTTGAGTGGACGGCGGTCGTCAACCAGGCCAACGAACCAGTCGTAGCTGTCGAGGATCATCGAGCGGATCATCGCCTTCTCCTCCTCGGTCGTCGGGTTGAAGGGTGACGGCTCTGCCTTCAGCGGCGACGACTTCACCTCGTCGAGCTGGATGCCGAGCTTCTCCATGGCGCCGGTGAAGTTGGGAAACTGCACGAGGACGCCGATCGAACCGACGATCGAGGATTTCCGCGCCACGATGTGATCGCTTGCGCTGGCGATCATGTAGCCCGCCGACGCGGCGAGCGTGCCGACCTGGGCCACCAGCGGCTTCTCCGCCGCGAGCTTGCGCACGGCCTCGAAGATCGCCTCGCCGCCCGCGGTCGTCCCTCCCGGCGAATCGATCGACAGGATGACGCCCTTCACCGAGTTCGCCTTGCGCACCGCCTCCAGCCGCTCGAGCAGCTCCTCGTCCTCTATGATCGTTCCCTCGACACGGATCTTGGCGATGTGGTCGGTCGCGGTGCCGGCCAGCTGGTCGCCGCCCAGCCACATCGTCCCGGCGAAGATCGCGAGCGCCGCGACGACCAGTGCGGCGACCCGCCAGAAGGTCAGTTTCCGCCGCAGCCGGCGGCGATCGATCAGGTCATCGGCGCTTGTCGCCATGTCGTGCCTCTCGGGGACTGAGGGGGGCCGTCCCGCAAGGGTCTAGAGCATGTCGCTGCCGTCTTCCACCGTTTTTGCCGTCTCCAGCGCAAGCGAAAGCGGTCCGCAAGATATTCGAAGGCTTTCATTCCTTCCTAAAAATACCATATTGGGCCTTCAGGTCGGGCGGCGACGGGGGAACCGGCGTACGCCCCCTGGGGATTCCGGGGGACGCGGCTATGGCTGGGGTCCGGACCGGATCGGGAACAGGTCGGTGATGACGACGGAAAGTGCGGCCATAGCGGAGGCGCGGCGCGGCAGCCACCGCAAGCCTCAACTTGACCCCGAGCGGCGCAAGGCATTTGCCAATGCTCGCATCCATTCGCGCATCGTCCAGTTCCTCAAGTTCGCCCTTCCGACGGCCGCCATCGCCATGGTCGGCGGTTTCGCCGTTTACTCATGGAGGTCGGCGCCGGTCATCGCAGCGGTCGAGGTGCGCGAGACGAAGATCGTCAGCGGCAAGCTGGTCATGTCGGCGCCTAAGCTCGAGGGCTTCACCAAGGACAATCTCGCCTATTCGCTGTCTGCCGAGCGGGCCGTCCAGGGCATCAGGAGCGCGAATGTCTTCGAGCTCGAGGGCATCGACGCGCGGCTCCCCGTCGATGCGAACACCTGGGCGGTCGTCAAGGCGGAGCGGGGCGTCTACGACCGCGACAAGAACACGATCGACTTCAAGTCGGAAGTCAACGTCTCGACCACTGACGGCATGGCGGCGACCTTCACGACGGCGTTCTATGACATCGGCAAGGGCGAACTGAAGACCTCCGAGCCGGTCGAAATCAACTTGAATGGGACGCAGATTGCCGCCGACGGCATGATCGTGCTGGAAAACGGCAAGGTTCTCATCTTCGAGAACCGCGTCAGGATGGAAATCGCGCCCGGACAACTGAAGGGCAGTGAAGAAGGCGGAGGCGCGAATGGCGGCTAGGGCTTCATTGATGTCGTATGCCGTCGGGGTCGCGATCCTCGCGCTTGCGGCGGCGGGAGCGTCGGCGCAGGACCGATTGACCGGGCTGAAACTCTCGGGCAACGAGCCGATTCAGATCGAGAGCGACAAGCTCGAGGTCCGCGAGGCAGAGAACCTCGCCGTTTTCAGCGGCAATGTCAGCGTCTCTCAGGGCAAGACGCTGCTCAAGGCCGGCAAGATGACCGTCTACTATGCCAGGGGTGGCGGCTCGGCAACCACCGGCTCGGCCAACATCGATCGCCTCGAGGTCGACGGCAAGGTCTATGTCAAGTCGGATACCCAGGTCGCCACCGGCGATCGCGGCGTTTTCGACATGAAGTCCGAGGTTCTGGTGCTGTCGGGCAAGGAGGTCGTTCTCTCCGAAGGCCCGAATGTCCTCGTCGGCTGCAAGCTGACCGTGCAGATGAAGACCGGCCAGGCGCAGGTCGACGGCTGCAAGAAGGGGGGAGCCGGCAGCGGCCGCGTGATCATGTCCATCACCCCGGGCTCGCAGAGCCAGTGAAGATGGATTCCCCGACCGTTTCCGCCGGGACGCAAGGCCTGGCCGGCGATCGTCGCCGGCCTGCCGCCACGGAGCCGCTGAAGGGCACGCTCATCGCGCGCGGCCTGACCAAGAGCTACAAGGGACGTCAGGTCGTGCGCGGCGTCTCGATCGGCGTGCGCGCCGGTGAGGCCGTTGGCCTGCTCGGCCCCAACGGTGCCGGCAAGACGACCTGCTTCTACATGGTCACCGGCCTCGTGCCGGTCGACGAGGGGACGATCGAGATCGACGGCTTCGACGTCACCTCGATGCCCATGTATCGGCGCGCCCGTCTCGGCATCGGATACCTGCCCCAGGAGGCGTCGATCTTCCGCGGCCTCACCGTGGAGAACAACATCCGAGCCGTCCTCGAGGTCGTGCACAAGACCCGCGCCGAGCGCGAGAGGCACCTTGATGCCCTCCTGGACGAATTCCACATCGCCCACCTGCGCAAGGCCCCGGCAATCTCGCTGTCCGGCGGCGAGCGGCGGCGTCTCGAGATCGCCCGGGCACTGGCGAGCAAGCCCCACTACATGCTGCTCGACGAGCCCTTCGCCGGCATCGACCCGATCGCCGTCGCCGACATCCAGCAACTCGTCCGCCATCTCACCGCCCGCGGCATCGGCGTCTTGATCACCGACCACAATGTCCGCGAGACGCTCGGCCTGATCGACCGCGCCTACATCATCCATGCCGGCGAGGTGCTGACCCACGGTCACCCGTCCGAGATCGTCGCCAATCCCGACGTGCGCCGCCTCTATCTCGGCGAGGGCTTCACCCTCTGACGCCTGCGTGCTTGCGCAGGGACGCTTCCCGTCGCGGCCAATAACGCTCCGGTAAGCCGTTTCTGCTATTGCTGCGCTTGACAAGCAAGAGCCGGGCCAGTTTCATCTCCGGCAAAAGGAAAAACCGCGTGCGTCCATGCCGGACCGGGCGGGAGCTTACGGGGCGTCGCGTACCGAAATGTCGCTTGGGGCCAAACTCCAGCTGCGCCAGTCGCAGTCGCTGGTGATGACGCCACAGCTCATGCAGTCGATCCGATTGCTGCAGCTGACCCATCTCGAACTCGAGCGTTTCGTCGACGAGGAGCTCGAGCGCAACCCGTTGCTCGAGCGGCCGGAGCCGCGCGCCGATGCGGAAGGTCCGGACGAGCCCGCCGAGCAGGCGGGCGAGGCGGTGGCTCATGCGGCCGAACAGGACTGGTTCGCCGAGACCTCGGCGGCATTGAGTTCCGAGGCCATGGCCGACAAGCTCGACGCGTCGCTGGAGAATGTCTTCCCGGACGATCCCGGCGCCGTCGAGCACCTCGGGCCGGACCTCAGCCTTCAATGGAAGTCGGCGAGCGGCTCGGGAGTGTCCGGGCTTTCACCCGAAGGTTTCGACTACGAGGACGTTGCCGCGGCCGCGGTGACGCTGCGCGAACACGTCGCCGAACAGATCGCCTTCAACATTCCCGATCCCGCCGATCGCATCATCGCCCGGGAACTCGCCGAAGGGCTCGATGAAGCCGGCTATCTGCGCGCCGATCTCGCCGAGCTCGCCGAACGCCTCGGCGTCGAGATCGATACCGTGCATGGCGTGCTGAGAACCTGCCAGACGTTCGATCCGCCCGGCCTGTTTGCCCGCGACCTCGCCGAATGCCTGGCGCTGCAGCTTTCCGCACGCGACCGGCTCGATCCGGCGATGGAGGCACTCGTCGCCAATCTGGAACTCCTGGCGCGGCGCGATTTCGTCGCTTTGAAGCGGATCTGCCGCGTCGACGAGGAGGATCTCGTCGACATGATGACCGAGATCCGCAAGCTCGATCCGCGTCCCGGGCTCGCCTTCGCCGGCGGTGTCGCCGGCTCGATCGTTCCCGACGTCGTGGTCCGTCAGGCCGGGGACGGCAGCTGGGCGGTCGAGCTCAATGCCGAGACTTTGCCGCGCGTGCTGGTCGACCAGGCCTATTTCGCCCAGGTCTCGTCGCGGGCAAAGAGCCAGGCCGACCGGGACTTTCTCAGCGAATGCCTGCAGAACGCCAACTGGCTGACCCGCAGCCTCGATCAGCGCGCCAGGACGATCCTCAAGGTCGCCACCGAGATCGTTCGCCAGCAGGACGCCTTTCTCGCGCATGGCGTGCGCCACCTGCGCCCCCTGAACCTGAAGACCGTCGCCGAGGCGATCGGCATGCACGAATCGACGGTCAGCCGGGTGACGTCGAACAAGTATATGCAGACGCCGCGCGGCGTCTTCGAGCTGCGCTACTTCTTCACCGCGGCGATCGCCTCGGCCGAGGGCGGCGACGCGCATTCGTCCGAGGCCGTCCGCGACCACATCCGGCAGTTGATCGACGAGGAGCAGTCGATCGTTCTCTCCGACGACGCCATTGTGGATATCCTGAGGAAGAAGGGCATGGACATCGCCCGCCGCACGGTGGCCAAGTACCGGGAAGGAATGAACATTCCTTCCTCGGTCCAGCGCCGTCGCGAGAAGCGCGCGATGGCCGGAGCCGGGCGCTGAGCCGCCGGCTGCGGCCTGCGGCGCGGTCGTTCGTTGACATCACATGGCGAAGTGACTAGAAGCCCGCCCGCATGAAGCGGGCCATGAGGCCGGCACGGACAGGCATGCTCTGCAGTTCGGTCAGGATCGTCATCAATCGCAACGTCAGGGTTTGAAATTCGGCGGCCCTGTCGCCGTAAACCTTGTGCCCGCCGGTCACGAGTATAAACTCGCTACCGTTCGCAATATGAACAGGAAGGTCAGTAACGAGATGGGCCTGCGCATATCGGGAAAACAGATGGAGGTCGGTGACGCCTTCCGTACCCGCATCGACGGTCGGGTCGGCGACATCGTCTCCAAATACTTCGACGGCGGCTTTTCCGGCCACATCGTCATGGAGAGATCCGGCTCGAGGTTCGCCGCCGACTGCATGATCCATTTGGATACCGGCATGACGCTGCAGGCGACCGGGCAGGCCCAGGAGGCTATACCTGCCTTCGAAGCGGCGGCCGACCGCCTGGAGAAGCGCCTGCGCCGCTACAAGCGTCGCCTCAAGTCGCACCCGACCAGTGCCGGCAACGAGCCGATCGACGTATCCTACGCGGTCATGGCGCCCGTCGCGGAAGAAGACGAGGAAGTGCCGGAGGACTACGCGCCTGCGATCGTGGCCGAATCGACGATGTCGCTGAAGACGATGTCGGTGGCCAGCGCCGTCATCGAACTCGATACGAAGGAAAGCCCAGTTTTCGTCTTCCGCAATGCCGGAAGCGATCGGGTCAACATCGTCTACCGCCGCGCCGATGGGAACATCGGCTGGATTGATCCGTCGGCCGTGAAGTCCGCCAACGCGTAGCGGCAAAAAAATCCCTTTCCAGGCCAGGGCGGAGGGGCTCGGGCGGCGGGACAGGGGAACGCAAAGGATGCGATAAATGGATCTTAGCGATCTGATCGAGGCCTCGGCGATCCTGCCGGGCTTGAAGGCGAATTCCAAGAAGCAGCTCCTGCAACTCCTCTCGGAAAAGGCGGCCGCGATCACAGGACTTCCCGAACGGGAAGTTTTCGACACGATCCTCCAGCGCGAGCGTCTCGGCTCGACCGGCGTCGGCAACGGGATCGCCATTCCGCACGGCAAGCTGCCGGGCGTGAAGCGCATTACCGGCGTGTTTGCCCGGCTCGACGCGCCGGTTGACTTCGAGGCGCTGGACGACCAGCCGGTCGATCTCGTCTTCCTGCTTCTGGCGCCGGAAGGCGCCGGGGCCGATCACCTGAAGGCGCTGTCGCGGATCGCCCGCGTGCTGCGCGACGGGGACACCGTGGCCAAGATCCGCGGGACCCGCGATCCGGCGGCCATTCACGCGTTGTTGTCGGAAACGCCGGCTTCCCACGCCGCCTGAGGCGTTCGCCGTTCCTCTATTGCCACATCGACCGGGCGGCCATGGCGCCGCCCTTGGCGTATCCGTCGCGCGTCAGTGGATGCTGACGGGGGTCAGTTCATTCTCGAAGGCGCCGGCGATGGCGCGCTCGCGGGCGTCGGACAGGAGGATCGGCTGGCCGTTGGCGGCAAACAGCGCCCACAGTTCCAGTCCCGGTGCGATGCCTTCGAGCCCGGGGAAGCGTCCGCGCATGTCGTCGCTCGACACCTTGCGCAGATAGGCGACCTGACCCTCGCCGAGATGGGCGAGCTGGGCTTCGCTGACCGTCAGTCTCGATTCGTTCTCAGTCATTCAAGCCTCCTTCGCGCGGGATGTCCCTGAGGACCAACCCGCTGCAGAGCTGCCGGTTCCCGACTGCCGGCGATTCAGTCTTTCACCGATATGTTTATTTTCCGTACCAGCTTTTCCGGCTCCGGCCGTTCGAGGTCGATCGCCAGCAGGCCGTTCTTCAGTTCGGCGCCGATCACGCGCATGCCATCGGCCAGCACGAAGGAGCGCTGGAACTGCCGCGCGGCGATGCCGCGATGCAGGAACTCGCGTTCCGTGTCGTCGGTCTGGCGCCCGCGCACGACAAGTTGGTTCTCCTCGGTCGCGACCTCGAGGTCGCTTTCCGAAAAGCCCGCGACGGCGAGCGTGATGCGCAGCCGATCCGTCCTGCCGTCGGCGCCGCGCAGCCGTTCGATGTTGTAGGGCGGGTAGGAATCGCCCGATTTGGCGAGGCGCTCTAGCGTCTTCTCCATCGTGTCGAAGCCGAGCAGGAGCGGGCTCGAAAAGGGCGTCATGCGTGTCATTTCTGTCCTCCTCGGAGCGACGAAAATGGGAACGGACCCGGATGGCGTTCGTCCCACTGGTGCTGATATGGTCCGCCGCGATTTGAACTTCAAGCCTCTGAAAAAACACCACCGGACGAGATAGCGCATGACGGCAAGACACAGGATAATCATCGACACCGATCCCGGACAGGACGACGCGGTGGCGATCCTTCTTGCCTTGGGAAGCCCGGAGATCGAGGTGCTCGGCATCACGGCCGTTGCCGGCAACGTGCCGCTGCGGCTGACCGAGAAGAACGCGCGCAAGGTCTGCGAACTGGCTGGAAAGCCCGAGACTAGGGTTTACGCAGGGGCGATCCGCCCGATGGTGCGGCCGCTGGTGACGGCCGAGCAGGTGCACGGCAAGACAGGCCTCGACGGCCCCGACCTGCCCGAACCGGTGATGCCGCTCCAGAAACAGCATGCGGTCGATTTCATCGTCGAGACGCTGATGGCGGAGGAAGCCGGCACCGTCACGCTGTGTCCGCTCGGTCCCCTTACCAACATCGCGCTGGCGCTGGTCCGCGAGCCGCGGATCGCGGCCCGCATCCAGCGCATCGTGCTGATGGGCGGCGGCTTCTTCGAGGGCGGTAACACCACGCCTGCGGCCGAGTTCAACATCTATGTCGACCCGCACGCCGCCGATGTCGTCTTCCGTTCCGGCGTGCCGATCGTGATGATGCCGCTGGACGTCACCCACAAGGCGCTGACCTCGAGTGCCCGTATTGCGGCCTTCCGCAAGCTCGACACCCGGCCTGCCTTGGCGACGGCCGAGATGCTGGAGTTCTTCGAGCGCTTCGACGAGACCAAGTACGGCACCGACGGCGGCCCGCTGCACGACCCCTGCGTCATCGCCTACCTTCTGCAACCCGACCTGTTCCGCGGCCGCGACTGCAACGTCTCCGTCGAGATCGCGTCGGAGCTGACCATGGGCATGACGGTCATCGACTGGTGGGGCGTGACGAAGCGGCCGAAGAACGCCATGGTCATGCGCGACATCGACGCCGACGGCTTCTTTGCCCTCCTGGTCGAGCGGATCGGCAACCTGTGACCGGAAGCCTCTCCGATGAGGCGGCCGCCGCGCCTTTCGTCATCGCCATCGACGGACCGGCCGGCGCCGGCAAGGGCACCATGGCGCGCCGCCTCGCCGACCATTATCGCCTGCACCTGCTCGACACGGGCCTCACCTACCGCGCCGTCGCCCATCGCATCCTCGCCGGGGGCTTGCCCCTCGAAGACGAGGCCGTCGCGATCGAAGCCGCGCGGGCGGTCGACCTCGGCCGTCTGGATCGCGAGGTGCTCTCCGCGCACGCCGTGGGCGAGGCGGCCTCGCGCGTCGCCGTCATCCCCGAGGTCCGCCGCATCCTCGTCGACAAGCAGCGCGCCTTCGCCCGCCGGTTGCCCGGATCGGTGCTCGACGGCCGCGACATCGGCACCGTCGTCTGCCCGGAAGCCGACGTGAAGCTCTACGTCACCGCGTCCGCCGAGGTGCGCGCCCGCCGCCGGCTCGCCGAGATCGAGGCGCGTGGCGGCACGGCCGAGTTCGGGCGCATCCTCGACGACATCCGCCGCCGCGACGAGCGCGACATGGGCCGCGCCGACAGCCCGCTCCGGCCGGCCGCCGACGCACACTTGCTCGACACGTCGGAAATGGATATAGAGGCCGCGTTTCTCGCGGCGAAGGACATCGTCGATCGTGTTCTCGGCGCGCGAGGCAGGGCCTGACCGAGGCTTCCCCGCGCCTGTCGGCAAGGGGGCGAAAGCCGGACCGGGCCCGGAACCCGCCTGACAGCATTCTTCTTGCGCCGGAACGCCGCGAGAGCGGCACAGGGCCCATTGGCCCGGAATGCTTGCCAGGCACACGCAACGCGAACCACGGCGCCCGCCCCGCGAAACGACCGGGGCGCATCCAGGAGCATCAATGTCACAAGCAAATCCCTCGCGCGACGATTTCGCCGCGCTTCTCGAAGAATCCTTTTCCGACGGTCACTCCGGTGAGGGTCAGGTCGTCAAGGGCGTCATCACCGCCATCGAGAAGGACATGGCGATCATCGACGTCGGCCTGAAGGTCGAAGGGCGCGTTCCGCTGAAGGAATTCGGCGCCAAGGCCAAGGACGGCCAGATGAAGGTCGGCGACACGGTCGAGGTCTATGTCGAGCGCATCGAGAATGCGCTGGGCGAGGCCATGCTCAGCCGCGAGAAGGCCCGCCGCGAAGAGAGCTGGGTCCGCCTCGAGGAGAAGTTCAACAAGGGCGAGCGCGTCGAAGGCGTCATCTTCAACCAGGTCAAGGGCGGCTTCACCGTCGACCTCGACGGCGCCGTGGCCTTCCTGCCGCGTTCGCAGGTCGACATCCGTCCGATCCGCGACGTCACCCCGCTCATGCACAACCCGCAGCCCTTCGAGATCCTCAAGATGGATCGCCGCCGCGGCAACATCGTCGTGTCGCGCCGCACCGTGCTCGAGGAGAGCCGCGCCGAACAGCGTTCGGAGATCGTGCAGAACCTCGAGGAAGGCCAGGTGGTCGAGGGCGTCGTCAAGAACATCACCGACTATGGTGCGTTCGTCGACCTCGGCGGCATCGATGGCCTGCTGCACGTCACCGACATGGCGTGGCGCCGCGTCAACCATCCGACCGAGATCCTCAACATCGGTCAGACGGTCAAGGTGCAGATTATCCGCATCAACCAGGAAACCCACCGCATCTCGCTCGGCATGAAGCAGCTCGAGTCGGATCCGTGGGGCGACATCGGCACCAAGTTCCCGATCGGCAAGAAGATCCGCGGCACGGTCACCAACATCACAGACTACGGCGCGTTCGTCGAGCTGGAGCCGGGCATCGAAGGCCTCATCCACGTCTCGGAGATGTCCTGGACGAAGAAGAACGTCCATCCCGGCAAGATCCTGTCGACCTCGCAGGAAGTCGACGTGGTCGTGCTCGAGGTCGATCCGGCCAAGCGGCGCATCTCGCTCGGCCTCAAGCAGACGCTCGAGAACCCGTGGGAGGCCTTCGCCCGCAACCATCCGGTTGGTTCGATCATCGAGGGCGAGGTCAAGAACAAGACCGAGTTCGGCCTGTTCATCGGTCTCGACGGCGATGTCGACGGCATGGTCCACCTCTCTGACCTCGACTGGAGCCGTCCGGGCGAGCAGGCGATCGAGACCTACAACCGCGGCGACATGGTCAAGGCCCAGGTTCTCGACGTCGACATCGACAAGGAGCGCATCTCGCTTGGCATCAAGCAGCTGCAGCGTGACGCCGCCGGCGACGCCGCGGCTTCCGGAGAGCTGCGCAAGAACGCCGTCGTCACCTGCGAAGTGACCGGCGTGAAGGATGGCGGCATCGAGGTCCGGCTTGTCGAAAGCGGCCTGGACTCCTTCATCAAGCGCTCCGACCTGTCGCGCGACCGCGACGAGCAGCGCCCCGAGCGCTTCACCATCGGCCAGAAGGTCGACGCCCGCGTGCTCGCCTACGACAAGAAGGCGCGCAAGGTGCAGGTGTCGATCAAGGCCCTGGAGATCGCCGAGGAGAAGGAGGCCGTCGCCCAGTACGGTTCGACAGACTCCGGCGCCTCTCTCGGCGACATCCTCGGCGCGGCCCTGAAGAACCGCGGCAACTGATCGCCCGCCGCGCCGCGGCTGGAACATGGAAGACCCCGCCGGAGCGATCCGGCGGGGTCTTTGCTTTTTGGGAACGGCGCCGGTCAGGCCCGCCGCGCTGCGCTCCAGTCGGCCGGGCCGCGGAACTCGATGCCGTAGCGGCCGGCGAGTTCGACGACGGCCGCCATGTCGGCCGGCAGCTTCAGGTCGCGCGCCGCCACCTCGACGAAGAAGTCCTCCATGCCGCCCGGCGTCAGGATGGTCAGGTTCCGGCCGGGCGTGTCGCCGAGGACGCGGAACGCGTGCGGCACGCCGCGCGGCAGGAAGACCGACTGCCCGGCGGGGACGGGCAGGATCTCGCCGTCCAGCCAGAACTCGTAGTTCCCCTCCAGCACGTGGATCACCTCGTCCTCGTTGTGGTGGACGTGGACCGGCGGTCCGCCGCGGGCCGGCACGGTGGAGACGAAGACGCCGATCAGGCCGCCGCTCTCATAGGTGCCCAGCGTGATGGAGTAGTCCGTGTCCATCCACACGGCGCGCCGGGGCGCGCGGACGGGTTTCGCCGCAATGTTCATGGCGGTTTCCTTTGTTCCTTGGGTTCGTTAGGTTCGCGACGCTGCAGCGCTGCGTCACACTAGGTCGTGGCCGTGTGCCGTGGAAATCGAATGATCGTATCCGGGCTATTCGTCTCGTGAATTTCGCGTCCCTGGACCTGAACCTCCTGCGCGTGTTCGACGCCATGATGCTGGAGCTGAGCACGGTGAGGGCCGGCGAGCGCATCGGCCTGTCGCAGCCGGCGGTGAGTTCGGCGCTCAGCCGCCTGCGCCACGCGCTCGGCGACGAACTGTTCGTGCGCGACGGCAACCGCATGCTGCCGACCGCGCGCGCGGTCGAGCTCCAGTCGGTCGTTCGCGAAGCGCTGGCCCGCGTCGAGGATGCCCTCTCCGCCGCCTCGACCTTCGACCCGGCAACCGCGGTTCAGTCCTTCATGATGGTCGGTTCCGATTACTTCTCGACGCTGCTCATGCCACAGCTTGCCGCCCGGCTGAGCCCGCTGGCGCCGTCCGCCACCTTCCAGATGATCGATGCTCCGTCGAGCGGCGCCTTCGCTCTGCTCAGCGAGGGCCGTGCCGACCTCGTCGTCGACCGCAAGCTGGACACGCCGGAGTGGATCGCCAGCCGGCGCCTGTTCAACTCCTGGCTGGTCTGCGTGACACGCCGCGGCCATCCGCTGCTCGCGGCAGCCGGTGTCGCCCGCGGTGCCCGGATCCCGCTTGAGACCTTCTGCGCCTTGCCGCACGTGCTGCGTTCCGCCGATGGCACGAAGGCAGGTACCATCGAACCGGCGCTCGCCCGCCTCGGTCTGCAGCGGCGCATCGTCATGACCGTACCGCACTTCCAGGCCGTGGCGCTTGCCGTCGCCGGCAGCGACCTGATCGGCAGCCTGCCGGTGCGTTTCGCCCGGCTGGTGGCCGACCAGCTCGGCCTCGACGTGTACATGCCGCCCTTCGAGTCGCCGTCGATGGAGGTGACCATGTACTGGCACCGCCGCATGGATCGCGATGCCGCCAGCCACTGGCTGCGCAGCCACGTCGCCGACATCCTCGATCTCGACGACGGGGAGGACGTGGCCGCTCCCTGAAGCGCTCAGCGCCCGCTGAACCGCGCCGCCGCCGTTGCCGCGATCGCCTCGGCGAGGCTCATGCCCCAGTGACGGCGGCAGTAAGCGCGGAAGTCGAAGCAGGGCAGGCCCGGGCATACCTCGAACTCGATCAGGTGCACCGTGTCGTTCGCCTCGACCCTCAGATCCATCGAAAACACGTCACGCAGCCCGAGCCCGTCCATCAGCGTCGCGGCGATGGCGCGGATCGAGCGGTCCGCGCCGGGCTGGCTGTCGGCGACCGCGACGAGTTCCGGCTCGGCGTAAAGCCCTTCGGCCTTCGCCGCCGCGCCCGTGTCGCCGTAGAGCGCCATGCTGTCCGCCATCGTCTGGAAGTCGGCGCCGGAATCGACGAAATAGATGCCGAGCGCCTCCGCGTCTGCGCCGGGCTCGACGCCGAGAAAGCTCGCCCTGACGTTACGGCCGGGCACGTAGGGCTGCGCCACCGCGTCGTCGCGATAGGCGGCGTGGACGCGACGGCTGAGTCCGAGTGCCTCGTCCGGGCCGGGCGCGTGCGAATCCGTCCAGATGCCGATCTTCGCGCCGAGCCGGTTCGGCTTGACGAACAGGCCGGAGGCGCTCGGCGGCGCCGGCACGATCCAGCGCCCGTCGCGGGCAAGCCCGGCCTCCGGTACCGGCAGGCCGAGGGCGCGCAGTACGGCGCCGGAGCGGAACTTGTCCTGGCAGAGAGCGAACAGCGAATCGTCGGCGCCGATCGTGCCCAACCCGGCGAGTCGGGCAAGCGCCGGGCTGGCGCCGCCGCGGAAATAGGCAATGCCGTCGCTGATCGTCCACACCAGCGCCTCGCCCGGCCGCCGCGCCGCGATCGCCGCCGCCGCGTCGTCGAGCGCGACGGGCACGAAGGCGATGCCGCGCGCCGCGCAGGCCGCGTCGATCTCGCCGAGTTCCGGCGCGATGTCGGTCGACTGGGCGAGATAGGAGGCGATCTCGTCAGCATGCTGCGACAAGAAGCCGTCGGCGATCAGCCGCGTCCGGCAGGCGTCCTCCGGCTCGTAGACGAAGATCAGTTCTGGGCGCGTGGCGGACATGATCGGGTAGCTTTCGGCTGCGCAGAGAGCGGCGCTTGGAGGTGGGGCGGCACGCCGCCCGCGGAGTGGTGGCGCGAGCATCGCATCGCCGCGCGCCGCCGCTTTCGCGAAACCGACCCTCGCCCGCCGCCGCCGCGACATCGGCCGCCGGCCGGGGCGCGGGAATTCCATCCCGGGGAGGGGCTAGCGGTGGGGTTCTCGCAGGCACTTGCCCAGGCAGGGCTCCCCCTACAACAGCACCGCCGGGTCGTGCCTTCCCGTCACTGCGATGTCGATGAGGAAGGTCTTGCCGGCCTGCGGGTCGGCCGCGAGCCCCCCGGCGTCGAGTCCCTCGCGCGCCGAGGTGACCACGATCCGGTCCGCCGCGGCGCCGAGGAAGGCCGGGCAGGTGGTTTGCTTGGCCGGCAGATCGATCGAGCGCAGCAGCCTGCCGTCGGGCGCGTAGGCGTCGAGCCGACCGATGCCCCAGACGGCGTTCCACAGCACGCCGTCGACGTCGGTCACCGTCCCGTCGATACCGCCCCGCAAGCCGCGCCGGTCGACGAAGATCCGTGGCTCGCCGCGTGGCAGGCCGGTCGCCGGATCGCAGTCGACCCGCCACAAGATGCCTTCCGCGGTGTCCGTGTAGTAGGCGGCGTCCCCGCCCGGCGAGAAGCAGATCGAGTTCGGGATCGTGATCCCGGGATAGAGCTTCCGCAGCTCGCCGGCGCGGTACCAGTAGATCGAGCCGGCCTTGCGCTCGGCCTTCTTGCCCATCGTGCCGATCCAGAAGGCGCCGGAAGGATGGGTGCGCGAATCGTTCGAGCGCGTCGACGGGTCGTCGGCTTCGATGGCAAGGTGAGAGGTCAGCCTGCCTGTTCGCCGGTCGCGCAGGTGGAGGCCGGTCTCGGTGACGAGCAGCTGCCGCTCGCCGTCGACCGCCGCGATCGCGCTCGCCATTTCCGGCAGGTCTTCGACGGTCGGCGCCTCCCCAGGCCCGCTCTGCCGCAGCAGGCGCCGCCCGATGATGTCGAGCCAGTAGAGTGTGCCCTCGAACGCGTCGTATGTCGGCCCTTCGCCGAGGTGGCAGGAAATGTCGCTGAAGATCGTGGCGGTCATGGCAATGGTCTCAGAGGTAGCCGCCGTCGACGATCAGCGTCTGCGCGGTCAGCATGCGTGCGGCGTCGGAGGCGAGGAACAGGCACGGCCCGACCATGTCGCCGGGCTCCATCGCCTCGCGGATGCACTGGCGGGCGACGTGGGTTGCCAGGCTCTCCTCGGTGACCCAGAGGTTCCGCTGCCGCTCGGTGATCACCCAGCCGGGGGCGATCGCGTTGACGCGGATGCCGTGCGGGCCGAGCAAGCCCGCGAGTCCCTTGGTTAGGCCGACGATCCCTGCCTTCGCCGCGGTGTAGGAAGGCATGCCGGGATGGTTGATCAGGTAGGATGTCGAGGTGAAGTTGATGATGGAACCCTTGCCCGCCGCCTTCATGCCCGGCGCCACGGCCTGGGCGGTGAAGACGTGTGGCCTCAGATTGACCGCCTGGTTGTCGTCCCAGTACTCGGCCGTCAGATCCTCCAGCGCATGGCGTTCGTCCATCGCGGCGTTGTTGACCAGGACGCCCACCGGCCCGTGCGCGTCGGCCGCGGCGGCGACGGCGGCGCGCAGTGCCTCCACGTCACGGAGGTCGGCAGGAAGAAAAAGCGGCCGCCGCCCGGTTTCCGCTTCGAGATGCTCGCAGAGCGCCTCGCTCGGCTGGCGGGCGATGTCGATGAACGCCACCCGCGATCCCTGTCTGGTGAAGCCTTCGGTCAGCGCCGCGCCGATGCCGGTACCGCCTCCGGTAATGAGGACCGACGCTCCGGCGAGGTCGGGGTGGATGACCGACGGCATCATGGACTTGCTCCTTCCGGCATCCGCAGGTCCGCGGTGCCTGCCTGGCGGCGGGATTTGTCGGTCATGGCGGTGCGGGCGTCAACTCGGGTCCGGGCCGAATTGCCGGTTCGGGCGCTCGTCAGTGCCTGAATTCAGGCGGCGCTTGCCGACGGGCGCAGGCTGTGGCGCAGGTAGGCGATCGTGGATTCGGCGTTGGCCGGACGGCCGTAGAGGAAGCCCTGGCCGGCGCCGCAGCCGAAGCGCACCAGCATGTCCGCCTGCGCCTCCTCCTCGATGCCCTCGGCGACGACGTCCATGCCGAGGCCGTGGCACATGGCTAGTATGGCGCGGATGATGTGCTCCGAGGGGCGGTCCTTGAGGATCGACGAGACGAAGGCGCGATCGATCTTCAGCTTGTCGAAGTGGAATTCGCGCAGGCGTCCGAGCGAGGACTGGCCGGTGCCGAAATCGTCGAGCGAGATGCGAATGCCGCAGCGCCGCAGGTCGTTGACGATCTTCTCGGCCGAGGCCGGGTCGCTCATCAGGCCGGTTTCCGTGATCTCGATTTCAAGCCGGCGCGGATCGAAGCCGCCCCTGTCGAGAATCGAGAGGAGGTGAAGCCCGGTGTTCTGGTCTACGAGCTGCGAGGGCGACAGGTTGAACGAAAGGAAGAGATGGTCCGGCCAGTTGCGCGCCGCATCGATCGCCTTGCGCAGGACCAGCTGCGAGAGCGGTCCGATGAAGCCACGTTCCTCGGCGATCGGAATGAATACCGACGGCGAGACGAAGCCCAGGTCTCGGTCGCTCCAGCGCGCCAGCGTCTCGAAGCCGATCGTACGGCGGGTCTGAAGGTCGACGATCGGCTGGAAGAAGGGTTCCACCTCTCCGGCTGACACCGCGCGGCGCAGGGCCTGCTCGATGCGGGTGACACGCTTCGCTGCTTCCTCCATCTCGCGCGTGTAGACGACGACGCGGCCGCGACCCGAGCGCTTGGCGTGGTAGAGCGCGGTCTCGGCCTTCTGCGTCAGGTTGGCGGCGGTTTCGTCGCCCGAGTAGAACAGCGCGCAGCCGACCGAGGCCGAAAGGCGCGCCGTGCGGTCGCCGACATCGTAGGGCGCCGACAGGATCTCGATCATCATCCGCGCCCGCTCGGCGATGACGTCTTCGCTGAAGACCATCGGGAACAGGAAGGCGAATTCGTCGGCGCGAACGCGGGTGACGATCGAATGACTGTCCATTGCCGCGCGCAGGCGCATCGCGACCTGGACGAGGATGTCGTCTCCCGCCTTGTGGCCGAACAGGTCGTTGATCGGCTTGAAGCCGTCGAGGTCGAGGATGCCGATGGCGAAGGGTGCAGGGTCGTCGGCGCGTTCGTCGATCAGGCGTTCGATCTTGTCGAAGAAGCGCCTGTGATTGCCCAGACCCGTCAGAGTATCGGTGAAGCCGAGGTCTGTCCCTTCCTGCCTGAATTGACTTTCGCCAAGCAGCGATTGCATCGTGGATCTTGTGCCCTTCTTCTGGTTGAACCCTGCATATCAGACAACTCTTTCGAAAACGTATCCCGCGGGAATCGCTTCTGGGCGCGCGCGCCGTTTCCTCAGTCCGCCGTCAGCACCCGATAGATCGCCAGCGCATGGCCGTCGTTGCCGGGCACGGGCTCGAGCCAGGCCGGGATGTCGCCTTTGGTCAGCGCGGCGAGGAAGCCGTCAGGTGCCCAGGCTGCGAAGGTCTTCGTCTCGTCGTTGCCCGCGCACAGCGCCACGTAGGACAGGCCTTCTTCGCGGACGATCGCCAGTGCCGACGGCTCGCCCTCCAGGAAGGCGCGGATCGCCAGCAGGTTGCCCTCGACGTTACGGTGGTAGGGTCCGGCCAGCACGCGGTGGGCGGTAAAGCGCAGGATCGGCGCGCCAAGGTTGGAGACGGCGAGCACGCCGCCCGCAGGCAGGGCCGCCAGCCGGTCATAGTCCGTGGCGCGGTGACAGGCCCTGGCGCGGCCCGCGGGCGTCGCCATGGCCGTCGCCGTCTGTCCTGGCAGCAGCCGCTCGGCTGCGGCCGTCCACGCCACGTTGATCGAGGCCAGCCAGGCAACGGCCATCAGCAGCATGTTGCGCGGCGAGGGCGTCGCCACGGCAACGACCCGCCGCCTGGCGATCCAGGCCGACAGCGCGATCGTCGAGATCGGGATCGAGAACATTGCGCCGCGTACCTGCCAGGCGCTCACCGCCAGTGCCACGGCGAGGAAGGCGAACACCACTGCCGCCTCGCGCCGCCGCCCGGCGGGCGCAAGCAGGCCCGCGGCAAGCAGCAGCGCCGCCAGCACCGGCGTCGCGTAGTAGGACACCGCCATCGCCGGCGCCGTCGACAGCACGGACTTCAGGCTCTGCGCCTCGGTGATGGCGGAAAGCCAGTAGGTCTTCAGGCGCGGGTCGAGCCCGGCATAGGGGTCGGCGAGGCACTGCGGGAAGAAGGCAAGCGCCAGCATGCCCGTAGCCACGCCGACGAGGCCGAGCGCGGCGATCCGGCGCGGCATGGTCGTCGACAGGGCGGGCAGCGAGGCGGCCGTGGCGAGGCCGGCGCCGCACAGAGCGGCGACGACGAACTGGGCGATCGAATAGGCGTCGCAGGCCGGCGCGCCCCAGGCCGCCGGGTCGACCGTGGCGGCGAAAGCGAGCGCCGCCGCGCCGGCGAAAGCCGCGCCGAAGCCCGCCGCGACGCGTCGTCCGTCGGCTCCGCCGGCGAGGAACAGCGCCGCGGCGGTGAGCCCGCCGGTCGCAACGTAGGGCGCGGTTTCCATGCCGATCGCCAGCATGGCCGCAGCGCAGGCGCCGGCGATCGTGCCGCCGCGCAGACCCGGCGCCGGTCCGGCGAGTGCTGCGATCATGGCCAGCGTCAGTACCAGCTGGACGTTGTGGTGATCGATCGCGCCCGGCGCGAAAATCGAGATGAAATGAAGCGCCGCGCCGCCGACGACGGCGGCAGGCAGTACCGCCGCGGCGCCGCCGACGCTGCGCGCACTGCGCACGATGGCGGTGAGCGCCGCGCCGGCCAGCATCGCCGGCCACAGCACCAGCGCCGCCGTCTCGCCGGCTGCGCGGTCGCCGGAGAGCATTTCGCCGAGGAGGATCAGCGCCGCGATCGGGGTGTCGACCAGCCGCGACCAGTGCATGAGGAAGCCCCCCGCCGGCCCCATCCGGTACTGGTGGAGATCGAACCATCCCTGTCCGCCGATCAGGTCGCGCACCTCGGCCAGCCGCATCAGATTGTCGTTGTCGCCGTTAAAGCTGGCGAGCGTGGGGAAGCCCGTGGCCGCATGGAACAGGACGACCAGCAGCGCCGCCGCCATGCCGATGGCGAGGTCCGTGCGCCACGCCGGCGTCGGCGTCGCGGTCCTGGTTCCGAGGGCTTCGGCGATGGTCACGATCGTGCGATCCGGCTTGATTCGACCGGCGCTAAACCTAGCCTTAACCCGCACAACAAATAGTAAAGCCGCGACCGGCGCCGCTGCCGCCCTTGTCCCGCCCGGTCCCGGAGACAGTCATGCCCCATGCCATCGGCGCCGACCTCGAGATAGCCGTCCTTCTCCCCTGCTACAACGAGGAGAAGACCGTCGGCGATGTCGTCGCCCGCTTCCGCGAGGTGCTGCCCGGCGCGACCGTCTATGTCTACGACAACAATTCGAGCGACCTGACCGCGCTTCGCGCGCGCTCCGCCGGCGCCGTCGTCGTGCGCGAGCCGCGCCAGGGTAAGGGCAATGTCGTGCGCCGCATGTTCGCCGACATCGAGGCCGACGTCTACGTCATGGCCGACGGCGACGGCACGTATGCGCCGGAGGACGCCCCGCAGCTGATCAACCTGCTCTTGACCGAGCGCGCCGACATGGCCGTCGGTACGAGGCGCGGCGTCACCGACGATGCCGGCCGTGCCGGCCACGCCTTCGGCAACCGCATCTTCAATTCGCTCTACAAGTCCCTGTTCGGCCGCGACTTCACCGACATCTTCTCCGGCTACCGCGCCTTCACCCGGCGCTTCGTCAAGAGTTTCCCCGCCGTCTCCGGCGGCTTCGAGATCGAGACCGAGATGTCGGTGCACGCCTCGATGCTGAAGCTGCCGGTCAGCGAGATGCCGCTCGACTACGGCCGCCGCCCGGAAGGCTCGTCGTCGAAGCTGTCGACCTTCCGCGACGGCGCCAAGATCCTCTGGATGTTCGCCATGCTGCTCAAGGAGACGCGGCCGCTGCGCTTCTTCGGCGCCTTCTCGCTGGTCTTCCTCGCCGCCTCGCTCGGCATGATGGTGCCGGTGCTCGCCGAATACTTCGCCACCGGCCTGGTGCCGCGCATGCCGACCTGGGTCGCCGCCATGGCGCTGGCGCTGTTCTCGATGATGGCGCTCGTCGCCGGGCTGATCCTCGATTCGGTCGCGCGTGGCCGCGCCGAGCAGAAGCGCATCTTCTACCTTTCCTTCCCGGCGACCCGCGGCGAGAGGCGCCGCGCGCCGCGCGAGGCCCATCACGCGGCTCCGCGGCCGGCGCCGACGAAGGCAGCATGACCGGCCAGGTCGCGCGCTTCCTGCTGACCGGTGGCATCGGCTTCCTTGCCGACGCCGGGGCGCTGGCGCTGCTGCTTGCCGCGACCCCGCTCGACCCGTTCGCGGCGCGCGTGCTTTCCATCGGATTCGCGCTCACCATCACCTGGCTGATCAATCGCAACTTCACCTTCCGGCCGTCGAGCCGCGGCCTGGTGCGCGAGGGCGCCCGCTACGGCGGCGTCGGCATCGGCACCAGCCTCGTCAACTATGCGGCCTATGCCGGCGCTCTCGCACTTGTCCCCGGCCTGCCGCCTCTTCTGGCGCTCGCCTTCGGCTCGGCGGTGGCGATTGCCGCCTCCTGGCTCGGCTATTCCCGGCTGGTCTTCGACCGCTGACCACTGCCTGCCTGTCGCGTGGCGGATTGGCATGGGACCCGGTAGGCATTACATCGGTCCGGCCAGACACCAGAGACGACACCCGATATCCCGGAGTTCCGACATGCCGCTCGACATCGCCGTCCAGATGGACCACATCGCGACGATCTCCATCGCCGGCGACACCACCTTTGCGCTCTGCCTGGAAGCCCAGCGCCGCGGCCACCGCCTCTTCCACTACACGCCCGACCGCCTCTCCATGCAGGGCGGCGGCGTCTTCGCCACACTGGAAGCGCTCTCCGTGCGCGACGAGAAGGGCAACCATTTCACCCTGCACGCGCCGGCGCGCACCAACCTCGCCGAGATGGATGTGGTTCTCCTTCGCCAGGATCCGCCCTTCGACATGAACTACATCACCACCACCCACATCCTCGAGCGCATCCACCCGAAGACGCTGGTGGTCAACGACCCGGCCTGGGTGCGCAACAGCCCGGAGAAGATCTTCGTCACCGAGTTCCCCGACCTCATGCCGGAGACGCTCATCACCAAGGACCGCCAGGCGGTCGCCGACTTCCGCCGCGAGCACGGCGACATCATCATCAAGCCGCTCTACGGCAATGGCGGAGCCGGCATCTTCCATCTGCCCGAGGCCGACCGCAACCTCTCGGCGCTGCTCGAAATGTTCGAGCAGATGTTCCGCGAGCCGTTCATCGTCCAGCGCTACCTGAAGGAGGTGCGCGCCGGCGACAAGCGCATCATCCTCGTCGACGGCGAGCCGGTCGGCGCCATCAACCGCGTCCCGGCGGCGCACGATTCGCGCTCCAACATGCATGTCGGCGGGCGCGCCGAGAAGACCGAGCTGACCGAGCGCGAGCGCGAGATCTGCGCCCGCATCGGCCCGTCGCTCCGCGAACGCGGCTTTCTGCTCGTCGGCATCGACGTCATCGGCGACTACCTGACGGAAATCAACGTCACCTCGCCGACCGGCGTGCGCGAGGTCAGGAAGTTCGGCGGCGCCGACATCGCCGCGCTGTTCTGGGACGCGGTCGAGGCGAAGCGTAGTTGAGCGGCTGCAATCGGCTGTAGAATGGGATAAAGAATACGCCGACTGCAGGATCGCGCACCGGCGTGGTCGCGTCGCGTTCCTGAAATGTTCTTGACGTAATTCTTCGCCCGTGCTTGTCTCACCCTGCGGCAGGCGCAGTCTGAGGGCTCCCTGCCGGTTTCTGCTCTCCCGGCGGCGGAGGACGGCATGGTCTCGCGGGTGCGTACGATCGCGTTTCAGGGGATCGAGGCGGTCCCGGTCGACGTCCAGGTGATGGTCGCGCCGGGCAAGGTCGGCATGCAGATCGTCGGCCTTCCCGACAAGGCGGTCGCCGAGAGCCGCGAGCGCGTCCAGGCGGCACTGCATGCCTCGGGCCTGTCCATGCCCGCTAAGAAGGTGACGGTGAACCTCGCGCCCGCCGACCTGCCCAAGGAGGGCAGCCACTACGACCTGCCGATCGCGCTCGGCCTGATGGCGGCGCTCGGCGCGGTGCCCGGCGACCAGCTCGCCGATTATGTCGTGCTCGGCGAGCTTTCCCTCGACGGCACCATCGCCGCGGTCAACGGCGCCCTGCCGGCGGCGATCGGCGCCAATGCCGAGGGCAAGGGCCTGATCTGCCCCCACGCTTCGGGACCCGAGGCGGCCTGGGCCGGCGCCGACATCGACATCCTCGCGCCGCGCAGCCTGATCGCCATCGCCAACCATTTTCGCGGCACGCAGGTCCTGTCGCGGCCCGAGCCGGCCGTGCGCGCGCAAACCGCCGCCCTTCCCGACCTCGCCGACATCAAGGGCCAGGAGACGGCGAAGCGCGCCCTCGAGGTCGCCGCGGCCGGCGGCCACAACCTGATGATGGTCGGCCCGCCGGGTTCCGGAAAATCCATGCTCGCCCAGCGCCTGCCGTCGATCCTGCCGCCGCTGGCGCCGCGCGAACTGCTCGAAGTCTCCATGATCGCCTCGATCGCCGGCGAGCTCGCCGAAGGCAAATTGTCCGACCGGCGGCCGTTCCGTGCCCCGCACCACTCCGCCT
Source organism: Rhizobiaceae bacterium (assembly GCA_905339215.1). Taxonomy (GTDB): domain Bacteria; phylum Pseudomonadota; class Alphaproteobacteria; order Rhizobiales; family Rhizobiaceae; genus DUSC01. Next base: position 60,392 of record CAJPFN010000078.1, read on the forward strand.
CCATGGCGGCGATGGTCGGCGGCGGCCTGCGCGTCAAGCCCGGCGAGGTCTCGCTCGCCCATTGCGGCGTGCTCTTCGTCGACGAGTTCCCGGAATTCCATCCGGCCGTGCTCGATTCGCTGCGCCAGCCGCTCGAGGCCGGCGAGGCGGTGATCGCCCGCGCCAACCATCGCGTCACCTATCCGGCGCGCTTCCAGCTGGTCGCCGCGATGAACCCGTGCCGCTGCGGCATGGCCGGCGAGCCGGGCTACCGCTGCGCCCGCGGAACGCGCTGCCAGACCGACTACCAGTCGCGCATCTCCGGGCCGCTGCTCGACCGCATCGATCTCAGGATCGAGGTGCCGGCAGTGTCGGCCGCCGACCTGATCCGCCCGGCGCGCGCCGAGCCGAGCGCTTCCGTCGCCGGGCGGGTGGCACGGGCGCGCGGCCTGCAGCGCGAGCGTTTCGATCGCCTCGGCCTGCCGGGGATCGGCGTCAATGCCCATTGCCCGACGGCCCTCGTCGAGGAGATCGCCGCGCCAGACGCCGCCGGGCTCTCGCTGCTGCGCGAGGCGAGCGAGAAGCTCGGCTTCTCGGCGCGGGCCTACCATCGCGTGCTGAAAGTGGCGCGCACGCTGGCCGACCTCGACGGCGCCGGCGCCGTCGGCCGCATCCACCTTGCCGAGGCGATCTCCTACCGCATCATGGGCGAGCGCCTCGCCCAGGCGGCGTAGCGGCGTTGGAGTCCTTGGCACCCATCCTCGCTCCCACGAATGTGGGGGAGAGGTGCCGGGCGAAGCGAGGCGGACCGGGGGCATCGTGCCGGCCCTTCGCTTCGTCATCCACGGGCAAGCGCAGCGAAGCGAAGGCGGATGGGGGGTGCTGGACGGAACGCCGCGCCGCGGCGTCGTCGTCGTGTCGAAAACGCGGGGACAAATGTCCACCACCCCTTTTCACGAAATCAACGGCTTCCACGATTTTCACCCCGTTCCGGCGCCCATTTTATCCCCCTCCCCAAAAGCTCCCCGTACCCTGTGATCGGCCAAAGGAGGGCCAGGAGATGGCGGGTGCTTTGCAGGACAAGGGGACGTTTCAGGGCATCGCCCGGACGCTTCTTGCGCTTGCGCTGCTCGCCGAACGCGCCGCCGGCCGCTCATTGCCTGTCCGCTTCCTCGTCCTCGTCCTCCTCGGCCGGGCCGAGGCGATCGCGCGGCGCTTCGTCGCCCAGGAGGCAGCGGCGGGAATGGCCGAGGCGCTCGACGCCGGCTATCCCGGCGCCCGCTTCCCCGACCTCGCCTGCCTCGACGAACCGGCCGGCCTGCACTATGGCCCCGCCGACGCCGTGCTCCTCGCGCTGCGCCTGCGCATCCTCGCCGCCGTGCTCCGCATGTTTTCCGACGCAGACGCCGATGCCGACGACCTTTCCGCCGTCTTCTCCGACGACTGGTCTGGCGACTGGTCTGGCGGCTGGCCTGCCGACGGTTCCGCCGTCAAGGCACGCCCCTCCGACGCCACGCCGCTCCCGCCGCTGCTGCTCATCCTCCGCCGTCCCGCCGCGCGCCGCCCGTCCCGCCCGCCCTGACGCGGCGTCATCCGCAAACGACCTCAAATCTCCGAATCTTCCATGCCCTCCGGGGCACGATCCCGCTTGTCTACGAGGACGCGCCGGCGCCTTTACCTCCCCCTTGCGGGGAGGTCGACGCGAAGCGTCGGGTGGGGGTCGAGGTGACACGCGCGGTGCCCGTTTCATCGTCGAGCCTGTCGAGAACTACCCCCACCCGCGCCTTTGGCGCGACCTCCCCACAAGGGGGAGGTGAAAGCCGCCGCCCCGTTTCCCCTGACATCGAAACGTCTTACGACTCCGCTATCGAGCGCCCGAGCCGACAGGAATGATGCCGTGACGACCTTCCTCCACCTCACCGATTTCCACGTCTCCGACCCGGCGCTCGCCGATGCGCAGCTCTTGACCGACACGGAAGCCCGCCTCGGCGAGATGCTCGGCATGGTCGCGGCGATGGAGAGGAAACCCGCCTTCGCCGTCGTCTCCGGCGACCTGACCAATCACGGCGACGTCGCCAGCTACCGCTACCTGCGCGGCCGTCTTTCCGGCCTCGGCTTCCCGCTCGTCTACGCGCTCGGCAATCACGACTCGCGCCCCGGCTTCTATCGGGGCATGCTCGACCGGTCGCACGATCTCGAAGAACCCTATTGCCACGAGGCCGTCATCGATGGCGTTCACGTCATCGTACTCGATTCCAGCGTGCCGGGCCGCATCGGCGGCGCGCTCGACGACGAAAGCTTCGCCTTTCTCGATCGGGCGCTGGATGATCATCACGGCGTCGCCAAGATCATCGTCGTCCACCATGCGCCGGCGCTCGACGCGACGAGCCAGCTCCCCTGGGAGACGCTCGGCCAGGCGGATTCGGCGCGGCTCGCCGCGGCGATCCGCGGCCGCAACGTCGCCGGCATCCTCGCCGGCCACGTCCATGTCGACCGGGTCTCCATGTGGAACGGCGTGCCCGTCATTGTCGGCGCCGGCCTGCACAACGCCTTCGATCCGCTGTTCGGCCCCGGCCTGCGCGCCGTCGCCGGTGCGGGCTTCGCGCTCTGCACGCTGCGGCCGGCCGGCCTTGCCGTCACTTTCGTGCCGCTGCCGTCCGATCGGCGGGAGCTTGCCGTTCTCTCCGAGGAGAAGGTGCGGGCGTTCCGCTGATGATGGGCGCCGCCGCGCTAGCGCGGCGCCCGCTTGGCGAGAATGCGCTGTAGCGTGCGCCGGTGCATGTTGAGCCGGCGCGCCGTTTCCGAGACGTTGCGGTCGCACATCTCGTAGACACGCTGGATGTGCTCCCAGCGCACCCGGTCTGCCGACATCGGGTTCTCCGGTGGCGCGGCGCGCGATTCGCCCGTGCGCGTCAGCGCGGCGAAGATGTCGTCGGCGTCGGCAGGCTTCGACAGGTAGTCGATGGCACCGAGCTTCACGGCCGTCACCGCCGTGGCGATGTTGCCGTAGCCGGTGAGGATGATCGTGCGCGCATCCTCGCGCTTCTCGCGGATGGCGGCGACCACGTCGAGGCCGTTGCCGTCGCCGAGCCGCATGTCGACCACCGCGTAGGCCGGCGGATTGGCGCGCGCCTTGGCGACCGCCTCCTCGACGCTGTCGGCGGTCTCGACCGTGAACCCGCGGCCTTCCATGGCGCGGGCGAGCCTCGCCAGGAAGGGCTTGTCGTCGTCGACGATCAACAGGGTCATGTCGCCTTCGCCGGCGTTCGGAAGCGCTTCTTGGATTTCTGTCGTCATCCTGTCGGTCCGCCCGTTTTTCTCCCTCACCCGCTATACATTGATTTGCCGGGAAGAGTCCAAACCACGATCGATCAAGCTTTGGTCCGGATTTCAGATGGCCTGTTCCGCATCGACGAACCCCGCGCGTGGCCATTCGATATCGACGATGGCGCCCTGGCCCTGGACGAAGGCGTTCTCGAATTCGAGCGTCGCTCCGGAGCGTTCGAGCAGCGTCTTGGCGATGAACAGGCCGAGCCCCAGGCCGCCGCCCTTCTCGGCGCCGTGCCTCGTCGACATGTAAGGTTCGCCGATCCTGTCGATGATGTCCGGCGGGAAGCCCGGACCGTCGTCGGTGATCGTCAGCCCGACCGTCTCGTCGTCCCAGTGCCAGCGCACGGTGACGGTCTCGCGGGCAAAGTCGACGGCATTTTCGACGAGGTTGCCGAGGCCGTAGGCGACGCCGGGATTGCGCCGGCACACCGGCTCGGTGCCGATCCGTTCGCCCGGCTCCAGCCGGATGGTGATGCCGAAGTCGCGATGCGGGGCGACCACCTCCTCGATGAGCGAGGTCAGCGGCAGTCGGGCGAGATGCGTCTCGCTTTCGGCCGAAAGGCTGGTCAGCCGCTTCAGGATTCCCTTGCAGCGTTCGCTCTGCGACCACAGCAGCGTGACGTCCTCCTGGAACCGTGGGTCCGAGCCCAGTGAGCGCTCCATTTCCTTGGCGACCAGCGCGATCGTGGCGAGCGGCGTGCCGAGTTCGTGTGCCGCCGCCGCCGCGAGCCCGTCGAGGGCCGAGAGATGCTGCTCGCGCTGCAGCACCAGTTCGGTTGCCGACAGCGCGTTGGCGAGCAGACGCGCTTCCTCGGCGACCCGATAGGCATAGACCGCGGTGAAGGCTATGCTGGACACCACCGCCATCCACATGCCGGCGATGTAGTGGAACGGCATATCCAGAGTCGCGCCGGCGAACCACGGCAGCGGCTCGTGGTAGAATGCGAGCAGCGTTGTCGCCGCGATGGCGAACGCACCCAGGATCGCGGTCATGCGCAGCGGCAGCGAGGTTGCGGAAATCACCACCGGCACCGTCATCAGCAGCGAGAACGGATTGGTCAGACCGCCGGTCATGTAGAGCAGCCCGGCGAGCTGCGCAGCGTCGAACAGCAGGATCGCCATCGCTGCGGCGGGGCGCAGCCGGTGCGTCGCCGGATAGCGGAAGGCGAGGAACAGGTTGAGCCAGGCCGACGAGGCGATCAGCGCGAAGCACACGCCGACGGGCAAAGGAAACTCCAACCAGTAGGCGACCGCGATCACCGTCGCGCTCTGGCCGCCGATCGCCAGCCAGCGCAGTCGGATCAGCGTGTTCAGCCTCAGCCGGGAGATGTGCGGGTCGGGAAGGAGGGTCTCGCGCATAGCCATCTTATGCGCCAGCGCGCCGTGGGCGAAAAGCCCTATCTCGCCCGCGGCTTGGCGCGGCTGGTCGGCTCGGCGCGGACCGGGTCCTCCGGCCAGACGTGCTTCGGATAGCGGCCGCGCATGTCGGCGCGCACGTCCGCCCACGAGCCGCGCCAGAAGCGCGGCAGGTCGGCGGTCGTCTGGATCGGTCGGTGCGCCGGCGACAGGAGCTCCAGCGTCAGCGGCACCGTGCCGCCGGCGATCGCGGGATGCTCGTCGAGGCCGAACAGTTCCTGCACGCGGATCGAAAGCGTCGGCGTCTCGCCGTCGTAGTCGATCGGCAGGCGATTGCCCGTCGGCGCCTCGAAATGCGTCGGCGCCAGCGTGGCGATCCGGCGCTGAAGGTCGTGCGGCACCAGCGACATCAGCCCCTCGCGAACGGCGTTGCTGTCGATCCGGTCGATCGAAGCCTCTCCCGACAGGAACGGCAGTAGCCAGTCCTCGAGCGAAGCGGCAAGCGCCGCGTCGGAGACGTCCGGCCACGGCTCGCCGAGGCCTTTGCGGAGCCAGGCGAGACGGTGGCGCAGCGCCGTCGTTTCGCGACTCCACGGCAGCAGCGACAGCCCGTGTGCTTTCAATGCCTCTATGATCGCCCGGTCCGCCTCGGCGCCCGACGGCGCGGGCAGCATGCGCTCGGAGAGCAGGATAGCGCCGAGCCGCGTCGTCTCGCGCACGCGCACTGCCCGGCGCGCCGGATCGAAGGCGGTCTCCATCGTGCGGGTGATGCGGTCGCCGAGCGCGGCGCGAAGCTCTGCCTCGCCGATCGGCGCGGCCGCGGCGATGCGCGCGTTCTGCGCCTTGCCCTGCAAGTCGGCGACGACGAGGAAAGCCTCGCCGGCGAGCGGGTCGGCGGCGTCGACCATCGCACCGCGGCCGTTGGCCAGCACGAAGCGGCCGCGTTCGCCGCGTGCCATGGCGACGCGGTCGGGAAAGGCGTGGACCAGCAGCGCGCCGGCCGAGGGCGGTTCGCCAGCGGGGGCGGCGCCGCGCATCGCCGCCTGCCGCGCCAGGCGTTCGGCGAGCTGGCGCGCCGCGACAGCACGCGGTGATCGCTCGCCGCGGAAGCGCGACAGCCGCCGCTCGAGGTCGGCGCTGTCGCCGCCCAGCCCGCGCTCGGTGAGCAGGACGGCGAGCATGGCAGCGTCGTCGGCGTGGCCGTCTCGCGCGGCTTGCGCCACCATGTGGGCAAGCCTGACGGGAAGGGCGAGGCCGCGCATGGCGCGCCCGGCTTCGGTCAGCCTGCCGCTCTCGTCGATGGCGCCGAGTTCGACGAGCAGGGTGCGCGCCTCCGCGAGCGCCGGCTTCGGCGGCGGGTCGAGGAACGAGAGCGTGGCGGGGTCGGCCACGCCGAAGGCGGCGCAGTCGAGGACGAGGCCGGAAAGGTCGGCCTCGAGGATCTCGGGCGGATTGAAAGCCGGTAGCGCGGCATTCTGCTCGGCACGCCACAGCCGCACCGCGATACCGGGTTGCGTTCGCCCGGCGCGGCCGGCGCGCTGGTCGGCGGAGGCGCGCGAAACCCTCACCGTCTCCAGTCGCGTCAGGCCCGTGGCCGGTTCGTATTTCGGTACGCGCGACAGGCCGCAGTCGACGACGATGCGCACGCCGTCGATGGTGATCGACGTCTCGGCGATCGAGGTGGCCAGCACGACCTTGCGGCGGCCGGGCGGGGCCGGGCGGATCGCTGCGTCCTGTGTCTTGCCGTCGAGCTGGCCATAGAGCGGCACGACGTCGACGTCGCCCGGCACCCTGCTTTCGAGCCGCTCGGATGTGCGCTGGATTTCGCCCTGTCCGGGCAGGAAGGCGAGCACGCTGCCAGTCTCCTCCGCGAGCGCGTCGCGGATCGCCCGCGCCGTCGCGTCCTCCACCGATACGCCCGGTACACGCTCGCGATAGAGCAGCTCGACCGGGAAGCTGCGGCCCTGGCTTTCGATCACGTGCGCGTCACCCAGAAGTCCGGCGACCCGCGCTCCATCCAGCGTCGCCGACATTACGACGAGCCGGAGGTCGGGCCTCAGCGCCGATTGCGCGTCGAGCGCCAGTGCCAGGCCGAAATCGCCGTCGAGCGAGCGCTCGTGGAACTCGTCGAAGATCACCGCGGCGATGCCCGGCAGTTGCGGGTCGTCGAGGATCATGCGCGACAGAACGCCTTCGGTGACCACCAGGATGCGCGTCGCGGCCGAGACGCGGCTTTCCATGCGCATGGCGAAGCCGACCGTGCCGCCCGGCTCCTCGCCGAGCAGGGAGGCCATCCGCCGCGCCGCGGCGCGCGCGGCGAGCCGGCGCGGCTCCAGCAGCAGGATTTTTCCGTCGCCGCGCCAGGGCGCGTCGAGCAGGGCGAGTGGCACCAGGGTCGTCTTGCCGGCACCCGGTGGAGCGACGAGCACGGCGTTCGGCTGCTCTTTCAGCGCCGCCAGAAGGCTGCCGAGCACGGCAGTCACCGGGAGTTCGGGCAGGTCCTTCACATATGGGTCCGAAGCTTGTGAATAGGCTCAGCTCTGGATCGACAGTTCGACGCGGTCGGCGGCGAAACGCGTCTCCGAGAACTGGATGGGCCGGCCCTCTATATCGACGTTGACGGCGACCGTCACGAGCACGATGGCGCCCGGCGAAAGGCTAAGATCGGCGAGGTCGGCCGGGTCGGCGTGGCGGGCCGTCACCAGTGTCGACTTGCGCAGATAGTCGGCGATGCCGAACCGGGCGAAGGCGGCAGTGATCGACCGGCTCTCGGCGTAGACGTCGGCGAAACCGGCGAAGCGGGCGGCGTCGAGCCAGGCGGTCGCTCGCGAGATTGGGCGGCCGTCCGCCTCGCTGACCGTCTCGAGGCGCAGCACCGGCGCTCCCGCGGCGATGCCGAGCGACTCGGCCACCGTAGTGCTCGCCGGTTCCACCGCATGGGAAAGGAGAAGGCTGCGCCGTTCGCGCGCCTGGCCTTCCAGGCCTGCGGAGAACCGCGTGCGGCTGGAGATCGGGTAAGAGAGCCGCCGGCGGTCGGTGACGAAGGTGCCGCGGCCCTGCTCGGCGCGAAGAACCCCCTCCTTAACAAGGGCCGCGATGGCGCTGCGCAGCGTGTGGCGGTTGACGCCGAAACGTTCGGACAGCGCCAGTTCCGGCGGCAGCCTTCCGTCCTCGCCGAGCGTGCCCGCGGCGATGCCCTGGCGCATGCGGTCGGCGATCTGCCGCCACAGCGCGATGCCGCTACGCCGCTCGATCGATTCGGGATCGGATGACGTCATGGGTTTCCTGTCACGAACCCGTCATGGACAGCATGTACGAACAGACTATAATCTGTCTAGTTGTATAGAACAATAGACAAATCGAGCCGAAGAGATGAAGAACGACAGGCGTAGCGAAAGACAGGAAGAAGCGGGGCGGAAGGCCGCGATGGCGGCGCTCGCGGCCGCGCCGGCGCATCTCCTGGCCGATCTCTGGGCCGCTGCTGGACTGCCAGAGGACGCCGAGCCGGTGCGCGGGCCGGAGACCGGCCTCGTTACCATCCGCGGCCGCATCGGCGGCGGCGGTGCGCCGTTCAACCTCGGCGAGGCGACGGTGACGCGCGCCACCGTCAAGCTTCCCACGGGCGAGATCGGCCATGCCTATGCGCTCGGCCGTGACCGCGAGAAGGCCCGGATGTCGGCGATCGCCGATGCGCTCTGGCAGGATCCGAAGAGGCGCGATCTGGTCGAGACGAGGATTCTGGAGCCTCTGCGCGCGGCGCTCGCCGCCGCCGACAGGCGCCGCCGCGAGGAAACTGCGGCGACGAAGGTCGATTTCTTCACCATGGTACGCGGAGAGGACTGATGGGCACGGCAGACACGCTCGACGGCGGCTTCGCCGATCCGGTCTTTGCGGCGCAGGGCGTCTTCCGCGCCGTCATGGACGCCATGGCCCGGCCCGGCACCATCCGGCAACTTCCGGCCCTCGCCGCGCCGCCGGCGCCGTTGACGCCGGCCGGAGCGGCGGTGGCGCTGACGCTGTGCGATCACGAGACGGCGGTCTGGCTCGATCCGGCGCTCCAGGCTTCGCGCGCAGCGGTCGCCTGGTACGGATTCCACGCCGGCGCGCCGCTCGCCCGCACGCCCGCCGACGCGCAGTTCGCCATCGTCTCGGCGCCGGGCGAGTGCATCGCTCTGGAGAATTTCGCGCAGGGCACCCAGGAATATCCCGACCGCTCGGCGACCCTGATCCTCCAGGTCGAGACACTGTCCGGCGGCCACAAACTGGTGCTGAAGGGTCCGGGCATCGCCACCGAGGCGATCATCTCTCCGGCCCCGCTGCCGCGCCATTTCGTCGAGCAGTGGCGGCAGAACGGCGCCCGCTTCCCGCGCGGCGTCGACATTGTACTCGCCGCCCCGGAGGGCATCGCCTGCCTGCCGCGCACCACGCGCATCGAGCCGAAGGAGGGTTGAGATGTACGTCGCCGTCAAGGGTGGCGAAGCCGCCATCCGCAACGCCCACCGCCTGCTCGCCGACCGCCGCCGCGGCGACCGCGACGTGCCCGCGCTGCGCCTCGACCAGATCGTCGAGCAGCTGGCGCTCGGTGTCGACCGCGTCATGGCTGAGGGTTCGCTCTACGACCGCGAGCTCGCGGCACTCGCCCTCGTCCAGTCGCGCGGCGACCTGATCGAGGCGATCTTCCTGGTGCGCGCCTACCGCACGACGCTGCCGCGCTTCGGCTACACGCGCCCGGTCGACACCGCCGCCATGCTCACCGACCGGCGCATCTCGGCGACCTACAAGGACCTGCCCGGCGGCCAGCTGCTCGGGCCGACCTTCGACTACACGCACCGCCTTCTTGATCCCGAACTCGCCGCCGGAGGGCCCGTCGAGGCTCCCGTGCAGCGAGCGGCGAGCGACGAGCGCATGCCGCGCGTCTCCGAGATCCTCGCCGGCGAGGGGCTGATCGAGCCCGACGGCGAGTTGCCCGTCGACCGCGACGTCGCCGACATCACCCGAGAGCCGCTCGAGTTCCCGATGGAGCGCGACGCAAGGCTGCAGGCGCTGGCGCGCGGCGACGAGGGCTTCCTGCTGGCGCTGGGCTATTCCACGCAGCGCGGCTACGGACGCACGCATCCCTTCGTCGGCGAGATCCGCATCGGAGAGGTCGAGCTCGAGCTCGACGTGCCCGGACTTCCTTTCGCCGTGCCGCTCGGCCGCGTGCGCGTCACCGAGTGCCAGATGGTCAACCAGTTCAAGGGCTCGGCCAAGGCGCCGCCGCAGTTCACCCGTGGCTACGGGCTGGTCTTCGGCCAGTCGGAGCGCAAGGCGATGGCCATGTCGCTGTGCGACCGGGCGCTGAGGGCGCGCGAGTTCGGCGAGGACGTCGTCGCCCCGGCGCAGGACGAGGAGTTCGTCGTCTCGCATCTCGACAACGTCCAGTCGACCGGCTTCGTCGAGCACTTGAAGCTGCCGCACTATGTCGATTTCCAGGCCGAACTCGACCTCGTGCGCCGCATGCGCGCCGAGCACGAACGGGCGCCCGTCGCCGATGCAGCCGAAACCCGGGAGGCGGCCGAATGAGCGCGCACACGACCGACATCGCCAGCTACAACTTCGCCTATCTCGACGAGCAGACCAAGCGGATGATCCGCCGCGCGATCCTGAAGGGCATCGCCATCCCCGGCTACCAGGTGCCCTTCGCTTCGCGCGAGATGCCGATGCCCTACGGCTGGGGCACCGGCGGCGTGCAAATCACCGCGTCGATCGTCGGGCCGGACGACGTGCTCAAGGTCATCGACCAGGGCGCCGACGACACCACCAACGCCGTCTCCATCCGCGCCTTTTTCGCCAAGGTGGCCGACGTCGCGGTGACCACCGAGACGGCCAGGGCGACCATCATCCAGACCCGCCACCGGATTCCCGAGCACCCGCTCGCGGAGGGACAGGTATTGGTCTACCAGGTGCCGATTCCCGAGCCCCTGCGCTTCCTCGAGCCGCGCGAGACCGAGACGCGCAAGATGCATGCGCTCGAGGAATACGGGCTCATGCACGTGAAGCTTTACGAAGACATCGCCCGCCACGGCCACATCGCCACCACCTACGACTATCCGGTCAAGGTCGAAGGCCGCTATGTCATGGACCCTTCGCCGACGCCGAAGTTCGACAATCCGAAGATGCACATGTCGCCGGCGCTCCAGCTTTTCGGCGCCGGCCGCGAGAAGCGCATCTACGCCGTGCCGCCCTACACGCGAGTCGTCAGCCTCGACTTCGAGGACCATCCGTTCGAGGTGCAGAAGTTCGAGAAGCCCTGCGCGTTGTGCGGTGCTAGGAACGTCTATCTGGACGAGGTCATCCTCGACGACCGCGGCGGGCGCATGTTCGTCTGCTCCGACACCGACTTCTGCGAGAAGCGCCGCGAAGATGGCGGTGCTGCCGCGAATGCCTTCGAGCCTGAGGAGGCGGCGATATGAGCGAAGACCTGCCCCTCCTGCGCGTCTTCTCGCTGTCCAAGTCCTACGGGTCGCGGATCGGCTGCGCCGACGTCACCTTCGATCTTTGGCCCGGCGAGGTGCTCGCCGTGGTCGGCGAGTCGGGCTCCGGCAAGACGACGCTGCTCAACTGCCTGTCGACGCGACTGATGCCGACCTCGGGCGCGGCGAGCTACCGCATGCGCGACGGCGCCTTCCGCGAACTCTACCGGATGAGCGAGGCCGAGCGTCGCTTCCTCATGCGCACCGACTGGGGCTTCGTCCACCAGAATCCGGCCGATGGGCTGCGCATGGCCGTCTCGGCTGGTGCCAATGTCGGTGAGCGCCTGATGGCGATCGGCGATCGGCACTACGGCAGGATCCGCGCCACCGCGATCGACTGGCTGGGCCGCGTCGAGATCGGCGAGGACCGCATCGACGACGAGCCGCGCGCCTTTTCCGGCGGCATGCGCCAGCGCCTGCAGATCGCCCGCAACCTGGTCACCGGCCCGCGGCTGGTTTTCATGGACGAGCCGACCGGCGGCCTCGACGTCTCGGTCCAGGCGCGCCTGCTCGACCTGCTGCGCGGCCTGGTCGCCGACCTCGGGCTGGCCGCGATCGTGGTCACGCACGACCTCGCCGTGGCGCGGCTCCTCTCGCAGCGCATGATGGTCATGAAGGACGGCAGGGTGATCGAGACGGGTCTCACCGATCGGGTACTCGACGACCCGCGCGAGCCCTACACCCAGCTCCTCGTCTCCTCGATCCTGCAGGTGTGATGATGCCCACCCCCCTCGTTGTCTCCGAGGTCGCCAAGAGCTTTACCATGCACCTGCGCGACGGTGTCCGCCTCGCCGTGGTCGAGGACGTCTCGTTTGCGCTGAAGTCGGGCGAATGCGCCGTACTCGGCGGCCCCAGCGGCGCCGGCAAGAGCTCGATCCTGAAGATGCTCTACGGCAACTACGCCACGGACGCCGGCCAGATCATCGTCGACCATGGCGGCCGGCTGCTCGATCTCGCCACGGCGAGCCCGCGCGAAGTGCTCGCCGTGCGCCGCGACACGATCGGCTACGTGAGCCAGTTCCTGCGCACGGTTCCCCGCGTCGCGGCGGTCGACGTCGTCGCCGAACCGCTCGTCGCCAGGGGTGCCGAGAAGGCCGCAGCGCGAGAGCGCGCTGCGGCCCTGCTCTCGCGGCTCAATCTCCCCGAACGGCTGTGGGGCCTGCCCCCCGCCACCTTCTCCGGCGGCGAGCAGCAGCGCGTCAACATCGCCCGCGGTTTCATCACCGCGCATCCGATCCTCCTGCTCGACGAACCGACCGCCTCGCTCGACGCCAGGAACCGCGAGGTCGTCATCGCCATGATCGCCGAGAAGAAGGCGCAAGGCGTCGCGCTCCTCGGCATCTTCCATGACGCCGACGTCCGCGAGGCCGTCGCCGACCGCATCGTCGACGTAACCGCCTTCGCGCCGAGAGCGCGCGCCGCATGACCAGGCTTAGCGAACAGCCGCTCGTCCACGCCACAGCCGAGATCCACGATTCCACGCTCGGCCGCTACACCGAGGTCGCCGAGCGCTGCCGGGTCACCGAGACGGTGCTGGGCGACTATTCCTACATGATGCAGGATTGCGCGACGTGGTGCGCGACGATCGGTAAGTTCTCCAACATCGCCGCGTCCGTCCGCCTCAACGCTACCAACCACCCGACGTCGCGGCCGACGTTGCACCACTTCACATACCGCGCCTCCGACTATTGGCCCGACGCGGAGCATGAAGCCGAGTTCTTCGGCTACCGCCGTTCGCTGCGTGTCCATGTCGGCCACGACACCTGGCTCGGCCACGGCTCGACGGTGCTGCCCGGCGTGACGGTCGGCGACGGCGCCGTGGTCGGCGCAGGGGCTGTCGTGTCGAAGGACGTTGCACCCTACACGATTGTCGGCGGCGTGCCGGCGCGCCCCATCCGCGCGCGCTTCGACCGGCGCACGGCGGAGCGATTCCGGGCGCTCGCCTGGTGGGACTGGGAGCACGACCGCCTGCGCGCCGTCCTCGACGACTTTCGCAGCCTTTCCGCGGAAGCGTTCCTCGAAAAATATGAAGCCGGCTAATTCAGGCGGCTCGCCGGTCCGACCGAATCCCTGTCAGCACCCCTGTCAGCGGCTCGTGTAGCCTCCGTCAACGAGGTGATAGCTCCCGGTGATGAAGCTCGCCCGGTCGGAGAGCAGGAAGCAGGTCAGCGCCGAGACTTCCTCCGGCTGACCGATCCGGCCCGCCGGATGCAGCGCTGCCAGTTGGTTGAGCATGGCCTGGTCGAGGTTCTTCGACAGGAGCGGCGTGTCGATGAAGGCCGGGCCGACCGCGTTGATGCGCACGCCCTGAGCCGCGTATTCCATCGCCGCCGTCCTGGTGAGGCCGAGCAGCGCATGCTTGGCCGAGACGTAGGCGCAGGCGTTGACGAAGCCAACGGAGCCGAGGATCGAGCTCATGTTGACGATCGAGCCGCCGCCCGACTTCAGCATCGCCGCGATCTGGTACTTCATGCCGTAGAAGACGCCGTGGAGGTTGACGTCGATGACGTGCCGCCAGCCGTCGAGCGGATAGTCGGCCGTCGGCGCGCTCGCGCCGCCGATCCCTGCGTTGTTGACGGCGAGATGCAGCCCACCGGCGTTCTCCACGGCGAAGTCGACCATCTTCTCGACCGCGGCGGCATCGGCGACGTCCACGGCGAAGGCATGGGCGCGCGAGCCGGCATCGCGGACCCTTTCAGCGACACGTTCGGCCGCGTCCAGTTCGAGGTCGGCGACGACAACTTCGGCGCCGCCGCAACCGAGCTCAAGCGCGATGGCCTCGCCGATCCCCGAACCGCCGCCGGTGACGATGGCCACCTTGTCTTCGAATTCGCGTCTCATTGTCTCTCCTTTCGTTCGCCTGTCGCACTCGCCTAGCCGATCGTTCGCGCCGCCGCCGTGACCTCGATCAAGAATGCGCGTCCGCAACCCCGGCGTCCTGCCATCGGCGATGACGATCGCGTGACCGGCCGCGCCGCCCGCTCCGGCGGTGGAGTGTCACCGAACTGTCACGGCTGCGACACGCGGCCTTCATCGCGGTCCGATACGGCCGGAATGCAAGCCGCCTACCGCCTGCACGACGAGGAGAACGCGATGCTGGAAATCCGCGACGTGACCCGCCGCTTCGGCAGGAACACCGCCGTCGACAGCGTCGCGCTTAGCATCCCGCATGGCCAGATGATCGGCGTGATCGGTCGCTCGGGCGCCGGCAAGTCGACGCTGCTGCGCATGGTCAACCGGCTGCTCGATCCCTCGCAGGGCTCGATCTTCTTCGACGCGACCGAGGTCTCTGCGCTCCGCGGCGCCGCGCTGCGCGGCTGGCAGCGCGACTGCGCCATGATCTTCCAGCAATTCAACCTCGTGCCGCGCCTCGACGTCGTTTCCAACGTCCTGCACGGTACGCTCAACCGCCGCTCGACGGCGGCGACGATCTTCAACCTCTTCCCGCAGGCCGACATCCACCGTGCGATCGACATCCTCGACCGGCTCGGCATCGCCGACCACGCGCCGAAGCGCGTCGAGGCCCTGTCCGGCGGCCAGCAGCAGCGCGTCGCCATCGCCCGCGCCCTGATGCAGGACCCGAAGATCATCCTCGCCGACGAGCCGATCGCCTCGCTCGACCCGATGAACGCGCAGGTCGTCATGGATACGCTGCGCCGCATCAACGACGAGGACGGACGCACCGTCGTCTGCAACCTGCACACGCTCGACACCGCCCGCCGCTACTGCGACCGCGTCGTTGGCATGCGCGACGGCCGGGTGGTCTTCGACGGCAGCCCCGAGGAACTCACGACCTCCGCCGCGCGCGAGATCTACGGCGCCGGCGATGACTTCTCCGAAGCTGCCACCTCGACGGCCATCGAGGCTCTCGAACCGATCCGCGACTTCGTGCGCGCGCCCGCCTTCGCCCTCTGACCCTTTCCCCGGACGATCGTCCGGACTTTTCCAACAGGAGACCGACCATGAAGAAGTTGCTTGCCGCCATCCTGGCGACCACCGTCCTCGCCGCACCGGCGTTTGCCGGCGAAATCACCGAATTCCGCATCGGCCTGCTCGGCGGCGAAAACGCCCAGGACCGCCTGAACTCCAACGAATGCCTGCGCGCTTACACCGAGGAACTGCTGGGCGTGCCGACCAAGCTATTCACGCCGGCGGACTACGATGGCGTCATCCAGGGCCTGCTCGGCGGCTCGCTGGACATGGCCTGGCTCGGCGCTTCCGCCTATGCCAAGGCCTATCTGACCAACCCGGAAGCGGTAGAACCCTATCTCGTCAAGACCAACCTCGACGGCAGCTACACCTATCACTCGATCGGCTTCGCCCGTAAGGACAGCGGCATCACCTCGCTTGAAGGCGTCAAGGGCAAGAAGTTCGGCTTCGGCGATCCGAACTCGACCTCGGGTTACCTGATCCCGTCGATCGAGATCCCGCAGATCACCGGAGCCTCGATGAAGTCGGGCGACTATTTCGGCGAAGTCGTCTTTACCGGCGGTCACGAGCAGACCATCGTCGCGGTCAAGAACGGCGACGTCGATGCCGGCGTGACCTGGGCCGACGGTCAGGGCAACTGGGAGGACGGCTACAATTCGGGCGCGCTGCGCAAGGCGGTCGATGCCGGCCTCGTCGACATGAACGACATCGTCGAGATCTGGAAGTCCAAGCCGATCCCGGAAGGTCCGATCGTCCTGCGTAAGGCGCTGCCGGAAGACGTCAAGACCAAGTTCGTCGCCATGATCGAAGCCATGCCGGAGAAGGACAAGGACTGCCTCTACAAGATCGCGGCGGGTGAGACCGCGGGCTTCAAGCCGGTCAAGCACGAAGCCTACGAGTCGATCATCGCCGTGCGCCAGGCGCAGACAAACTGACGAGCAATCGGCTGGCAGGCGCTGCTCGGCGCCCGCCAGCCGGTCCGAATATCGGGATGACCCTCACCAACACCGCCGGACCCGCTGCGATCAAGGCCGACTACACGGCGATGGTCCAGCGCAAGCGCCTCTATTCGGGCGCTCTCCTGATTGTCTTCGTCGCGCTACTGGCTGCCGGATTCAACCTCGCCGACCGGCGAAACGCCGGCGGTTTCTGGGACGGCCTCCACAAGATCCTCGACTTCCCCGCTGAACTCCTCGGCGAGGCCATCGGCAAGGCGCCAGCCCTGCCGGGACATCTGCTCTACTACTTCCCGGCGATGCTCGAGACGATCAACATCGCCGCCGTTTCGACGCTGATCGGCGCCTTGATCGCGATCGTCCTGTCGCTGCTTTCGACCCGCGGCCTCGCGCGCTGGCCGCGCCTCATCCCGCTGTTTCGGCGGATGATGGACATCATGCGCGCCCTGCCCGAGATTGTCATCGCACTGGTATTGATCTTCATCCTCGGCGGCGGACCGATCCCCGCCATGATCGCCATCGCCTTCCACACGGCGGGTGCGCTCGGAAAGCTGTTCTCCGAAGTCAACGAGAATGCCGACCTGAAGCCGGTCGAAGGGCTTGCCTCGGTCGGCGCCTCGTGGCTGCAGCGCATGTGGCTGGGTGTGCTCCCGCAGGTCATGCCGAACTATCTTTCCTATGCGCTGCTGCGCTTCGAGATCAACGTTCGCGCTTCGGCCATCCTCGGCTTCGTTGGCGCCGGCGGTATCGGCGCCGAACTGCGCGTGGCGATCAGCTGGGGAGCCGGCCGCTATGACGCGGCGGCGGCAATTTTCCTGCTCCTCTTCCTCACCATCGTGGCGATCGACCAGGTTTCGAGCCACTACCGCAATCGTCTGGTCAAGGGACGCTGATGGCAATCCTCGAAGCCGGCCTCGATCTACCCGCCCGCAAGGCGGCCGCTGACAGGATCTTCGCCCGCAAGCGCCTGTTCTCGATCGGTGTGCCGGCACTCATCATGATTTATCTGGCCTACGTCATCTTTGCCTTCGACGTGCCGGGCATAGCCGCGCGGGCCAAGATGGAGAATGCCCGCATCCTGCTTGCCGATACATACAGCTACCAGACCCACGTGGAACGGGACAACCGGCGCGCCGGAATCAAGGTCGCGATCGAGGGCGAATCGAAAGGCACCTATGCCGCCGGCAAATGGCCCGACTGGGTTCGTCAGGAGGGCGAGGCGACGGTCATCGATCTCGGCGGCGACCATGTCGTGCGCTTCGACCCCGATGCGGTCCGCTACGACGTTCCCGGCTACGGCCTGCTGACGATAGTCCAGCGCCAGGACGGCGTCTCGCTCGAGGCCCCGTATGGGCCGCTGCCCGACTGGATCAACGCATCCGACACGCGCGTCGCCCTCGCGACCTCCGCCGGCCGCCTGACCGTGACCCGCACCCGCGCCGAGGTCTTCCGCTATTCCGTCGGATGGGAGTTGTTCTGGTTCACGCTCGACAGCCCCTTCTACGGCAAGTCGCCGGGCGAGCTGTTCGCCATGGCGATATCCAGCGATCAGGTCCGGCCGGGGCAATCCAACCTCTCGGCCATGGCCTCCGATTTCTGGAACAACGCGATGTGGCGCCACGGCGACGTCGCCTGGGCCATGTTCGAGACTGTACTGATGGCGTTCCTCGGCACGATGGGCGCTGCGATCGCGGCGTTTCCGCTCGCCTTCCTCTCGGCGCGCCGCTTCGCGCCGGGCCTTGCTGTGCGCTTCGGCGTTCGCCGGATCTTCGACTTCCTGCGCGGCGTCGATGGGCTGAACTGGACGATCGTGCTCAGCCGCGCCTTCGGTCCCGGGCCGCTGACCGGTTCGCTGGCCATGGTTCTCACCGACACGGGAACCTTCGGCAAGCTGTTCTCCGAGGCTTTGGAGAATGTCGACGAGAAGCAGGTCGAGGGCGTGCGTTCCACCGGGGCGAATGCGCTCCAGCGCAGCCGGTTCGGCGTCGTCCCTCAGGTGGCCCCCGTGATTCTCAGCCAGGTACTCTACTATCTGGAATCCAACACCCGCAGCGCTACGGTCATCGGCGCCATTGTCGGTGGCGGCATCGGTCTGCTGCTGACCCAGGCGATCCAGACGCAGAAGGACTGGGAGGAGGTCTCCTACTACATCGTCCTGACGCTCCTGATGGTGATGATGATGGATGTGCTGTCGGGCTGGCTGCGCCGGAAGCTGATCGGCGGGTCTTCGGCCTCGACGTCGGCGCCGTAGGGTTCGCGCGCACTCATGCCACGCCGCGTTCCCGCGCTAAGAGGCCCGTCGCGGCGATGTTTTTTGCCCGACCGGCCGCGGTCGGCTACCTTCGTCAATCTGTCATGCAAATCGCCGAAGGCATCGAAGCCTGCGAGGACCCGCGATGCGCCACGCCATCTATTTCACGCCCGACCGCGACCACCCGCTGGCGCGTGCCGCCGCGGCATGGCTGGGGCGCGACGCCTTCACCGGTGCGGCCGTCACGCCGCCGGCCGTATCGAGCCTTTCGCCATCCGAAATCGCCTTCCACACGGCCGCCGCGCGCCGCTACGGCTTCCACGCGACGATCAAGGCGCCGTTCCGCCTCGCCGCGGGCGAAAGCACATCCTCGCTGCTCGACGCTGTCGAAGCCTATGCGCGGAAAACGCCGCCGCTCCTCGTGCCGCGGCTGGTCGTCGGCCAGATCGACGGCTTCTTCGCACTGCTCCCGTCCGGCGGCTTCGCCGAGCTCAAGTCATTCGCCGCATCGGTCGTGGAGGTTTTCGACCGCTTCCGCGCGCCGATCACCGAGTCCGAGATCGGGCGGCGCAATCCCGAGACGCTCAGCGCCGAGCAGTTCCGCAACCTCTGCCAGTGGGGCTATCCCTACGTGTTCGACGCCTTTCGCTTTCACATGACGCTGTCGGGACGCGTCTCGGGAAGCGAGGCGGCGCGCGTCCGCGCCGCCATCGAGGAAGTCGTCGAGCCCGTCCTTGCCGAGCCGGTTTCCATCGATGGCCTTGCGGTTTTCGTCGAACCGGAGGCGGGCGGCCCCTTCACCATCCTGTCGCGCCATTCCCTGCAACCCGTGCAGGAACGAAAGATCGCCTGATGCCTGCCGAAACCATTCTCACCAATGCGCGCCTCGTCCTGCCCGACGAGGTCGTTCACGGCTCCGTCCTGATCCGCGACGGAAGGATCGCCGACGTCTCCACCGGCGCCGCCCGGTCGGGCGAGGATCTCGATGGCGACTACCTGATCCCCGGGCTCGTCGAACTGCATACCGATCATCTCGAGGGACATTACGCTCCGCGGCCCAAGGTGCGCTGGAATCCGGTCGCGGCCGTCCTCGCCCACGACGCTCAGGTCGCCACCGCCGGCATCACCACCGTGTTCGACGCTCTCCGCGTCGGCCTCGACGACGACGCCGACATGACCGCGCAGGAGATGCGCCATCTCGCCGACGCCATCGAGAACTGCGTGCGCGAGGATCGCGTCCGCGCCGATCACTTCATCCACCTGCGCTGCGAGGTGTCGGCGCCCGACTGCCTCGAGGGCTTCCGCCACTTCGATGGCGACGGCCGCGTGCGCATGGCGTCGCTCATGGACCATGCGCCCGGGCAGCGCCAGTTTGCCCGGATCGAGGCATACGCCACCTATTACCAGGGCAAGCTGAAGATGTCCGACGACGTCTTCCGCGCGTTCTGCGAGCGGCGCATGCGCGAATCGGCCGAGAACTCGCCGAAGCACCGCATCGCCATCTCGGAAGCCTGCCGCGGGCGCGGCATCGTGCTTGCCAGCCACGACGATGCCACCGCCGACCACGTCGTCGAGGCGATCGAGCAAGGCATTCGCGTCGCCGAGTTCCCGACCACGGTCGAGGCGGCGAGGGCTTCGAAGGATGCCGGCCTCGGCGTCCTCATGGGCGCCCCCAACATCATGCGTGGCGGATCGCATTCCGGGAATGTCTCGGCGAGGACGCTCGCGGAGGGCGGTATGCTCGACATCCTGTCGTCCGACTATATCCCCTTCAGCCTGATCCAGTCGGCGTTCTTTCTCGGCGAGGTCGTCGATGCGATCTCGCTGCCGCAGGCGGTCGCCATGGTGTCGCGCAATCCCGCGACGGCCGTCGGCCTCGACGATCGGGGTTCGATCGAGGTCGGCCGTCGTGCCGACCTGGTCCGGGTCCGGCTCGACGAGCACGTGCCGGTCGTGCGCACGGTATGGCGCGAGGGCCGGCGCGTCGCATGATGACCTCGGCGATGATCGAGCGCGAGATGACCAGCGACGGGAGGCCGGTGGGCGACGGCGTGTTCGTCGCCGTGGTCGGGCCGAGCGGCGCCGGCAAGGATTCGCTGATCGCCTATGCCCGCGGCCGCTTCGCCGGCGAGGGCGCCATCGAATTCGTCCGCCGGGTCGTCACCCGCCCGAGCGACGGTGCGGCGGAAGACCATGACAGCCTGTCGGAAGAGGACTTCGCCGCGGCCGAGGCGCGTGGCGCCTTCTCCCTCTCCTGGCGCGCGCACGGCCTGAGCTACGGCCTGCCGGCCGGCGTCGACCGCGGCGTCGAGGCTGGCCACGTCATGGTGGCGAACCTGTCGCGCGCCGCGATCCCGGCGCTCTGCCGGCGCCATGCGGACGTCGTCGTCGTCGAGGTGGTGGCGGAGCCCGAAATCCTCGCCAGCCGGATCGCAGGCCGCGCTCGCGAGAGCGCCGGCGACGCCGCGGCCAGGCTGGCGCGCCAGGCCGGCATCGACGCCGGCGACGCCACCGTCGTCACGCTGGACAACAGCGGCGCGCTCGAAGTCGCCGGCGAGCGCTTCGTCGACCTCCTGCGCCGGGCGCTCGCCCGCGCCGCGATCGCCGGAGCCGTCTGACGCTTTCGATTGCTGAAGCTCGGGTCCCCGCGGCGCCAAGTCCGGCGAAACCGGACAAGAGAAGGATCCACGCTGTCTTGTCGACGCGCGTGCTGCCGAAAGCTGTCGTACGTATGTTCGGGCCCACGGGCGGCGCAGCTGCCGGCCTGCGCCGCTTCGATCGGCCTACTCGGCCTCGTTTGCCGGCGCAGCGTTGAGAAGGCCGTATTTCTCTTCGCCGATCGTCGCCAGCAGGCCCAGCTGCGTTTCCAGGAAATCGATGTGCCCCTCCTCGTCGGCAAGGAGTTCCTCGAAGAGGTGCATCGTCACGTAGTCTCCGACCTCGGCGCAGATCTCGCGCGACTTCTTGTAGGAGGTGCGCGCGTCGTATTCGCCGGCAAGATCGGATTCCAGCACTTCCTTCACGTTCTGGCCGATGCGCAGCGGCGCCACGGACTGCAGGTTCGGGTGGCCTTCCAGGAAGATGATGCGGGCGACCAGCTTGTCGGCGTGTTGCATCTCCTCGATCGATTCGGCACGTTCCTTCTTGGCCAGCTTCGTGTAGCCCCAGTCCTCGAGAAGCCGATAGTGGAGCCAGTACTGGTTGACCGCGCCCAGCTCGAGGAAGAGGGCTTCGTTAAGCCGCTCGATGATCTGCTTCTCGCCTTTCATGGGTCCTGCTCCCGAATTGGACGCGCAAACTCCTCACGCGGTCCAGATGTGAGACGACTTCACCCGCCCTCGCTTCCGAGCGCGCGTGATACTCTTCGGTCACCCGAATGATCGTTTCGACCACATTTGGAAAACAGCCGCAACAACGACCGCGCTTGCGCAGCGCGTGGTAGACCTTCGCAGGCACGATCAGCGACCAGGGATCCTGGTCGAGGAGCCCGATGATCGTGTCCTCGATCTCCTTTTGCGTGATCAGGTTGCAGTGACAGATGATCATGGATCGGTCCGGGGCTGGCGGGCGGCCTTTTTGCCGCCGGCTTGCTGGAAAAGCACGAATTCTCGCACTGTTCTTTGATTTACCTCACTGGAAGACCTTGTCGGCTTCGCTCAGGCCATCGGTGCCGGAGAAGGCGATGCTTTCCAGCCGGAGAATGTCGACGGTGGAACGGCGTTCACGAGCCGCCGACTCTCCGCTCAGCCAAAAAGTTCGAAAATACTCCGTCCTCCAATCGAAAGGGTCCAGGACCCCGACATCAAGGTGACAAAGGCATGTATTCGGCTTCACTAGCCGTCGATATGGCGCGCTGTCAACAATTATAGCGAAAATACCTTCGATAAATCAATAACTTAGAATTATTCTAAACAAGAAATGTCATGTTTGCGCGGCCAGGGCCGCGTGCAGCAGCCGAGCCGCAGTCATGGTCTGGTCGTGTTTGCCGCATGTTTCCAATTGGCGGCGTTCGTCGGAATTGACTTATGTCAGCCGCCGTGACTATTGTCTAATCTGGGAGGACGAACGCCATGCCGATCAGGCCGGCAGACCAGATCATCCACAAGGCCGCCTGGCTATATTATACGCACGGCCTGCGTCAGGACGAAGTGGCGCGGGAGCTCGACATCTCGCGCGCCTCGGTCGCCATGTATCTGCGCAAGGCGCGCGAGACCGGCATCGTCAACATCGCGACGTCCACGCAGCTCTTCTCCGACGACGTGCTGGCGCGCCAACTCGAGGACGCGCTCGGCCTGCAGACGGTGTGGGTCGTGCCTGAGGCCGGCCGCAGCACCGAAAACGAGGTAGCCCTGGTCGCCGCGAGCGCCTTCCTAGAGCAAATCGGCCGCGGCGACCGCATCGGCGTCGCCTGGGGCCGCACCGTCTATGCGATCGCCGATGTAATGCCCTTCGCCGACCTGCAGGACGTCGTCGTCGTCCAGCTCTGCGGCAATCTTGGCGCGCCCTATTCCTATCGGCCGGACGAATGTACGATGGAGATCGCTCGGCGGCTCAACGCCAAAGGCCTCAACTTCTACGCGCCGCTGGTACTCACCTCGGAGCGGCTGGCGGCGGAACTGCGCGATGAGCCGGTCATCCGTGAACAACTCGCCGGCATACCCGAGGGCGATATCGCCCTCTATTCAGTCGGCACCGTCGATGAGGACAGCCACGTCGTGAAGTGCGGCGCGCTGACGCCCGCCGAGCTCAGGGGCCTGCGCGCCGAGGGTGCGGCCGGCGTCATCGCCGGGCAGATCATCGACAGGAACGGCGCGGCGCTTGACTGCAGCTACAACCGGCGCGTCATCTCCGCCGACCTGGCGTCGCTGCGCGCCATTCCGAAGCGGATGATGGTGGTCCACGAGGACGTCAAGCTCGACGCGCTGCGCGCCGCGCTGGCCGGTGGTTTCGTCACCCATCTCGTCGTCGCCGCTCCGCTGGCGCGAAAGCTGTTGGACTTCGCCCCACCGCGGGAGACGGCGCCGGCCGCGGCGGCGAAGTGATCACCCGCCTTTCAGGAGCCGCTACCGCGGTTCGAACGCAACAGCGAACGGATTTGACATGAAGAGCCTCTGGAACGATGCCGACGCCGCGAAGATGGTCGCCGATTACGGCGCCAGGGGCGTCTCGCGCGACCTTGCACTGAGGATTTACACGACCCGCCTGCTCGGCGGCGATCCGCGGCTCGTGCTCCACGGCGGCGGCAACACCTCACTGAAGACTCGCGTCGCCGACCTGATCGGCGAGGAATGGGACGTGCTCTGTGTCAAGGGCAGCGGCTGGGACATGGCCGTTATCGAGCCGCAAGGCCTGCCGGCGGTGAAGCTCGCGCCACTGCTCAAGGCGCGGAGGCTTTCGGTCCTGTCGGACGAGGACATGGTTGCGCTGCAGCGCGCCAACCTCATCGACCCGTCGTCGCCGAACCCGTCCGTCGAGACGCTCCTCCATGCCTTCCTGCCGCACCGGTTCGTCGATCACACCCACTCCACCGCGATCCTCGCCATTGTCGACCAGGGCGAGGACAGCGAGGCGCTCTGCAAAGAAGTGTTCGGCCCGCGCATGGGCTACGTGCCTTACATCAAGCCCGGCTTCGATCTCGCCAAGGCGGCGGCCGAGGTGTTCGACCGCGATCCGACCGTCGAGGGCCTGATTCTCGACAAGCACGGCATCTTCACATTCGGCGACAGCGCCGAGGAGGCCTACGGCCGCATGATCCACTGGGTGACGGTGGCCGAGGACTACGTGGCGGTGAATGACCGGCCGCTTTCCATCGCCGCGGTCGGGTCGGACCTGGCGGCGCCGGGCGATATCGCGCCGCTGCTGCGCGGGGCCGTCGCGTTCCCGCGCGGCGAGGGCGCATTCGACCGCTTTGTCGCTGATTTCCGTACCTCCGACCGGGTCCGCGCGTTCCTCGCGTCGGGCGACCTGCGCCGGCTGGCGGACACGGGCGTCAGCACGCCGGACCTCTCGATCCGCATCAAGACCGGACCCGTCGTGCTGCCGTCGCCCCGGTCGGGCGACCTCGCGGCCTACGCGACTGCTGCCCGCCAGGCGATTGCGAACTATGTTGCGGCCTATACGGACTACTTCAGGACGAACGACGCCCGCGACGACGTCGCAAGGACGATGCTGGATCCGATGCCGCGCCTCGCCCTGGTTCCGGGGCTGGGCATGTTCGGCTTCGGCCGGACGCTGAAGGACGCCCGGATCGCCTCCGACGTCGGCGAGATGTGGATTGAGGCGGTCGCGGGTGCCGAGGCGGTCGGCCGCTTCCGGCCGCTGTCCAAGCCCGAGCTCTTTGAGCTCGAATACTGGTCGCTGGAGCAGGCCAAGCTCGCCGGCAACAAGCCGAAGCCGCTCACCGGACAGGTCGTCCTGGTTACCGGCGGCGGTGGTGCCATCGGCGCGGCGACGACGAAGCTGTTCGCCGCCAACGGCGCGCACGTCGTCGTCGCCGACGCCGACGAGGACAGGGCGATTGCCGCCGCCAAGGTCGCCGGCAACGGCTCGATCGCCGTCAGCTGCGACGTGACCGACCCGGTTTCGGTGCGTCGGGCCTTCGATGTGGCGGTCGCCCAGTACGGCGGCGTCGACATCGTCGTTTCCAATGCCGGCGCCGCCTGGGAGGGCGGCATCGGCGAGATTGACGACGCGTTGCTGAGGAAAAGCTTCGAGCTGAACTTCTTCGCCCATCAGTCGGTGGCGCAGAACGCGGTCAGGATCTTCAAGCTACAGGGCATTGGCGGCGTCCTGCTCTTCAACACCTCCAAGCAGGCGGTAAATCCGGGGCCGAAGTTCGGCGCCTACGGCCTGCCCAAGGCGGCGACGCTGTTCCTGTCGCGCCAGTACGCGCTCGAATACGGGCCGATCGGCGTGCGCTCCAACGCGGTCAACGCCGACCGCATCCGCTCCGGCCTCCTGACCGGCGACATGATCGCCAGCCGCTCGAAGGCCCGCGGACTCACGGAAAAGGACTACATGGCCGGCAACCTGCTCGGCCTTGAGGTGACCGCCGAGCACGTCGCCCAGGCCTTCCTCCACCAGGCTCTGGCCGAGCGCACGACGGCCGACGTCACCACGGTCGACGGCGGCAACATCGCGGCGGCGTTGCGGTAGTATGATGAATCCGCAAGAGATCGTTCAGGGGCAACTCGAAGCCTACAATGCCCGCGACGTCGAAGCCTTCATGACATTCTGGGCGGACGATGCCCGAATGTATGAGCACCCGTCAAAGCTGCTTGCCAGCGGTGCATCGGAAATACGGGAGCGCCATGTCGCGCGCTTTGCCGAGGCAAACCTGCATGGCAAGCTCATCAACCGCATGGTTCAGGGCGGCTGGGTCATCGATCAGGAACTGGTCACGCGTACCTTTCCCGAAGGACCCGGCACGATCGAGGTCATCGCCATCTACGAAGTTGGCGACGGCAAGATCGTCAACGCCTGGTTCGTCTTCGGTCCAAAGAAGTTGTCATTGGCGTAGGTACGGACCTCTCAACCTCGGGCCGGATCGGTCACGCTGAAATCGTCGCCCTTGTATAGTAGGACGACAATGCGTCGACCTCGTCTTCGCGGATGAGAGAGCCATCTGATATCTCCTTGGCACGGCAAATTTTCCATGGCTCGACGGCCCGCAAAGACGAAGGGCGGCATCGCTGCCGCCCCTCCGCTCAACGCAGCCGTTGAAACGCCCTGGCTCACTTGTTCGGGTTCGGCATCCAGGCCGGCATGGCAACATCGGCATGGGCGAACTGCGGCATCTTCGCCGACAGCTCCTCCATGTTCTTGATGTCGTTGTCGTTCAGGTCCTTTTGCGTGATCAGCGTCGGCGGCACGATGACGTTGTGGCCCGGATCCTCGCCCGCGAGCAGCATGGCTAGCGCGCGCACCGAGACTTGGCCGACGACGGCCGGGTTGGTCGCGGCGGTCGCCGCCCAAGCACTGTCGGTCTCGCGCATGGCGGCGATGTCGGAGGTCGAAATGTCGGCCGAGTAGATCTTGATATCCTTCGACAGGCCAGCCTCGTCGACGGCGATCTTCACGCCCTTGGCGAACTCGTCATAGGGCGCGAACATCACCTTGATGTCCGGGTTGGCCGAAAGCACGGAGCGCGCCTGGTTGGCGACCGAGTTGGCGATCGGGTTGTCGAGCGTGCCGAACATCGCCGCCTCGTTGATGCCGGGGTATTTTTGCTTGAATTCAACCCAGGTCTCGTTGCGGCGGTCGAGCGGCGCGATGCCGGCGACGTATACATAGCCGGCCTTCCACGCCTCGCCATTGTCCTTCACCGCTTGCTCCAGCGCCAGACGGGCGAGGTCGCGGTCCGACTGCTCGATCTGCGGGATCTTGTCGTTCTCGACGTTGACGTCGAAGGCGACGACCTTGATGCCGGCGTCGACCGCGCGCTGCGCTGCTTCCTTCATCGACTCCGTCAGGCCGTGCTGAATGACGATGCCCTGCACGCCGAGCGCGATCGCCTGATCGACCATGTCGGCCTGGAGTGCTGCGTCCTGACGGCTGTCGAAGACGCGCAGGTCGACGCCGAGCGCCTTGGCCTGGCTTTCCACGCCCGAAAGATAGGCTTGGAAGAAGTCGCCGGTCGACAGGTAGCGCACCAGCGCGATCTTGACGTTGCCGGGGTTGTCGAATGGCGCCGGCTTGTCCTGCGCCAGCGAGGGCGTGAGGCCGAGCATGGTCGCCCCGGCCAGGGTCATGGTCAGTCTCGTGAAGGTCCTGCGTGTGAAATCCATCTTTTCCTCCAATGTTGCCGGTAGTCCGGATCGGGCTATCGTTTGCCCCTGTTCGACAGGGCAAAGGTGAACACCAGCGCCACGACAAGGACGGCGCCCTTGACGAAGTCCTGGGTGTAGTAGGGGGCGTTCATCATGGTGAGCCCCTGCAGGAGCACGCCGACGAACAATGCGCCGACAGCGGTGCCGAAGGCGTTCGGCTTGGCGGCGCCGAGCACCGCGAATCCGATAAGCGCCGCGGCGACGGAATCGAGCAGCAGATTGTTACCCGAGGCGATATCGCCCCGTCCAAGCCGGGCGGCGAGCAGAATCCCGCCGATCGAGGCAAAGATTCCCGAAATCACATAGGCCCAGATCTTGTATGCCTTGACTGGCGCGCCGGCGAGTTCGGCCGCCCTTTCGTTGCTGCCGACTGCGTACATCATGCGGCCGAAGCGCGTGTATTCGAGGAAGAACCAGATCAGCAGGGCGAGCACGATCAGCACCACCACCGACACCGGAACCAGGTTGGGGATGAAGAAGTCGAAGCGGTGGCGGCCGAGCGCCAGGAAGGCGTCGCTGAACTTGCCGTTGGCTACCGAGCCGTCCGGCATCGTCATGCCGGTTGCGATCGAGCGGCCCTCGGTCGGGATGCGCTGGAGGCCGACCAGTAGGAACATCATGCCGAGCGTTGCCAGCAGGTCGGGCACGCGCGTGTAGACGATCAGGAAGCCGTTGATCAGGCCGACGATCGCGCCAATGAGCAGACAGGCGAGGATCGCGACCAGTGCGTTCTGCTCGAGTACGACCATCACATAGGCGGCCGCCATCATGGCGCTGGTGGCGACCGAACCGATCGACAGGTCGAAGCCACCGACCACAAGGGTCGCAGTGACGCCGAGCGCCAGGATGCCGGTGATAGCGACCGACTGGAAGATGAAGACGGCACTTTGCGGCGAGGCGAAGCCTTCCGCCGAGATGGCGAAGAAGCCGATCAGGGCGAACAGGAGAGCCAGGAAACCATAGCGGATCGCGATGTCGCGCGAAGTCATGATGGGCGTACTTCCTTCGTCTTGCCGGCTGCCATTCGTACGTTGCCCATCACGCGGCTCCCCTTACCGGTTGCCCGGCGACCTCGGCGAGCAGGCGGTCCATGTCGATACCGGCGTTGACGTGCTCGCCGACGATCGTGTGTTCCGACATCACCAGGATGCGGTCGGCCGTTTCGAGGGCTTCATCCAACTCGGTGACGAAGATCAGCGTGGCGCGGCCCGCGGCGCTCGCCCTGAGCTTGGCGGCGATGTCGTGGCGCGCGGCGATGTCGACGCCCTGGAACGGCTCGTCGAGCATGAACAGCGACGCCCCCTGCGCCATCCAGCGCGCCACCATGACCTTCTGCTGGTTGCCGCCCGACAGCGTCGTCATGTCGTCGCGCTCGCTGCGGCAGACGATCCCGAGCTCGGCGATCTGCCGGCGCGCCAGGGCGCGTTCGGCACGCCGCCGCGACACGCCAAAAGTCGACAGGCGCCTCAGGAACGGCAGGCTCATGTTCTCATAGACATTGAAGTCGCTGACGATGCCGTTTTCCGAACGGTCCTTGGCGACGAGAAAAGCGCCACCGGCGATGGCCTCGCCAGGCGAGGCGGGCGCATAGACCGAACCCTTCAGCGTCATCGATCCGCCGAGAGGCCGACGCGCTCCGAACAGCGTCTCCGCGAGCGCGGTTTTGCCGACGCCGACGAGGCCGGTGACGGCAACCACCTCTCCGTCGCCGAGGCTGAGGGAAAACGGCCTTGCGCCTTCGGCAAGCTTCAGATTCTCGGCGGAGAAGACAGTGCCGGTGGCGGTGCGTGGCTCGATCGTTCGACGTCCCATCGCCTGGCCCAGCATGGCGTTGACGGCGGCCTCGTAGTCGAGCGGCCTGTCGGCGAAGACGCCGGCGATCTGGCCGTCGCGCAGCGATACGATGCGATCGGCGAGCCGCCGGATATCCGACATGCGGTGCGAGATGTAGAGGATCGCGACGCCGCGTTCGCGCAGCCGGTCGATCAGCGCAAACAGCCGGTTTGCTTCCGCGCTGGACAGCGACGACGTCGGCTCGTCCAGGATCAGAACCTTCGGCTCGTGCGCCATGGCGCGCGCGATCGCAACCATCTGTCGGTCGGCGAGCGAGAGATCCGGGATCGCAGCGTCGAGGCTCATGTGAAGGCCCATGCGCTCCGCCACGGCGCGCGCCTCGCGGCGGATGCGCCGCGGGTTGAGGAAGAGCGGGGCGCCGGCGCCGTTCAGCCGGTCGAGCGTCAGGTTCGTGGCGACGTCGAGGGAGGCGACGACGCCGTCGTTGATGTTCTGATGGACGGTGACGACACCGGCGCGCATCGCTTCTGCCGGGCTCTCGGGCCGATAGTCGAAGCCGGCGAGCATCATCTGTCCGCCGTCTCGCCGGTAGACGCCGCTGACGATCTTCACGAGGGTGGATTTGCCGGCGCCGTTCGCGCCCATGAGCACGACGACCTCCCCCGAATGCAAATCGAGGTCGACGCCGCCCAGGACCTGGTTCGGACCGAAGGATTTCCTCAGGCCCGCGACGCGGAACACGGCATCCTCGGCCATCACGTCCTCCCTGGAAGGCGACGCTATGGACAATGTCATCAAATGTCAACTTGATTGACAATTGACAGGGGGGTGACTAGCCTCGCCTCGTCATGAATGATCCGCCGGGCAGGAGCGCGGATCGGGAGGATGGCATGACGGTACAGCAGACCTCGTTCGAAGCGCTGACGGTCGACAGCCTTCCGCATCGGCTCGGCCGGATTGGCGCGCTCGCCGGGCGCATCGGCCGCGACAGCGCCGCGTGGAAAGTACGCGAGGTCGGCGACGGCAACCTCAATCTCGTCTTCATCGTCGACGGACCGACGGGCTCGGTCGTGGTCAAGCAGGCGTTGCCCTACGTGCGGCTCGTCGGCGACAGCTGGCCGCTGCCGCTGAAGCGCTCGTTCTTCGAGTACCACGCGCTGACCCGCCAGGAGGCCCGCGCTCCGGGGATCGTGCCGCAGGTCCTCCATTTCGACGAGGCCCAGGCGCTGATCGTAATGGAGTACCTCACGCCGCACGTCATCCTGCGGAAGGCGCTGATCGCTGGCCACGAGCTACCGCTGATCGCGAAGGACCTCGGCCTGTTCATGGCGCGAACGCTGTTCCGTGGCGCTGACCTCGCCATGCCGACGCGCGACCGCAAGGCCGATCTCGCGCTGTTCGCCGACAATGTCGAACTCTGCGACATCACCGAGAACCTTGTCTTTACCGATCCCTATTTCGAGGCGGCCATGAACCGCCACACCGCGCCGCAGCTCGATCCGGTCGTGGCCGAACTCAGAGCCGACCGGGATCTCAGGGTCGAGGCGCAGCGCATGAAGCACCTGTTCGCCGCAAACGCCGAGACGTTGCTGCACGGCGACCTGCATTCCGGCTCGATCATGGTCACCGGCGACGAGACCCGCGTCATCGATCCCGAGTTCGCCTTCTACGGCCCGATGGCCTTCGACGTCGGCATGCTGCTCGCCAATTTCTGGATGTCCTACTTCTCGCAGGACGGCCACGAGGCCGCCGGTCCACGGGATTCGATGCGCGCATACCTGCTCGGCGTCGTCGCCGAGACGTGGGCCGTCTTCCGCGCCGAGTTCGCCCGGCTATGGCGGACCGAGCGCACCGGTATGCTCTACCACCGCAGCCTTTTCGAGGACCGCGGCGACATGATTGGTTCCGAGCAGGCGCTGGGCGCCGTTCTCCAGTCGATCTGGCACGACATGCTCGGCTTCGCCGGCATCGAGATCCACCGGCGCATCCTCGGACTCGCCCATAACGCGGACTTCGAGACGATCGAGGACGAAGACCTGCGCGCCTCGTGCGAGGCCCCCGCACTGCGCTTCGGGCGGCAGATCACGGTTGCCCGGCACAAGATGCACAGTATCGATGAGGTCAATGCCCTGGCGGCGCTGATCCGCGGGGAGGTGCGCCGTTGAACGTTGCAGGCCGCCACTTTCGCACGATCTGGCTGAATGAAGACGGCGCCGCTGTCGACATCATCGACCAGCGCTGGTTGCCGCACGCCTTCCGCGTCGCCACGCTGAGCAGTCTCGAAGAGGTCGCCGTCGCCATCCGCGAGATGTGGGTGCGCGGCGCGCCGCTGATCGGCGTCACCGCCGCCTACGGCGTGGCGATCCGCATGCGCGAGGACCCCTCGGACGCGGCGCTCGACGCGGCCTGGGAGACGCTCCACGAGACCCGCCCGACGGCGATCAACCTGCGCTGGGCGCTGGACGAGATGCGCGGCCTGTTGCGCCCGCTGCCGCCGGAACAGCGCGCCGCCGCCGCCTATGCCCGCGCAGCGGAGATCGCCGACGAGGACGTGGAACTCAACCGCGGGATCGGCCGTCACGGCCTCGAGATCATCCGCGCCATCGCCGCGCGCAAGAAGCCCGGCGAGCCGGTCAACATTCTCACCCACTGCAACGCCGGCTGGCTGGCGACCGTCGACTACGGCACCGCCACCGCGCCGATCTACATGGCGGCGGAGGAGGGAATTCCGGTCCACGTCTATGTCGACGAGACGCGGCCGCGCAACCAGGGCGCCTTCCTGACGGCCTGGGAGATGGCCGGCCACGGAGTTCCGCATACCCTTATCGTCGACAATGCCGGAGGCCACCTCATGCAACGCGGCGCGGTCGACATGGTCATTGTCGGCACGGACCGAACGACCGCGCGTGGCGACGTCTGCAACAAGATCGGTACCTATCTCAAGGCACTCGCGGCGCACGACAACGGCGTACCGTTTTACGTCGCGCTTCCGTCGCCGACCATCGACTGGACCGTCTCGGATGGCATCGCCGAGATCCCGATCGAGGAACGCTCCCCGGACGAAGTGACGCTCGTCTGGGGCCTCGGCGAAAACGGCGAGGTGGAGCGCGTGCGCATTTCGCCCGAGGCCTCGCCGGCGGCGAACCCGGCCTTCGACGTCACCCCGGCTCGGCTTGTCACCGGCCTGATCACCGAGCGTGGGGTTGCCGAAGCTTCTTCCGAGGGGCTGGGGCGGCTCTTCCCCGAGCGCGATTCGACCGCATAGGCTCGAATCCAGACGACGCTGGGACTTCCGAGCCGCCGACGCCGTACCTCGGACAATTCCGGTGTCCGGTCGAAAATGCCCTCGGCGACGTGCCTATGGCGCTGTTGAGGTTTCCTTGACGAAAGGCACCCCGACTTCCGCGCCGGGTGGCGTCGCCGGCGCGGCGTTCTCGCCTGCTTCCGCTGCGGACGACCACCAGTTCAGGTGGATCGAGAAGTCGCTGCCCGCGGCGGGCGGCTCCGCTCCGGCGACCACGCCATCGCCGGGCTCGGGTGCGGCAGGCGCCACTATCGTCCTGACTATACCCGGAAGGACGATGGTACCCCCCTCCGTCGAGGACGACATGACGGTACTGTCGTGACGGTTGCCATCGAGCTTTAGGTCGAACTCGCCCCATTCCATGACGTCACCGTCGTAGACGAAGCTGACCTGCCTCGACAGGCAGACATAGATGCCGAGGAAGCCGCCGATGAGGCTGGTATAGGAACCGGTGACAGGCACCGCGAGGCGCATCTTCAGCCGCCCGTCGACGATTTCGCCGATCACGGGTCCGTGCCCCGCGACGCCGCGGAACCCGGCGTTGCTGTCGCAGGGCGGATGCGGCCATGTCCAGTCGAGCTTGACCTCGGCGATGCCGGCGAGCCGGCCGCTTTCGCCGGAGAGCATCGCGTTGATTTCCAGCCGCCCGGTATCATCCCCGTCCCAGTCCGCAGAGGTGAAATCGACGGTTCGCTTGACCACGATCCGTTCGGCAACCTGGGCGGGGACCGGGCCGGTGGCGAGCCCCATTGCCAGCGCAAACGCGGCCGCGCATCGAACCGCCCGGCGCCCCGCACTCGCCAACTTCGGTCCGGTTATGTTCATCTCAAGCGCCACTTTCGCCTTTCGTCTCGCCGGACTTCCGTTCGAACAATAGAATATTAATCGTCGAAGCATTCGGTGCCGTTGATTTGGCTCAACGGTTTTACGGCATTCTCGTCGTTCACGCCGGTCGTTTCGAGAAACGTTCGATCCCCTCGCGCATCGCTTCCGTCAGCGGGGCCGCCTTCCGCTGCCTGAGGTCGAAAAACACGGTCTTTGCCGCAAGCGTGGCGGCCAGTGCGCCCGACGAGGCACGGCGCATCTCATAGCGCGTTTCCAGGGAGCTGTTGCCCGCCTTGGCGATGGTGCCGAAGATCTCGACGAGCGCGCCCGCGGGTACCTCGTTCTTGTATTCGATCTCGTTGCGGACGTCGGCCCAACCCATGCCCGCCCAGGCCGGATCATCGCCGCACCAGCCGGTCGCACGCGACAACAGCACGTAGGAGGCGTCGTCGAACATGCCGACGTAGTAGCGCGTCGTCAGGTGTCCCATCATGTCGCACAGCCAGGGGTGGGCAATGGCGCGGTTTAAGAGTTCCATGGTGTCCTTCCCGGCGTCATTCCGCCTCTGTTGTGCTCGCGGCCGCCGCAGGCGGACCGGCCGAATAAGCAGCACGCCGCGCCCCAGATGGGAAGCCGGTTCGTTCGGACTTCGATGCACCGCCGGCATGGCGATCAGTCCGTTTCCGCCAGGCGCGGGTTGCACATCTTCGTGAATCGGAACGGCGCTCTTGCGATTGCCTCCGGCGACGGGAATGGTGTCGGCAAACGAGTCAGCGCGGGTGGACCGTGCCGGACAAACCGCCGGTCGTGCGGGGGAGGCGAACGTTCGTGGATCGTCCGAGGCCGACGCTCAGGGATGTCGCCCGCGAAGCGGGTGTCGACATTTCCACGGCGTCCCGTGTGTTGCGGCGCACCGTCGACGCGGCGACGTCGGCGGAGACGCGGCAGCGTATCGAGGACGCCGCGCGGCGCCTGCAGTATCAGCCCAACGTCCTCGCCCGCGGTTTGCGCCTGAAACGCACCGGCTCGATCGGCGTTGTCGTCCCGCAGCTCGACAATCCGGTCTTCCAGGAACTGGTGCTCGCGGCGGAAGAGGAGGCGGCCGCAAACGGCCAGTCGGTTATCATCTATCACATCGACGAGACGCACCGGCCGGCCCAGTCGCTGGTCAGCCTGGCGCAGGCGAACCAGGTCGACGGGTTGATCGTGGCCACGCTCAACGTCGCCGATTCGGGCCTCGGCGCACTCCGCGAACTCCCTTGCCCGTTCGTTCTGGTGAATCGCGCGGCAGACGGC
Source organism: Rhizobiaceae bacterium (assembly GCA_905339215.1). Classification (GTDB taxonomy): domain Bacteria; phylum Pseudomonadota; class Alphaproteobacteria; order Rhizobiales; family Rhizobiaceae; genus DUSC01. The sequence goes on from CAJPFN010000078.1 coordinate 94,753, forward strand.
GTCGACGCGTCGGTTTCGCTCGACGATGCTGCGGGCGCCCGGCTCGCCGTGCGGCATCTCGCCGATCTCGGCCACCGGCGCATCGGCTTTCTTGCCGGCCCCGCCGGACGCTACAACGCCGACCAGCGCCTGGCGGGCTTTCGCGCCGGGCTGGTGGAAGCTGGCCTCGATTTCGATCCGGCGCTGGTCGAGACTGCCGGCTACGACTTCGTCAGCGGCCGCACGGCCATGCAGCGGCTGATCGACGACGGTAGGATGCCCGGCGCGATCGTCGGCGTGACGCTGACCGCGGCCGTCGGCGTCATCGCGGCCGCGGGCGCCGCGGGTATCGACGTGCCGCGCGACCTGTCGGTCGTCGCCATCCATGACGGCGTGCTGGCCGAGATGTGCCGGCCGCGGCTGACCACTGTCCGCTTTCCGGTCGGCCGCATGGCGCGCCTGGCGGTGCAGGCGTTGCGTTCCCGCATCGAAGGCGACAGTTTCGGCCTGCCGGTCGTATTGTCGCCGGACGGCATCGTCATTCGCGATTCCTGCGCCGACCGTCGCTGATCGGCGCGGCCGGCGGCTGATTCTCACCCGAAAAACCATGTTGCCAACGCCAATGATGATCTGTAGAACCACAACACAATCGTTTGTGTAGAGGATTTCATGACCGAAATCGCCCCACCGTCGGCTCCGCCGGAGGATCTGGTCCGTCGTCTTGCCCGCATCGTCGGTGCCGGCAACGTGCTGTCGTCCGACCTCGACCGCTTCGTCTATGCGCGGGATCGCGCTCCCTTCGGCACCTATCGTCTCCGCGAGGGTCACCTGCCCGAGGGCTGGCCTTGCGTCGTGGTCCGGCCGGCGGATGTTTCGGAGGTTGCGGACGTGCTCCGGCTTGCCTGCGAAGCGGGCATCCCGGTCGTGCCCTACGGTGCCGGTTCGGGCGTGCTCGGCGGCGCCGCGTCGCTCGGCGGCGAGATCGTCATCGACCTGAAGCGGCTGAGCGGCATCATCGAGATCGACCGGGTCGATCATACCGCGAACGTCTGTGCCGGCATGAACGGTGCGCTCTTCGAGGCGGAACTGCGCCGCGCGGGCTTTACGTGCGGACACCTGCCACAGTCTCTGGCGATGTCGACGGTCGGCGGCTGGGTTGCGTGCCGCGGCGCCGGACAGGCATCGTCGCGCTACGGCAAGATCGAGGACATGGTGCTCGGGCTCGAGGTCGTCCTTCCCGACGGAAGGCTGCTCGACATCCGCCCGCAATCGCGCCGCTCGACAGGGCCCGACCTTGCCGGCATCTTCGTCGGATCGGAGGGGACGATGGGCATCATCGTCAGCGCGACGCTGCGCATCTGGCCCGTGCCGGCGGCGCGGCGCAACCTCGCCGTCGGCTTCGCCAGCCTCGAGGGCGGGCTGGAATGCCTGCGGGCGATCATGCAGGCCGGGCTCAGGCCGGCGGTGGTCCGGCTCTACGACGCTGTTGAAAGCGCGGCGCGCACGCAGTCGCTCGACGCCGCCGATCGCGATCTCTTTCTCTGCCTGCTCTCGTTCGAGGGCCCGGAGCGGATCGTCGCGGCGGAAGAGGCCGAAGCTTTGGAGATGATCGGCTGCGCAGGCGGCCGCCGCCTTGCCGACGCGCCTTTCCACGAGTGGGAAGCGGTTCGCTACCAGAGCTATTCGCCGCAGCACCAGGCAGCCGGCCGCTTCATGGACACGATCGAGGTGACGCTGCCGTGGCACGCGCTGCCACAGGGATACGGGCGGCTTAGAGCCGCGGCGCAACGCGTTGCGCCCGGCGCCCATTTCGGCGCGCACTGGTCGCACGTCTACCCGGACGGCGCCTGCCAGTACATGACGCTGCGCCTCGACCCGGCGCCGCTCGCGGAGGGCGAGGCGCTGCACCGGTCGGTGTGGGACGCCGTCGAACGGGAATGCGTGGCCCTTGGTGGCGCGATCGCGCATCATCACGGCATCGGCCTCCTGCGTGGTCGCTGGATGGAGCTGGAGCACGGCGCGGCGGGCCTCGACGTGATCGCGGCGGTGAAGCGGACGATCGACCCGCGCGGCATCATGAATCCCGGCAAGCTCGGCCTGCCCGCGGCGGCGACCGTGAGGAACTCTATCGATGGCTGAACAGGACATCCTCGCGATCTGCGCCTTCTGTCCGGCGCCCTGCCGTTCCGCGCTCGGCGAGGTGCATGGCGCCACGACCGAGACGCGGCAGCCTTCGGCGCTCGCGCTTGTCGCCCGTTCCGCACTCGGCGGCCGGATGCCGGTGACGGCAGACATCCTCGCCCGACTCGGCGACCTGGACACCGTGCGGACCTGCCAGTCGGCGTGCTCGTATGGACTCGATATCGCCGCAGCACTCGAAGCTGTCCGCCCGCGGCTGGAGGCGATGATCGATGCCCGCTGACGACATGCTTTTCCTCGGCATCGACCTCGGCGCCGGTGGCCTCAAGGCGACGCTGGTCGACGCCGCCGGGCGCGTTTGCGGCACCGGCTCCGCCGACGTCTTGACCGCTACGCCGCACCCCGGCTGGAGCGAGCAGGATCCCGCCCTGTGGACCCGCGCCATGGTCGAGGCGGTGCCGCGCGCCATCGCCCAAGCGGGCGGAAAGCCGGAGCGGATCGCGGCGATCAGCTTCAGCGCCGGTGCCCACAGCTCCGTACTCGTCGGCGAGGGCGGCGAGGTCCTGCGCCCGGCGATCCTGTGGAACGACCAGCGCAGCGGCGCCGAATCGCGGGAACTCGACGAGGCTCATGGCGACGGGATCCTCGCCGTCGGCGGCAATCGTGTCTCGCCCACATGGACCCTGCCGCAACTCGCCTGGGTTGCCCGCCACGAGCCGGACGTCCATCGCCGCATCCGCCGCATCTACGTGGCCAAGGACTGGCTGCGCTCGCAACTGACCGGCGACTGGACCACCGACCGCACCGACGCTGTCGGCACGCTGTTCTTCGACATCGACGGCGACGCCTGGTCGTCCTTCCTGTGTGGGCTGGCCGGCATTTCCGTCGACTTTTTGCCGCCGGTCGTGGAGCCGTCTGCCCGCGTCGGTGTGACCGCCGGCCCGGTCGCTTCCGCCTGCGGGTTGCTCGACGGCATCGCCGTGATCTGCGGCACGTCGGACACCTCCGTCGAGGCTTTCGGTGCCGGCGCCGGCGCGGCGGGCGAGGCGACCGTCAAGCTCGCCACCGCGGCGACCGTTAGCGTCGTTGCCGCACGCGGCCGCCCCTCGCGCACGCTGATCGACTATCCCTATGTCGTACCCGGCCTGTGGTACACGATCACGGGCACCAATTCCTGCGCCTCGGCGCACAAATGGCTGCGCGACCGCTTCTTCGCCAGGCCCGGCGAGAGCGGCCACGCCGCCTTCGAACGCATGGAGGCCGCCGCGGCGGCGACGCAGCCTGGCAGCGAGGGACTTCTCTTTCATCCCTACCTGAACGGTGAGCGGGCCCCGCACTGGGACCCGCTGCTGCGCGCCGACTTCCTCGGTATTACCATGCGCCACGAAGGCGGCCATTTTGTCCGCGCCCTCTACGAAGGCATCGCGTTTTCGCTGCGCGATTGCCGCGACCTGTTTGCCGGCGAAGGATTGCCGATCGGCGCGGCGCGCCTGGTCGGCGGCGGTACGAAGAGCCGGCTGTGGCGGCAGATCGTCGCCGACGTGCTCGGCATCGAGATCCGCGTGCCGGAAAACAACGATGCCTCCTACGGCGTAGCACTTCTCGCCGCGGTCGGCTCGGGCGCAGTCGCCGATTTTTCCGCGGTTCGCCGCGGCGATGCCGGCGCCGACGCCCTGATCCTGCCCGACCCGGCCCGGACGACGCTCTACGACGACCTTTTCGATCTCTACCGGCAGAGCCAAGCGGCGATGGCCGGCATCTACCATTCGATCCCTGCCATTCTCGCAAGACACGAGGCCGCGCGATGAACCGCAGAGTGTTCGGCTTTCCCGGCCGCTACGTCCAGGGACCCGGCGCAATCGCCGCACTACCGGCGCTGCTCGCCGACCTCGGCGTGACGCGGCCGGGCCTGGTGGTCGATCCCTTCCTCGCCGAAACGCTCGGCAGGCGCCTGCTCGTCGACCTCGCCGGGGCCGGTTTCCCGGCCGAGATGGCGGTGTTCGGCGGCGAATGCACGAAGGCGGAGATCGAGCGCGTCGCGGCGAGCCTCCTTGCCCGAGGCGCCGACGGCATCGTGGTCGCCGGCGGCGGCAAGGCGATCGACACGGCGAAGGGCGTGGCCAAGGCCGGCGGGCTGCGCCTGGTCGTGGCGCCGACGATTGCCTCCAACGATTCGCCGACCAGCCGGCTGATCGTGCTCTACGACGAGAACCACCGCATCCTCGGCGTCGAGCGCCTGGCTCGCAATCCCGACGCCGTCATCGTCGACACGGCGCTGATCGCCGCGGCACCCGTGCGCTTCTTCCGCGCCGGCATCGGCGACGCCCTGTCGAAGGCCTTCGAGGTGCGCGCCTGCGTCGAGGCCGGCGGCTCGAACTTCTTCGACGGCCGCTCGCCGCGCACGGCACTCATTCTCGCCGAGGCCTGCCTGGAGACGCTGCGCGGCCACGGCGAGGCAGCGGTGGCGGCGGTGCTGCGCGGAGCGCCGGACGAGGCCGTCGAGGCTGTCGTCGAGGCGACCGTGCTGATGAGCGGGCTGGCCTTCGAGAGCGGCGGCCTGTCGATCGCCCATGCGCTGACGCGCGGCTTTTCCGCCGAACCCGCCTATCGTCACGCGCTGCACGGCGAGGTGGTCGGCTTCGGCACCGTGGTGCAGCTCGTCGCCGACCCGGCGACCGCAGGCCGGGCCGTCGACATCGCGCGCTTCGCCCGCCGCCTCGGCCTGCCGGTGACGCTGGCCGAAATCGGTGGCGACGCAGGCGACGGCGAAGCCCTGCTGCGCATCGGCGCGCTGACCTGCGCCGCGCCCTATATCGGCAACTTCCCGGTCAGGCTCGA